>JBDSSQ010000021.1:0-43713 GCA_039928695.1 Pseudolysinimonas sp. | reverse complement strand
ACTTCCCGAAGCCGGCCAGCATCTCGCTGGACGGCGAGGTGATCCTCGTGCAGATCACGGCCACGGCAGGCAGCAAGTACTACGCCGGCTGGAGCGACTCCGCCGCGCTGCTGTTCAACGGCGCCGGAACTCTGTACAACCCGTTCGACCTGGACAGCCTCGAGGCCCCGATGACGGCCGCCGGCTATCCGCCGTTCTGGGTCGCGAACAAGAACGCCGAGGTCGACACCGCGACCACCGGCGTTTCGTCATGGGTCGTGTTCATCGTCGGCGACCCCAAGGGGCCGCTGTACTTCGCGACACGGCACGGCGCGGCGACGACGTCGGGCGGCGGATCGATCCCCGCCGGCACGTTCAAGGTCAAGATCTCGGACTAAGCACGTCCACTGCGCACGATGCCCCGATCAATCTGGTCGGGGCATCGTGCTGTGTGGAGCAATGTGTTCGCTGCGCGACTCAGGTCGGAATGCCCGGTACCAGCCCGGCTGCAGCGACTAGCGATCCTCGCGGGAGAAATCGTTACGCGGCGCCAGAGGTGGATTGTTGGCATCGGACGGGCGCAGCATCGCCAGAAGGTAGCGCACTGCCATCCTCTCGTTCGCCAGCTCGACCCGGCGGCGGTACTGGTTCCGCTCGATGAAGCCGACCACCCAGGGGCCGTCCGGGGAGTGGTCGAGCCGGTACGTACCATCCGAGATCGGGAAGAACCAGCCACCTTCTTCGGCCTTTCCACCGAACGCGGCAACGAGATCCGCGACCGTGTCGCCCGGGACCATGTCGTCGCTCACAGCTTCTCGATCGGCGCGATCTTGACCAGCAGACGCTTGCGCCCGGCCTGCTCGAACTGCACCTCGGCAATGCTCTTGGTGCCCTCGCCGGTGACGGCGCTGACCCGGCCCTCGCCGAAATCGGCATGCCGGATGCGGTCCCCCACCGCCAGAGTCAGGTCGCCGTTGTCGCGCACCTTGTTGGTGACGGGTGACGTCCATTCGGTCTTCACCCGCGGCGGAGCCGGAGGCAGCGAGCCGCCGAACCGCTCCGACCCGGCGGTGGAGCTGCCGTACGAGGGGCGCCCGTTCAACGCCCGCGATCGGTTGCCGCCCCGCGAGTTCGCCATGCCGGGGCTCTGCCGCCACTCGATCAGCTCGGCGGGAATCTCTTGCAGATAGCGACTGGGCATCGCGACGCTGGTGTCGCCGAAGCTGGAGCGGGTCATCGCCAGCGACAGGTACAGCCGCTTCTTCGCACGCGTGATGCCCACGTAGAACAGGCGACGCTCTTCAGCGAGGCCGCCCGGTTCGCCGGTCGACATCTGGTGCGGCATCAGTCCCTCTTCGATTCCGGTGAGGAACACCGACTCGTACTCGAGGCCCTTCGCGGTGTGCAAGGTCATCAGCGAGACCGTGCCGCTCGAGTCATCCAACTCGTCGGCCGCCGCCACCAGCGACACCTCGGTGAGAAAGTCGACCAGGGTGCCTTCCGGGTTGTTACGCGCGAACTCCTTGGTCACCGCGACGAGCTCTTCGACGTTCTCGATACGCGCCTCGTCTTGCGGATCGCGGGTGGCGCGCAGCGCGTCGACGTAGCCGGTGCGATTCAAGATCGTGGTCAGGATGTCGGCGGGCTTGGCGGTCGCCGCCGTCTCGGTTGCCTCGTCCATGAGTGCGGCGAAGTCGAGGATCGCGGTGGTGACCTTGGGGCCGAGGCCGAGCTGGCCGGCATCCGGGAGCGCGTCGCGCAGCAGCACCCCGACCCGGTCTGCATGGGCCTGCAGCACCGCCTCGGTGGCCGGCCCGATGCCGCGCCTGGGCACGTTCATGATGCGGCGCAAGGCGAGGTCGTCTGCCGGATTGGCCACCTGGATCAGGTAGGCCATCGCATCCTTAATTTCGGCGCGCTCGTAGAACTTCGTGCCGCCCAGCACCCGGTATGGGATGGCCGAGCGGATGAAGATCTCTTCGAGCGCACGCGTTTGCGAATTGGTGCGGTAGAACACCGCAACGTCGCTGTAGCGCTCGCCGCCCTCGTGCAGGGTGGTGATCTCGTCGGCGACGAACTGCGCCTCGTCGTGGCCGGTGTACCCGGTGTAGCCGACGATCTTGTCGCCCGAGCCCACTGTGGTGAACAGGTTCTTGGCCTTGCGGTCGAAGTTGTTGGCGATCACCGAGTTGGCAGCGTCGAGGATGTTCTGGGTCGAACGGTAGTTCTGCTCGAGCAAGATCGTGGTCGAGTTCGGAAAGTCGCGTTCGAACTCCACGATGTTGCGGATGTCGGCCCCGCGGAACGCGTAGATCGACTGGTCGGAGTCGCCCACAACGGTCAGCGAGGCAGCGGGGATACCGCCGTCGGCATCCACTCGCATGCGGGTGTCTTCTGGCACATGCTGCGGCTTGATCGGACGCACCAGCTCGCGGATCAGCGCGTATTGGGCGTGGTTGGTGTCTTGGTACTCGTCGACCAGCACGTGCCGAAAGCGCCGCTGGTAGAGCGCGGCAACCTCGGGGAACGCCCGAAACAGGTGCACGGTCTCGGCGATCAGGTCGTCGAAGTCGAGCGCGTTAGCCCGACGCAGGCCGGCGGTGTAGCGGCGGAAGATCTCGAGGAACGCGACATCATTCGGGTCTTCCGAGTTGACGTTGCGCGAGAAGGTTTCGGCGTCGGTGAGCTCGTTCTTCAGCTTCGAGATGCGCGCGCTGACATTGCCGGGGGTGAAGCCGAGGGTGTCGGCATCCAACTCTTTCAGGATGCGTTTGATCAGCGCCTTGCTGTCGGCCGAGTCGTAGATGGTGAAGGCCTGCGTCATGCCCATCACGGTCGCCTGCCGCCGCAGAATGCGCACGCACGCGGAGTGGAAGGTCGAGATCCACATGCCCTCGGCCGCACCGCCCACCAACGCCTGCACGCGCTCGCGCATCTCGGCCGCCGCCTTGTTGGTGAACGTGATGGCGAGAATCTGACTCGGCCACGCCTCGCGCGTCTGGATCAGGCCGGCGATGCGACGGGTCAACACGCTGGTCTTTCCTGACCCGGCGCCGGCGACGATCAGCAGGCTCGGACCGCGGTAGAGCACCGCCTCGCGCTGCTGCGGGTTCAGGCCCTCGAGGAGCGCATCGTCGGGCTGAGGACGACCTCCGGATGCCGACGCGTCAGCTGACCCCGGATCCGCGTCGAAGCCGTCCAGAACGAAGGTCATGATCCCCCGATTCTACCGGCGGCCTGTGACGCTGGTTCAGTTGAGCCCGTCGCGAGCGGCCACCGCGAGGTCGGGGTGGTCGGCGAAGATCCCGTCGATCCCGGTGCTCAGGATGAGCGCGTACTCGCGGCGCCAGTCACCCCAGTCTGCGGGCCCGGCTCCGAGCCGGTGACCGGGCGCGAGAAAGCGATTCTCGGGGCGGAGGGTCCAGGTGAACACCGACAGGCCGTGCTCGTGCGCCCGGGCGACCAGGTCAGTGGCAACCACCGATCCCGTGCCTGCGCCAGGTTCGAGCAGCAGGGCCTTGTCAACGCTGATTCCGTCGACATCGCGGGCCAGGCGGGCGAGCCCGGCATCCGTCAACTGCTCGGCATAGCTCGTGGCAGCCGAGCCGTCGCGGGCTACGAGGTCGGCCGCCGCCCCCGCCGACTCCAGCAGGTACACATACGAGGCATCGACGCCGCGGGCGCGAACCTGGTCGAGCACGGTTTGCTCGAAGCATTCGACCGTCAACCGGTCGCGCGATCCCCACGGCTTCAACTGGTCTGCGACTAGTTCGTCAAGCGGCATCCCGATCGAGGCGAAGTACGCCGCGTGCTTGATCTCGCTGACCATCCGCAGCGGGCGCCGTAGCCGGTCGCTCGCCTCGTCGATGATCGACAGAAGATCGCTCAGGCGCAGCATCGGCTGGGTGCCGTCGAAGGTGGCGTTGTGCGGCCGGATCTTGGGCAGTCGCTCGATCGCGCGCAGGGTCGCGAGTTCTTTCCAGGTGAAGTCCTCTGTGAACCACCCGGTCAGCGAGACGCTGTCGATCACCTTGGTCGTGCGGCGATCGGCAAATTCAGGATGCTGCGCCACATCGGTCGTCCCCGAGATCTCGTTCTCGTGCCGCACCACGAGCACGCCATCGCGCGTGGACACCAGGTCGGGCTCCACCGCATCCGCCCCCAGGGCGAAGGCCAGCTCGAACGACGCCTTGGTGTGCTCAGGACGGTACCCGGGTGCCCCCCGGTGCCCGATCACGAACGGGGGGTGCAAGGCTCTCATGCGCTCACGATAATCTGGCGGAACCATGGCCGTCTGCGCGAACTGCACCCGCGCGCTGCAGCCGGAGTGGAAATTCTGCATCTATTGCGGCACTCCGACGGGCGTCGGCGATGTGGCGACCGCTCCGGTCGCCACCGTGCCGGATGCCGACGCCGCGCCTGAAGACACCAGCCCCCTGCGCGCCGAAGACATTCCGGCGGACGATCCCGAACCCACCCCCGCGGCGATCCGCCCGGCGGCAGAACTGATGCCGCGGGTGAACGTTCTCGCCGTGCTCGCACTGATTCTCGGCTGCCTGGTAAGCCCGTTGGCCGCGCTCTTCGGGCATCTCGCCCTCAACCAGATCAGCCGCAGCGGTGAACGTGGCACGGCGATCGCCTGGGTGGCGGTCGTGCTCGGCTACCTGTCGCTCGCCGCTCTGCTGGTGCTCGGCATCAGTTACCTCGTTCTCAACGCCTGAGTTCTGGAGCACTCGTGAGCACGACCACCCTGCCGCTGCGCTGGGGAACGTCGCGGGCGCGCACGGTCGGGGGCGGCATCCTGATCGTCGCGGGCGCCGTCGCGATCGCTGGCTGGGACGACTTCTTTCCGCCGCTCCTGCTGGCCGGGGTGCTCGCGCATGTCGCGGGTTGGTCCGTGATGCCGTCCGATGGCTGGCGTCGCGTTGTGGCCGTCGCCATCTCGACCCCCGCGGCGCTGGCGCTGCTCACCGGCCCGCGCTTCATCGGCGTGCTGGTGCTGCCGTACATCGCGTGGCTCCTGGTGCGGCATCGGCCGGCGCGCAGCTACCCGACCGTCACTTTCGTGCTGGCGGGCGCCGTCATCCTGCCCCTCTTGTTTCCCGATTACAGCGGGATGCTGCCCGCCCTCGGCATCGAGTTCGCCGTGATCGTGGCCTCAGCGTGGGCCGCGCGCGCGGTGGCGGGCCCGGGGCACACCCCGCTCGAGCCCTCGGAAACCGACGAATCCGGATCTACGGCATCCTGAACGGATGACGAGCACCCCGACCGCGCCGCCCGCCTTCGATCCGCGACCCCTCACCGAGCCGATCGATCCCGCTGTCGTCACGAAATGGGCACCCGTGTTCCGGCAGTCTCACGGCATTCCCGACGGCCTTCCGCGCGAGGCGGTCGTCGGAATCGTCGCTGCGTCGGTGGGCGGCGGCTTGTGCTGGCTGTTCGGATTGTTCGTGCTCCTGATCTTCCCGATTGCGGCGCTGATCCTGGGGATCGTGGGACTGATCGCCGTGGGGCTCGGGCTCGGCATCGGCCTTCCGCTCGGCTTCGCGCGACGGACTGAGCTGGAGCAGCACTGGTACCGGATGGCCGGGTTCGCCCAGCACAATGGCCTCGAGTACGTGCCTGAGGTCTCGGCACCGGGGTTGCCCGGGATGATCTTCGACCTGGGCCAGAACCGCCGAACGGTCGACGCCCTGCGGGGCACTGCGCCGCGCTTCGTCGAGTTCGGCGACTACAGCTACACCGTCACCACGTCCAACGGCAAGACCACCCAAACCGTGACATACCGATGGGGCTATGTCGCCATCCGGCTGGATGTTCCGCTGCCGAACATCGTGCTCGACGCTGTCGGCAACAACGGACTGTTCGGCAGCAACCTGCCGATCAAGCTGGACAAGCACCAGAAGCTCCAACTCGAAGGCGACTTCGACAGCTCGTTCTCGCTGTACTGCCCGCCCGGCTACGAGGCGGACGCGCTTTACCTGTTCACGCCCGACGTTATGGCCCGGTTCGTCGACGATGCGGCTCAGCTCGACGTCGAGATCGTCGACGACTGGCTGATCCTCTACCGCCAGGGCGGATTCTCGACCGAGTCGCCCGAGACCTGGGTGTGGCTGTTCGGGGTTGTCGGCACCCTGCTCGACAAGCTGAGCCAGTGGGGCCGCTGGCGAGACGACCGGCTCGCCGCCGCGCTGCCTACCGCGCGTGCGGCCGTAGCACCTCAGGCGGTCGCGTCGCCGATCCCCGATGACGCCGCGAACCGGCTGCCGTTCGCCGCTCCATCGCCGACATCGCCGGCGACCATCCCGCCCCCGTTGCCCTGGCCGTCGCGCCCGCTCGGTGTTGCCGACACGGGGCGTCGACTGCGCCGCAGGTTCCCCGTTGGCGCGATCATCGCCATCTCGGTGACCCTGGCCGTTGTCATCGTTCTGCCGTTCGTCGTCGTCGCCATCTTCTTGTTGCAGGGCGCGCAGTAGCTCGTTTCGCGGCTATTCCCACTCGATCGTTCCGGGCGGCTTCGACGTCACGTCGAGCACGACCCGGTTCACGCCCGCCACCTCGTTGGTGATGCGGGTCGAGATGCGAGCGAGCACCTCATAGGGCAGCCGCGTCCAGTCGGCCGTCATGGCGTCTTCGCTCGACACCGGGCGCAACACGATCGGGTGGCCGTAGCTGCGTCCGTCTCCCTGCACTCCGACCGAGCGCACGTCGGCAAGCAGCACGACAGGGCACTGCCAGATCTCCCCGTCGAGACCGGCTGCGGTGAGCTCGAAGCGGGCAATGGCGTCCGCTTTGCGCAGCAGTTCGAGACGGTCGAACGTGACCTCCCCCACGATCCGGATGCCGAGCCCCGGCCCGGGGAACGGCTGACGCCCCACGATGACCTCTGGCAGGCCGAGCTCGCGCCCGATGGCTCGCACCTCATCTTTGAACAGCGTGCGCAACGGCTCGACCAGCTCGAACTGCAGGTCGTCAGGCAGGCCGCCCACGTTGTGGTGGCTCTTGATGTTGGCCGTGCCGGTGCCGCCGCCGCTCTCGACGACATCCGGATACAGCGTGCCCTGCACCAGAAACCGGATCGGGTCGCCGTCTGCCGCCGACTCGGCGACCAGGTCGGCCTGCGCCTGCTCGAAGGTGCGGATGAACTCGCGCCCGATGATCTTGCGCTTCTGCTCCGGGTCTGAGACGCCGGCGAGCGCGCTGAGAAACTGTTCGGCCGCGTCGATCGTGACCAGCCGCACACCGGTGGCCGCCACGTAATCCTGCTCGACCTGCACCCGCTCGTCAGCCCGCAGCAGGCCGTGGTCAACGAACACGCAGACCAGCTGATCGCCGACCGCCTTGTGCACGATGGCGGCGGCGACGGCCGAGTCCACGCCGCCCGAGAGCCCGCAGATCACCTTGCCGGTGCCGACCTGCGCGCGGATCTTCTCGACCTGTTCGGCGATGACGCTTCCGCTGTTCCAGTCGGCCGGGATGCCCGCAGCGTCGTGCAAGAAGTTCTCGAGCACGCGCTGCCCGAACTGAGAGTGCTTGACCTCGGGATGCCACTGCACCCCGTAGAGCTTGCGCGCATCGCTCGCAAACGCGGCAACCGGCGTCGCGTCGCTCGAGGCCAGCACCTCGAAACCCTCCGGCGCCTTGACGACGGAGTCGCCGTGACTCATCCACGCGGTCTGCTCGGCGGGCTGCCCGGCGAGCAGTGTCTGCCCGGCACTGCCGCCGCCCTGCGCTGTCAGCCGCACGGCCGTCGACCCGTACTCGCGCACGCCGGTCGGGGCGACCTCGCCGCCGAGCTGCTGCGCCATCACCTGGAATCCGTAGCAGATCCCGAGGGTCGGGACCCCGAGCTCGAGCACCCCGGGATCGAGGTCGGGCGAGCCCTCCTCGTAGACGCTGGACGGTCCGCCGCTGAGCACGATCCCCGAGGGGTTCTTGGCGGCCACCTCGGCGGCGGTGATGGTGTGCGGCACGATCTCGCTGTACACCCCGGCCTCGCGTACGCGGCGCGCGATCAACTGGGCGTACTGCGCGCCGAAGTCGACGACAAGAACCGGATGCGCCTCGCTGTCGGCACCAGCGCTCACGCGGCGGCACCCACGGCAACTCGAGACTCCGCCTGGGCGACCTTGTCATTCACGTAGGCAGGAATGCGGAACTCGAAGTAGAACGAGAGGAAGGGAACGATGCCACCCAGCGCGAAGAACAGGAATCGGCCGAACGAGAACCGCACGAATCGCCAGAGCAAGAAATCGCATCCCAGGTAGACGACGTAGAGCCAGCCGTGCACGATCAGAATCGCGGTGGAGAGATCAACGCCGGTGATCTGCGCGCGAGGAGTGAGTGCCAAGAAGCCGAACGGCCCGTTCAGCTCGATGTCGACCAGAAGCCCGTAGCGCAGCACCATCATCACGCAGAGCAACAGCAGAAAAACCCCGGTCACGATCGCCGAGACCCGGAACACTCGCAAGACGTTTCGAACTCGGGGAACGTCCGCGGGACGGGGACCGGAGGGCATGACCCTATTCTACGGTCGCCGTCTGGGCGCCGTCTTCGCGCTCCATCTCGACCACGTCCTTCACCAACCGGTACCAGAGGTAGATCGCGAATCCGGCGAAGATCGCCCACTCAGCCGCATAAAAAACGTTGAGCCAGTTGAGTGACACCTCCTGGCTCGGGGCGGGCGAGTCGATCGCGTCGAGCCCCGCGACCGGCGCGGTCGCGACCAGATAGCCGCCGTACGCCGATCCCCCGAAGTGCGACCACTGATTGATGAATGCCGGAATGGATGCCGCGCTCTGCACGCCCTTGTCGACGTCGGGTTGGTCGGGCGGTTCGCTCGGCAGGTAGCGCCCGATCAGCTGACTCGCGATCGTCGCGGAGCCTTCGGCCGCCACGGCCTGGGCGCGCGTCGGCGCCCAGCCGAGGGCGACCGCGAGGTCAGCGCCCCCGTCGGTGCTCACGTGCCCGACCAGCCAGAAGCCGGTCGTCCCGGCGTTGAGGCGATTGCTGAGCACCACGTAGTCGCCGACGACCAGCGTGCCGTCGACGGTCACCATGCGACCCAGTTGCGTATCGGTGACGGCCTTGCCCGGCTCCGCCAACGAGGTCAACGCAATCGGTGTCTCGGTGTCGGCACGGTCGACGGGTGCCGAGGCGACGCTGCGCGCCAGCTGCCACTGCCCGAGCGCCGAGAAACCTGCCGCGATCGCCAGGGCGAGCAGCAGCGCACCGATCCAGCGCGGGCGCCGCGCGACGGCCCAGAATCCCGGGCTGAGGGAGGTGCTCACTAGTACTCCGGATCGCGTTCGCGGGCGGCCGGATCCGGCGCGTCGTGGTGGTCGCTCTGTTGGCCGGCCTGACGGGCGATGCGGGACTCGGCGTCGTCGGCATTGGCGTCCTCGGCATTGTGGGCGTCGTCATCCGGGTCGGCGCCTTCCGGCAGCAACTCGCCGTCGTGACCACGCTGGAGAAAGGTCCCGGTGCCGTCGACGGCCTCGGCTGCCACGCCGTCCGACGCCGCGACATCCAGTGCCGCCAGGTCGTCGTCGCCCACCCCGGCCATGGCGGCTTCTGCCAACGCGAAGTCCCGATCGCGCGCCAACTCGGACACCGGAACGGTCTCGACCGCCCTGCGTCGACCCCTGCGCCCCGAGAACACCCAGCCGCCGACCCGCTCCGAGTTGACCGCCAGCACGGGTCCGACGATCGCCATGATCAGAACGTACAGTCCGGCGAAGGGAGTCAGCCGGGAGTCCAGGCCCGCGACCTGGGCCAGGGTCGCAAGGATCAGCGCAAACTCGCCGCGGTTCTGCAGCATGGCGCTCACGTTGAAGCCCTCGGCGGGGGTGAGCTTGTTGAGCCAGGCGATCAACTGTCCGCCAGCGGTGTTGAGCACCAGCGTCATGACGATCGCCACGATCACCGGGACCAGCACGCCGCCGAAGGTCGACGGGTCGAGCGCCAGGCCGAAGTTCAGGAAGAAGAAGGCGCCGAAGACGTCGCGAAGGGGCAGCGAGAACTGCTCGATGCGCGCCTTGTAGCGGGTGGCGCCCAAGACCAGGCCGATCAGGAACGCGCCGATGGCATCCGACACCCCCAGCAGTTCGCCGATGCCGCCGAAGGCGACGGCCAGGCCGAAGAACAAGATGGTGAAGAGCTCATCGTCACGGGCTCCGACCAGTCGCGACACCACGCGCCCACCCCAGCGCGCCAGGGCGAACATCGCGATCAGGAACGCGAACGAGATCGTGAGCTGCAGCACGACCGCCCACACGGTCTTCTCGTCACCGATGACGACGGTGACAATCGCCAGGTAGATCGCGATGAAGACGTCTTCGACCACCGTGATGCCCAGGATGACCGGCGTCTCGCGGTTGGTCAGGCGCCGCAGCTCGATCAGCAGCTTGGTGACGATCGCACTGGAACTGGTGGCGGTCATCCCGGCAATGATCAGGGCCTCGCGGGTGCCCCAGCCGACCCACAGGCCGAACAGGAACCCGGCACCCATGTTGATGACGATGCGGGTGCCGCCGCTGAGCAGAAGCGAGCGGATGTTGCCGAAGAACTCGTCTTGATCGAACTCGAGGCCGAGGCTGAACAGCAGGAAGATCAGGCCGACCACCGCGATCAACTCGACATCGGCCGACTTGAAGTCCAGCGGGAACAAGTGGAAGTGCGGGCTCGCGATCAGACCGACCAGCATGTAGATCGGGATGGCCGGCAGCCCGATGAGCTTTCCAGCACGCCCGAGCACGTAGGCGATGACGAACAGGACGCCGAGGACGAGGAGTTCGTGACCCACCGGGCTACCTTCCGGGCGGCGCGTCCACGGAGTCGGCCCTCGCCTTGAACTCGCCCGTGCGGTAGAAGAGGAACGCCTTCGCGACCTTCTCGGGGGCACCGGCCACCACGAGGGTGTCGCCAGGGAAGACCTTGAAATCGACATCCGGCGCCGGGTTCGCGGATTCGCCGCGCACGATCGCCACGACCGTCACGCCGGGCAGACCCCGGTCGGTCATGTTCCCGATCGCCTGGCCGGCGATGTGGTCGTCGTAGTCGACGTGGAACCAGTCGATCGACAAACCAGGGATCTGGTCGAGGCCCGAGAGCGACTCGGTGATCTTGGTGCCACCCAGGAGTTCGGCAAGCGTGTGCGCCTCGTCTTCGTCGAGACGGAGTGAGACCTTCTTCGCGGTGCCGTCTTCGGCATCCGCGAACGTGATGAGGTCGCTGTGACCGGAGCGGTGACTGATGACGCCGACCTTGCCCCCGTCATCCGTGACGAAGGTATGCAGCACGCCGACGCCAGGGAGCTTTACGCGTCGTACTTCGGTCATGACACCATTCTACCGGCGCGCGTTCGCGTGGGCTGGGGGCTGCCTAGCTCTGCGCGTACGGCGCGACGACGACCTCGACCCGCTGGAACTCCTTGAGGTCCGAGTAGCCGGTGGTTGCCATCGACCGGCGCAGCGCGCCGATCAGGTTCACTCGGCCGTCGGGGTTCGACGACGGGCCGAACAGCAACTGCTGCAGCGGCGCGACGGTGCCGACATGCATCCGGCCGCCGCGCGGAAGCTCGGAGTGGTGCGCCTCTGCGCCCCAGTGCCAGCCGCCGCCGGGAGCCTCGTCAGCCCGGGCGAGCGCGGTGCCGAGCATGACGGCGTCTGCGCCCACCGAGATCGCCTTCACCATGTCGCCGCTGGTGCCCAGCCCGCCGTCGGCAATCACGTGCACATAGCGGCCGCCCGACTCATCCAGGTAGTCGCGGCGTGCTCCTGCCACATCGGCGACGGCCGTTGCCATCGGAGCATGGATGCCGAGGCTCGCGCGCGTTGTCGACGCAGCCCCGCCGCCGAAGCCGACCAGCACGCCGGCCGCACCGGTGCGCATCAGGTGGAGCGCGGCGGTGTACGTCGCCGCTCCCCCGACGATGACGGGCACATCGAGTTCGTAGATGAACTTCTTCAAGTTGAGCGGCTCGACCGTCTTGCTGACGTGCTCGGCGCTGACGGTCGTCCCGCGGATGACGAACAGGTCGACTCCGGCGTCGACGACCGCCCGCGAGTGCTCCTGCGTGAGTTGAGGAGAGAGGGCTCCGGCTACCGGGACACCCGCTGCCCGGATCTGCGCGATCCGCTCCTTGATCAGCTCGGGCTTGATGGGCTCGGCGTAGATGGCTTGCATGCGAGCCGTTGCCGCATCCGGTTTGAGGGCACGGATCTCAGCCAGTACGGGCTCAGGGTCGTCGTAACGAGTCCAGAGACCCTCGAGATCGAGCACGCCGAGGCCGCCGAGTCTGCCGATCTGAATGGCCGTTGCGGGGCTGACCACCGAGTCCATCGGGGCAGCGAGCACCGGCATGTCGAAGGTGAACGCGTCGATCGTCCACTTCACCGAAACGTCCTGCGGATCACGGGTGCGGCGGCTCGGCACGATCGCGATGTCGTCGAACGCGTACGCGCGTCGCGCCCGCTTGGACCGGCCGATCTCGATGTCGCTCACGGTGTCTCAGCCTATCGGGCGACGCTGCACCTCCCCCTCGAATGCCCCCGCCCGTTGCCCCGCCCCTACTCGTCCGCGCCAGTGTTCGTCCGCGCCAGTGTTCGGGATCCGGGCGAGTTGCGACAAAACGGGCGAGTGAAGGCGCCCGGTTTGTCGCAACTTGCCCGTCATACGATTCGGCGCCGGCTAGATGGCAACCCGCGGCCGCGTAGTTGGGCCTGCAACATGAACGGGGCCCACGCGACGGACCACCCCCACCGCGCAACGGCCGGACCCAGCGCTCGCAGCCGATCTTCGCGCACCTTCTCGGCCACGACGACCTGCGCCGGGTCTCGACCACCGGTGAACTCATCCCGGACGTACTTGCTCACTCCATCAAACTCACCGATGAGTTGATAGTCCGGCCACCAGAAATCGACGACACCGATTCGGCCCGCTTGATCAGCAAAAGACACCTGCAGTTCGGGCGCCGGGAGCCCTGCCTCGAACATGCGAACTCTGCTCAAGGTCTCGCCCGGCGATCCCGACCGCGCGTCGGCGAAAGCAATCGCGCGTTCGGCGCGACGACGACCTCGCCGAATCTCAAGGCGCTCGATCATTCCGAGGACGTCGGTCGCGGTGACCGCATGGCTCCCGAGAGCCCAATCCAGCACGCCGACCGACGTGAGGAAGGGAGAATCCGTCGCCACGTCAGCCAGCGTCCGAAGCAGGGAGGTGATTCTCAGTTCGCCACGGGACTCGATCTCCTCGTCAGGAAACTCCGTCGCGTGCTTGCGATATCCATGCTCCGTCCGCGTGCCAGCTGCGGACGTCGCGAGCATGTGCACCAGATTCGGCATCGGTCCGATGATCGGCGCCCCGTGAAGGACCGCCGCCGAAACATGGCTGATGGTCGGATTGACCCGGTTCGTTCCGACGGAGCCGAGAACTTGGTATGTGTATCGCTCTGTTTGGGTCAGCTTGTCCCAGCGTTCGAAGGGGTAGTAGGCGCCGCGGTGCACTCGGACCAGACGACCGCGCTCAGCTGCCCGCTGCAATTCACGGATGTCGCCCCGCTCTGACAGGTCCCGAAGGAACTGCAAACGGTCGAGGAAGTCGTCCACTCGACCGATCCTTGTCTGCCCGCCCTTGCCCCGGTTCCGGGCGCTCATGCACCTCGGACATGTCTGCAGCGCGAAACGGCTGTGCAGGAATGGCGACACCGGCTTCTGCGACTGTCCGATGGGCGAGTTACGACGAACCGGGCGAGAGAGGCCGCCCGGTTTGTCGCGGCTCGCCCGGATTGCCGAGGCTGGCGCGTCAGCGCGACCGCTGCACGCGGCCCTCGTCCCACACGGGCTCGCTCGACTCGTACACGCGCCCGTCAGCCCCGAACACCAGGAAGCGGTCGAACGAGCGCGCGAACCAGCGATCGTGCGTGACAGCCAGCACGGTCCCTTCGAAGCGGTCGAGTGCATCCTGCAGCGCCTCGGCTGAGACCAGGTCGAGGTTGTCGGTCGGCTCGTCGAGCAGCAGCATGGTGGCTCCGCTGAGTTCGAGCAGCAGGATCTGGAGCCTGGCCTGCTGACCGCCGCTCAGCGACTCGAAGGTCTGCTCGGCCGCATCCACCAAGCCGTAGCGATTGAGAGCTCTGCTTGCCTCCTCGCGCCCACGACCGTCGCGACCGCGCCCGTCAACAGCGCCGTCGCCCCGCGCCAGGATCTCGAGCAGCGTGCGACCGATGAGTTCGGGATGCTCGTGGGCCTGAGCGAACCAGCCGGGCACCACCCGTGCACCGAGGCGGGCGACCCCCGTGTGTGCCACCGGCTCGAGCCCCTGACCGACTGTGGTCACGTGCCCGGCCCGCGGATCCGGATCGCTGCCGCCCAAGGCCAGCAGCCGCAAGAAGTGCGATTTGCCCGATCCGTTCGAGCCGAGGACGGCGATCCGCTCGCCGAACCAGACCTCAAGATCGAAGGGCTGCATCAGTCCGGTCAGTTCCAGCTGTTCGACCACCAGCGCGCGGCGGCCGGTTCGCGACCCGCCGAGGCGCATCGCGAGATTCTGCTCCAGCGGCCGAAGCTGAGGCGGGCCGGCCTCTTCGAACTTGCGCAGCCGGGTCTGGGCAGCTCGATAGCGAGACGCGAACTCGTCGCTCGCGGTCGCCTTGACCTTCATCAGTGCGACCAGCTGCTTGATCTTGGCGTGCTGCTCGTCCCACCTGCGCTTGAGTTCGTCAAGACGATTCATGCGATCGCGCCGGGCATCGTGGTAACTGCCGAACCCGCCGCCATGCGTCCACACGGTGTTGCCGGCGGCGCCGAGCTCGAGGGTGAGAATCCGGTCGGCCGCGCGGGCAAGCAGCTCGCGATCGTGGCTCACCAGCAGCACGGTCTTGGCCGTTGCGTTCAGTAAATCCTCCAGCCAGCGCTTGCCCGGCACGTCGAGGTAGTTGTCGGGCTCATCCAGCAGCAGCACCTGCTCGGGGCCGCGCAGCAGTGCCTCGAGTGCAAGGCGCTTCTGTTCGCCGCCGCTCAGACTGGTGACGGCTCGGTTCTTAGCCCGCTCGAACGGGATGCCGAGGGCCGCGACGGTGCAGATGTCCCAGATGTTCTCCTGGTCGTAGCCGCCCGCGTCACCGTAGTCGGCGAGCGCGGTGGCGTAGGCCATCTGCCGCTCGACCGAGTCCTCGTCAATCAACGACTCTTCTGCGGCATCGAGGGCGCGGATGGCCTCGCGCACTGCGGGGCGTGCGACCGAGACGAGCAGGTCGCGTACCGTCGACTCGTCGCGGAGGTGGCCGACGAACTGGTCCATCACCCCGAGGCCGCCGTCGACTGTGATCGCGCCGGAGTCGGCCTTGACCTCGCCCCGGATGATCTTGAGCAACGTCGACTTGCCCGCCCCGTTCGCCCCGATCAGCGCTGAGACGCTGCCTTCGCCAACCCGGAAGCTGACCTCGTCGAGCAGCGGCCGACCGTCAGGCAGCGTCAGCGACACGTTGTTGACATCGATGTAGCCCATGATCTGCCCTTCGCCCGGTCCGCATGAGCGAGCCGACCAGGCTATCGCGCTCGTGGTGCACACTCGAACCGAGAGCGTCGAGGCCGAGCCGCTCGGCCGGGACGACGCTTAGGCGTGCAGCAGGGTGAGCAGGTGGAACACCAGGTAGACCGGCCAGACGATCGCCTGCAGCAGCCCGAGGATCACGCCCAAGAACGATCCATCGGAATGTGAGATGAAGTAGATCGCCGCGCCGAGATAGGCCATCAACCCGAATACTCCGAGGCCGAAGCCGCCCGCTCGTGATCGTGATTCCGACATGATGCCTCCTGTGAGCCCTGCTGCTGACTAGCGCGAGTAGTTCGGCGCCTCGACGGTCATTTGGATGTCGTGCGGGTGCGACTCCTTGAGCCCGGCGGGAGTGATGCGCACGAACTTGCCCAGCTGCTTGAGCTCGGGGATCGTGCGGGCGCCCACGTAGAACATCGACTGCCGCAGCCCGCCCACCAGCTGGTACACCGTGGCGCCCAAGGCGCCCCGATAGGGCACGCGGCCTTCGATCCCCTCGGGGATGAGTTGCGCGTCCGAGGGGACGTCGGCCTGAAAATAACGATCGCGGGAGTACGAGGTCTTCTTGCCGCGGTCGCTCAGGGCGCCGAGCGATCCCATGCCGCGGTAGTTCTTGAACTGCTTGCCATTCGCATAGACCAAATCCCCGGGCGCTTCGTCGGTGCCCGCGAGCAGCGAGCCGAGCATGACGGTGTCCGCGCCGGCGACCAGTGCCTTGGCGATGTCACCCGAATACTGCAGGCCGCCGTCGGCGATCACCGGGATGCCCGTCTCGCGCGCCGCGAGAGACACCTCGTAGACCGCTGTCACCTGGGGCACGCCGACGCCCGCCACCACGCGCGTTGTGCAGATGGACCCTGGACCGACGCCGACCTTGATCGCGTCGGCGCCCGCATCGACGAGGGCCTGCGCCCCATTGCGAGTCGCGACGTTGCCGCCGATGACGTCGATCTCGTCGAACGCCGAGTCGCTCTTGAGCCGACGGATAATGTCGAGCACGCCCTGGGAGTCGCCGTTGGCGGTATCGACGACGATCAGATCGACGCCGGCGTCGAGCAGCGCGCCCGCGCGATCCCACGCGTCGCCGAAGAATCCGATCGCCGCGCCGACGCGAAGCCGTCCTGCCCCGTCTTTGGTGGCGTTCGGGTACTTCTCGGTCTTCTCGAAGTCTTTGACGGTGATGAGTCCACTCAGCCTCCCGTTGGAGTCGACGAGCGGGAGCTTCTCGATCTTGTGCTGCGCGAAGATGGCGACCGCGGAATCCGGGTCGATCCCCATTGGAGCCGTAATGAGCGGCATCTTCGTCATGACGTCGCGCACGAGGGTCGTCGACTTCTCGAAGGGCGACACGAAGCGCATGTCACGGTTGGTGATGATCCCGACCAGGGTTCCGTCGCCCTCGACGACCGGCAGACCCGAGACCCGGAACTGGCCGCAGATCGCGTCGACCTCGGCGACGGTGGCATCCGGAGTCGTGGTCACCGGATTCGTGATCATGCCCGATTCGCTGCGCTTGACCTTGTCGACGTGAGTGGCCTGATCCTCGATGGAGAGGTTGCGGTGCAGAACGCCGAGTCCGCCCTGGCGGGCCATGGCGATGGCCATGCGTGACTCGGTGACGGTGTCCATCGCGCTCGAGACGAGCGGCGCACTCAGCGAGATCCGGCGCGTGAGGCGCGATGTGGTGTCCGCCTCGCTCGGGATGACGTCCGTATGACCCGGAAGCAGCATCACGTCGTCATAGGTGAGGCCGACGAATCCGAACGGATCTGGCTGGCCGGAACTCTGGTCCATGCGGTTCCTCTGTGTCGCGCGAGTGTGAGGCCGGCTGCGACGGCGAAGCGCGGTTGACCCATGTTAACGGGCGATCCCTCGCGCGCATTCCAGCCCCCTCGGGCGAGCTGGCCGATTCTTAGGAGGCTGCGACGTCTTCTGCGAGGGTGCCGAGGTACAGCTCGATCACCTTCGGGTCTTTCGCGAGGTCTCGACCGGTCCCTGTGTACGAGTTGCGGCCCTGATCCAGCACGTATCCGCGGTCGCAGATCTGCAGGCAGCGACGGGCGTTCTGCTCGACCATGATCACCGTGACACCCGTCATGTTGATCTTGCGGGTGCGGATGAAAGTCTCGTCTTGCCGTACCGGCGACAGCCCGGCTGACGGCTCATCGAGCAGGAGCACGCTCGGCTCCATCATGAGGGCTCGTGCCATCGCGAGCGACTGGCGCTCGCCCCCCGAGAGCCCTCCTGCGCGCTGCCGGCGACGTTGCCCGAGCACCGGGAACAGCTCGTACATCGCGTCCAACCGCTCTGCCAGCCGTCGCGGACGCAGAAAAAGCCCCATCTGCAGGTTCTCTTCGATCGTGAGCGATGGGAACACGTTGTCGGTTTGCGGCACGAAGCCGACACCGGTCTGAACCAGCTTGTTGGCCTTCTGGTTCGTGATGTCTTCCCCGCCAAGGGTCACCCGGCCCGAACGGACGGGAACCAGGCCGAACAGGGCCTTCAGCAGCGTCGACTTGCCTGCTCCGTTTGGGCCGATGATCCCCACGAGTTCGCCGGGGTATGCCACGAGGTTGCACCCGTGCAGGATGTCGACACCTGGCAGATAGCCCGCGTACAGCTCCTCGGCGTTGACCAGCGGCTTCCCGTTTCCTGAGTAGACCACCATCAGTTCGCGTCTCCTTCCTGGGCACGGACCGAGTCTGCGTACGCCTCGATGGCCTGCTGCTCCTTGGTCAGCTCAGCTTCCTCTTCCTTGATCGCCTCTTGGAAGTCTTCGTTGAGCACGGAATCGTCGCCCAGATCCTGATCGTGGTGCGAGCCGAGGTACGCATCGATGACGGCCTGGCTTTGCATCACGCTCTTGGGCTTGCCCTCGGCAACCAGCTTGCCCTCCGCCATCACGACGACCCAATCCGAGATGAACTGAACCATGTGCATGTCGTGCTCGACGAACAGCACTGTGGTGCCCGTGTCGCGAAGGTCTTGGATGTGGCCGAGAAGCGACTGAGTCAGCGCGGGGTTCACGCCGGCCATGGGCTCGTCGAGCATGATCATGGCCGGATCGCTCATCAGCGCCCTCGCCATCTCGAGCAGCTTGCGCTGGCCACCGGACAGGCTGCCCGCGTAGTCGTCCTTCTTCTCGAGGAGCTTGAAGCGCTCAAGAAGATCTTCTGCCTGAGCCCTGATCACCCTCTCCTTGGCTCGCCACAAAGGCCAGATCGCCGAGCGCGACAGGCGCTCGCCGGTCTGCTCCTGCGACCCGAGCAGCATGTTGTCCATCACCGTCATAGCCGACAGCGCCTTGGTCAGCTGAAAGGTGCGCACCATACCCGAGCGAGCTACGCGGTATGCGCTGGTCGAAGCCAGTTCCCGGCCCTGGAACTCCCAGTGCGCCTTCGCGCCGCCGCTCTGGAGGTTGTCTGGGATGTCGAACCCGGTGATCAGGTTGAAAAACGTGGTCTTGCCTGCGCCGTTGGGCCCGATCAGCGCGGTGATCGACCCCTTCTGAACTTCGAGATGATCGACATCGACGGCCGCGATCCCACCGAACCGTCGGGTGATGCGGTCGACCGTCAGGATCGGGTTCGGCTTGGCAGACCCTGGCAGCTCATCGACCTTGTCGAGCTTCTTGCGAAGTTCAGCCCTGTCGTAGTCGTACTCGGGATCGTGGGGTTTCGCGTCGCGGAGTTTCAAGTCGCGGGTTTTCGAGGTGTCAGTCACCGAAGGCCAACTCCTTCTTATTGCCCAACAGTCCTTGCGGTCTGAAGATCACCAGCAGCATCAGCCCGATGCCGACGAAGATCCAGGTCACCTGAGGGATCTGCTGCTGGCTCAAGACTCCCGACGGTACCCAGAACCCGATCGTGTCGCGCAGGAACACCAGCACCAACCAGTACAGGAAGGTACCCAGAAGTGGTCCGAAGACCGTCGCTGCCCCACCGAGCAGCAGGCAGGTGTACAGCTCGAAGGTCAGGGTGCGTCCCATCGCATCGGCAGACACCGAGGTTGCCAGCACGTTCACAATGCCAGCGCCTGCCCCGAACAGACCGCCGATCACGAGACTTTGGGTCTTATAGACCGTCACGTTCTTGCCGAGGCTGCGCACGGCATCCTCGTCTTCGCGGATGCCGCGAAGCACACGCCCCCACGGGCTGCGCACCAGCAGGAACGAAATGACGAGACAGACGATGACGGCGCTCCACGCCACGATCCGCAGCCACCAGCTGTCGCCCTCTGTGAAGGGGTAGTTGTAAGGTCCGATCTGGAACAGCCCGGATTGCGGGAAGGGCGAGAGAGCCGCGAACGGCTTGGAGAAGACGGAACCCGGGATTCCGAAGGTGCCTCCTGTGAACGGCGCAAGCAGCTGATTATCACCGAGCAATCGCAGAATCTCGGCAGCCGCGATCGTCACGATGGCCAGATAGTCGCCTCGCAACTTCAGGGTGGGCAGACCCAGGACAAGCGCGAACAGCACGGCGGCCACCAGCGCGACGACGACGCCGAGCCAGAAGTTCTGCGTGAACTTCACGGTGATCGCGAATCCGTACGCCCCGATCAGCATGAAGCCCGCTTGACCGATGTTCAGCAGGCCGGTGAAGCCGAAGTGGATGTTCAGACCGATGGCGGCGATGACGTACGACGCGGTGATCACCGACAGGATCGTCGATCCGAAGTCGGTGAACAGGGAGTTGAGATAGAAGCCGATATCCATGGTGTTAGCCGATCCTCTCCCGACGCCCCAGAATGCCCTGCGGGCGCACCAGGAGGACAACGATCAAGATCACAAGGCCTGTGGCGTATTTGAGGTCTTGAGGAATGAACAGCGTGCTCATGTTGGCGACAACCCCGATGATGAGCGAGCCGACCAGCGCGCCGAATGCGGTGCCGATCCCGCCAAGAGTCACCGCGGCGAAAACCAGAAGCAGCAGCTGAGCTCCTGTCAACCAATAGACGCCGCCGTTGACGAGAGCGTAGAGCACGCCCGAGAGCCCGGCGAGTCCCGTCGCCACGATCCAGACGATGCGGATGACCCGCTCCACGTCGATCCCGGAGGCCGCGGCGAGCGCTCGATTGTCTGCGACCGCCCGGGTGGCGCGGCCCAGGCGGGTGAACGTCAAGGCAAGGCCCACCAGTGCCAGCACAACAATCGACACGAGCATCGACCAATAGGCAACCGGCGTGATGTCGAGCGGCCCGGTGTTGAGCTCGAGATCGGTGGCGACCGGATACACCCGCGCCCCGAAGATCAGTTGGAAGATGTACTCAAGGGCCAACGAGAGACCGATCGTCACGATCATCAGCTGGGTGAGTCCCAAGCCACGTTTGCGCAGTGGCCCCCAGATCAGCTTGTCCTGGAGGTAGCCGGATAGCGCCGTGCAGGCGATCACCAGGAGGGCAGCAACGACGATGTTGAGACCCAGTTGAACCGCAAACACGTAGGCGAGAAAGCCTCCGAGGGTGATCTGCTCTGAGTGAGCGAAGTTTGAGAGGCCCGTAGTTCCGTAGATCAACGAGAGGCCGATCGCCGCGAGGGCCAGCAAGAGCCCGAGCAAAAGTCCCTGCGAGAACTGCTGCCAGACGAGCTGGTAGAGCGGTACGGCGGCGGGACCACTATTGACCGAGCCCTTCACGTGTCCGTTGAGGGCGAAGCCCGCCGGCGAGATGTTGCTGAGTTCGACCGTGACGGTGAGCGTCGCGAGCTTCGGCGTGACGCCCTTGGGAAGCGACGCGGCGTCGAGGTCGACCTTGTAGGCGCCGGCCTCGGTCACGGCGAAGAAGAACGAGCCGTTCTTGGCCGTCTTCGCGGAGTCCGTCGCACCGGACGGCGCCGTGACCGTGATCTTGGCGCCGGGGACAGGGTTGCGGTTGTCGTCGATGACCTTGCCCTGGAGGCATCCGGTCGTGTCGTTGGCCACGCAACTGGTGCCGCTCGTGATCGGACTGTCGGCGAGCGCGGAACCCGAGCCGACCAGACCGAGCAGACCGGCCACGACGAGAGCCGTGGCGGCGGCGGCGATGCTGCCCCATCGGCGGGTGGCATGAAGCATAGGGGGACCTTCCGGGATGAGACGGGTGCCGATCGCGATGACCGGCACCCGTCTGGTGCAGCGAAGACTACTTGCTGATCGTCGCCTTCACTCCGGTGAGGAACTTGGCTGCGGTGTTCTTACCCGAAGCCTCGTAGATCCCGACGTATGCCGTCGAGGGGTTGTGCTGGTCGTTCAACGGACCGATGGACGACGGGCCCTGGTACCAGATGTCCGTCGCGCCACCCGAGATGAGCTTCAGGCAGTCTGCGTAGCTCTTGCAGGCCTTGCCGCCCGTTGTACCGGTCACCGGGAGGATGAACGGCTCAATCGAGGCCGAGTCGTTCTTCTTCGCCAGGTCGGCCGCGAGGGCCAGCGTGACCACCGCGTCGTAGGACTCGGGACCGTAGTTGAAGATGCCGCCCAGGCCCTTGCCCTTGCCGTCGTTCGCCTTGTACCAGGCGTCCAGCTTGTTCTTGAACGTCTTGTCGGCGTCAACACCCTGCTGGGTACCCTTAGCGCCCGTCAGGTCCGGAACGCCGGCCGTCTTGCTGTAGTCGCTCAGGTTGCCATCCACGAAGTAGAGCTTCGATCCGGCGAAGTTGGCCGAACCAAGAGCCGGGAGGATCTGCGACGTCTGGTCGAAGGCGATGATCGCGATCACGTCGGGCTGAGTAGCCAGAACGTTGTTCACGATCGTGCCGAACGAGGTCTCGGTCGAGGGGAACTCCTGACCGGCACCTCCGTAGACGACCGAACCGCCGCCGGCCTTCAGGCTGGATGCGAGCGTGTCACGCAGGTTGATGCCGTAGGCGTCGTTGAACACCAGGATGCCGACCTTCGCGCCGGGCACGTCGGTCAGGATCTGCTTGGCGAGCGCGTCACCCTCAGCAGCGTTCGGAGCGACGTTGCGGAAGAAGTGCGCCTCACCGGCCAGCGCGTCGTCGGTCGCCGCAGGCGAGAAGACGATCGTGTTGGTGGGCTGGGTCACCGGCAGGATGTTGTGCGTGACGCTGGAGGACTCCGGCCCGACGATCGCCGACGGCTTGGCCTGGATGAGCGCCTTGACGTTCGAGTCGCCGGAGGCCTTGTGGTCACCGTCGCTGGAGTCCTGCGAAATGATGCAGGCCTTCTTGCCGTTGACACCGCCTGCTGCGTTGATGTCCGACAACGCGGCGCCGACGCCGGCGACAGCCGGCGGCGCGAGGAACGACAGCGAGCCGGTAAGCGGCAGGAACGAGCCGAGGGCGAAGACCGACGACGAGTCCTCGCCGGAGCCACAGGCGGCGACCGCCGGGAGGGCCTTGCCCGAGTCGGAGGGGGCTGTCGACGCCGACGGCGTCGAGGTGGCACAACCGGTGACGATCAGCGCGATGGCTGCCGCTCCGGCGAGGCCGGCGATAAGGCGCCGGCTGGGGGTGGAGAGTTTCACTGTGATGACCTTTCTGATGCATGAAAAGAAGTAACCGCTCGAAGAGCGGGGTTTTCTCATTGGAATGAACCCTATTCCTTGCCTTGTTTCGGGCAAGTCACGAGATGTTTCAAATGAGCATCGGTCGCAGCGGGCGTCTCGGAAATCCCCGCAATTCGTTATGTTCCGTTACCGGATCAGCCCGCGATGCTCCCGCTGCGCGCGTACTTGTTGTCGGCCGTGTATGTGTACACGCCATAGCTCGCCGAGGTCGGATCGCCTGCCGCGTCGAGATTCAGGGCGCCGCTGAGACCGTCGTAGTCGATCGCCGGCTCCGTGACGAGCACGTCGAGGCATTCTGAATAGCTCGTGCACTTGATGCCCCCGACCGACGCGGCGCGCACGTGCGTGGCTAGGCGGATTCCCGCATCGTCGTGCGCCAATGTCGCCGCGAGCGCGGCCAGGATCGTCGCGTCGTAGGCCTCAGGCGCGTACTGGAAGGAGCCGATCCCCGGGTCGACGGCCTTCAACTTGGCCTGGAACGCCGCGGGGGCGTCCGCCCCCTCCAGAATGCCGCTCGCTCCGGTCAGCTGGCCGGCGGGGAGCGCTTGGGAGTAGTCGGCAAGGTTCTGGCTGGTCAGCCAGAGCTTGGCTCCTCCGAATCCGCCGCTGGCCAGCGCGGTGATGAGCGCCCTGGTCTGCGCGCCGTTGTCTGGCGTATCGAGCACCACGGCATCCGGAGCCGCCTTCTTCACCAGCGCGATGACGTCGGCGGGAGCAGACGACGCGGTGAGAGCGACGTTCGCGACCAGACTGCCGCCGTGCGCCGTCAGAGTGTCGTGAAGGGTCGAGACGATGGATTGGCCGATCTGGTCACTTGTGGAGACCAGGGCGACCTTCAGGAGCTTCTTGGAGGGCAGCAGGGTCCCCAGCGCGACGCCCTGCAGGGCCGTCGACGGGATGGTGCGGAAGAACACGTTCTGAGTGTCGAGAGACGACAGCTGCGGATATGTGGCGGCCGGCGAGATCAGCGCGACCTGCGCGGCAGCCGCCGCGGTCAGCAGCCGCTGCGACAGCACGGACGACGAGGGGCCGATGATGACGTCAGCCCCCTTCTTGACCAAGTCGGCAAGGGACGCCTCCGCCGTCTGAGTCGAGGCATCGCCCGAATCGTCACTGAGCAGCACCACCGGCTTGCCGTTCACACCGCCGGCCGCATTGATGTCGGCGACGGCAACCTTCACCGCGTCGAGTTGGGGCGGCCCGAGGAAGGCGGTGGCGCCGGTCGACGGGAAAAGCGTGCCGATGCGCAGAACGCCATCTCCGATCGGCGTCGCCGTGGGGGTCGGGGTCGGGATCGGCATCGGGGCCGGCGCTGCGCAACCGGCGAGCAATCCGGCGGCCACCAGCATGGCGACCCCGAGTCCCGCTCGCGGGAAGGTGCCGACTCGGGTCGCGGGGCGCATCCGGAGTCCTTTCGGGTTCGAAGCGACCCTAACGCGCGCTCAGACGGCTGCGCGGGAGGCGCGGCGCTTGCCCTGCGCTGCCCTGGCCGCCTGGATCAGGTCAACGGTGAGCACGACCAGAGCGACCCACACCAGCACGAATCCGATCCAGCGCGTTGTCGACATCGCCTCGCCGAGAAACACGACCCCGAGGATGAACTGCAGCACCGGGGTCAGGTATTGGCTGAGGCCGATCGCGATCAGGGGCAGCCGAGCCGCCGCTGCCGCGAACAGCAGAAGGGGCAAGCCCGTCGCGACCCCGACCAGCACGATCAGCACCGCATGGCCCGGGCCGCCGGCCGTCAGCGTCAGTCCACTCGAGGTCGCGACCAGGATCAGCTGCACCGCCGCAACAGGGACGAGCCAGGCGGTCTCGAGGGTCAGGCCGCCAATGGCATCCACCTGATGTCCCACTCGCTTCTTGATGAAGCCGTAGAGGCCGAACGACAGGGTGAGGGCGATGGCGATCCAGGGAAAGGTGCCATAGCCGACGGCGATGACCACGATCGCGACGGCCGAGATTCCGACGGCCACCCACTGCGCCGGCCGCAGCCGTTCACGCAAGAAGATCACGCCGAGGAGCACCGTGAAGACCGGGTTGATGAAATAGCCGAGCGCTCCCTCGATCACGTGACCGCTGGTCACGGCGAGCACGAAGACCTGCCAGTTGACGTAGATGAAGACGCCAGCAAGGGCCATGGTGAACAGGATCCGCGGCTGCCTCACGAGCGCCGCCAGCCGCCCCCAGCCGCGCGTGATCGTCAGCAGCAGGGCGCAGAAGATCAGGGAGAACAGGATGCGATACGCCACGATCTCGAACGCGCCGGTCGGCGACAGCAGCAAGAAGTAGACCGGGAGGAATCCCCACAGCACATACGAGCTGATGGAGAAGATGAGGCCGGCGGCCAACCGGCTCGGTGGCACTGCCGCCGGCCCCGCCTCGACCCTTTCGAGCGCGGGGTCTGCTGGACTGCTCACCCGGTCAGCGTATCCGCGCCGGGAACGCACGAAGGGCCTGACGGCGAACCGCGGGCCCTTCGGCAGGATCTCGCCGGTGACCGGCGGGATCGTGACGCTGAGAACTACTTGACGCCGGACTACTTGACGACGACGGCCAGCACGTCGCGAGCCGACAGGACCAGCAGGTCGTCGCCGCCGTACTTGACCTCAGTGCCGCCGTACTTGGAGTAGATCACGGTGTCGCCGACGGCGACATCGAGGGGAACGCGGTTGCCGTTGTCGTCGATACGACCGGGGCCCACCGCGACAACCTCGCCCTCCTGCGGCTTCTCTTTCGCGGTGTCCGGGATGACCAGACCGGACGCGGTGACCTGCTCCGCCTCGAGTTGCTTGATGACGATGCGATCTTCGAGCGGCTTGATACTGACCGACACGGGTGACCTCTTTCTAAAACTCATGGGTTGGCACACTCCCTTCGAGAGTGCCAGAACAACTATAGGCCCTTCGTTAGCAGTCGATCAATGCGAGTGCCAGCCCGCGCTGCGCGCTCGTACGGCGAGGTCACGCCTGACGAACGACCGAATGAAGGAGAAAACCGCACGTGCCATCCGGATCGCGGCGGTCTGGGCTCCAGAGAGGGCGTATCTCCTTCATTTGGACAGATCACCGAGCAAGTACGGTGGCCGAATGGATGTCGCCGAGCTTCGCGCGCTGCTCTCGCCGGAAGGTCTGCGGCTGCTCGATGAGGTGGGACCGATCGAGGCGACCGCCGACGTGGTGCGGATCGTGTCGCGTCTTCGAGGCGCCGGACACTCGGGCGAGTTGGTCGCCGCGGTGCTCGGCCAGGCCCGCTTGCGAGCCAAGGCGCGTGCCAAGTTCGGCGACTTCGCGGCCAGGATGCTGTTCACCGCCGACGGCCTCGAGCAGGCGACCCGGCTCAGCGTCGCCTCGCTGCACGCCGGCCGCTTCGCGGGCGCAGGGATCGACGTGGTCGCCGACCTGGGCTGCGGCATCGGAGCCGACGCGCTGGCCATGGCTGCCCTCGACCTGGGCGTACTCGCCGTGGAGCGGGACGGGGCCACCGCCGCCATCGCGAGCTTCAACCTCGCGCCATTCGACGCGGCACGAGTCGAGCTCGGCGACGCGACCAGCACGGACCTCACGGGGGTGGGCGGGGTCTGGCTCGATCCTGCTCGGCGCGCCGCGGGTCGGCGCCTCGACAACCCGGCCGACTGGTCACCGGCGCTGGACTGGGCCTTCGCGCTGGCCGAGACGCTGCCGACCGGGATCAAGCTGGGGCCAGGCCTCGACCGGTCACTGTTGCCCGCGGAAGGCGAGGCGCAATGGGTATCTGTCGACGGGGAGGTCGTTGAACTCGCGGTCTGGTCGGGCGCTCTGGCGAGACCGGGAGTGGGACGCGCGGCGCTGGTGCTGCGCTCCGGGTCTGCCGCAGAACTGACGGCGGCCCACGACAGCGAAGACGCCGAGGTCGGCGCGCTGGGCGAGTACCTGCTCGAACCGAATGGCGCGGTCATCCGGGCACGCCTGATCGGCGATCTGGCTCGCAGCCTGTCCGGCAGCCCTGGGAGCGGTGGCGTGGGCGGGCGGATGCTCGACTCCACGATCGCCTGGATCACCTGTGACGCGGCGCCCGAGACCCCGTTCGGCGCAGGATTCCGAGTGCTCGAGCGCTTCCCGCTCGACGTGAAGACGCTCAAGAAGGAGCTCGCGGCGCGCGGGATCGGTGCGCTCGAGATCAAGAAGCGCGGTGTGGATGTCGACCCCGCGGCGTTCCGGTCTCGGCTCGCACTGAAGGGCGACGCGTCGGCGACCCTGGTGCTGACCCGCGTCGCGGGTGCCAGGGTGGCGCTGCTGGCCGAGCGGCTCTAACGGCGCTCGGGCCCGACCTCGGGATGCCAAAAGGGCCGAGCGCGAACGCCCGGCCCTCTTTGTTGTGATGGCTTAGTAGTTGCCGACTCCGTAGGTGCTGGCAATGAGGAGCGGTGCGATGATCGAAAAGGCGATCGAAATGCCGACGATCAGTCCGAGGACAATGCCCGCGACTCCGGTGATCACACCCACGAGGTGCATCCAGCTCGGGGCGCCGGGCTCCGACTTCTTCGCCTTGTTGCTGATGATGATCGCGGCGATGCCTGCGGCGATGGCGATCAAACCGGTGGCGCAGAACACGACCGATGCGATGCCGAGAATGAAGCCGACGAGGCTCTGCGTCTGCTTCGGACCGGCGGCAGCCGGTGCGGGCGTCATTGCCGGAGGGGGCGTGGGGGTTGCATCGGTCATTGTCCGATTGCTCCTTAAGTCGTTGGGTGGAGTAGCGGTGCTCATGCTCCCAGCCTGAGTGGGCGCTGTCAACGGGGGTCGCGGCGTGTTTCCACCTCGGTGGCCGCCCGAAGGCAGCCCCGCAGTCATCGCGCTAGCCCGAATACGTGGAGTAGCCGCTGCCCACGCTGATCGCGATCGCCACGATGACGAACACGATATAGAGCACCCAGAAACCCGTGAACGCGTAGCCGATGATCACTCCGGCAAGAGCCAGCCCATGGCCGCCCTCGCCGGTTCGCTTGATCTGGCTCAGCGCGATGTGGCCGCAGATGATGCCCGCAACACTGACGACGAACGACAGGACGAAGCCGACGATTGCCAGGGTGTTCGTCCGGGGCGCGTACGCGTATCCGGGTGCTCCGTAGGGAGTGGGTTGCGCGTACGGGTTCGGCTGCGCGTACGGGTTCGGCTGCGCGACCGGCTGCGCGTACGGGTTCGGCTGCGCGACCGGCTGAGCGTACGGGTTCGGCTGCGGCGGCACGATCGCATCCGGCGCGGCTGGCGGAACAGGCGGAACTGGTTGAACTGGCGGTTTCTTGTCTGGCATGCGGTCAGCCTCGCAGTGGCCCCCGACCCTGTCAATCGGAGCGCGCCGGGCTCAGGCCTGGATCGTCGTCACCGGCAGAGTGGAGTCGGCGCCGACGTCGAGCCCGGAGGGTTCGTGACCCTCGCTCATGAGGCGGGCGCCGAGCGCCGCAATCATCGCGCCGTTGTCTGTGCACAGCGCCAGGGGCGGGATGCGCAGGGTCACGCCGGCGGCATCCGCCCGTTCCTGCGCTAACTGCCTCACCCGCGCGTTGGCCACGACGCCGCCCCCGAGAAGCAAGCGTGGAACGCCGAGCCGCTGGCACGCCGCGATCGCCTTCGCGGTGAGCACGTCGGCGACCGACTCGCGGAAGCTCGCCGCGACATCCGGAATCGATACGCTCTCGCCACGATCACCGACCGCCTCGACCCAACGAGCGACGGCGGTCTTCAGCCCCGAGAACGAGAAGTCGTCGCGGTGCCGTTCCAGATCTTTGGGGGCGGTCAGGCCACGGGGAAAGCGCATCGCCAACGGGTCGCCGGTCGCCGCAGCCCGATCGATCTGCGGACCGCCCGGGTACGGCAGCCCGAGCAGCCGCGCCACTTTGTCGAAAGCCTCGCCTGCTGCGTCGTCGATGGTCTCGCCCAGAAGCTCCACGTCGTTGGCCAGGTCGCGCACCAGCAGCAGCGAGGTATGCCCGCCCGAGACCAGCAACGCGATCGTCGGCAGCTCGAGCTCGTGTTCCGGCTCATCCGGGCGGTGCAGCAGATCGGCGCCGACGTGCCCGACGAGGTGGTTGACGGCGTAGAGCGGGATGCCCAGCGAGATCGCCAGCGCCTTGGCAGCCCCGACGCCCACCATGAGCGCCCCGGCCAGCCCCGGACCGCTCGTCACGGCGATCCCGTCGAGGTCGCCGAGGGTGACTCCGGCCTCGTCGAGCGCCGACTCGAGGGTCGGACGCAGTGCCTCAAGATGCGCGCGCGCGGCCACCTCGGGCACAACGCCGCCGTAGCGCGCGTGCTCATCCATCGAACTGGCGATCGCGTTGGCCAGCAGTGTCGTGCCGCGCACGATGCCGACCCCGGTCTCGTCGCAGCTGGTCTCGATGCCGAGCACGAGAGCGTCGCGGTTCACGATTCGCCCCCGAGATCCAGCCGCATGATGTGCGCGTCAACGCCGTCGGGCTGGTAGTACTGCGGACGCACGGCGATCTGCTCGAATCCGAGGGAGGCGTAGAGACCCTGAGCATCAGGGTTGTCGGCCCGCACCTCGAGAAACACCTCGGCCGCCGTGCGCAACCGTGCCTCGTCGAGGAGCGCGACCATCAGCGCGCGTCCGAGGCCGTGCCGCCGGGCTTCGGGCGCGACGGCGATGGTCTGGATGTCGGCCTGGCCGGAGCCGGCGGGCGCGAGCAATCCCGCATAGCCTGCGATCGCGGCATCCGGATGCGACGTCTCGCCCGTCTCGGCGACCAGGTAGTACCCGTGCCGTGAGCCGAGTTCGGCACGCATGCTGCCGCGCGACCACGCGTCGGAGCCGAAGGTGCTGGTCTCGAGCCGCATGATCGCGTCAAGATCGTCGAGGGTTGCGCGGCGGATGCTCGGCAGGTGGGCGGCAGCCATCAACTCACCCGCTTCGGACCGGACGAGAGCGTCACGTCTGGCGGCCGCAGGTACAGCGGCTCACCGGGACCGAACGCGCGGCCGGCGGCGAACAAGCGCTCGCCGAGCATGCCGAGGGCGCCAGCGGGAATGGCCGCCGCATCCAGTCGTCGGTAGCCGCTGTAACCCTCGATATCGGTTTCGAGGTCTGCGGGAAGGGCGAGCTGCGGGCCGGCGACGCGCACCGGGAGCCCGAGGTCGTCGCCGACCGCGTAGCTCGACCAGGCAACCTCGCGCCGCCTGGCATCGGTCACGACGAGCAGCGGCTCGCGCAGGTCGAGGGCCAGCGCGTCGTGCGAGATCAGCGGGATCACCGGCTTGCCGATCCCGAACGCGAACGCCCGTGCGGCGGCGATGCCGACGCGCAACCCGGTGAACGGGCCTGGGCCCATCCCCGCGACGACCCCGCTCAGCTGAGCCGGTGACACCCCCGCGTCGGTGAGGACGCTCTTGATCAGGGTTCCGATCACCTCGGCATGCCGCCGGGTGTCGGCCTCGTCTGCCTGCGCCAGAATGCCGAGGTCGCGATCGACGACAGCGACGCTGGTGCCCGCTGAGGTGTCGATCGCGAGCAGCACCCGTTCAGCCTATTCGGCGGCCCGCAGGGATGCTTCGAGCTCGAGGCCGCGCGGGCCGGTGCCGACGATCCGCACGTGACGGTGTTCGTCGGTGACGAGTTCAGGGTCAAACGCGGTCGCGTTCACGGCCGCGCGCGCAATATTGATCGACAGCCACGACTCGCTCACCCCGTCGAGCTTGCCCGCTCCCCACTCCACGACGACGATCGCGTGCTCGTAGTCGAGGTCGAGATCGTCGAGCTCGCGCCCGGTAGCCAGCCGGTAAGCGTCAACGTGCACCAGGGGCACCCCCGAGGCGGTGGGATGCTCGCGCGCCAGCACGAAGGTCGGGCTGGTGACCGCGCCACGGGCTCCGAGCGCTGCGCCCAGCCCGCGCGCGAGCGTCGTCTTGCCCGCGCCCAGTTCCCCGTTGAGAAGCACCAGGTCGCCCGCGCGCAACAGAGGCGCTAGTCGAGCACCCAACGCCTCCATCTGCGCGGCGTCGACGATGGTGAGTTCGATCACGAGCCGGACGCGGCTCGCGCGACCCGCGGCACGCGCGGCCCGACCCGGGTGACGATCTCGTAGCCGATGGTGTCGGCCGCGGCCGCCCAGTCCTCGGCGCTCGGGACTCCGTCTGCCGGGTCGCCCCACAGCACCGCGCGATCGCCGAGCTGCACCGGACCGTCGCCGACGTCGACCAGAAACTGATCCATCGCGATCCGTCCCACCACCGGGCATCGTCTGCCGCGGATCGAAACCGCACCCCGGTTCGACGCGGCGCGCGGCACCCCGTCCGCATAGCCGAGCGGCACGAGCGCGAGCGTGGTCTCGCGGTCGGTGCGATGCGTGTATCCGTACGAGACGTGGGTTCCCGCTGGCACGCGGCGCACGGCCGCCACCGCGGCAGAGAGCTGCATGACGGGCCGCAGACCGAGAGCCGCGGCATCCACCGATTCGGCCGCGGGAAGGCCATAGAGACCCATCCCGATGCGCACCAGGTCGAATCGCATGGCCGGTCGTTCCAGGGAGGCCTGGGTCGCGGCCAGATGACGCAGTTCCGGGTCGAGCCCCGCCGCTCGCGCCTCGGCGACCGCGTGGTCGAAGACTTGCAGTTGACGGTCGTCGTCGGCATGCGAGGTGTTCGAGAGGTGGCTGAAGATGCCTCGAACCCGGATGCCGCCACTCCTCTCGAGCGCCGCCGCTCGCTCGAACACCCTCGCCCGCTCGGCAGGGGCGATCCCGTTGCGGCTCAATCCGGAGTCCACCTTGAGGTGCACGACCGCCGGCCCCAACCCCGAGGTCGTGGCCGCTGCACGTTCAAGCTGCGCGAGCGAGCTGATGCCGAGATCGATACCTGCGGCAACGGCGAGGGTGAAATCGGCGTCCGGAGCGTGCAACCAGGCCAGCATCGGGGTCGAGATGCCGGCACGCCGCAGCGCGAGACCCTCCGCGATGTCGGCGGCGCCGAGCCAGTCGGCGCCTGCGTCGGCTGCCGCTCGCGCCACGAGCTCTGCCCCGTGCCCGTAGGCGTCCGCCTTCACAACGGCCATCAGCAATGCGGGGGCGACCGTGTCGCGCATGATCGCGAGATTGGAGCGCAGCGCGTCAAGATCGATCCGTGCCTCGCGGAACGGGGCGGCATCCTGGATGCTCACGCGGTCTCGCAGACCACGGAGGCGACCGCGACGCCGGCGTCGTGGGTCATCGAGAGGTGGATGCCGACGATCCCCCGCGCGGCGACCAGCTCGGCCGCGGCACCGGTAACCACGAGCGTCGGAGCCCCGCGGCCGTCTTGCACGACCTCCATGTCGTGCCATTGCACACCCGTCGACTCGCCGAGCGCCTTCATGAACGCCTCTTTGGCGGCGAACCGGGCCGCGAGCGAGGGAAGCGGCTTGTCGCGTTCGCCCACAGCGAACAAGCGAACGCGCAGTGCCGGAGTGCGGGTGATGGCACGTTCGAACCGCGCCAGATCAACCACGTCGACGCCGATGCCCGCGATAGCCATAGGCCCATTCTCTCTGACCGACGCCCGAGACGGGCGTCGGCGCTGGCGTCGCGGCGAAGCCCAGAAATGGGCTTCGCTCTAAGCTCCAGCGCGCCGCGCTACTCGACCGTGACCGACTTCGCCAGGTTGCGCGGCTGGTCGACGTCGAGGCCCTTCGTGGTGGCGAGTTCCATGCCGAAGATGTGGAGCGGCACCACCGCGAGCAGCGGCTCGAACAACGGGGCGGCGCGCGGGATGCGGATCACTTCGTCTGCGAACGGCACGACCGCGACATCCCCGATCTCGGCGATCGCGATGACTCGGGCGCCGCGAGCGCGGATCTCTTGGATGTTCGAGACGACCTTGGGATGCAGCGACGACGGGTCGCGCGGGCTCGGCACGATGACGAAGACGATCTGCCCGGGTTCGATGAGCGCGATCGGACCGTGCTTCAACTCGCCAGCGGCGAAACCTTCCGCATGGATGTAGGCAAGCTCCTTGAGCTTGAGCGCACCCTCGAGCGCGATCGGATAGCCGACGTTGCGACCCAGGAACAACACGGATTGGGTGTCGCCCATCCAATGCGCCAGTTCGGCGATGCGCGAGGAGGCGGACTCGACGACCTGGTCGAGCTTGTCCGGCATGTTCTGCAGCTCGGTCACCTGCTCGGCCACCCTGCCGGCGTCGAGGGTTCCGCGGCGCTGCGCGAGATCGAGCCCGAGCAGGTAGAGCGCGGTCACCTGCGCGACGAATGCCTTCGTCGAGGCCACGGCAATCTCGGGACCGGCGTGGGTGTACAGCACCGCATCGGACTCGCGCGGAATCGTCGAGCCCTGGGTGTTGCAGATCGACAGCGTGCGGGCACCCTGCTCGCGCGCGTACTTGACGGCCATCAGCGTGTCCATGGTCTCGCCGGACTGGCTGACCGAGACCACCAGGGTGCGGGGGGTGAGAACCGGGTCGCGGTAGCGGAACTCATGAGAGAGTTCCACGTCGACGGGCACCCGGGCCCAGGCCTCGATGGCGTACTTGCCGAGCATCCCTGCGTAGGCGGCCGTGCCACAGGCGATGACCACCACGCGGTCGATGTCGGCCAGCACGTCGCCGAGTGGGTCCAGCTCGGGAAGCACGACAACACCATCGTGCACACGGCCCATGAGCGTCTTGGCGACCGCCTCTGGCTCCTCGCTGATCTCCTTCTTCATGAAGCTCGGCCATCCGCCCTTTTCGGCCGCCGAGGCGTCCCAGGCGATCTCGAAGGCGTTCGGGGTGACCGGGTGGCCGGCGAAATCGATGACCTCGACGGAGTCGGGCCGGATCGTCACGATCTGGTCCTGGCCGATCTCGAGAGCACTCTTCGTGTGCTCGACGAACGCCGCGACGTCCGATCCCAAGAAGTTCTCCCCGTCGCCGATTCCGACCACCAATGGCGAGTTGCGACGTGCCCCGACCACAACGCCCGGCTCGTCCTGGTGCATGACCAGCAGGGTGAAGGCCCCTTCGAGGCGGGTGACAACGCGGCGCATGGCCTCAGTCAGGTCTCCGCTCTCGCGGTAGAGGGAACCGACAAGCAGGGCAGCGACCTCGCTGTCGGTCTCGCTCGTGAATTCGCCGCCGGCGTCGAGAACCTCCTGCCTGAGCTGGGCGAAGTTCTCGATGATTCCGTTATGGATGAGCGCGAGCTTGCCGTTGTCGCCGAGGTGCGGGTGGGCGTTGACGTCTGTAGGGCCGCCGTGAGTGGCCCAGCGGGTGTGCCCGATTCCGGTGTGACCGTCGTTGATGGCGGAATCTGCCAGATCGCCGAGCAGCACGCCCAGCTTGCCTGCCCGCTTGCGGATCTCGAGGTGGCCGGCGTCATCGATGATCGCAACGCCTGCCGAGTCGTAGCCGCGGTACTCCTGCCGCTTGAGACCGCCGACGAGCACGTCGATCGCGCTGCCAGGTCCGACGTAGCCCACGATTCCACACATACTTCTGATTCTAGCTAGCGCGCCCTGAGCGCCGCCGCGCCGCCGTCTCGGCGGGCGGGTCACCTTTGGATACGATGACCAGGATGTCCGACTCGACGCATTCCGGCGGCGAGACCCCGTTTCTCGAGATCAGCCGGTCCGACTGGGCTGACCTCGCCCCGAGCGTCCCGCTGCCCCTGACCGAGGCAGAGATCGTCCGGCTGCGCGGGCTGGGTGACACCCTCGACCTCACCGAGGTCTCTGACGTCTACGTGCCGCTGAGCCGCCTGCTCAACCTGTACGCGACCGGATCGCGGGCGACCGCCGAAGCCGCAACCGCCTTTCTGCGCCAATCTCAGCAGCCCACCCCGTTCGTGATCGGGGTCGCCGGATCGGTGGCGGTGGGCAAGTCGACGACTGCCCGCCTGCTACGCGAACTTCTCAGCCGCTGGGACGACACCCCGCGCGTTGAGTTGGTCACGACCGACGGGTTTCTCTTTCCCAATGCCGAGCTCGAGCGACGCGGGTTGATGCAGCGCAAGGGCTTCCCCGAGAGCTACGACCGTCGGGCGTTGCTGCGATTCGTCAGCCGGGTGAAGAGCGGCGCCGCCGAGGTCCGCGCCCCGTTCTACTCACACCTGAGCTACGACATCGTGCCCAAGGCAGAGATCGTCGTGAACCAGCCCGACATCCTGATCGTCGAGGGTTTGAACGTGCTGCAGCCCCCTGCTCCAGGCATCCCGCTCGCGGTGAGCGACCTCTTCGACTTCTCGATCTTCGTTGATGCCCGCACCAGCGATATCGAGCGCTGGTACGTCGAGCGCTTCTTGCGTTTGCAGCGGGGCGCCTTCGCCGACCCGAAGTCGTACTTCCACCGCTACGCCGAGCTGAGCGAGCCGGAGGCCGTTGAACGTGCCCAGTCGATCTGGCGCGAGATCAACGGCCCCAACCTCGAGCAGAATGTGCTTCCCACTCGGGCCAGGGCGTCGCTGGTTCTGCGCAAGGGCGCCGACCACAGCATCTCGAGCGTGCTGCTGCGCAAGCTCTAGTTGGTGGGTTCCAGCACGAACACCGGAATCTGCCGATCCGTCTTCTTCTGGTACTCGGCATAGGGCGGGTACGCCGCGACGGCGCGCTCCCACCAGACGGCTTTCTCGTCGCCCGATACCTCTCGCGCCAGGTAGTCGTGCTTCTCGGGGCCGTCCTGCAACTCGACCTGCGGGTTCTTCACGAGGTTGAAATACCAGACCGGATGCTTCGGGGCTCCGCCGAGCGAGGCGACAACCGCATAGCTGCCCTCGTGCTCAACGCGCATGAGTGCGGTCTTCCGAAGCAGCCCGGACTTCGCGCCGACCGAGGTCAGCACGATGACGGGCATCCCGCGCAATTCTGTCGCTTCTGTTCCGCCGCTCGCCTCATAGGTCTCGGCTTGCTTGCGGGCCCAGCCTGCTGTGCTTGGCGCGTACTCTCCCTGCAGTGGCATGTTTCGAGTCTGCCACGGGGCCAACGCTCAGGCCGGAATCGTCAGCCGATCCCGAACAACCGCAGCCAGTTGCTCTGCGATGCTGGCCGCCGCCTCATGGTCTGCGGCCTCGACCATCACGCGAACGAGCGGCTCGGTTCCCGACGGACGCAGCAGCACGCGGCCGGTGTCGCCCAGCTTCGCTTCGGCCGCGCGCACCGCGTCGGCCACGCCGGCATCCCCGTCGAGCGCGTGCTGATCGACACCCGGCACGTTCACCAGAACCTGTGGGTACACCGTCATGACCGCAGCGAGCTCAGACAGTGTCTTGCCCGTGCGTGCCATCTCGGCCGCCAACTGGAGGCCGGTGAGAATGCCGTCTCCCGTCGTCGCGTGGTCACGGAAGATGATGTGGCCGGACTGCTCGCCTCCGAGGCTGAGTTCTTGCGCGTCGAGCTCTTCGAGCACGTAGCGGTCGCCCACTTTCGTCTCGAGAAGCCGGATGCCGCGTTCCGCCATCGCGCGCCGGAGCCCCAGATTGCTCATCACCGTTGCCACAAGCGTGTCGCGGGCCAGCAGCCCGCGCTGCTTCAACGACACGGCGAGGATCGCCATCATCTGGTCGCCGTCGATCACGTTGCCCGCTGCATCCACCGCGAGACAGCGGTCTGCGTCACCGTCGTGGGCAATCCCGAGGTCTGCGCCCTGTTCGACCACGACGGCACGCAGCCCGTCAAGATGGGTCGAGCCGACGCCGTCATTGATGTTCATGCCGTCGGGGTCCGCCCCGATCACGGTCACCTTCGCTCCGGCGAGCGCGAAAGCCTCCGGTGAGACGCCGGCCGCGGCTCCGTTGGCCGCGTCGATCACGACGTGCAAGCCGTCGAGGCGCACGTCGAGCGTCGAGATGAGGTGCACGACGTAGCGGTCCTCTGCGTCGGCGAAACGGCGTATGCGCCCGACGTCTCCGCCGGTCGGCGTCATCTTGGGCTGATCGAGGGCGACCTCGATGCGGTCCTCGACGTCATCCGGCAGCTTCGTGCCGCCGATCGCGAAGAACTTGATGCCGTTGTCGGCGGCTGGGTTGTGCGAGGCCGAGACCATGACGCCGAAGTCGGCTTCGACATCCGCCACCAAGAACGCCGCGGCCGGAGTCGGGATGACGCCGGCGTCGAGCACGTCGATGCCCGAGCTGGCGAGCCCGGCCGCGACCGCGGCCGAGATGAACTCGCCCGAAACCCGAGGATCGCGCGCAAGCACGGCGCGCGGCCGCTTGCCCTGGGCTCTGAGCTCGTCGGCGTGCCGACCCCGCGTCAGAACGACTGCGGCAGCCTGAGCGAGCCCGAGGGCGAGGTCTGCGGTGATGATCTCACCGTTGGCCAGCCCTCGAACACCGTCGGTTCCGAAGAGGCGAGGCATGGGATGCCGAAGCTGATTACCGCTTCGAGAACTGCGAGGCCTTGCGAGCCTTCTTGAGACCCGCCTTCTTGCGCTCGATGACGCGAGCGTCACGAGTCAGGAAGCCGGCCTTCTTGAGCGCCGGACGGTTGTTCTCGCGGTCGATCTCGTTGAGTGCGCGGGCGATCGCGAGACGCAGCGCGCCAGCCTGGCCGGAGGGGCCGCCGCCGGTGATCTTGACGATCACGTCGTAGCTGCCCAGCAGGTCGAGCACCTTGAACGGGTCGTTGATCAGCTGCTGGTGCAGCTTGTTGGGGAAGTACTCCTCGAGCGTGCGACCGTTCACCAGGTACGTGCCGGTGCCGGGCGTCAGGCGCGCGCGGGCGATCGCCTCCTTGCGGCGGCCGACGGCAGAGCCGGGGACACTGAGCACCGGGCGGGGGGCCTTGGGGGCTTCCTCGGCAGGGGTCTCGGTCGTGAAGCTCTGCACGAGCTCCTCGGGAAGGGCTTCTTCGATGCTGGCCATCTTGTCTCTGTCCTAAAGTCTTTGTTCGCGGAGAGGCGGCGCGCTACTGCGCGACCTGGCCCAGGGTGTATGTCTTCGGCTGCTGGGCGGAATGCGGGTGCTCGGCGCCCGCGTAGACCTTCAGCTTCTTGATCTGGGCGCGGCCCAGCGAGTTCTTCGGGAGCATGCCGCGCACGGCCTTCTCGACCGCACGGGTCGGGTGCTTCTCGAGCATCTCGATGTAGGTCTCGCTCGACAGGCCGCCCGGGTAGCCCGAGTGGCGGTACGCCAGCTTCTTCTCGAGCTTCTGACCGGTGAGGGCGATCTTCTCGGCGTTAACGATGATCACGAAGTCACCCATGTCCATGTGCGGAGCGAAGGTGGGCTTGTGCTTGCCGCGCAGGATGGCGGCGGTGTGGCTGGCGAGGCGGCCGAGCACGACGTCTGTGGCGTCGATGACGATCCACTCGCGCTTGATGTCCGCCGGCTTGGGGCTGAACGTACGCGTCACGGAAGGACTGCTTTCTGTCGAGGTGTTCGTGAATCCCACTCCGGTGTGCGTTCTCACAGTGTGCGAGAACCCGACGGTGGAGGGCTCAACGTGCTCCGCGGGTGCGCGAAGACAACCTCGTAAGACTAGTCGATCGGGTCATCGTTGTCGAACGCGCCCGAGTCGGCCGCCTGCCGCTTCGTGCGAGTCAGGATGGCGCGTTCCGCGAGCTCTGCGGCATCGGGGTAGCCCACCTCGAGCAGGGTGAGGCCACGAGCCGGCAGCACGATGAACTCGGAGGTCCTGGTCGTCTCATCGCGGATCCCCGCGGCCCGCTCGACCGCCAGCCGCCCGTCGCCGGCGGCGACACACGCCCCGACCAGGGCGCGCACCATGCTGTGGCAGAACGCGTCGGCCTGCAGGGTCGCCACCAGCACCCCATCGGCGTCTCGCCTCCAGTGGAAATCCTGCAGGGTGCGGATCGTGGTGGCACCCGGCCGAGGCCGGCAGTATGCGGCGAAGTCGTGGAGTCCGAGCAGCGAGCGGGCGGCAGCATCCATCGCCTCGAGGTCGATGTCTGCAGGATGCCAGAGCGTGTGATTGCGGCGCCGCGGATCGCGAACGGCGATCGGGTCGGCGATGCGGTACTCATAGCGGCGCCAGAGCGCCGAGAAGCGCGCGTCGAAGCCCTCGTCGGCGATCGCGCTGCGGGTGACCACGATGTCGGATTTAAGGCCGGCGATCCCGTTCAGCCGTCGGCCGAGCGCGTTCGGGCCGAGTGACCGCGCGGGAGGGCCCCCGCGGTGCGGGCGGTCAAGGCTGGCCAGTTGCGCGGGTGTCAGATCGAGGTGCACCACCTGGCCGAGGGCATGGACCCCGACATCGGTGCGGCCCGCGACCGTCAGGCGGGGTGGCGTTCCGTGCTTGCGGAACACCGTCGCCAGCGCGACCTCGAGCTCGCCTTGCACCGTACGTAGTCGCGGTTGAATAGCCCAACCCGAGAAGTCCGTGCCGTCGTACGCGATGTCGAGGCGCAGCCGGATGCGGTCGTCGCGCGACGTCGGGATCTGCACGGCGCCATTCACCCTGGCGAGTCTAGGGCGACGGCTACGCTGATCCGTTGGAGCACCCGACATGAAAGCACCCAGATCGCTGATCGCCGTCGCTCGGCGCAGGCGCCCGCCGTCTGCGGCGTGGCGCGCGGCGCCCGAGCTGGCGGCGCCCTTCCGCGTGGCCGGACTCGACGGCGTGCGGGCGATCGCGGTGACCCTTGTCATCTTGTTCCACTTGACGCCCGGGACAACGATCGGGGGGTACCTCGGCGTCGACATCTTCTTCGTGGTCAGCGGCTACTTGATCACAACCCTGCTGCTGCGCGAACGCCACGAGACCGGCAGGATCCGGCTCGGTGCATTCTGGTCGCGCCGGGCTCGACGCCTGTTGCCCGCCCTCGCAGTGCTGGTGCTGACCTGCTGCACGGCGGCGTGGGCGATCGGCGGCGATGTGCTGGTCGGCTTGGGGCGGCAAGTGCTCGGTGCGGCCACCTTCAGCAGCAACTGGCTGCTGCTCGTTTCGGGCTCGAGCTACTTCGGCGACACTCTGCCCGAGCTGTTCCGCAACCTGTGGTCGCTGGCGGTCGAGGAACAGTTCTATCTGGTGTGGCCGCTGCTGGTCGTGCTCGTTCTGGTCAGGATGCCGCGCCCGCTCCGTCTCGTTCTCGTCGGGCTGCTCGCCACTGTGTCGGCCGTCACGATGGCCGTGCTCTACACCCCCGCGGATCCGAACCGCGTGTACTACGGCACCGACACGCACGCCTTCGGCCTCGCGGTCGGCGCGTTCCTCGCTCTCCTGGCGATCTCGTGGCCGCGCCGCGCGCTGGAGTGGTCACGTGCGGGTCGGCGCCTGCTGGGCATCGCGGGACCGCTCGCGCTGGTGGCGCTCCTCGGGTTTGCCGCCATGATGCCCGGTGATTCAGCCTTCGCGTTCCGGGGCGGACTCGTGATCGTTGCCCTGCTCACGGCGGTCGTGATCGCCACCCTCCTGGTGCCGAACACCCCGCTCGCGCGCCTGCTCGACCTTGGCGTGCTCCGATGGGTCGGCACACGCAGCTACGGGCTGTATCTCTGGCATTGGCCGGTGTTCGTCCTGGTAGTCAGCGCTCTCCCCGTCTGGCAGCGCGACGGAGCTTCTGGGTGGGCGCTCGGCGGGATCGCCGTGGTGATCAGCGTCGCGGCGGCCGCGCTGTCGTACCGGTTTGTCGAGCAGCCGATCCGGCGACGGGGCTTCGGCGGCGTGCTGCGCGGCATCCGGCCAGGCTGGCACGCCGCCGCACTCCGTCAGCGGATAGCGCGGGTCGCGGTGACGGCCGTCGCCGTTGCCCTGGTGCTCGCGGCAGGCACCGGCACCGCCGCCGCGCTGCTGTCCGACCCCGGCGTCGGCGAGACCCAATCCGCCGTCGAGGCCGGCCAGCAGGCGATTCGGGATGCCAGCTCGTCACCATCGGCAGTGCCGAGCCCCAGCGCATCGGCGACCGCCTCGCCGGGCGCTGGGCCGACCGCTGGGCCCTCGACAGCGCCCAAGCCCGCCGCGGGCGACCAGATCACCGCCATCGGCGACTCTGTGATGCTCGCCGCCGCTCCCACGCTCGAGGAGCAGTTGCCCGGCATCTCCATCGACGCTGCCGTCTCACGCCACCTGGGAACGGCGGCCGGAATCCTGCAGGCCGACCTGGACGCAGGTGCGCTCCGCAAGATCGTCGTGATCAGCCTCGCCACCAACGGGCCGATCGATCGCTCCGTGCTCGAGCAACTGCGCGCCGAAATCGGACCCCAGCGCGAGCTCATTGTCATGAATGCCCAGGCGCCGCGCACCTGGATCCCGCCCAACAATGCGATCCTGTCGGCCTTCGCGCAGAGCTATCGCAACGTCGAACTCGCGAACTGGCACGACGCGGCGCAGCCGATTCTTCCGCTGCTGGCCCGTGATCAGATCCACTTCGGCGGCGCTGGTGCCAGGGTCTTCACCGGCACGATCAAAGACGCGCTGCAGCGCCTCGCCGAGCTGCCGCCGCTGCGTGACGAGCGCTCCAACCTGTCGCTGCCCGCGCCGTTCTAACGGCTCAGAAGGCCTTCACGTGCGCGCGCGACGTGTCTTTCGTGGTGAACCCCATCCCGGTGTACAGGCCGAGCGCACCCGTCGGGTTCTCGCTGTCCACATCGAGGGCGATGCGGTCGAGTCCTGCGTTGCGCGACGCGACCAGGCTCGCCGCGAGCAGCGCGGGCGCAACACCCTGCCTGCGCCACCGAGCAACGACGCCGACCAGCGCGATGTAGCTGCTCGAGTAGCCCTGACGGGGCCAGTCATCTTCGTTGACGTCGAGGACTACCAACCCGACCACCTCATCGCCCTCGAGCGCGAGGTACGACAGATCGAGCCGCCTGGTCGATGCCGCCATGAAGTTGTCCCAAGCCTCGCGCGGCGTGGGCTGGCTGCCCCAGTGGTCGCGGAATGCCGCATTCTTCGCGTCTCTCGTCGCCGCCGAGAGCTCGAGCGAGGCGTTCACCAGCTGCAGCGGCGTCGGCAGTTCGAGCTCGGGGATGTCGCCATCAAGAGTCCGCTCGAGCTGAGCGAAGTACCGCGCGGTGTCAAAGCCCGCGCGCTCGAACAGGCGACCGCCGCCCGGATTGTGGTCTTGCGTGTATGCCATCAACCAACCGGGAAGGGTGAGCCCGGATGCGGCGAGCTGCTGCCGCCCGCGCCCCTCCAGCCAGCCGAGCAACGACCGCCCGATCCCGCGGCCTCTGAACTCCGGATGCACACCCCCGAGGAGCACCGACCGCACGATCGTCTCCGGTTCGAACGGCGGTAGCGCCTGACCGAACGCCACGACTCGGCCGTCCGCCTCGCCGATCAGCGTGTCGTGCGCCACGTCAACGAAGCTCAGGGTGAGCAGTTCTTCGATCTCTTCGCGCGGCTCGGACCAGTCGGGGTGATCGGCGGCGGACATCGCGGTGGAGAGCGCGAAGACGTGATCCACGTCGTCAAGAGTCGCCGGCCGCCAGGCGAGTCCGGCAACTGCGGCCGACTGCAGTTCGGCGGGGGCGTCGACGCGCTCGCTCAACGGAGGGTTCGGCATCCAGACAGGTTAACGCGGGAACGGGCCCGGCACGATGGCCGGACCCGTTCCTCGATACAACGATTTATGCCTTGTCGGCGTCGCCGTCGGTGTCGACGGTTTCGTCGGTGGCTTCGATGTCGGGCTCCGCGCCGGCAACAGCCTCGTCGGGGGTGGCCGACTCGGTCGCGTGTGCCTGGCTCGCCTGCGCGGACTCGACCGTCGCGGCGTCATCAGCAGAGTCGGTGCCGGTCTCGGCGACGATCTCGTCTGCTTCTTCAGCGATGACGTCGTTCTTGGCCGACTCGTCCGCCGGGGCGGCCTTGGCCTTTGCCGGGGCGACATCGGCGCGAGCCGCAGACTTCTTCGAGCTGGCCGGCTTCTTGCTCACTGGCTCAAGGACGAGTTCGATCACGGCCATCGGAGCATTGTCGCCCTTGCGGTAGCCGGTCTTGATGATGCGGGTGTAGCCGCCCTCGCGTTCGGCCATCTGCGGCGCGATCTCGGTGAAGAGCTCGTGCACGACACCCTTGTCTGAGATGGTCGCCAGCACGCGACGACGGGCGTGTAGGTCACCACGCTTGGCGAAGGTGATGAGGCGCTCCGCCAGCGGACGCAGGCGCTTGGCCTTCGTCTCAGTGGTCTGGATGCTCTTGTGCGTGAAGAGGGCGGCCGCGAGGTTCGCGAGCAGCAGCCGCTCGTGCGCAGGACCGCCGCCGAGACGGGGACCCTTGGTGGGCTGAGGCATTGTCTTGGTTCTCCAGGTATCGAGTCGTCAGATCGCGGAAGCCGCGGTCTTAGATGCTCTCGTCGTCGTCGTATCCGCCGTAGAAGTGCGCACCGTCGAAGCCGGGAACGCTGTCTTTGAGCGAGAGGCCCAGCTCGACGAGCTTGTCCTTGACCTCGTCCACCGACTTCTGACCGAAGTTGCGGATGTTCATGAGCTGCGTCTCCGAAAGCGCAACGAGCTCGCTTACGGTGTTGATGCCCTCGCGCTTGAGACAGTTGTAGCTGCGCACGCTCAGGTCGAGGTCTTCTATCGGCATGCTGAGTTCGCTTGAGAGCACGGCGTCGACGGGTGCCGGGCCGATCTCGATTCCCTCTGCGGTGCTGTTGAGCTCGCGCGCCAGACCGAACAGTTCGGTCAGTGTGCGACCGGCAGAGGCGATGGCGTCGCGCGGGGTGATCGCGTTCTTGGTCTCGACATCCACCACAAGACGGTCGAAGTCGGTGCGCTCACCGGCACGAGTCGCCTCGACACGGTACGTGACCTTGAGCA
>JBDSSQ010000020.1:0-24946 GCA_039928695.1 Pseudolysinimonas sp. | reverse complement strand
CGCTCAACTGCAGCAACGGCTTCGAGGCGTACGAGCCGATCGTCGCCTGCGGAATCGCGGATGCCGGGGTCACCAGCATCACGCGCGAACTCGGCAGGGTTGTCACCCCCGCCGACGTTGCCCCGATTGTCGAGCGGCTCTTCGTGGAGCACCTGGCCCCGAGCCTGGCCTCCGTCTCGTCGAACATCCGAGTGCACGCATGAGCACCATCACCAACGGTCGCCTCGACTCTGCTCGTGAATCCGGGCCGAACGAGCCGGCCGGCCGCAAGCTGCTGCGCCTCGAGGTGCGCAACGCCGAGACGCCGATCGAGCGCAAGCCCGAGTGGATCAAGACCAAGGCCAGGATGGGGCCGGAATACACCGCCCTGCAGCACCTGGTGAAGGAGGAGAACCTCCACACGGTCTGCCAGGAGGCCGGCTGCCCGAACATCTACGAGTGCTGGGAAGACCGCGAGGCCACCTTCCTGATCGGTGGCAGCCAGTGCACCCGGCGCTGCGACTTCTGCCAGATCGACACCGGCAAGCCGGCCGACTACGACCGCGACGAACCGCGTCGCGTCGCCGAGTCGGTCACGGCGATGGGCCTGCGCTACGCGACCGTCACCGGAGTCGCCCGCGACGACCTGCCCGACGAGGGCGCCTGGCTGCACGCCGAGACCGTTCGGCAGATCCACGAGCAGAACCCCGGAACCGGCGTCGAGATTCTCGCGACCGACTTCTCGGGCAATCCCGAGCTGCTGGCCGAGGTGTTCTCGAGCCGGCCAGAGGTGTTCGCGCACAACGTCGAGACGGTGCCGCGCATCTTCAAGCGGATCCGTCCTGCCTTCCGCTACGAGCGCTCGCTCGACGTGCTGACCCAGGGTCGCGCTGCCGGCCTGATCACCAAGTCGAACCTGATCCTCGGCATGGGCGAGGAGCGTTCGGAAGTCACGCAAGCTCTGCAAGATCTGCACGACGCGGGCACCGACATCATCACGGTCACCCAGTACCTGCGCCCGACCCCCCGGCACCTGCCCGTCGCGCGCTGGGTTCGTCCCGAGGAGTTCACCGAGATCAAGGCAGAAGCCGAGCAGATCGGATTTCTCGGAGTGCTCGCCGGACCGCTCGTGCGCTCGAGCTACCGGGCGGGCCGCCTGTGGGCCAGGTCGATGATGGCGAAGGGGCTCGACATCCCTGAGCAGCTTCAGCACCTTGCCGCCGCGGAACTGGGGTTCGCGCAAGCAGTATCCTGAACGAATGGCACGCCCCTCCACGAAGCCCGAAAAAGAGCCCGGCCGTCTGAAGCAGATGTGGCAGGTCTTCCAGATGACGAGGCGGTACGACTCGTCGATCGTCTGGCTGCTGATTCTGTGCCTGGTGGTGCCGATCGGCGCCGGGATCGTGCTGGGCGAGCTGCTGGGCGGCAGCATCCTCAGTCTGGTGCTCTACATCATCGCCGGTGTGCTGGCGGGTGTGCTGATCGGACTGATCGTGCTCGGTCGCCGCGCCGAAAAGGCGGCGTACGGCCAGATCGCCGGCCAGCCTGGTGCCGTTGGCGCCGTTCTCAAGAGCGGACTTCGCCGCAACTGGACCGGCAGCGAGATGCCCGTCAACGTGAGCCCGCGCACCCAAGACGCGATCTACCGCGCCGTCGGTCGCGGCGGCGTCGTGCTGATCGGCGAAGGGCCGCGGTCGCGCACCCAGCCGATGCTCGACAAGGAGCGCGCGACCGTGCACCGCATCCTGCCCAATGTGCCGGTGAACTTTCTCTATGTTGGCCCGGATGCCGACGCCACCCCGCTAGACAGGGTGCCCGCCAAGCTCGGCCGCTTCAAGAACGTGCTCACGAAGGCAGAGGTGCTTGCGGTCTCGAACCGGCTCGCCTCGCTCGGAAAGAACGGATTGCCGATCCCGAAGGGGATCGATCCGACGCGCGTGAGGGCAGGGCGACCCCGCTAAACGAGCACCAGCACGGTTCCGGCGAGCCGGTCATGCAGGCCGCGCTGATCGCTGTCCCAGATCAGGGCCGGGATGGCCAGGCAAAGAAGTGCGGTGCGTACCAGCGGACGCCACGGAGCGAGCGAGCCGCCTCGGAGCGGGACCACTCGCATCCGAAGTGCCAGGTGACCGATGCTGGCATTGAAGAACAGTTCGAACAGCAGCGTCAGCACCGCGAAGATCGCGAGAGTCGCCCAGGGGTTCGCTGTGCCGTCGTTCTCGCGGAAGAACAACCACGACAGCCCGTACGCGAGTGCCCAGTCGATGGCGATTCCGCCTAGGCGGCGACCGAATCTCGCGATCGACCGAGGGCCGTCGTCCGGGAGGCCGAATCGCTCCCCCGGCCAGGTGCGCGGCGGCTGCGTGGACACTCATCCAGCCTAGGCTCGCCACCACCCGTAACACGCCGGAAACAATTGCGTCACCGTCGGGAAATCCCGGAGCCATACTCTCGGGTCAGGCTGCGGACTGCAGCCTCCCTCCGTTCTACGGCCCTTGGAGCAACTCCCTATGTCCACCCCACTGTTCAAGGACTCTTCCGAGGTCCTGAAATTCATCAAGGACACGGAGGTCGTGTTCGTCGACATCCGTTTCACCGACCTGCCGGGCATCCAGCAGCACCTGACAATTCCCGCGAGCACGGTCGATGAAGACTTCTTCGCCGTCGGCCAGATGTTCGACGGTTCGTCGATCCGCGGCTTCCAGTCGATTCACGAGTCGGACCTGCAGCTCATCCCCGACATCTCGACCGCGTACATCGATCCGTTCCGCATCTCGCGCACGCTGATCCTGGTCTTCGACATCTACAACCCCCGCAACGGCGAGATCTACCCGCGCGACCCGCGCCAGGTGGCCAAGAAGGCCGAGAAGTACCTGGCGTCGACCGGCATCGCCGACACCGCGTACTTCGCCCCCGAGGCTGAGTTCTACATCTTCGACGACGTGCGCTACGAGGTGAAGCAGAACAAGAGCTTCTACGAGGTCGACTCCGACGAGGCGGCCTGGAACAGCGGCCGCACCGAAGAGGGCGGCAACCTCGCCAACAAGACGCCCTACAAGGGCGGCTACTTTCCGGTGTCACCGGTCGACAAGCACGGCGATCTGCGCGACGACATCATGGTCAAGCTCATCGAGGCTGGCCTCATCCTCGAGCGTGGCCACCACGAGGTCGGCACCGCCGGTCAGGGTGAGATCAACTACCGCTTCGACACGATGGTGCACGCGGCAGACGACATCCTGAAGTTCAAGTACATCGTCAAGAACACGGCGCTCGAGTGGGGCAAGGTCGCGACCTTCATGCCGAAGCCGCTTATGGGCGATAACGGATCGGGCATGCACACGCACCAGTCGCTCTGGAACGACGGCAAGCCGCTGTTCTACGACGAGAAGGGCTACGGCGGCCTGTCGGACATCGCGCGCTGGTACATCGGCGGCCTGCTCAAGCACGCCCCCGCCGTTCTCGCGTTCACGAACCCGACCGTCAACTCGTACCACCGCCTGATCCCGGGCTTCGAGGCACCGGTCAACCTGGTCTACTCGGCAGGCAACCGCTCGGCGTCGATCCGCATCCCGATCACCGGAACCAACCCGAAGGCCAAGCGCATCGAGTTCCGCGCACCAGACGCCTCGGGCAACCCGTACCTGGCGTTCGCCGTGCAGCTGATGGCCGGCCTGGACGGCATCAAGAACAAGATCGAGCCGCACGAGCCCGTCGACAAAGACCTGTACGAGCTTCCGCCCGAGGAGGCCAAGCTCATCCCGCAGGTTCCCGCGTCGCTCGGCGAGGCGCTCATCGCGCTTGAGAACGACCACGACTTCCTGCTCGAGGGCGGGGTCTTCACCGAGGACCTCATCCAGACCTGGATCGACTACAAGCGCGAGAAGGAGCTGCTCCCGTTCGCGCAGCGTCCGCACCCGTTCGAGTACGAGCTGTACTTCGGGGTCTAGTCAGCAACGAGTCCGCACGGGCCACAGAGATCTTCGAGATCGCGGCTCGTGCGGATTCGTGTTTAACGAGTACCGAGCCGGCGAAACCGATATCATGCGGCCGAACGAATGGCGGCGATCGCAGCCGAGACGGACGCCTGCGCGAGGTCCGGATACTGCCGGCGTTCAGGGGCGGCATCGAAGGGTGCTGGCCGCGAGTTCATCCATACTGCCGCCGACGTCACCCGCGAGACGAACGGTGAGAACGGACGGGCCGTGATCGAGATTGCGCGCAGCAGCCCCAGCGGCACATGGATCGTCGAACCGGGCCGTCCCGCTCCCTCGTGAAGGGCAGCAGACAAGTCATTCAACGTGAGGTTCGCACCTCCCCAGTCGATCGTGCGGCCCCTGAGGTCGCCGTCCCGAAGCGCTTTGCAGACCAGCGCTGCCACATCCGAAACGGAAACGAAGTTGACGACGACGTCGCCTTTCCCAAAGACCAGGGTCGAGTTCCGTCGTTTCATAGGCTGCGCGACCACGTCCAAGTAGGTCTCGAGGAATGCGGTGGGGCGGATGATCGTCCAGCTCAGCCCCGAAGAGACCAGGAACTGTTCGGCCGCGTATTTCATGCGCAGCAACTCGAGCGACGCGTCAGGGCGGGCACCGTGCATCGACAACAACACGAAGTGTTCGACGTTGGCTCTCATGGCTTCCTCGATGAGTGTGAGGTTGCCGTCGCGATCGACGCTCTTCGGCGACGCAGAGCCCATCGGGCCGAAGCCGGATGCCGCGCTCACGACCGACGCGCATCCCTCGACCGCTCGCCTCACACAGCCCGCGTCACGAAGGTCGCCGACCGTCGTCTCGATGCCAACCTGGCGCAACTGGTCTGCGGACGTCTCGTTGCGAGTGAGAACGCGTACTTGAGTGCCGTCGGCCGACAAGGACTGGACAATGAGGCTCCCGAGACGCCCCGTGCCACCCACCACCAGCACTGTCATGACGTCGCGCCGCTCGCCTGGCGTCGGATGTTGTCAGCGACGGTCCCGCTCTGACGCTCGACCGGCTCCAGGTAGAAGTTCGCGTGCGCTATCTCCCCGTCTCTCACGGTGAACAGGATCACGCCCGCCATCTCGTGGGCTGATCCATCGGCGCGGGTACCGGTCATGGTCCATTCCGACCACACGACGCTCCCGCTGACGGCGCTGTTGGTGATGCGTGCCTGCAGATCCGGGATGCTCGCGAAGAGTTGCGACCAGTTGGCGTTGACTTGCTCTCGACCGGTGAAACCTCGCGACGGGTGCGCCGGGCTTGTGTTGACGTAGTCGGTGGCAAAACAGCTGGTCAGAGCTGCGAGGTCATGAGTGTTGGTCGCGTCCAACAGGCGGGCGACGACAGCCATCGGCTCGCGTTGCGGCGTGGTTGTGGCGGACATCGTCACCCTTCGTGATATTCGTTATAGTGCACTGTATCTAAATTGGAGCGTACGCGCGATGACGACGGAGATCAAGGGTGAGAGGCGCTATGACGCGACCGGCCGCCAAGCACGAGCCGAGCAGCGCCGCGATGAGGTACTCGCGCGCGCACGTGACCTCTTTCTCAAGAATGGGTATGCGTCGACGACGGTCGCGGCCGTTGCGGCCGCCTCGGGCGTGTCGGCTGAAACGGTGTACAAAGCGTTTGGTGGGAAGCCGGGGATCGTGAAGACGATCTTCGAGAAGAGCCTCCTCGGATCCGGTCAGGGGCCGGCCGAGGCGCGCTCCGACGCGGCCCAACTCGCGGCTGCGGACCCACGCGCGCTCTTTCAGCGACTTGGCGAGTTGAGCGCCGAAGTCGCGCCGCTGACGGCTCCGATCATGCGTCTCATCAGGGACGCTGCCACGGGGGGAGACGCCGCCATGTCGACGCTTCTGACCGACGTTGAGGGTAAGCGCCACGAGCGCATGTTGCAGGTAGCCGAGGTGCTGGAGCGCCGGGGATTCCTCCAGTCGGGTATCACTGCGAAGTACGCGGCCGATGTGATGTGGCTGTACACGGCCGATGACGTGTTCAACAACCTCGTTGTCTCTCACCACTGGGCGCTCACTGCCTACGGGATGTTCATTGCGAATGCCCTGACTGCGGCCCTCTCGCCCGACGCCTAGGAGATTTGTCGTCTGTGGAGCGCAATCCGGAGCACCCCAGATACATTGGTCACCGATGATTCGCATAGTCGCGCACGTGGTGGTCGCAGCACTGCTCGGCTCCGTTCTGGCGGCGATCGCGTACTACCTGTTCTTCACCGGTTCATGGGCATGGCTGAACCTCATCGTCTGGGCTGTTGTCGCGGCCACCACCGGGTTCATTCTGCGCACGTGGAGATTGTCGATTCTCGACTGCGCGATCATCGGCTTCGCCATCGTGTTCACCTACTCGATCCTGGGCTACCAGGGGAGCTCGAGCCTGCTCGCGGTGCTGCCGGCGTTCGCACTGATCGCGCTTGTCGGCGCGCTCGGGACGACCGCGATGGGTCTGGTTGGGCAGCTCGTGCGCAGGCGCACCAGAACGCTCGATCGCTAGCGAGGCGTCAGGGGCGGCCCGCCACGTGCAGGGTCAGGAACTCGTGGCGGCGCAGCAGGCGGAGCACCCACGAGCGCGGCGGACCGTACGCGCGGAGGCCGGCCGCGGCATCCAAATCAGTGATGCTGTCGATTCTGAACGATTGGCCGTGCACCACGAGCTCGCACCCTCCGGCGGCCAGCGAGTTCTGGTACCAGGCGACCTTCGGCCCGTAGGTCAACTCGGCGACGAAGCCCTCAGGGATCGGCGCAACGATGATCGGGGTCTCGTACACCGAGCCTGACTTGCGGCCGACATGACGCACCAGCGCGAAGGGGCCGCGGCCGCTCTTGGCGGCGGCGAGGGCTCGCGGGTTGAGTGTCTTCGCGATGAACGCGAGCCACGCCGAACGCACCGTCACTTCCGCGCCCCATAGAACAACCGCTCGAACACCTGGCGCGCCAGGCGAGTCGTGCGCAGGTAGTCCTCTTCGAGTTCCTGAGCGCCGCCAGGCGGATACTCGAGCAGTCGCGCGACCCCCTCAAGCTGCTGCCGGTCTGTGGGCAGCACGTCGGCGGTCTTGGCCGTCCACAGGGTCATGGCGGAGCGAGCTCGCGATGCGATCAGCCAGGCGGCGCGCAACTTGGCAGCGTCGGGACCGGGGATCAATGAGGCCGCGACCGCCGCATCCAGAGCCCGCAGCGTCGACGTTGTCCGCAGGCTCGAGAGCTCCGCCCCATTCTGCAGCTGCAGTAGCTGCACGAACCACTCGACATCGCTGAGCGAGCCGCGACCCAGCTTCAGGTGTCTGGCGGGGTCCGCCGCCTGGGGCAGCCGCTCCGACTCAACGCGAGCCTTGATGCGCTTGACCTCGCGCACGTCGGCGTCGGAGATGGATGCCGGGTACCGCACCTCGTCGGCGAGCTGCTCGAATGCGCGCAGAACGCCCGGGTCACCGACCGCCCCCCGCGCGCGGAGCAGGGCCTGCGCCTCCCAGGTGAGCGACCAGCGCTCGTAGTACGCGCGGTAGGAGTCGAGGGAGCGCACAACAGCCCCGTTCTTGCCCTCAGGTCGAAGCCCCAGGTCGAGGTCGAGCGGCAGCCGCATGTCCTCGGTGAACCGCTTCAAGTCACGCACGATCGTCTCGGCGCGCTCCTGGGCCTGCTGCTCATCGGCGCCTGCCGCGCGGTATACGTACACGACGTCGGCATCGCTGCCGAAACCGAGTTCTTCACCGCCATAGCGGCCCATCGCGACGATGCCAAACTCGATGCCGTCTCCGTAATGATGGGCAAGAGCGAGGGCGCCGGTGAGCACCGCGGTGGTGATGTCGCTCAGCGCGAGTCCGAGCTCCTCGACGGTGATCATCCCGATGATCGCCGCGATGGCAGCCCGCAGCACCTCGCGCCGCCGTGCGGTTTGCAGAGCGAGAGCGGCGGCGTCCGCATCGTCCGAATGCCGTGCGACCGTCGCCGCCGTCTCTTCGAGCAGGTCGGCGAGTGGGCGTGGGCGCAGTTCTCCATCGGTCTCCAGCCAGGCAGCTGCCTCGGGGATCCGCTCGAACAGCACACCGACGAATCGCGAACCCGACAGCACCTGCGTCAGCCGGTGCGCGGCACCCGACGAGTCGCGCAGCATCCTGAGGAACCAGTAGGTCTCGCCCAGATCGTCGCTCAGCCGACGGAAGTTGAGCAGCCCGAGATCGGGGTCTGCGCCCTCTGAGAACCACGCCAGCATGACCGGCAACAGGTTGCGTTGGATCTGCGCGCGGCGCGAGACCCCGCTGGTGAGCGCGGCGATGTGGTGCAGAGCACCGCGCGGATCGCGGAACCCGATCGCCGCGAGCCGTGCCTCTGCCTGCTCGCTGGTGAGCGCATAGCCGTCATCGGGCAGGGCGGCGACGGCAGACAGCAGGGGTCGGTAGAACAGACGCTCATGCAAGGTGCGGACGGCCAGCTTCACCTGCTGCCACGCCTCGAGCAACCCGTCTGAAGTGGTCGCTAGGCCCGAGCCGCGGGCCAGAGCGCGCAAGGCGTCGGCGTCCCGCGGAATCAGATGGGTGCGGCGCAGGCGAGAGAGTTGGATGCGGTGCTCGAGCAGGCGCAAGAAGCGGTAGTCACGCCCGAACTCGGCTGCCTCGACCCGGCCGATGTAGCCGCGCTCAGCCAGCGCGGCCAGCGCGTCGAGAGTCGACCGTTGGCGCACCTCGTGATCCGACTGTCCGTGCACGAGCTGCAGCAGCTGGATGGTGAACTCCACGTCGCGCAACCCGCCAGGCCCGAGCTTGAGCTGAACATCCACCTCATCGAGGGGGATGTTCGCGGTCACCCGCTCACGCATCAGCTGCACTGATTCGACGAAGTTCTCGCGCGAGGCGCTCGACCACACCATCGGGCTCGTGCGTCCGACGTACTCCTCCCCCAGCTCCAGGTCGCCGGCCAGGGCGCGCGCCTTGAGCAGCGCCTGGAACTCCCAGCTCTTCGCCCAGCGCTCGTAGTAGGCCAGGTGAGAGTCGAGCGTGCGGACCAGGGCGCCGTCCTTGCCCTCCGGGCGCAGATTAGCGTCCACCTCCCAGAGCGGCGGTTCGACGGCGAGCTCGTGGATGGCGCGCATGGTGTCCATGGCGAGCCGCGTGGCGATCTCTACCGCTCTCTCATCCTCGAGATCGGATGCTGCGTCCGACCCCGCCACGAAGATGACATCCACGTCGCTCAGGTAGTTGAGTTCGCGGGCGCCCGCCTTGCCCATCCCGATGATCGCGAGCCGGGTGGACTCCACCTCTTCGGCCGGAAACCGGCTCGCGCGCCTCGCCAACGCGAGGGCGGCATCCAGCGCGGCGGCCGCAAGGTCGGCGAGGGATGCAGCGACCCGGTCGACGACGGCGATGCCGTCTGGCTGCTCGAGATCCCAGGCTGCAAGCGCTAGCAGCTCGCGCCGGTAGGCCACTCGCATCGCATTCCACCCGGCTTCGCCGCCGAGGCCGTCGATCGAGGCGAGGAGCGTGGTGCGCAGCGCTGCCGCCTCACCCGGACCACGCAACGGCGCACGCAGCACGCTCAACTGCTCAGGGTGGTGGGCGAGGAAGTCGCCGAGCCCGGACGACGCCCCCAGCACCCGCAGGAGGCGCAGTGAGGCGTCTGCGTCGGCGAGAAGGGGCTCGACAGCATCCGGAGCCGCCTCGGTCAGACCGCGCAACAGCCGAAGCGCCTGATCGGGATCGGCGACCAGCGCAAACAGAGCGACTCTCTCGTGCGGCACCCCGACAAGACCGGCTCCTGCCGCGTCGAGGTCGGCGAAGCCCAGCCGAGCCAGCTCGGTGAGAGTCGTCGTCGCCCTCGTCATCGCGTCGCGTTCCGCATTCGGCCGTCCGATGTTGGACGCTGCCTTACAGGATCTCCAGGTTGCTCGTCAGCTCGAAGGGCGTGACCTGTGCGCGGTAACCGGCCCACTCGCGGCGCTTGTTCGACAGCACGTACTCGTAGACCTGCTCGCCGAGCGTTTCGGCGACCAGTTCGCTCTCTTCCATCAGCACCAGGGCCGCGTCGAGACTGGCCGGGAGTCCGTCGTAGCCCAGGGCACGGCGCTCTCCGTCGCTCATTGCCCAGACGTCGCCTTCGGCCTCGGGTGGCAGCTCGTAGCCCTCTTCGATGCCCTTCAGACCGGCTGCGAGCAGCAGCGAGAACGCCAGGTAGGGGTTTGCCGCCGAGTCGATGGCGCGGTACTCGATGCGCGCGCTGTTGCCCTTGCCGGGCTTGTACAGCGGCACTCGCACCAGTGCCGAGCGGTTGTTGTGGCCCCAGGTCAGGTAACTCGGCGCCTCGTCACCGCCCCACAGTCGCTTGTACGAGTTGACGTACTGGTTCGTCACCGCGGTGATCTCGGGGGCGTGCTTCAACAGCCCCGCGACGAACTGCCGACCGATGGTCGAGAGCTGGTACTGCCCGGCGGGGTCGAAGAAGGCGTTGGTGTCGCCTTCGAAGAGCGACATGTGGGTGTGCATGCCCGATCCCGGCTGGCCCGAGATGGGCTTGGGCATGAACGTCGCGTAGACGCCCTGCTCGATCGCCACCTCTTTGATCACGGTGCGGAAGGTCATGATGTTGTCGGCCATCGTGAGCGCGTCTGCGTAGCGCAGATCGATCTCGTTCTGGCCGGGGCCCGCCTCGTGGTGGCTGAACTCCACCGAGATGCCAAGGTCTTCAAGCATCCGCACAGAGCGACGGCGGAAGTCGTGAGCCGTGCCACCCGGCACGTTGTCGAAGTAGCCTGCAGAGTCGACCGGCTGTGCAAGACCGTTCTTCAACTTGCTCGACTTGAGCAGGTAGAACTCGATCTCGGGATGCGTGTAGAAGGTGAATCCGCGGTCGGCGGCCTTGGCGAGCGCGCGCTTGAGCACATTGCGAGGATCCGCGGTCGCCGGCTGCCCGTCTGGCGTCAGGATGTCGCAGAACATCCGAGCGGTCGGGTCGATCTCACCACGCCACGGGAGGATCTGGAACGTCGTGGGGTCTGGATGCGCGAGCACATCCGCCTCGTACGAGCGGGTCAGTCCCTCGATCGCCGAGCCGTCGAAGCCGACACCCTCGCTGAACGCGCCCTCGACCTCGGCAGGAGCCAGGGCCACAGACTTCAGCGTTCCCACGACGTCGGTGAACCACAGCCGCACGAACTTGACGCCGCGCTCCTCGATGGTGCGAAGAACGAAGTCACGCTGCTTGTCCATGCAAGTCCTTCTGGTCGCCCGTCACGGATGCACCGTGTGCCTCGGCTCTAGGCTACCGGTACGCGGCCGAGACCTAGACTTCATCCATGGCAGACGCAGTCGTCAAACGAGTCCGCACCCGGCACTTTCAGAACGCGAAAGAGCAGGGCATCAAGATCACCGGCCTCACCAGCTATGACATGCTGACGGCCGCGATCTTCGACCAGGCCGGCATCGACTTTCTGCTGGTTGGCGACTCGGCCGGTAACAACGTTTTCGGCTACGACACGACCCTGCCGGTCACGCTCGACCTGCTGATCCCGCTCACTCGCGCGGTCGCAGGAGCCGTCAAGCGCGCGTTCGTGATCGGCGACATGCCATTCGGATCGTATGAGACCGGGCCCGACGAGGCACTGCATTCCGCGTTCCGGTTCATGAAAGAGACCGGGGCGCACGCGGTGAAGCTCGAAGGCGGGGTGCGCAGCGCCGAGCAGATCCGCCGTATCGTCTCGGCCGGCATCCCGGTGATGGGTCACATCGGCTTCACGCCGCAGAGCGAGCACCAGCTCGGTGGCCACGTCATCCAGGGGCGTGGCGATGGCGTCGAGCAGCTTCTCGCCGACGCGCACGCGGTCGAAGACGCGGGAGCCTTCGCGGTCGTGCTCGAAATGGTGCCCGCCGAGGCCGCGAAGCGCGTGACAGAAGAGCTCAGGATTCCGACCATCAGCGTGGGGGCCGGCCCGCACACGACCGGTCAGTTGCTGGTGTGGACGGACTGGGCGGGACTGACCCAGGGGCGCATCCCGAGCTTCGTGAAGCAGTACGCCAACCTGTCACAGGTGCTGACGGATGCCGCAAAGGCCTGGACCGCCGACGTCATCTCGGGCGCGTACCCTGACGACGCGCACAGCTTCAAGGGCTGACCACTCGGGTCAGAACGCCCAGTCGAGGGCGTGGTGGGTCGCCAGGCGCAGCATGATGATCCAACCGGCGGCGACCAGGATGCCCATCGCACCGAGAATGATGCCGAGCCGCGCACGCGAGCGGCCGTCTACCTCGTAGCCCAATGAGGTGAGTCGGCGCTCGCGCCGTAGCGCCATCACGCCGAAGACGAACGCCAGCACCGTCGGGGCGAGCAGCGCGTTCGCCGCGACCGCCACGATGCCCCACGCGAGCGAACGCTTCGCCCAACTCGCGCCCGGAGGCACCAGCCGACTGGCCTCGACCCACTCCTCCTCGGGCGGCTCGCCCATCGGAAGCGCCTGAACGTGCTTCGTCCACTCGTCGCCGTCCCACCAGCGCGCCTGACGGCCACCCATCGGATCGGAATACCACCCCGGTGCAACCGGTGCGGGTGCACCACTTAACGCATGGATCGACATTGCATCACCCCCCAGCTTGCAAGTCACCCCATCATCCCGGACGATGCCCCCCGTTCGGGACCCCCCGAAGGGTTGTCGGCAATGTAGGGGACTCCGGGGCATTCGCGCCTCATACGCGCGTCATACGCTTGCCGGATGGCGCATTACTACGTCGGCATGTCCGGCTGGACGTACGAGCCCTGGCGGGGGGACTTCTATCCGAAGGGGCTGCGGCAGGCCGACGAGCTGGAATACGCCGCCGACCACGTCAGCTCGATCGAGTTGAACGGCTCGTTCTATTCGCTGCAGAAACCGGCGAGCTGGATCAAGTGGCGCGAGACGACGCCAGACGGCTTCGTCTTCTCGGTCAAGGCTCCGCGGTTCATCACGCACATCAAGCGGCTGGATGACGTGGCCGAGCCGCTCGCGAACTTCTTCGCCTCCGGCATCCTGGCCCTCGGTGCCAAACTCGGGCCGGTTCTGTGGCAGCTACCGCCGAACCTCGATTTCGATCCCGAGCAGCTGGAGACGTTCCTGAACCTGCTCCCGCACACGACGACTGACGCCGTCGAGGTGGCCAGGGGGCGAGGCGCGCGGATGACTGGCAAGGAATACCTCGAGACCGACGCCGACCGCCAGGTGCGGCACGCGATCGAGGTGCGCAACTTCAGCTTCGACGACCCGGACTTCGCGGCCATCCTCGAGCGGCACAACGTGGCGACCGTGCTCGGCGACAGCGCGGGGCGGTGGCCCAAGCTCGACTGGGTGACAGCCGACTTCGCCTACGCGCGGCTGCACGGCGACAAGGAGCTGTACACCAGCGGCTACGATGCGGCCGGCATCGAGCACTGGCAGGAATGGGTGCTCGACCACCTCGACCACGACCGAGACGCCTACGTGTACTTCGACAACGACCAGAAGGTGCGAGCGCCCTACGACGCGATGGCGCTGCTCGAGAAGCTCAAGCGCTAGTCGTCGTCGCCCTCTGCCGCGTCTTCCTTGGCCCAGGCGCGTGCGCGTTCCTGAGCGATCTCTGGTGCGCGCTCGGCATCCGCCTTGCTCGCGTACGGTCCGTCACGGTCCGAGCCGAGCGATTGCGGACCCTCTTCGACCTTGCCGGTCTTGTGGTTGTACCACCACTGCGTCATGCCGCCAGCCTAAGCCAGTCTCGAGCGGGCATCCTAGAATCGGAGCATGTCCAGGGATGCGCGAGGTCACCTCCTCCCCGGACGGATCTCCCCCGCGCGTCAGGTGCCGCCGGGCATCGAGCGGCCAGAGTACGTCGGCAAGACCGGCCCCCGCGAGTACGACGGCGACGACCGCTACGACGGCGCCCAGATTGAGCGGATCAGGGCGAGCGGCCGAATCGCGGCCCAAGCGCTCGAAGCCGTTGCCGCCGCGATCCGACCGGGCGTCACCACCGATGAACTCGACGCCATCGGCCACGATTTCATGGTGAGCCACGATGCCTACCCCTCAACGCTCGGCTACCGCGGCTACCGCAAGTCGATCTGCACCTCGATCAACGAGGTGATCTGCCATGGCATCCCCGACGACACGGTCCTGCTCGATGGCGACATCATCAACATCGACATCACCGCGTTCCACGAGGGAATGCACGGAGACCTCAACGGCACATTCGGCGTCGGCGAGATCAGCCTCGACGCCGCCGACCTCATTACCCGCAGCCAGGAGGCGCTGAGCCGTGGGATCAAGGCCGTGGCCCCTGGCCGCGAGCTCAACGTGATCGGTCGCGCCATCGAGAGCTACGCGCGCCGGTTCGGGTACGGCGTGGTGAGGGACTACACCGGGCACGGTGTTGGCTCCGAGTTTCACTCGGGGCTGGTGATCCCGCACTACGACGCGTCTCCCGACTACGCAACTCTCATGCAGCCGGGCATGGTGTTCACGATCGAGCCGATGCTGACGCTGGGCACTCCCGAGCATCCGGGAACCACCGAGTGGGACGAATGGGACGACGGCTGGACGGTCGTCACCCGCGATCGCAGCCTCACCGCCCAGTTCGAGCACACTCTGGTCGTGACCGAGCGTGGCGCCGAGATCCTGACCCTTCCCTGAGGAAAGCTGTGGCCATGACCTCCTCCCTCGCCATCGGCATCGACATTGGCGGCACCGGGATCAAAGGCGCCATCGTCGATCTCGAGAAGGGCGAACTGGTCACCGAACGCGTCAAAGTCGCGACACCGGATGGCGGCAAGCCCAACGACATCGTCGACGTGGTCGTCGCGATGATCGAGGGGTTCGGCAACCAAGCCGCGGGCCTTCCGGTCGGGATCTGCTTTCCGGCGATCATTCTCGATGGCCGCACCATGTCTGCGGCCAACGTCTCCAAGAAATGGGTGGGGCTCGAGGCCGAGAAGTTGTTCGAGAAGGCCCTGAAGCGCGACATCCACTTCATCAATGACGCGGATGCCGCCGCCGTCGCCGAGGCGCGCTATGGAGCGGCGCGCGGTATCCACGGTCTCGTGATCCTCTCCACCCTCGGAACGGGGATCGGCAGCGGGTTGCTCTTTGACGGCGTGCTCATCCCCAATGCGGAACTCGGGCACCTCGAGATCGATGGAAAGGATGCCGAGTCGCGGGCCGCCTATTCGGTCAAGGAGCGCGAAAACCTGAGCTGGCACGACTGGGCCAAACGCTTGCAGCGCTACTACGAAACGCTCGACTTTCTGTTCTCGCCCGAGCTCATCGTCGTCGGCGGCGGGGTCTCGAAGGAGTACGAGCAGTTCTTGCCCCTGCTGAAACTCCGACCGCGGATCGTGCCGGCCACCCTGCGCAACAACGCGGGCATCCTCGGCGCCGCCTCGATCACGCAGACCCCGCGTTAAGGAATCACCCTGACGCGTTAGGGAGTCGTAAGTCCCAGGTCGCGACACCCGCCCAGGGTGTTGATTGTCTCCGTGGCGTTCGCCGCAGCGCACTAGCACGCGCTAGAACGGATGGAGTTCCCCGTGCTCGACATCATCTACGTCGCCGCGATCTTCGCGGTGGCGGCCGTCGTCCTCCTCGTCGCCAAGGGGGTCGAGAAGCTGTGATCGTGTTCACGATCATCGCGGCGGCCCTGGCGGTCGCCGCGATCGGCTACGTCATCGTGGCCCTGGTTCTGCCGGAGCGCTTCTGATGGCGCCGGTGGCAACCGAGTGGCTGCTCTTCGCAGGAGAGATGGCCACGCTGATCGTCCTCCTCGGGGTCGGACACGTCTATCTCGGCGACTACATGGCCCGCGTCTACACCGGAACCAAGCATCTGAAGATCGAGCGCGGCTTCTATCGCGTCATCGGCGCGAACGGCGACAGCGAGCAGAGTTGGGGCGCCTACCTGCGCTCCGTCCTGGCGTTCTCGGTGGTCGGGGTGCTCGTCGTCTACCTGTTCCAGCGCATCCAGACCTGGCTGCCGTGGGCTCTCGGCCTGCCCCAGCCGAGCGAGCCGCTGTCGTTCAACACGGCGATCTCGTTCGTGACGAACACGAACTGGCAGTCGTACTCCCCCGACACCACGCTCGGCTACTCGGTGCAGCTCATGGCCCTTGCGGTGCAGAACTTCGTGTCGGCGGCGGTGGGAATCGCGGTCGCGATCGCCTTGATCCGCGGGTTCATGTACCGCCGCACCGGAACCATTGGCAACTTCTGGGTCGACCTGACGCGCGGCGTCCTGCGGATCCTGCTGCCGATCGCCACCGTGGCCGCCGTCATCCTGATCGTCGGCGGGGTGATCCAGAACTTCGCCGGATTCCAGCACGTGACGACCATCGCCGGGTCGAGCGCCACCATTCCGGGTGGCCCCGTCGCCTCTCAGGAAGCGATCAAGGAACTCGGCACCAACGGCGGCGGCTTCTTCAACGCCAACTCCTCACACCCATTCGAGAACCCGAACGCCTGGACGAACCTCTTCGAGATCTTCCTGTTCCTGCTCATCCCGTTCGCGTTGCCTCGGACCTTCGGCAAGATGGTCGGCAACCGTCGCCAGGGGATCGCGGTCGTGGCGACCATGGCGATCTTCTGGCTCATCTCGAACGGGCTATTGGCCTGGGCAGAGCTCAGCGCGGCCGGGACCGCTCCGCAGCTCGCCGGCGGAGCCATGGAGGGCAAGGAGGACCGCTTCGGCATCGTCGCCTCAACGATCTTCGGCTCATCGACAACCCTGACCTCGACCGGTGCCGTCAACTCGATGCACGACAGCTACACCTCCCTCGGCGGGGCGGTGACGCTGACCGACATGATGCTCGGTGAGGTCGCCCCCGGCGGCGTGGGTGCTGGGATGTACGGCATCCTGGTGCTCGCGATCATTGCGGTCTTCGTCGCCGGCCTGATGGTCGGACGCACCCCCGAGTATCTCGGCAAGAAGATCGGGCCGCGCGAGATGAAGCTCGCGAGCCTGTACATCCTGACCACGCCGTCGTTGGTGCTGCTGGGCACTGGGCTGAGCTTCGCGATCCCCGCCGTGCGGGCCGACCTCGAGAAGACCTCGATCTGGAACCCCGGATCGCATGGCTTCAGCGAGGTGCTCTACGCCTTCACCTCGGCGGCCAACAACAACGGATCGGCATTCGCCGGCCTGACCGCCAACACCGTGTGGCTGAACACGGCTCTCGGCGTCGTGATGTTCCTCGGCCGCTTCGTGCCGATCGTGTTCGTTCTGGCTCTTGCGGGGTCTCTCGCGCAGCAGGACAAGGTGCCGGTCACCGCCGGAACCCTGCCCACCCATCGTCCGCAGTTCATCGGACTGCTGATCGGAACCACTCTGCTGGTCACCGCACTCACCTATTTCCCCGTTCTCGCGCTGGGTCCCCTGGCTGAAGGGCTGAAGTAATCATGACCACCCTCACTCCTGTTGAGCTCCCCACTCCGGCGCGTGCGCCGCGGTCGGGAGGCCTCTCGCCCCGCGTTCTGGCGGGATCCCTGCCCGGAACCTTCCGCAAGCTCGATCCGCGCCTCATGTGGCGCAACCCCGTCATGCTCATCGTCGAGGTCGGCGCGGTGCTCACCACCGCGTACGCCATCGCCGAGCCGTTCATCGGCGAATCGACGACCAGCGCGGGACGACTTGCTCCGAGCTTCAGTGCGGGTATCGCGATCTGGCTCTGGATCACCGTGCTCTTCGCGAACCTCGCCGAGGCAGTGGCAGAGGGCCGCGGCAAGGCCCAGGCGCAGTCGCTGCGGGCTACGCGCACATCAACCTTGGCGCATCGCGTTGTCAACTACGACGCGAAGAGTGACCCGGATGCTCTGAAGGCGGCATCCGCAGACGTCGCCTCTGCTGACCTTCACCTCGGCGATGTGGTGATCGTCACCGTCGGCGAGGTGATCCCCGGAGATGGCGACATCATCGCGGGCATCGCCAGCGTCGATGAGTCGGCGATCACCGGCGAATCGGCGCCGGTCGTGCGTGAGCACGGCGGCGATCGCAGCGCGGTGACCGGCGGAACGCGGGTGCTCAGCGACCGCATCGTCGTGAAGATCACCTCGAAGCCCGGCGAGACCTTCGTCGACAGGATGATCCGCTTGGTCGAGGGCGCATCACGGCAGAAGACCCCGAACGAGATCGCGCTGAACATCCTGCTCGCGAGCCTGACGGCCGTTTTTCTCGTCGTCGTTCTCACACTCAACCCGATGGCCGCGTACACTGGCGGAGCCACGACGTTGGTGACCCTGATCGCGCTGTTGGTCTGCTTGATCCCGACCACCATCGGCGCCCTGCTGAGTGCGATCGGCATTGCGGGCATGGATCGGCTCGTGCAGCACAACGTGCTCGCCATGTCGGGGCGCGCCGTCGAGGCCGCAGGCGACGTCACCACCCTGCTGTTGGACAAGACCGGCACCATCACCTACGGAAACCGTCAGGCAACCGAGCTGCTGCCGCTTCCGGGAGTGGATCAGAAGACGCTCGTCGAGATGGCGCGGCTGTCGTCGCTCGCCGACCCGACCCCCGAAGGCAAGTCGGTCGTCGAATTGGCGGGCGGCACGATCCCCGCGCCGAAGGGGGCTGAGGTCGTTCCCTTCACCGCGCAGACCCGGATGAGCGGTCTCGACCTCGCAGACGGATCGCAGGTGCGGAAGGGCGCTGGCTCGATGGTCGCCGAATGGGTCGGCGCGTCTGCCGGTTCCACCGATCACGCCGCGTTGACCGAGCTGGTCGAGCGGATCTCGTCGTCGGGCGGCACGCCGCTCGTGGTCGCCAGCAAAGACGCGAAGGGTGTCGGCACGGTTCTCGGTGTGATCCACTTGAAGGACGTCGTCAAGGCCGGCCTGCGCGAGCGCTTCGCCGAGTTGCGCGCCATGGGCATCAAGACGGTGATGATCACAGGCGACAACCCGCTCACGGCGAAGGCGATCGCCACCGAGGCGGGCGTCGACGACTTTCTCGCCGAAGCCACCCCCGAAGACAAGATGGCGCTGATCAAGAAGGAGCAGGAGGGCGGCAACCTGGTCGCGATGACCGGGGACGGCACGAACGACGCTCCCGCGCTCGCCCAGGCGGACGTCGGCGTTGCGATGAACACCGGCACCTCGGCCGCGAAGGAAGCCGGCAACATGGTCGACCTCGACTCGGACCCGACCAAGCTGATCGACATCGTGCGGATCGGCAAGCAGTTGCTGATCACCCGCGGTTCGCTCACGACCTTCTCAATCGCCAATGACCTCGCGAAGTATTTTGCGATCATCCCGGCAATGTTTGCCGGGGTGTTCCCAGGGCTGGCGGTGCTCAACATCATGGGCCTGCACTCCCCGGCGTCGGCGATCCTCTCGGCGATCATCTTCAACGCCTTGGTGATCGCGGCGCTGATCCCGCTGGCCCTGCGCGGTGTCAACTACCGTCCCATGTCGGCCTCCAGCATTCTCAGCCGGAACCTGCTGATCTACGGCCTGGGCGGCATCATCGCGCCGTTCATCGGCATCAAGATCATCGACCTCATCGTCACGCTCATTCCGGGCTTCTAGGAAAGAAGGACATTCGCATGAAGCTCTCCCGTCAAGCGTGGGTCTCGATCCGCGCCATGCTCGTCATCACCGTCGTCTGCGGCATGTTGTACCCAGCGGTGATCTGGGTGATCGGCTTGGCGCTGCCATCCCAGTCCAACGGTTCGCTCGTCAGTCAGGGCGGCCAGGTGGTCGGCTCGTCGCTGATCGGCCAGTCGTTCACGGACAAGAAGGGCAAGGCCCTTCCCGAGTGGTTCCAGTCGCGGCCATCCGCGGCCGGCGCCGGTTATGACGGCGCTGCGTCAAGCGGATCGAACTACGGCCCTGAGAACACCGACCTCATCAAGGCCATCAAGGCCCGCCAGGCCGCGATCGAGAAGAGCGACGGCGTCACGGCCTCGCAGATTCCCGCGGACGCCGTCACGGCATCCGCATCCGGTCTCGACCCCGATATCAGCGAGGCATACGCGCTGATCCAGGTGAATCGGGTCGCTCAGGCCCGCGGGCTCTCGGCGGATACTGTTCGCTCCCTGGTTGAACAGCACGTCGACGGCCGCCCGCTCGGCTACCTTGGCGAACCCACGGTCAATGTGCTGCAGCTGAACATCGCCCTCGCCGCGCTGAAGCCCTGAGCCGCCCCCACCGGATACGCGAGACTGGGTGTTATGACGAAGGGTCGCCTGCGCGTCATGCTCGGCGCCGCCCCCGGCGTCGGCAAGACCTTCGCCATGCTCGAAGAGGGCAGACGCCTGCGCGACGAGGGTCACGATGTCGTGATGGCGGTCGTCGAGACGCATGGTCGAGCAGCCACGTCCGCGTTGGTGGAGGGGCTCGAGGTCGTGCCGCGGCGCACCGTCGAACATCGTGGGGTGACGCTCGACGAGATGGACCTGGATGCCGTGATCGCCCGGCATCCCGACATCGCCCTGGTCGACGAGTTGGCTCACACCAATGCTCCAGGCTCGCTGCACGCCAAGCGCTGGGAGGACGTGCAGACCCTGCTGGATGCCGGGATCAACGTCATCTCGACCGTCAACATCCAGCACATCGAGTCGTTGAACGATGTCGTGCAGCAGATCACGGGCGTTCCACAGCGCGAAACCATTCCCGACTCCGTGCTGCGCAACGCCGACCAGGTCGAACTGATCGACCTCACGCCTCAGTCGCTGCGCGATCGCCTGTCGCAGGGGGTGGTGTATCCGGCATCCAGGGTCGACGCGGCGCTCAGCAACTACTTCAGGCTCGGCAACCTGACGGCCCTACGCGAGCTTGCCCTGCTCTGGCTCGCCGATGAAGTCGACACCGCGCTGCGCGCCTACCGCGAAGAGCACGGGATCAAGGCCTCGTGGGAGGCCCGTGAGCGCATCGTCGTCGCACTGACTGGTGGCCCGGAGGGCGACACGCTGCTTCGGCGAGGAGCGCGTATCGCCCAGCGCTCAGGCGGCGGTCAGCTGTTCGCCGTGCACGTCACGAGTCCCGACGGACTTGCGGGCCCGGACACCGACACCCTCGGCGTCCAGCGCAAACTGGTTGAGACGCTCGGCGGCAGTTTCCACCAGTTGGTGGCGGAGCAGGTCCCCTCCGCCCTCGTGGACTTCGCACGAAGCGTCAGCGCCACTCAACTGGTCATCGGAGTAAGCCGCCGAAGCCGCCTGCAGACCTTCTTCGGCGGCGCGGGCACCTCATCGAACGTCATCCGCCTCTCCGGCGATATCGACGTGCACATGGTCTCGCATTCAGAGGCTGGCAAGCTGCGACTGCCCTCCATCGGCGGGGCGCTGTCGATGCGCAGGCGAATTGTCGGTCTCGTGGTCGCCGTAGCCGCTCTGCCACTTCTTACCCTGCTGCTCTCGCTGTTTCGGAGCAGCCAGTCGTTGCCGAGCGACGTACTGCTGTTCCAACTCCTCATCGTGGTCGTCGCCCTGGTCGGGGGGATCTGGCCCGCGCTGCTGTCCGCCGTGATCGCCGGCTTCCTGCTCGACTTCTTCTTCGTCCCCCCGCTCTACCTGATCCGGATCACCGATCCTCTTCACGCATTGGCGCTAGCGATCTTCGTCGTGGTCGCCGCCCTCGTGAGCCTCGTCGTCGACCAGGCCGCGAGGCGCGCCCGTCTGGCCGCGCGCGCCTCGGCAGAGGCCGAGGTGCTTGTTGCGGTCGCCGGAGGCGTTCTGCAGGGCGCTGACGCCCTGCAGGCGCTGGTGTCGCGCCTGCGCGAGAGTTTCGGCATGTCGAGCGTGGTGTTGAAGCAGGGCGATGAGACCGTTGCGGAGTCGCTCGACCCGATGGCCTCGCATCCCGATAACGAGCACACCGTCTTGCCGTTGGGCGAGAACGCTCGGATCGAACTGACCGGCCACGAACTGGATCCCTCCGATCGGCGGATCCTCGGAGCGTTCGTCTCGCAATTGGAGTCAGCGCTGGTTCAACGTCGGCTGACCACCGAAGCCGAGGGCGCGAAGCCGCTGGCCGAGGCGGACCGCCTGCGCAGCGCGCTGCTGGCCGCGGTCAGTCACGATCTGCGGCGCCCGCTCGCGTCTGCCACGACGGCCGTGAGCTCCCTGCGCTCCGCCGACCTCAAGCTCAGCGCGGCTGACCGGGCGGAACTGCTCGCCACGGCCGACGAGAGTCTCAGTGCGCTCAGCGCCCTGGTCACCGACCTGCTCGATGTCACCCGATTGCAGGCGGGAGCGATGGGCGTCGCCTTGCGTCCGGTCGCGCTCGACGATGTCGTCGGAGGCGCGCTCGATGAGCTCGGCCTCGCTCCCGGCCAGGTGACGCTCGACCTGACCGCTGTTCCGATGGTCGACGCCGACCCACCCCTTCTGCAGCGCGCGGTCGTCAACCTGCTGAGCAACGCGATCCGGTTCTCGCCCGCGGGCTCGCCCCCCGCGCTCGCCACCAGTCAGTTCGGTGATCGCGTTCAACTCCGCGTCGTCGACCGCGGGCCTGGCATCCCGAGCGACAAGCGGGAAGATGTCTTCGTGCCGTTCCAACGCCTCGGTGATCTCGACAACTCGGCCGGCATCGGGCTGGGCTTGTCGCTCTCCAAGGGATTCGTCGAGGCCATGGGCGGGCACCTCGAGGCCGAAGACACTCCGGGCGGCGGGCTCACCATGGTGATCGAGCTGCCTGTAGTTCACGCCTCGCGGTCGTTGCCAGTGGTGGAGCAGAGCCGCGAGGTGCCCCAGTGAAGATCCTGCTCGCCGACGACGACCCCCAGATCCTTCGGGCGCTTCGCATCACCCTGACCGCCCGCGGCTACGAGGTGGTCACCGCGCACGACGGCAAGGCCGCCCTGGATGCCGCGACCTCGACGCATCCGGACATCATCGTGCTCGACCTCGGCATGCCCGGTCTCACGGGGGTTCAGGTGATCGAGGCCGTCCGGGGATGGAGCCAGGTGCCGATCCTCGTCGTCTCGGGGCGCAGCGGGTCATGGGACAAGGTCGAGGCGCTCGACGCCGGCGCCGACGACTACGTGACGAAGCCCTTCGCGGCCGACGAGTTGCTCGCGCGCATCCGGGCCCTCGGGCGACGTACCCCCACCGCCGCCGGCGAGCCGACGGTGTCGTTCGGTGACGTGATCGTGGATCTCTCGGCTCGCGTCGTCACCCGGAGCGGGTCACCGGTGCGGCTGACACCCACCGAGTGGCGCCTTCTCGAGGTGCTGGTACGCAACCCCGGCCGGCTGGTCACTCGTGAAACTCTGCTCACTGAGGTCTGGGGGCCTCAGTACACCAGCGACACCGGGTACCTGCGGCTCTACCTGTCACAGCTGCGCAAGAAGCTCGAGGCCGAACCCTCGGCGCCGAGGCACCTTGTCACCGAAGCCGGGATGGGCTACCGATTCGTGGCCGACCCGCCTGCCGTCGAGAACTAGGAGCGCCGGTACTCGGCCACCATCGGGCAGTCGAAAGTCGCCAGGCCCGAGTAGAGCCCGATCTCGCGTAGATAGCTCAGCACGATCACGTATGCCGTGCGCAACGAGGTCTCGGTGTACGGGATGCCCTCGCGAGCGCAGACCTCGCGCACGAATGCGCGCGTCTGCCGCAGGTGCGGGCGCGCCATGCTCGGAAAGAGGTGGTGCTCGATCTGGAAGTTCAGGCCCCCCATGAACGCGGTCATCCAGAACCCGCCCTTCACGTTGCGGCCGGTGAGCACCTGCTTGCTGAGGAAGTCGAGCTTCGCGCCCTCGGGCACCACCGCCATGCCGATGTGGTTCGGCGCGAACGACGCACCCATGTACACGCCGAAGACCGCGAGTTGAACGCCGAGGAAGGCGAAGGCCATTCCGACCGGGAGCACCCAGAAGACGGCACCGACCACGATGGCCATGCGAGCGAGGATCAGGGCGATCTCGACTGAACGACCGTTCACCTTGCCCGGCCCAAAAACGTGGCCGAAAGACTTCACGTGAAGGTTGATGCCCTCGAACAAGAGGAAGGGGAAGAACAGGGCGGCCTGGTGTCGTGTGATCAGCGCTCGCATTCCACGAGCGGTTGCCGCATCCTGCTCGACGAAAGAGATGATATCGATCGCGAGATCGGGGTCTTTGCCGATGGTGTTCGGGTTCGCGTGGTGGCGCGTGTGCTTGTTCATCCACCACGAATAGCTCATGCCGACAACCCCGGAGGCCAGCGCGCGCCCGGCGACGTCGTTCGCACGACCCGACGCAAAGACCTGACGGTGGGATGCCTCGTGCCCGAGAAAGGCGAACTGCGTGAAGATGATCCCCAGGGCGCCGGCGATGAGCAACTGAAACCAGGAGTGGCCGAGCATCACGAATCCGGTAATGGCGCCGCCGAGGGCGACCACCAATGTGGCGAACACGCTGTAGTAGAAGACTCGGCTCCGCTCGAGCAACCCTGCGCTTCTCACGGCCCCCAGCAGACTCGAGTACGAGCTGATCGGAGACTCTGCGCCCGCTGCCCGGCGAGTGGTCGTGCGGACGGCGCCGAGCGAGGTACTGAGAGACATGCGGCCTCGAGAAATCCGTGTGCGACTTCTCAGCCGGGTGAGCGAGCGGATGCTCTAGATGCTCGACAGTAACGCTCTCACCTGTGCAACGACCCTCAAACGACGCTCTGGCGCGCCAGAATCCCTGATCTCGCTTGTATTTCGGTTCGATGAAATCTTGCGTAAGCGTCGTCGGAAGGGGACTCGCATGCTATACGGTTGCCACTTAGTTGTTGTGTTACGCAGGTAAATGACATGGGCTCCGCCGCCGGCGGCATCCAGGTCAGGTATGAGCGGATCAAAGACACCACGACGATCCGCTCCGAACGACGGAGCCGAGCAGTAGAGAAAGCAGTACAAGAATGCCCACTGGAACCGTGAAGTGGTTCAACGCCGAAAAGGGTTTCGGCTTCATCACTCCCGACGACGGATCTCAGGATCTGTTCGCCCACTACTCCGCCATCGAGGCCTCGGGTTACCGCAGCCTCGAAGAGGGACAGCGGGTTGAGTTCGAGGTGACCCAGGGCCAGAAGGGCCCGCAGGCCG
>JBDSSQ010000019.1:0-145699 GCA_039928695.1 Pseudolysinimonas sp. | reverse complement strand
ATTCAGAACTGAATCTCAGCCCCGATCGAAGGTTCGCCAGCACCCTCCTGGGATGCGACGAAAGCCCGCGCAGGTGTATTGAGAATTGCCTTACAGGTTCTGCTCCGTGCCCTTGCGCCGGAGCTTTTTTCGTTAAGTCCCGCGAAGTTGCGGGCGGCCCGGTGGCCAGAAGCGCACGACACAACGCATCACCAATCCACCTAGGAGCCACATGGCGAACAAGGAAGCTTCGGTTGCCGAGCTCACGGACAAGTTCCGCGACTCGACCGCCGTACTGCTCACCGAGTACCGCGGGCTCACTGTTGCTCAGCTGAAGACGCTGCGCACCACCCTCAGTGAGCACGCCACCTATGCCGTGGTGAAGAACACGCTGACCAAGATTGCGGCGAACGGGGCGGGTATCACCGCGTTCGACGATGACCTTGCCGGCCCGTCGGCCATCGCCTTCGTTCACGGTGACACCGTGACGGTTGCGAAGGCTCTGCGTGACTTCTCCAAGGCCAACCCTCTGCTCGTGGTGAAGGGCGGCTATTTCGATGGCGCGCCCCTGACCGCAGCAGAGGTGGGCAAGCTCGCCGACCTCGAGAGCCGTGAAGTGCTGCTGGCCAAGCTGGCCGGCCTCTTCAAGGCTCCCCTGTTCGGAGCTGCCTACCTGTTCCAGGCGCCGCTGTCGAAGGCCGTTCGCACGGTCGACGCGCTGCGCGAGAAGCAGGAATCCGCGAGCTGATCGCTCGACTGAGCGATCTCACCAACCACCACAACCACAAGCAACTAGGAGTACGACATGGCCAAGCTCAGCACTGACGAGCTGCTCAACGCATTCAAGGAGCTGTCGCTCATCGAGCTCAGCGACTTCGTCAAGAAGTTCGAGGAGACCTTCGAGGTCACTGCATCGGCGCCGGTCGCGGTTGCCGCGGCCCCCGCAGCCGGTGGCGGCGGCGCCGCCGCAGAAGAGGTCGAGGAGAAGGACTCCTTCGACGTCGTCATCGAGTCGGCCGGCGACAAGAAGATCCAGGTCATCAAGGAGGTGCGCACCCTCACCAGCCTCGGCCTGGGCGAGGCGAAGGCCCTCGTCGATGGCGCCCCTTCGACGGTGCTCGAGGGCGCCAACAAGGAGGCCGCCGAGAAGGCAAAGGCCGTTCTCGAAGAGGCCGGCGCAACCGTCACCCTCAAGTAATTTCCCGCGGCGCGAGCCGCATGCGCGAAGGCGCCGCCTTCGGTCACTCGACCGGGGTGGCGCCTTCGTCGTCTGTGGCATCCGCTGCCCAGCCTTCGTTCGGACTGGCTGCCATCGCATCGATCACTCGTGGATGACTCGACCTGCCGTGCGACCGAGCGCGTCGGTTCGGTCGGCGGGGCCGCACGGAGTCGGGCGAGAGCGCCCTACGTCCACGTCTCGTAGGTGAAGGCCCGTCTCGCCCGACTCCGTGCCGCCGAGATGCAGTTACTCCGGGCCCGGCATGAAGCGCGCCTTCGTGAGGTCGACGCGGAAGTGCTCACCAAACCACTTCAGCGGGGTGTTCTCGGCGCGGTAGTACTCGAGCGCCCGTGACTCATGTTCGGCCACCGCATGGCCCGAGGCGCGCACCACCCGCCACCAAGGAACATCCGAGCCGTAGTAAGCCATCACTTGCCCGACGCCGCGGGCCGCGCGCGATCCGATCGCCGCCGCCACGTCGCCGTAGCTCATCGCCATGCCCTCGGGGATCGCGGCGACGACATCGAGCACGCGGCTCACGAAGCCTTCGTTCGGCAGAGCCATCGGGCAGGTCGTCTACGGGGCTGCGAAGCGTTCGACGTTAAAGGTTGAGCGCACCGAGGTTGTCTCCGTACGGCGTCTGCCCGACGATCTCGAAGCCAACGGCTTTGAAGAACTCCTCGGGGCCGCCGGCGCCACTGCCCCAGACCACCGTGGCCCGACCAAAGCCGCGGGCGCGCGCCTCGTCGGCGAAAGCCTGAATCGCGAATCGCCCGACGCCCATCCCCTGCGCACCGTCGGCAACCTCGACGCGCCAGACCGCGGCTCGCAGGTATTCCTCGGGCGAGTCCGAGTCGAAGGTACCCATGATGTAGCCGACCACCGTGTCGCCGTCGAGCACGACGCGCGGCCAGGATCCGGATGGATCGAGCTTGTCTTCGGCGTGTGTGTAGGTCTGGGGTTCGATGAAGGCCTCTTGCCCCGGCTTGAGCGTGAGGTTGTTCGCCGCGACGATCGTCTGCGCCGTCAACTCCTGCAAGGTGAGCTCAGCCATGCCAACAGGCTAACCCGGCCGCGTGACATCTGCGGAGTTATCTTGATGTCAAGATATCTCGAGAACGCGCTAGGCTGATCTGCGGCCCTGAACAACGGGGTTTTCGGGATGAAAGGCACGGGCGTGGTCAGCAAAATCAAGGTCGAGGGCAAGGTCGTCGAACTCGACGGCGACGAGATGACCCGCATCATCTGGCAGTTCATCAAAGACCGTCTGATCCACCCCTATCTCGACATCGACCTCGAGTACTACGACCTCGGCATCGAGAACCGCGACGCGACCAACGACCAGGTCACGATCGACGCGGCCCACGCCATCCAGAAGTATGGCGTTGGGGTGAAGTGCGCCACGATCACCCCCGATGAGGCTCGCGTCGAGGAGTTCGGCCTGAAGCAGATGTGGAAGAGCCCGAACGGCACGATCCGCAACATCCTCGGCGGCGTGATCTTCCGCGAGCCGATCATCATCAGCAACATCCCGCGCCTGGTTCCCGGCTGGAACAAGCCGATCATCATCGGCCGTCACGCCTTCGGCGACCAGTACCGTGCCACCGACTTCCGCTTCGAGGGCAAGGGCACGCTGACCATCTCGTTCCAGCCCGAAGACGGAGGCGAGGCTCAGAGCTTCGAGGTCTTCCAGGCGCCGGGTTCCGGCGTGGCGATGGCCATGTACAACCTGGATGCCAGCATCCGCGACTTCGCGCGCGCCTCGCTGAACTACGGCCTGGCCCGCAACTACCCGGTGTACCTCTCGACGAAGAACACCATCCTGAAGGCCTACGACGGCCGCTTCAAAGACATCTTCCAAGAGATCTTCGAGGCCGAGTTCAAGGCGCAGTACGACGCGGCCGGCCTCACCTATGAGCACCGCCTGATCGACGACATGGTCGCCAGTGCCATGAAGTGGGAGGGTGGCTACGTCTGGGCCACGAAGAACTACGACGGCGACGTTCAGAGCGACACGGTGGCCCAGGGCTTCGGATCCCTCGGCCTCATGACGAGCGTGCTCACCACTCCGGACGGGGCGATCGTCGAGGCCGAGGCCGCGCACGGCACGGTCACGCGCCACTTCCGCCAGTACCAGCAGGGCAAGCCCACCTCGACGAACCCGATCGCCTCGATCTACGCCTGGACGCGCGGCCTGCAGCACCGCGGCAAGCTGGATGACAACCAGGCTCTCATCGAGTTCGCGACCGCCCTCGAAGAGGTCGTCATCGAGACCGTCGAGAGCGGCAAGATGACGAAGGACCTCGCCGCTCTCGTCGGACCGGACCAGGCCTGGCAGACGACCGAGGAGTTTCTCGCGGCTCTCGACGAGAACTTGAAGGCCAAGCTGGGTTGAGCGGTGCGGCTCCACTTCGGCTACCCCTGAAGTAACAGGTATGTAAACCTGCCTACCAAACCTTGCGAAAAGTTTGTTTGTACGGTGTACTAACAAACATGTCTGCATTGGAGCGGGGTTCTGGAGCCACCGGGTTCGCGAGTGGGCGACTGCTGAGGCCCAGTGCGAAGTCGCTTCCCGAGCACGCCCGCGGCCGCAACCGCTCACTGGTGCTGCAGACCCTATACCGATCTGGCACGCTCAGCCGCGCCGATCTGGCTCGCGCGACCGGCCTGACCCGGGTGACGATCTCAGACCTCGTGTCCGACCTGATCGAAGAGAACCTGGTCGTCGAGGTCGGGCAGCGCGACGGATCCCGCCCGGGCAAGCCCGCCACGATGCTTGACATCAACCGGAGCGGGTTTCAGATCATCGGGATCGACCTCAGCGACTACGCAGTGTTCCGTGGGGCCGTGCTCGACCTCGACGGCGTCGTGCTCGAGCGTGCAGAGATTCCCCTCGATGGGGCGACAGGGGCCGAAGCGACCGCCAAGGTGGTCGCGCTCGCCGAGCGGCTGGTGGCTGCGGCATCCCTTCCTCTGCTGGGAATCGGAGTCGGTTCACCCGGCATCGTCGATCTGGCCGGCACGGTGCTCAGCGCGCCCAACCTCGGGTGGCCGTCGGGCGGCAGCGCGGGCGAACCGCTGCAAGAGACCCTCGCGGCGGCCACGGGGCTTGCCGTGATCGTCGCCAATGACGCGAACGCCGCGGCGCTCGCTGAGCACAGCTTCGGCACGGCGCTCAGCGACATGATGCTCATCAAGGTCGGGCACGGCGTCGGCGCCGGTCTGATCATCGGCGGCACCGCCCTCTTCGGCAGCCGCTTTGCCGCTGGCGAGATCGGCCACGTGGTCGTCGGCACGGATGGGGGAGCGGCCTGCGCCTGCGGCAAAGTCGGCTGCCTCGAGACCTGGCTCGCCACCCCGCGCTTGGATGCCGCACTCGCCAACACCGAAGATCCGGCCGAGCGCGTGGCGATTCTGCGCCGCGCGGGCGAACGGCTCGGTATCGCGCTCGCGCCGGTAGTCGGCGCGCTGGATCTTGCGGAGATCGTGTTGAGCGGCCCCGTAGAACTTCTCGATGGACCTCTTGCCGAGGCAGCCATCGAGACCCTCCGCAGTCGGACGATGGCCGAGTTCCATGGCGATCTGACACTGCGGATGACCAATCTCGGTCAGGACATCGTCATGCGCGGCGCCGCCGCCATGGTCCTGTCGGGACGACTCGGGGTGTCGTAGTCGACAGCGGGGCCCCGCATCTGGCGGCGCGCATTCCAGCGCATCGCTTCCCTCATTGCACAAAGGAATCACTTCATGAAGAGAAAGATCGCAGTCGCAACCGCTGTCGCACTCGCTTCCGCTCTCGTCCTTGCCGGTTGCAGCACCGGTGGGGGCACCACGGGCAGTAGCACCGGCGCCAGTACAGACGGCAAGGGCAAGACCATCACGCTGTGGGTGGTCGGTGGAGATACGCCGGACAAGCTCCGCACCTACCTCACGACCGAGTTCCACAAAGAAACCAAGGGCACGCTCAAGATCGAGCAGCAGGACTGGAGCGACATCGTCACCAAGCTGACGACCACCCTGCCCGATGCCAACAACACCCCGGACGTGACCGAGATGGGCAACACCCAGTCGCCCACCTTCACCAACGTCGGCGCGTTCCTCGACATCAGTGACATGTATCAGCAGCTGGGAGGCAGCAAGCTGCTTCAGAGCTTCGTGGATGCCGGAAAGGTCGGAGGCAAGAACTACACCCTGCCGTACTACTTCGGCTCGCGGTACGTCTTCTATCGCAAGGACGTCTGGGCAAAGGCCGGCATCAGCTCGGCGCCGAAGACACTGGACGAGTTCAACAAGGATGTCGCAACGATCGCCGCGGCGAACCCCGACAACATCAGCAACTTCTCGGGGCTGTACCTGGGCGGCCAGGACTGGCGCGACGGAATCTCGTGGATCTTCGCCAACGGCGGCAACATTGCCAAGGAGTCGGGCGGCAAGTGGACCGCAACGCTGGATGACCCGAAGACCATGGAGGGACTGAAGCAGCTCCAGGCCATCTACCAGAACGCCTCCAAGGCACCCAACGACGCCAAAGACAGCAACCAGTACATCTATGTGAACGACGACGACGCGATCCCGGGAGCCACGGCATCCGACCCGGTCACGCCTGTCTCTCTCTCGGCAGCCACGATCATGGCACCGGGCTGGGCGCACTGGTCGATCGGCACCAAGGGAACCAAAGACGACAAGGTCACCCGCACCTGGGATGACAACATCTTCGGAGTCTTCCCGCTGCCCGGCAACGACGGCAAGCCGGCCCCGGTCTTCGCCGGCGGCTCGAATATCGGCATCTCGGCCAAGAGCAAGAACCCCGGTCTGGCCAAGACCCTGCTGAAGATCATCTTCAGCAAGCAGTACCAGACCCTGCTCGGCCAGAACGGTCTCGGCCCGGCCAACTCCGACGAGACGGCTGCCCTGGGCACGGACGAGTTCGCGAACGCGCTGATCGCGTCTGCCGAGAACTCCAAGCTGACGCCTGCGGCGCCGGGTTGGGCATCGGTGGAGTCGTCGAACGTGCTCGAGGAGTTCTTCAGCAAGATCGGCACGGCGACTGACTTGGCCGCTCTCGCCAAGGAGTACAACGCCAAGATCACCCCGATGTTGAACAGCAAGTAACGCTCTATCCATTGACGTTGGCCCGGGGGCCGAGACGGCCCCCGGCGCTGGCACGGCAACTACGTGTGCCTGCGGCGAAGGCCAGAAATGGCCTTCGCTCCTAGCTCCAGCGCGCGAAGGAAGGAGGACCACCATGACCGCCGCCGTTGCCGCACCGCGCCGTCGCCGCCGACCACTCGCGCCGTACGCACTGCTCATCCCGACCGTTGTCGTGCTGGCCCTCGCCATGGGCTACCCACTGGTGTGGCAGTTGGTTACTTCCCTGCAGCAGTTCGGTCTTGCCCAGCAGTTCGGCCAGCCGGCCGCCTTCGTCGGCCTGGGCAACTACATCCGCCTGGCCACCGACCCATACCTCTGGACGGTCGTCGGCCGATCCCTGATCTTCTGCTTCGCGTCGGCCGCCACGACGATGATCATCGGCACCCTTCTTGCGCTGCTCATGCGCGCCGTTCCCGCCGCCGTCCGCGTCATGCTGCAGATCGCCCTGTTGCTCGCGTGGGCCATGCCCGTTGTGGCCGCGATGACCGTGTGGACCTGGCTGTTCGACTGGCATCGGGGAGTCGTCAACTGGCTGCTGAGCGCCGCCGGGCTGCCCTTCCAGCAGCACAACTGGCTTCAGAACCCATTGAGCTTCTTCGTGGTCGCTGGCATCATCGTGGTCTGGATGAGCGTGCCCTTCGTCGCCTTCTCGCTGTTCGCCGGCCTCACCCAGGTGCCTGAAGAGGTGCTCGAGGCCGCCCAGATGGATGGAGCAACGCCCGCGCAGCGGTTCTGGCGCATCACAGTGCCGATCATCCGCCCGGTCATCTCGATCGTGCTGCTGCTCCAGGTGATCTGGGATCTGCGCGTGTTCACCCAGATCAAGTTGCTGCAGGATTCCGGGTCCATCGCGAGCGAGACCAACCTGCTCGGCACCTATATCTACCAACTCGGGGCGGGATCCAGTGATTTCGGCACAGCGTCGGCGATCTCGATCTTCGTGCTGATCCTGACGATCGTGCTGAGCGGCGCATACGTTCGGTCGATGCTCAAGGCGGATGCGGCATGAAGCGCGTGCGTCCGGCACGGATCGTGCTCTCGATCGTGGGCGTCGTCGTCGCGCTCGTCTGGTTCTTCCCGGTGTACTGGATGCTCAACTCCTCGTTGCTGTCGAACGTCGTGCTCACCTCGAACGCGCCGAGCTTCGTGCCCATCGGCGGTAGCTTCGACAACTTCGCCAGCGTGTTCCAAGGTGGCTCGTTCCTGCCGGCCCTCGGCATGAGCGTGGTCATCGCGCTGGTTGTCGTCGCGGTCTGCCTGCTGTTCGCGTTCCTTGCGGCGGTGGCGATCAGCCGCTTCCGATTCCGCGGGCGCACCGGCTTCGTGCTCGCGATCCTGTTCGTGCAGATGCTCCCGGCCGAGGGCCTGTTCATCGCGCAATACAAGCTGATGTCGTCGGTGAACCTGCTGAATTCGGTGATCGGCATCAGCATCCTGTACATCGCATCGGTCGTGCCCTTCACGATCTGGATGCTGCGGGGCTTCGTCGCCGGCATCCCGGCCGACCTAGAAGAGGCCGCCATGGTCGACGGGCTCAGCCGCACGCAGGCATTCCTGCGGATCACCTTCCCCTTGCTCGCGCCCGGCCTCGTGGCTTCGGGGGTGTACGCGTTCCTGCAGTCCTGGAACGAGTTCACCGTCGCGCTCGTGGTGCTGCAAGACCAGTCGTCGCAGACGCTTCCGCTGTGGTTGCGCGGCTTCATCCAGACCAGCGCCAGCAAGGCCATCGACTGGGGTCAGGTGATGGCCGCCTCGACGTTGGTGGCGATCCCGGTGATCGTCTTCTTCCTGCTCGTTCAGGGTCGCATGACCAGCGGGCTGGTCGGCGGGGCGGTGAAGGGATGAGTGACGCAATGTCTGCGGCTGGCGTTCTGCTGCCCGGGTTCGAGGGCACCGAGCTGCCCGAGTGGCTTCGCGTGCGGCTGTCGAACGGGCTCGCCGGGGTGTGCCTGTTCGCGACCAACATCGGCTCGCCCGCCCAGACGCGCGAGCTGACCGACGCGATTCGCGCCGCGAACCCGCACGCTGTGATCGCGATCGACGAGGAGGGCGGCGATGTGACGCGGCTCTTCCAGAGCGTCGGATCGCCGTATCCCGGCGCCGCGATCCTCGGTCGACTCGACGACCTGTCGCTCACCCGCGCGGTCGGCGAGCGCGTTGGGCGGCAGCTGCGGGCGGTCGGCGTGACGCTGAACTTCGCCCCGGATGCCGACATCAACTCCTCGGACGACAACCCGGTGATCGGCACCCGCAGCTTCGGCGCCGATCCCGAGCTGGTCGCCCGGCACACGGCGGCGTGGGTCGAAGGACTGCAATCGACCGGCGTCGCGGCGAGCGCCAAACACTTTCCCGGGCACGGCGACACGACTACCGACTCGCACTTGGCGCTTCCGGTCGTCGACCTCCCGCTCTCGGTGCTTCGCTCGCGGGAGCTGGTGCCCTTCGCCGCGGCGATCGCGGCGGGCACCGAGACGATCATGACCTCGCACATTCTGCTTCCCCAGCTGGATCACGTGCCGGCGACCTTCTCGACCCGCATCCTGGGCGAGCTGTTGCGCGGCGAGCTCGGATTCACCGGGGTCATCGTCAGCGACGCGCTCGACATGCGCGGCGCGAGCGGAACGAGTGGGATCCCGGATGCGGCCGTGCGTGCCCTGGCAGCGGGCTGCGACCTCCTTTGCATCGGTACCGCCAACACCGATGCCCAACTCGCCGACATCGAGGCGGCGATCGTCGCCGCTGTGTCGGATGGCCGACTCGAGAGTGCTCGCCTCGCAGATGCGCTCTCACGGGTGGCGGCGCTCGGGGCTGCGGGAGCGCGTGTCGTGTCAGACGCGCAACCCGATCCCGAGCCGAAGTTCGATCTCGATCGCACGATCTCGGCCTTCGACGTTGCGCCGCGCGCGCCGGCCGTGGTCGACGGGAAGGTGCTCGTGCAACTCGAGACGACCGCAAACATCGCGGTAGGCCCGGCGCCATGGGGAGCCGCTGCCGCGGGGGCAGAGGTGCTCGTCCTGCGCGAGGGCGACGAGCTGCCGAACGGGAGTTCGCAACTGGTGCTGATCGGTCGCGACAATCATCGCCGCGACTGGACGCGTGCCGTCATCGATGCCGCCCGCGAGCGGGATCCGCGAACTCTCGTCGTCGACATGGGGTGGCCATCGGCCGACCGGGTCTACGCCGATGTCGCCACCTTCGGTGCATCGCGGCACGCGGGCGAGGCGCTACTGCGGTGGCTGGCGAGCGCACGAGTCGAGCGAGCCGAGCACGCAGGTGCCGAGGGAGCGCACTCGTGAGGGTCGGGGTGGACATCGGCGGCACCAAGACCGAAGCCGTCGCGATCGACGCGGCCGGCCTGGTGATCGACGAGGTGCGGGTGCCGACCGGCTTCGGAGTAGAGGCGGTCATCGCCTCCACCGTGGCTGCCGTCACAGAACTCGCCGACCGGGTGGGCACGACGCCGAACGAGTTCGGGGCGATCGGCGTCGGGGTGCCTGGGGCCGTGGATCCGGCATCCGGTCGGGTGGCTCACGCCGTGAATCTCGGACTCGACGGCCTCGCTCTCGGCGATGAGCTCGCTGCCCGGCTCGGCGTTCGGGTGCGACTCGAGAACGACGTGAACGTCGCAGCCCTCGGCACGTTCCACCTGCTTGGGCATGGACCCGAGCGCTCGATGGCCTACCTCAACCTCGGGACCGGCCTGGCGGCCGGCCTCGTGCTGGGCGGCCGCCTGTGGCGCGGCTCGCGCGGAACCGCTGGCGAGATCGGGCACATCCCGGTCGACCCGGCCGGCGAACTCTGCAGTTGCGGACAGCGCGGCTGCCTCGAGCTGCTCGCCTCGGGCTCGGCCGTCGCCCGGCAGTGGCCGACCGAGCATCCTCGTCCCGTTCAAGACCTCTTCGAGGCCGCCGCCACCGGCGACGCCCTCGCGATCGAAGTGCGCGAGCGCTTCATCGATAATGTTGCCTCCGCCGTTCGCGTGCTCGTCCTCACTGTCGACGTGGACGATGTCGTGATCGGCGGAGGCATCACCTCGCTCGGAGCACCGCTGCTCGAGGGCATCCGCGAGGTGCTCACGGCGTGGTCAACGCAATCGGAGTTTCTCGCATCGCTCGAGCTGCCGGCGCGAGTGGGGCTGGCTCCCGCCGGGCCGGTCGCGTCAGTCGGCGCGGCGCTGCTCGCAGAACTGGCCAGCGCGATCGAACCGGACCTGGTCTGATGGCCGAGGTGGTGATCCTCGGCTCGCGCGAGGAGGCAGGCGAACTGGGGGCCGAGTTCGTCGCGCGCCTGGTGTCCTCCAAGGCGGACGCAGTGCTCGGCCTCGCGACCGGCTCGACTCCGCTGCCGCTCTGGCACGCGCTCGCGGCTCGCGCCCTCGACCTGTCGCGCGTGCGCGGCTTCGCGCTCGACGAGTACATCGGACTGCCGCCCGGGCACCCCGAGAGCTATCGCGCGGTCATCACCCGTGAGGTGGTGGAGCCGCTCGGTCTCACGGCATCGCTGGTCCACGTTCCGGGGGATGACGGCGGGCCGGTCGAAGGGGCCGGCGAGCGCTATGAGGCAGCGATCGCCGCGGCAGGCGGCGTGGACATCCAGGTGCTCGGGATCGGCCGCACCGGTCACATCGGCTTCAACGAGCCCGGCTCGTCGTTGGCCTCGGCCACTCGGGTCAAGACGTTGACCGAGCAGACCCGGCTCGACAACGCCCGATTCTTCGACTCGCTTCACGACGTGCCGCGGCACTGCCTCACCCAGGGCCTCGGAACGATCCTGCGGGCACGGCATCTGCTGCTCTTCGCGTTCGGCGAGTCCAAATCCGAGGCGATCGCCGGCGCCGTCGAGGGGCCGGTGTCGTCGTCGCTTCCTGGATCGGCGATCCAGCTGCATCCGCTGGTTACCGTGATCGTCGATGAGGCCGCCGCCTCGCGCTTGCAGCACGCGGGCTACTACCGCTTCGCCTGGAACAACCGGCTCGACTTCGAGCGCTGAACTGGACCCTATCCCTTTGAAGTCAGCGCCGTTCGAGGCCCAACCGTACTTTACGAGACGACGAGAGCGACATCCCTGGCGAAGAGGTAGGCCAACGAGCCCCCGCCTTTACCGCCTGATCTCCACAAATTTCCACTCGCGATCTGCACCGGGGAGAGCCTCCGGCCCCACTCGCTGGCGCCAACCGCTCCTCGTACATGCAGGATTGCTAGATGATTCCTATGAGCGTGTCCAAGTCTCCTTCCGGTGCAGCCGTCCCTCTGTACAACGGAGACCGGGTCGAGCGGGACCTCCTCATCGTCATCGATGCCGATACGGTGCAGGGCGATCCAGAGGGAACAAAGGCCAATGACCTTCTCCTTGGTCTCGCGACATATGAGCACGTCAAGATGTATCGATACGGTGACGACGGTCCGCCTCCTGGAACACCCACTTTCGAGCCTGAATTCTGGAAGCCAGCCGCCATCGGATGGCTTGTCTCCAAGAAGGGTGATCCGGAGGGGCTAACGTCCCACGCCGTCACCTACTCAGACGGACATCACATAACAGACCCCGCAATTGTCGGCGGACTCGTGCCGCACTTCGCCGAGAAGCTGCGAAGCGCGAGCGCTGGGGTCATGGCCGAGCAGCTCGAAAGGGATTCTTTGATGCTTATGGCCGCGAGCGGAATTCACGCAGACATCTTGGTCACCACCCGGGAAGCGCTCCTTTCCGCACGCCCTTTCGACACACCCGAAACAATCACGGTTGCCTCCCCCTCTGAAGCGATTCCAATGCTCGGTCTATATATCCGATCCAGGGGCGAATACTTCGCCACCAAAACTGCTCGGGTCGCCTTCACTTTCAACAAGGGGCTCTACTGGCAGCGATCATCCGAGCTCTACGTGCCCGACCTCCTAAACATGACCGCGAGGGCCGCGCAGCTGGACCAGGCAAAGGGAGGCCGCACATTAGGACCACTCGCATTCGCTGTTCAGCGCAGGATCGCTCGCGTCATGGAGAGGCGAGACGGCGTATGGCGCCTGATCGATCAAAGGCAGGACCGCGACATAGCTGAGGACACTCTCACTGCACTTGATGCGCTGTTGACCTTCCTTATGAGTGCGTCGGATGCGCTCGCGAAGGTGGCCGATGGGATCCTCGTTACGAACATTCGGCCCGAGTATGTCGGCTGGCAAAAGAGAGATTGGCTTAGAGCGATATCAAAGAAGGACGCAGCGCTCGGAGCCCTCTTTGCCGATTCGGCTCGACCCGCGAAAGCACTGAAGGTTCTCCGCCTTCTTAGGAACTGCATTCACGACGAGGGACTGGATGCGGTGGCAGTTGAAGTAGCGAGTCGCACCCGAGAAACGTGGGTCACCCTACCTAGTGCGCAGGCGGCGGCGATCACGGGTGCAATGATCGACCTCGAACCACTCAAGAAATGGGGTGTCCATGACGGCTCGGATGGTTCTTGCCTCGTCGAAGTCGGCCCGCTGGTAGAAACGCTCCTCGTCGAAACGCTGGCGGCACTCAGCTTCGCAATTGTTCGTCTGATTCAGGTTCTTGAAACCGTGACCACCGATCCTGACTTTGGGCCAGAGTCACAGGTGAACGAGGCTCTCCTGTCCCTGCACATCCAGTGGCAGGTCGGCCTCGGAGAACCTTGGCCTGACCTCTAGACAGGCGACCCGCACCGACCTTGAGAGACGGTCCCGGGCGGAGAGCGCGGATTCCGGCGTCCCGGCGTCCGCTCACACAACCAGGCCATCGAAACTCAGCACATCGAGGCCGGGCATCGCGGTTCGCAGGCTGTTCAGGTGCTAAGCGCGCGCAAGCGCGCGCAGCACCTCGCGTCGCCGAGTGCAGCACTAAGAATTTGTCTTACTACGAGCGCATGGAAATGATCGCCGCCACTGTGGCGCAAGAACGAGGATCAACCGAAAACGACCGATTTCGGCGAACCGTTGACTAGCTTGCCATGCGGTTGTTTACACCGGACGCGCTCGCCCTAGACAGGTCTGTCTACGAAGCGTACGTTGGCAAGTGATTCGCTGGGAATCGCTCAAGAATGGGGTCGCGCTATGCGGAAGAACGTCTATCTGTCCTATCTCGGGAGCGCGCTATTGGTGCTCGTGGGCGGTGTTGCGCTCGGTGGCGCCTCCGCCGTACCGGCTGGCCCCGACTATGCGACCGATCCGGCTGCCAACTTTGCGGCCGCAGCAGTAGCCGACCGATTGCAGCCGATCCTCTCCGATGCAGTGCTCCACTCGAACTTCGCTGGGATGCGGATTACGCCCGCCGGATTGGAGGTTAGCGTGACTGGGGGTGCGACCGCCGACGAACAGACGGTCGTGCGCGACAGTTCGATCCAGAGCGATGCCTTCACCGCGTGGCGAGTGCCGACTTCCCAAGTTCACGTGCCGATAACATTCCGTGTCGTTTCGAATTCGCTCGCTACGCTTGCGGCGCTAACTGCCCGCCTCGACGCCGATGCCGCAGGCTGGGCAGCACAGGGCGTCACCCTCTCGTCGTGGGGTCCGGACATTGTGGGCAACTCGGTGCTGGTACATCTCACCGCGTATTCCGCAAATGCCGCGGCGGCTTTGACCAAGACGTATGGCTCGATCCTTACTGTCGCGACCGATAGCCAGGTTGCCGTTGGAGCTTCAAGAGTGTCCGACTCGGCACCGTGGTACGGCGGCGACTCCATCGCTAACCCGTCCTTCGTCTGCACGAGCTGGTTCTCCACTATCAGCGCCGCGGGGGCAGCGATCTCTCCGACAGCCGGGCACTGCCTGGCCGGAACATTCTCCAATGCGGGTCATACATTCGGAACGGTGACCACCAGGCATTTTGGCGGTTCAATGGACGGCGAATTGATTCCCGTTAGTTCCAACGCAAATCGCGCTTGGTCCGATCCGACCTCAAGCAATCGGGTCGTCAATGGGCTGGCATCGAGCGACACCGTCGGGGCGATGGTCTGCACCGATGGTCAAACTGACCGTGAAGTCTGCGCAGTTTCGATCATTTCAACCGGCAACTCGGTCTCATACGAAGGTCAGACCATCACCGGGCTGGTTTACGGATTTCAGGGTTCCAGCCGCAAAGCATTCAGCCAAGGCGACAGCGGGGGACCGGTAGAAACCACATCGGGCTCCAGCGCGACGATTGCCCAAGGGATGATCGAAGCGACTGTGGTCGGCAGCGAATGGCGCGGCTGGTACATGCCAGCCAGGACCGTAGATTCGTACTTCAACATCTTCGTGAAGACGAGCTAGAAAAAGGTCTTAGCCGAAGAAGTTCGGATTGTCCCAAGACTTGGCCACCGGTGCGTGCAACAGCACGACTCCGGTGGCCAGGGCTTTGGGCAGCGCAATTGTGGCGAGGCGCAGGACTAACGCGTTCCCGCAAGCGGAGTCACCGTTCTGTCGACTCAGCGCAGCGATCTCGATTGATGTTCCGATCTCGTGAACTCGGAAGCCCACGGGCTTAGTGCAGTAGCCATCCCCGCCAACGTAAACGACGCCGATCGACGCGCGGTCGTCCGATATCGACGTTAGTACCCAGGGCATGCTGGTCAGCCCGGCGACATTATCTGCTTTCACAAATGTGGCTGGCTTCGCCGCGGGCAGACCGGCTGCTGCCGGGGGCGATGTCGGCTGGAGTGCATCTGCGGAAGGGGTGGACTGGGACGGCTCGGAACCTGAGCAACCGGTCAACCCCAACGCCAATGCCAGCGCCACGGTCAACATGCGGCTTGCTGATTCCGTCATGGCCATCCCACCTTCCCCACGGCAAACCTAACTGCTGAGCGCCCGTCAAGCTAGGAACGGCGGTTGCATCTGCGCAATGATCCGGACAAAAGGATCCGGATCCGCCGCGGAACCCGAAACGAACGATTTCGGCCCGTCATTGGGATCCCGGCGGATGCGCCACGACAAGCGCTATTCGCACCAAAACTATCTACCGAAACCTGGGTGAGTCGAAACGGTCTGTCGACCGTTTATCGGTGCAGTCGTGCTGTGAGCAACCTCATCCGCCACGCGCGAGTTTCGACGCCGGAGCAAACGCTGAGCTAGCGGTAGATCCCTGGCTCCTGCTTCACTCGGGCAGCCGGCGAGGTACCGCCCGGAGGCTCTTCTTAGCTCGGTGAAAGGGCAGCGCGTCTGTGCTTGTCAGTACTGAAGGGCGCGCCCGTCGGCCCAAACGTGCATCACCGTTCCGTCTGCAGTCAGGGCGACCGCGTCGGCGGCGTAGCCCGGCTCGAGCAGGCCGAGGCGGTCGCCGAGTCCGAGGGCGCGCGCTGGCACCGCGGTGAGGGCGGCGACAGCCACCGCGGGTTCCAGCTCGACTCCTGTCAGAGCCAGCTGCAGCGCGACATCCTGAGTCAAGGTCGAGCCGGCGATCGTGGAGGTGCCCGAGAGCACCGCGAGGCCGTCGCGAACGCTGACGTCGAGCGAGCCCAGGCGGTAGTCGCCATCGCCCGCGGCGGCCGCCGCCATGGCATCCGTGATCAAGGCGACGCGGCCAGGAGCGTCGTGAAACAGCAGGCGCGCGACATCCGGATGCACGTGGCGGCCGTCGAGGATCAGCTCAAGGGTGACGCGCGAGTCCTCGAGCGCGGCGAGCACCGGGCCGGGCGCGCGATGGTGGATGCCGGCCATCGCGTTGAACGCGTGCGTCAGCATCCGGGCGCCAGCGTCGAAGGCGGCTCGCGTTTCGTCGAAGGTCGCTTCGGTGTGGCCGAGCGCGACGGTGACCCCGGCGGCCACGAGTTGCGAGATGGCGTCGAGTGCGCCCGGCAGCTCGGGGGCGATCGTGAGCTGGCGCAGAGTGCCGGCCGCCGCCTCGAGCAGCGACTCGACCGACTCGGGATCGGGTTCGCGCAGGAACTCGGCGTTGTGCGCCCCCCGCCGCCCGGGAGCCAGGAAGGGACCCTCGAGATGCGACCCGAGCACCAGAGGGTCGGCCGCCGTGAGCGCGGCGATCTCGACCAACCGCTCGCGCAACTGGTCGATCGGGTTCGCGACGAGACTGATCACCGTGCGGGTGGTTCCGTGCGCGCGATGGGCGGCGAGTGCCGCCGCCAGTTCGGCGCCCCCGTCGTCGTACGAGTGCCCGCCGCCGCCGTGCCCGTGCAGATCGATGAACCCCGGCACGAGGCGCGCCTCGCCGAGATCCATGCTCTGGTCGGCATACGGCGCGGTCAGGAACCCCGTGCCCGACGCGGCGATCACCGCCCCGTCGAAGAGCACCCAGGCATCCGGCAGCTCGCCGAGTTCGTCTATGCGGTGCGCGGAATGCAGCAGCAGGGTGGTCATCGGAAGATGATCGTCCGGGCCCCGTCGAGCAGCACCCGGTGCTCTGAGAACCACTTGACGGCCTGGGTGAGGGTGCGAGACTCCTCGTCCTGGCCGATCGCGACCAATTCGGCGGCGTTGCGCGAATGGTCGACGCGCACCACGTTCTGTTCGATGATCGGCCCCTCGTCGAGGTCGCTCGTGACGAAATGCGCCGTCGCGCCGATCAGCTTCACGCCGCGGGCGTGCGCCTGCTTGTAGGGGTTCGCACCCTTGAAGCCAGGCAGGAAGGAGTGGTGGATGTTGATGATCCGGCCACTCAGTTGGCGGCAGAATTCCGGCGACAAGATCTGCATGTAGCGCGCAAGCACGACCAGCTCGACGTCATTCTGATCGACGACCTCGAGCACCCGTCGCTCGAACGCTGCCTTCTGGTCGGCGTCGCCGACCCGGTGCGCCTCGAAGGGGACGCCGTAGAAGGCGGCGAGCTCGCCCAGGTCGGGGTGGTTGCCGAGCACGAGGGGAATGTCCACAGCCAGCTGCCCAGCCCGCTGCCGGAACAACAGGTCGTTGAGCGCGTGGGCGGCCGTCGAGACCAGAACCAGGGTGCGCATCGCGCGACCGACCACGTCGAGTTGCCACCGCATCCGGTACCTCTCGGTCACGGGCAGAAGGGCCGCCTCGAATTCGGTGCGCGAGACCGAGGACTCGACCTGCAGGCGCATGAAGAACGTCCCGGTGTCATCGCTCGAGAACTGCTGAGACTCGGTGATGTTGCCCTTCGCCTGAACGATCGCGCCGCTGACGGCGTGGACGATGCCAGGGCGGTCTTCGCAGACCAGGGTGACGATCCAGTGGGTCGGGGTCGTAGGCACACCGCCAGCGTATCGGGGGAGCCGAAAACGGATGTCGTGGGCTCGCTAGGCTCGAGAATCATGACGGCAGTAGGGCAGCAGCAGCGTCTTCCGCTGGCGGCGCTGCTCGTGATCTCGGGAGCGATCTTCGCGTCAGTGACGAGCGAGTTCCTGCCGACGGGGCTGATCCCCGACATCGCGGCCGAGCTGCACGTTTCGGTCTCGCAGGTCGGATTGCTGGTGACCGTCTTCGCCATCACGGTGGTTATCAGCACCGCGCCCCTGACAGCGCTCACCCATCGCTTTCCGCGCAAAGGGTTGATGGTCGCCATGCTCGGTGCGATCGTCGTCGCCAACCTGCTGTGCGCCGTTGCCCCGAACTACGCGTTCCTGGCTGTCGCGAGGGTGATCGGCGGCCTTGCTCACGGAATCTTCTGGTCGGTCACCGGGCCGTACGCCGCGCGTCTGGTCGAGCGCCGACAGCTGTCACGAGCCGTCGCGGTCGCGCAAAGTGGTGGCAGCGCGGCCTTCGTGCTCGGCGTTCCCTTGGGCACCGCGCTCGGCCACGCCCTCGGCTGGCGGCTGTCGTTCGCGGTGATGGCGGGCGTCGTGCTTCTGCTGCTCCTGCTCGTCGTGGTGGCCCTGCCTCCGGTGTCGCATCTGGTCCCGCTCTCCACCGGAGAGATCGCGGTGCCGGCTCGGCGCGACCGAACGCTCCCGGCGCTCGTCATCGTTGCCGTCACGATTCTGCTTATCAACCTCGGGCAGAACTCGTTCTCGACCTACGTCGTTCCGTGGTCGATCGGGGTGGGAGGGGTCCCCGCCGGTGACGTGGGTGCTCTGCTGGCCACGTCCGGGGTCGCCGGTGCCATCGGCCTCGTGATCGCGGGCGTGTTCGGCGACCGGTACCCCCGCGGTGCCTTGACCGCGCTCGCGTCGCTGCTCGCGGTCGCTCTCGCGGGCCTCGCCCTCTTCGCCGCGGAGTCGCCGGTGCGCGTTGTCATCGGGCTGGTCATTGCCGGGCTGGCTTTCGGCGGCATTCCCTCGCTGCTTCACAGTCGGATGCTGCATTCCGTCTCGGCCCGCCTGCGCGACACCGCCTCGGCCTGGGTCACGATCTCGTTCAACACCGCGATCGGGCTGGGCGCGCTTCTCGGGGCGGTGCTGCTCGACCGCATCGGAATCCAGGTGCTGCCGTGGGCCGAGGTGGCGCTCGTGCTGGCGGGCGTCGTGTTCATGGTCGCCACCGATCGGCGCCGAGTGAGTCTGCATCCGGACTCGCATCGGGGCTGACACCTGAGGTGGCTCGCGCTACGGTGATCGAATGACGACGGAGACACCCGCCACTTCCACGCCCACCAAGAACGGCATCGAGCTCACCGGCCTCGAAACGATTGCCGAGAGCGAGCGGAAGGGCAGGCCGGCCGGACTCTTCTGGCCATGGTTCGCCGCCAATGTCTCGGTGTTCGGCATCGCGTACGGCGCCTACATCTTCGGGTTCGGCATCTCGTTCTGGCAGGCGAGCATTGTGGGCGTCGTCGGGATCATCGTCTCGTTCTTTCTCGTCGGCATCGTTTCGCTTGCCGGCAAGCGCGGCTCTGCGCCGACCATGGTGCTCAGCCGCACGATGTTTGGCGTCGACGGAGCCCGCGTCGTCTCGGTGCTGTCGTGGATCCTCACGGTGGGATGGGAGACCGTCCTGTGCGTCAGCGCCGTCTACGCGGTCGACGCGACCGGCGGAGCCCTCTTCGGCAAGGCTGCCACCGGCAATCCGGTGGTCGAGCTCATCACCCTGCTCATCGTCGCCGCGATCATCGTGGCGCTGGGTGTGTTCGGTTTTACCTGGATCATGCGAGCACAACTGATCATCACCATCGTGACCGGCGTGGTCACGTTGGTCTTCCTCATCGCCGTGGTCCCGCACATCAACTTCGGCGCCGTCGCACAGCTGCCGGGCGGGTCGATCGGCGCGGTCATCGGCGGGCTGGTCTTCATGATGACGGGCTTCGGCCTCGGCTGGGTCAACGCGGGTGCCGACTACTCCCGCTACCTTCCTCGCCGCTCGAGCGGGCGGGGCGTGGTCGCCTGGACCACCATCGGAGCCTCGCTGCCCGTCGTCGTGCTGTTCGTGTTCGGACTGTTGCTGGCCGGCTCGTCGAAGTCGCTCAGCGATGCCATCGGCTCGTACTCGCTGGGCCCGCTCGTCGGGCTCAGCCCGGCCTGGTTCATCGTGCCGTTCGCGATCGTCGTGGTTCTCGGCCTCATCGCTGGCGCCGTGATGGACATCTACTCGTCCGGCCTGGCCCTGCTGTCGGCGGGTCTGCGCATCCCTCGCCCAGCAGCCGCGGGAGTCGATGGAGTGATCATGACCCTGCTGTCGGTGTACGTGATCTTCTTCGGGGGCCCGTTCCTCGGTCAGTTCACTGGCTTCCTGATCACCCTCGGGGTGCCGATCGCCGCGTGGTGCGGGATCTTCGTCGCCGACGTCATCCTGCGCAAGAAGGACCTGTCGGAGAGGGACCTCTATGACCGTCGCGGCCGATACGGCAGCGTGCGGTGGGTGGCCATCATCCTGCTCGTCATCGGGACCGTGGTCGGCTGGGGCCTGGTCACCAACAGCTACGCAGACTGGCTGGGGTGGCAGGGCTACTTCTTCGGCCCGGCGAAGGGCGTTTTCCGGGTGAACTGGGGCGGCTCCAACCTCGGAGTGCTGATCTCGTTGATGATCGGATTCGTCGGGTACCTGATCTTCGGTCGCTCCTCGGTGACGAAGCAGGAGAGCGCCTCGGCGTGAGTTCGGCGACCAACACGCAGGCGTGGCTGCTCGCGATAGACATGCAGGCTGTGTTCGGCGATCCGGCGAGTCCGTGGTGCGCGCCGGAGTACGCAGGAGCGTCCGCCGGCATCCAACGGTTGCTGTCCGCTTTCGGTGAGCGCGCGGTGTTCACGCGCTTCGTGGCGCCGGCAAAGCCGCGCGGCGCCTGGGTGGCCTACTACGAGCAGTGGCCGTTCGCGCTGGTGGGGGATGCCGATCCGCTCTACGACCTGACCGCACCTTTCGACACGGCGGCTCCGCACGTCGAGACGCGACCCACCTTCGGCAAATGGGACACGCAGCTGGCCGCGGCACTGGGTGGGACATCCGAGATCGTGCTTGCCGGAGTCTCGACGGACTGCTGCGTGATCTCGACAGCGCTCGCCGCCGCAGACGCTGGCGTACACGTGCGACTCGCGGTGGACGCCTGTGCGGGCGCCAGCGCCGTCGACCACCAGCGCGCCCTGGATGCCATGGCCTTGTATGCGCCGCTGATCGAGCTGACCAGCGTGGACGAGGTTCTCGCAAGCCTCTAGAGTTGTCATGTCGCGACTGGCGTTCGGATGGGCCACCATCGGGGAGCGACTATCTCGGAAACGGCCGTACGCCTGGGCTGTGACAGACATCCATCTGTTCAGAAACCAGGAGGCCTTCCATGTCCGACACCTTTCTCGCGCCCCTCTCTGAGGTCGACCCCGAGGTCGCCGCGGCCCTCGAGCAGGAGCTGAACCGCCAGCGCACCACGCTCGAGATGATCGCGAGCGAGAACTTCGTGCCGCGCGCCGTGCTCGAGGCGCAGGGCTCCGTGCTGACCAACAAGTACGCGGAGGGCTACCCGGGCCGCCGCTACTACGGCGGCTGCGAGTTCGTCGACATCGTCGAGACCCTGGCCATCGAGCGCGCCAAGTCGCTGTTCGGTGCGGCCTTCGCTAACGTGCAGCCGCACTCGGGCGCGTCGGCCAACGCCGCGGTGCTGGCCGCGATCGCGCAGCCCGGCGACCGCATCCTGGGTCTCGAGCTGGCGCACGGCGGCCACCTCACCCACGGCATGAAGCTCAACTTCTCGGGCAAGCTCTACGAGGCGCACGCCTACGGCGTCGACGAGACGACCGGACTGGTCGACATGGATGTGGTGCGCGCCCGGGCCTTGGAGGTCAAGCCGCAGGTGCTGATCGCCGGCTGGTCTGCCTACCCGCGCGAGCTGGATTTCGCCGCGTTCCGCGCCATCGCCGACGAGGTGGGCGCCCTGCTCTGGGTCGACATGGCGCACTTCGCCGGGCTGGTCGCGGCCGGGCTGCACCCGAGCCCCGTGCCGCATGCGCACGTCACGTCGTCCACGGTGCACAAGACCATCGGCGGACCGCGCTCTGGCTTCATCCTGACCAACGACCCCGACTTGGCCAAGAAGATCAACTCCAACGTCTTCCCCGGCCAGCAGGGCGGACCGCTCATGCACGTGATCGCGGCCAAGGCGACCGCGTTCAAGCTGGCGGCGACGCCCGAGTTCGTCGACCGGCAGAAGCGCACCAAGAGCGGCGCGAGGATTCTGGCCGAGCGTCTCACGGCGCCGGATGCCAAGGCCGCAGGCATCGACGTGCTGACGGGAGGCACCGACGTGCACCTCGTGCTTGTCGACCTGCGTACGTCCGAGTTCACCGGAAAGGACGCAGAGGACCGCCTGCACGAGGTCGGCATCACGGTGAACAAGAACGCCGTGCCGAACGACCCGCGGCCGCCGATGGTCACCTCCGGTGTCCGGATCGGCACCCCGGCCCTCGCGACCCGCGGCTTCGGCGACGTCGAGTTCACCGAGGTGGCCGACATCATCGCGCTCGCCCTGATGCCGGATGCCGACCTGCCGGCCCTGCGCACCCGGGTCGCGGAGCTTGCCGGCAGCTTTCCGCTCTACGAGGGCCTGACCTCGCCGGGGACGTGGAAATGACGGCGATCCGCCTCGACGGCGTCGCCACCGCGGCGGCCATCAAGAGCGAGCTCACCGAGCGGGTCTCGGCGCTGCGCGAGCGCGGCATCATCCCGGGTCTTGGCACATTGCTGGTCGGCGAGGATGCGGGTTCGCAGAGCTACGTCGGGTTGAAGCATCGCTATTCCCTCGAGATCGGCGTCGAATCGATCCGCGTCGACCTGCCGGCGAATGCCAGCGAGGCGGAGGTGCACGTCGCGATCGCTCGTCTCAACGCCGACCCGCAGGTGACGGGGTACCTCGTGCAGCTTCCGCTGCCGAAGGGCATGGACGAGCACGCGGCCCTGGTGGCTGTCGACCCGGCAAAAGACGTCGATGGGTTGCACCCGCAGAACCTGGGCGAGTTGGTGCTCGGCGTCGAGGGCGAGCTCGGTACGCCGCTGCCGTGCACCCCAGCGGGCATCATCGAACTGCTTCGGCGGTATGAGGTGCCGCTGTCGGGGAGGCACGTGGTTGTGGTCGGCCGCGGCTTGACCGTCGGGCGACCGATTGGGCTTCTGCTGACCCGCAAGGGCGTGGATGCCACGGTCACCCTGACGCATTCGCGCACGCGCGACCTGGCCGCCGAGGTGCGTCGCGCCGATGTGGTGGTTGCCGCGGTCGGCGTCCCGCACCTCATTCAGGCGGACTGGATCAAGCCCGGTGCCGCCGTGCTCGATGTGGGGGTGACGCGGGTTGGAACGACGGACACCGGGCGAGCCAAACTCGTCGGCGACGTTCACCCGGACGTCGCAGACGTCGCCGGGTGGCTCTCGCCGAACCCGGGCGGGGTTGGACCTATGACGGTGGCGATGCTGCTGTCGAATGTGGTGCGTGCCGCGGAGCTCGCCGCGGCCTAGTTGCCGCCGAAGAAGCACGACAGGCCCTTGTCGGTCTGCGCAGACGTCGGCCAGCTGGTGGCGAAAACGCTGTCATGGGCGGCGGCCCCGACCTGGATGTGGCACTGACTCAGTACGACGTCGGTCGCCGAGGGAGCATCGCCCGCGCTCGGATCGGTCGGGACGCCGAAGCCGTAGCGGTAGATGCCCCATCCGCCGTTGGTGTCAGGGTTGGTGCCACCGCCGACCGGAGAAACCGCCCGTGCCCCACCCGGAATGTTGGGCAGCGCGCTCGCGCAAAAGGCCTGGAAGGCCCGCTCGTCGCCCTGCCACACCGGATAGCCGGCCATGTCGGCGGCGACCACTTGGTTCGGATCCCAGGTGCCGGACACCAGGATGGCCGACACCTGCGCGACCACGAACTTCGTCGGCGAGTACGCGGTGCGCCAGCTGTTGTCGCACTCGTTGTCGAACTGCGCCTCGTCGGCGGACTGCTGGTCAGTTGCCGCGACGGGCGCATGCACCGTCTCGGTGAGCCTCGCCACGGCACCGTTGGGAGCTGTCGCCGTCACCGAGATCTTGAAGAGCACGTCGGCGGGTAGCGGTGGAATCGTCGGTGTCGCGGACGCGCTCGGGCTTGCACTAGGAGTGGAGCCCGAGTGAGCCGTCGAGCTCGGGGCGGGGTGCGGCGCGCAGGCCGTGAGACCGAGCAGCGCGGCCCCGGCCAGAGCGGCGCCGGTCGCGAGGATGCCAGAACGCCTCATCGTGCCCCCTTCGATCCTTCGCGGCCGCCGGTCGCAATGTGCTCGACGGTAGCAGCCAGCACCGACCGAGACCAGGGGGGTCGCGCTGATGACGGGGCAACTCACGGCTCCCGCAGCGCACCATCCGATGGCCGAACGGTGAAGGTTTCGGGAGCGCTGAAGCCGTGTTCGGCGAAGGCACCGTCCACCGCGACCTGCAGGCGCGAGACCGCGTCGGTCGGGACGAGAGCGATCGCCGATCCGCCGAATCCCCCGCCTGTCATCCGCGCGCCGAGTGCGCCGGACGCGAGCGCGGTCTCGACGGCCAGGTCAAGCTCGGGCACCGAGACCTCGAAGTCATCGCGCAGCGAGCGGTGCGAGGCGTCGAGCAGTGCGCCGATCGCGGCCGGTCCCTCACTGTCGAGCAACCGCACCGTGTCGAGCACGCGCTGGTTCTCGGTGACCACATGCCGCACGCGGCGGAAGGTGACGTCATCGAGGATGCCGCGTGCGGCATCCAACTGGTCGATACTCACATCGCGAAGAGCCGCAACCCCGAGCGCTGCCGCGCCCGCTTCGCATGACGCCCGGCGCTCGCCGTACCCGCCGGTCGAGTGGGCGTGCGTCACGCCGGTGTCGATGACCGCGATGGTCAGGTCGGCGTCGGCGAAACCGAGCGGGACGATGCGGGTCTGCAGCGACCGGCAGTCGAGAAAGACAGCAGCGTCTTGCTTGCCGAGCAGCGATGCGGACTGGTCCATGATGCCGGTGGGTGCGCCCACCGCTTCGTTCTCGGCCCGCTGGCCAACTCTCGCGAGCGTCTCGCGCGGCAGCCCGAGCTGCCAGACCTCGTTGAGCGCCAGCGCCACGGCGCTCTCGACAGCGGCCGACGACGACAGGCCGGCCCCGACCGGCACGTTCGAGTCGATCAGCAGATCGGCACCGGGAACGGCAGCGAGATCCGCCCCGAACTGCCCGAGCGCCCAGGCCACCCCGAGCGGGTATGCCGCCCATCCACGGAGGGCGCCGGAGGCCTGCGCCGCGGCGAGTTCACCAATCGGCAGTTCGACCACCTCGTCGCTGAAGGTGCTGGCGACGCGCAGCATCCCGTCATCGCGGGCGCCGAGGGCGACAAGAGTGCGCCGATCGATCGCGAACGGCAGCACGAAGCCGTCGTTGTAGTCGGTGTGCTCGCCGATCAGGTTGACGCGCCCAGGGGCCGACCACAGTCCGTCGGGTTGGTGCCCGGCGAAGTCGGCGAACAGGGCACGCAGGTCGTCTCGCATGTCGGTCATACGCGGGCGATCGCCTCTCGGATCCGGTCTGCGGTGTCTTCGGGACGCACATCGCCGATCCAGGCTCCCATGGCCGACTCCGAGCCCGCCAGATACTTGAGGCGATCTGCGGCGCGGCGCGGGGAGGTGAGCTGGAGGTGCAGACGCACGGCGTCGCGCCCGAGGTTCACCGGGGCCTGGTGCCAGGCCGCGATGTACGGGGTCGGGGTGTCATAGAGCGCATCGACGCCGCGCAGCAGCGTGCGGTACAGCCCGGCCAGTTCGTCGCGCTCGGCTCCGCTGGTCGCCGCAAAATCGGCCACCTGGCGGTGCGGCAGCATGTGTACCTCGATCGGCCAGCGCGCGGCGAACGGAACGAAGGCCGTCCAGTGCTCGCCGCTCAGCACGACGCGCGGGCCGGCGCGCTCGGAGTCGAGGATGCGCTCGAACAAGTCGGGCGAGGTGCGACCAATGGAGTCGAGCAGCCGCGTCGTGCGCGGCGTCACGTACGGATACGCGTAGATCTGCCCGTGCGGATGGTGCAGCGTCACCCCGATCTGCTCTCCGCGATTCTCGAAGGGGAACACCTGCTCGACACCGGGGAGCGCCGACAGCGCGGCGGTGCGATCGGCCCATGCCTCGATCACCGTGCGGGCGCGGCTCTCGCTCTGGGTGCCGAACGATCCCGTGGTGTCGGGGCTGAAGCAGACCACCTCGCAGCGGCCGACCGAACTGCGGGTGCGACCGATGCCGAGCTCGGCGAGGTCGTCGAGGCCGCGAGGCGGATCTGCTGCCGTCTCGGGCAGGGCTGGTCCGAACGACGGCGATCGGTTCTCGAAGACCGCAACGTCATAGAGCGCGGGCACCTCGCTCGGATTCGCCGCGGTCTGCGGGGCCAGCGGGTCCTGGTCGGCCGGGGGCAGGAACACCCGATTCTGCCTCGCGGCGGCAATCGAGACCCACTCGCCGGTGAGGACATCCTGGCGCATCGTCGCGGTCTCGGGCCGCGGGTCGAGCACGCGGGCATCGGCGGCGCGTTCCGGCCCCAGGGTGGTGCCCGCGTCGTCGTAGTAGAACAGCTGGCGGCCATCGGCGAGCAGCGTGGCGCGGCGCACGATGCCGGCGCTGAGTTCTGTCGCCGCGTCTGTCCCTGCGTCTGTCACGGTTGAGTCACCACGCTGATTACGATATCGAAAGACGGCTCGGCTCCCGCGTCGAGGGCGCCGATGGCCGCCCGCCCTCACCCGCCTAGGCTGTGGGGGTGGCAGCCACCCCCACCTCCCATTCCGCGGCCCCGGTCAGCGGTGGTCAGTTCGTGCTCGAGAATGGCAGCGGCCGCGCCGAGATCGGCTCTCTTGCTGCGGTGCTGCGCTCGCTGACGGTCGACGGCGTGCACCTCACCGAGCCGGTCGGCGCCGACGTGGTCGCCCCGATGGGCTGCGGCATCGTGCTCGCGCCCTGGCCGAACCGGGTGCGAGACGCAGTCTGGCAACTCGACGGGCAGCCGCAGCAGCTCGACATCACCGAACCGCCTCGTCGAAACGCGATTCATGGCCTGCTGCGCAACGCCGGATATCGGCTTCTGGCGCAGAGCCCCTCGAGCGTCACGCTCGGCGCCCTGATCGCTCCTCAGCACGGCTGGCCGTTTCTGCTCGACACCTCGGTGAGCTACCAGGTCGAGCCAGACGGGCTGACCGTCACGCACGCTGTGCAGAACCTTTCGGCGCGGCGGGCGCCGTGGGCGGTGGGCGCGCATCCCTACTTCCGGGTCGGCGACGTGCCCGTCGAACAGCTCACCGTGACGCTGACGGCCGCGGTGCGGATCGCGTTGGATGAGCGCTCGAACCCGGGAGCCGAGCATCCGGTCGACACGCCAGGCGTTGGCGGCCCAGGCGATCTGCGCCTCGGACGCGCTCTCGAAGGTCTGACTCTCGATTCGCCATACGGCCAGCTGGCCAACCGCCATGCACGGGCAGATGTCGCGTGGCTGACCGCCCCCGATGGCAGCACGACCACCCTGTGGGCCGATGTCGCGTTCGGGTGGATCCAGGCATACACGCCCGCAGAGTTCCCACGGTCCAGCGGACCGGGTCTCGCCGTCGCGTTGGAGCCGATGACCGCGCCACCCGACGCCTTGAACAGTGGGACCGACCTGATCTGGCTCGAACCCGACGAGAACTGGAGCGCCTCCTGGGGTGTTCGCTACGCGCCGGCGCCCATCGACATCCGGGAGACAACATGACCGAGATTCACCCGACCGGGCGTGCGTTCGTGCTCGAACGAGACGTCGTGCGCGCCGAGATCGGCTCGGTCGCCGCCGTGCTCCGGTCGCTCACCGTTGGCGGCGCAGACCTGACGCTGCTGGTTCCCGATGACCGTGCGCCGGGGATGGGCAACGGCATCATCCTGAGTCCGTGGCCGAACCGGGTGCGCGCCGGGCGCTGGGTGCTTGACGGCGAGGCGCAGCAGCTGGACATCACCGAGCCGGTGCGCGGGGGCGCTCTGCATGGGCTGCTGCAGTTCACCGAGTACGAAGCGACCGAACAGTCCTTGGATGCGGTGACCCTCGCCGCCACGATCTATCCGCAGCACGGCTGGCCATTCCTGCTCGAGACCTGGGTGCGCTACGAACTCGAGCCGGACGGCCTGACCGTCACCCACGGCGCCCGCAACCTCTCGACAGCGCGCGCTCCGTATGCGACGGGGTCGCATCCCTATTTGAAGGTCGGCGACGCACCGATCGCCGAGCTCGAGTTGACCGTACTGGCGTCGACGTATTTTGCCGTCGACGAGCGGCTCGACCCGACCGGCGAGGTGGATGTCACAGGCACCCCGTACGACGCGCGAACTCCCCAGCGGGTCGGCGGCCTCGACTTCGACACGGCGTTCGGCGCGGTCGAGCACGCCAACGTGGCGGACGGGCGCGGCGACGTCGCGTGGCTCACGGCTCCCGACGGATCGCGCACCACCCTCTGGCAGAACACAGAGTGGGGGTACGTGCAGGTCTTCACCACCCACGAGATGCCCGGCGCCGATGGGCCGATCGATGCCATCGCGATCGAGCCGATGACCGCTCCGCCGGACGCCCTGAACTCGGGACAGGGTCTGATCTGGCTCGAACCCGGTGCAAGCTGGGCGGGTTCGTGGGGCCTCCGGTACGCCGGCGGCGCGTAATGGCTGCGCCGCTCACTCGCGAGGCGCGGATCAAGCGCTGGCGCCAGTACCTCGCCGACGAGCGCGCGGAGGCCGCGGTCTACCGCGAGTTGGCCGAGCGCAAGAAGGGGCAAGACCGCGAGATCTTGCTGGGACTTGCTGACGCCGAGGCACGTCATCAGGCGCATTGGCTCGAGTTGCTGGGCGACGATGTTGGCAAGCCACTGCGCGGTGATCTGCGCAGCCGGTTCCTGGCCTTCCTGGCTCGTCATTTCGGCTCACTGTTCGTGCTCGCTCTCGCCCAGCGAGCCGAGGCGCGGTCACCCTATGACGAGGATGCCGACGCTCCCGAGTCGATGGCCGCCGACGAGCGCATTCACGGCGAGGTGCTGCGCGGCCTGGCCGCACGCGGTCGCACGCGTCTGGCTGGATCGTTCCGCGCCGCGGTCTTCGGGGCGAACGACGGGCTGGTCAGCAACCTGGCGCTCGTGCTCGGGATCGGAGCCACCGGGGTTCCCGCCACGACCGTGCTGTTCACGGGCATCGCCGGCCTGTTGGCCGGCGCGCTGTCGATGGGAGCCGGGGAGTATGTGTCGGTGCGCTCGCAGCGCGAGCTGCTCGAGGCATCCCAGCCGGATCCCGCCTCGCAGGCCGCCCTCGCGCATCTCGACGTCGACGCCAACGAGCTCGCTCTGGTCTATCGCGCCCGGGGGATGACCCAGAAGCAGGCAGAGGCGCAGGCCAAGCAGGTGCTGTCGACGATGCACCTCGACGCCGACGACCACGAGGCGGCAGGGATCGATGAGCACGAAGCGATCGGCTCGCCCTGGAACGCGGCGATCTCGAGCTACCTGTTTTTCGCCTCGGGCGCCCTGATCCCGGTGCTGCCCTACCTGTTCGGAGCCCGTCACCTCACTGCGGTGCTCATCGCCGCGGGTGCCGTCGGGCTCGCGCTGCTGGCGACGGGGGCGATCGTGGGCGTCCTTTCGGGAGCATCCCCCTGGAAGCGGGCTCTGCGCCAGCTGCTGATCGGCTTCGCCGCCGCGGGCGTCACCTATGCGCTGGGGCTTCTGTTCGGCGCCGCGGGCCTTTGACCGTCAGTCGCTAGCCTGATCCCGTGACGAAGTCATTCATGCGCTTGACCTTCGACGAGCACCCGCCTGTCGCTCTGCCGGTGCCCGAGGGCGCCACTATCGAGCAGATCCAGGATGCCGATCTCCCGGTCATCGCGGGCCTGATGGTCGACGGCTACCGCGGCACGATCGACTTCGAGGACGAGACCGATGACGACGCCCTCGACGAATTGCGGGGTGCGGCCGCCGGTTCCAACGGCCCCGTTCTGCGCGGCGCCTGGCTCATGGCCAGAGCGGCCGACGGCTCGCCCGCCGCGGCGATCGCCGTCGTGCGTTGGCACGAAATGCCATTCATCAGCTACGTCTTCACTGCGGCCGCCAAGAAGCGTCGCGGGTATGCCGGCGCCTTGATCCAACGGGTGGCTATCGAATTGCACGCGGCGGGCGAGCGAGAACTGGTGCTCTTCGTCACCGTCGGCAACCCGGCCCGCTCGCTCTACGAGCGGCTGGGCTTCGTCGAAGCCGACGATCCGCGGGTCGAGGCCGCTTCGTAGCTGTCGATCACGGCCCGACGATCACCGTGAAGCCGACTGTGTCGAGCGGCGACGTGCCAACCAGCGCGACCTGCGTGGTGCCGATGCGGTGAGGAACGATCTCCGGCTCGAAGTGTTGGCTGAGGTCGTCGCGCCGGACAACGACCGTGACGATTCGTTCGTCGGCGATGAGCGGCGTGTAGTGGTCGGTCCGCCCTCGAGTGTCGATCTTGATGACCTGGTTCAGTCGCACCCGAATGGTGCCGGATTGAATCTCGGCGATGCGCACCATGAGCGCAGTGGCCGAGGGTGACGGATCGGCTACGCATCCGCTGGCGCCCAGCAGAAGGGCAGCAGTGACGCCGGCCGTCAGCACCGGATGCCGCATCCTGCAAACCGCCGCCTGGCGCATCACGGCACCAGGATCAGCTTGCCCGTCGAGGAGCGGTTGAGTAGCGCACGGTGCGCGTCTGCTGCCGTCTCGAGCGAGTAGGAGTCACCGATGACGGCGCGCAGTTCGCCACGTTCGAGCATGCCAAGCAGATCGGTCACCGCCGCGGCCAGCAGTGCCGGGCGCTGCACGATGTGCACCAGCCAGAAGCCGATCACCGCGGTGCTGCGGCTCATCAGCGTGCCGGGCGATACATCGTGCGGGGGCACGCGACCTGCCATGCCGAACACGGCAAGGCGACCCAGGGGTGCCAGGGCCCGCAGGCTCTGGTCGAAAACTCTGCCTCCTGTCATCTCCAACACGATGTCGACGCCGCGCCCGTCGTTTGCCGTGGTCAGCGCGGCAGCCAGATCGTCCGTCGTCGAGTCGATCGCGACATCCGCCCCGAGTTCGAGCGTGAGAGCCCGCTTTTCGGGGCTGGACGCCGTGGCGATGACTCGGCCAGCCCCCCACTTCTTGGCCAACTGGATCGCGATCGTGCCGACCCCGCCTGCCCCTGCGTGCACGACGACGGTCTCACCCTCTGCCAGGTGCGCGCTGGTTCGCAGCAGATGCCACGCCGTCGCCCCCTGCACCAGCGTGGTGAGCGCGTCGGCACTGCTCACGCCGTCCGGGATGCGGAACAAGTGCTTCGGGTTGACCGCGATGCGCTCGGCATACCCGCCGCCCGAGACGAATCCGAGCAGCCGGCTGCCGTCGGAGCCGCGCACTACGACTTCGCTTCCGGGGATCAGCGGCAGGGTCTGCTTGGCGAGGTACGAGTCCTCGGTCTGGTGGGTGTCTGCGTAGTTGATGCCCGCAGCCAGCACCTCGAGCACTTCATCGCCCTCGGCGGCGATCGGCTCGGGCCGCTCGCTGACGACGAGCTTCTCGGGGCCGCCGAACTCGGTGAGATGGATGGCGCGCATAGCGCCGACGTTACTCGTGCAGGGTCGTCAGCCACTCGTCGAAGGTCTGGATTCCGAGTTGAGCCGGCGGACGCAGCGCGGGATCCGGCAAGAGCGTGCCGTCGCGCATGGCCTTGCCGCCCGGGCCGGGCGCGGGAACGCCGAGGATCGGCGCGCGCTTGCCGGTCGCACGTGCCGCCGCCCGCACCATCCGCGACATGCTCTCTTCTCGCGGACCGGCAAGCTCGGCGACCAGTCCGCTCGGGGCACCAACCGCCAGTTCGACCAGGCGCTCGGCGACTTCGCGCGCGGCGATGGGCTGCACCCGACCGGTCGGCGCAAAGACGATCGGTCCGATTCGCGCGATGCCGTAGATCTGCCGGGCGAACTCGTGGAACTGCGTGGCACGCACCTCTGTCCACGGCACCGCACCGGCGTGCACCAGCCGCTCCTGCGCCATCTTTCCGAGGTAGTACCCGTACTGCGACTTCTGGCTGCCCACGATGCCCAGCAGCACGTGGTGCTTCACTCCTGCCGCCTTCTCGGCATCCAGCAGGTTGCGGGTGGTGGCATCGAAGAAATCGACAGCGACCTTGGCTTTCTGAGTCAGCATCGAGACGACGTCGATCACGACGTCCACCCCGTCGAGGGAGCCCACTAGGCCATCACCCGTCACCAGGTCGACCCCGGCCGAGCGCGTCAGGATCACGGGTTCGTGACCGCGCTCCCGCAGCACATCGACCACATGAACTCCGACAGTCCCTGTTCCTCCGGCGACGGCGATCTTCATACTTCAGTTCTCCTTCTGGGTTGCGATTTCTGACCTGGGGATGCCGCGCGCTCGACGTTCACCGATCAGCAACGGGATGCTGAACGCAATGCTGAGGCTGAGGGCGATCGGCTCGGCGATCGCGTCTTTCGCGGGGAAGCCGGAGAGATGTGCCAGGTGGTACGCCAGGTGGGGGATCGAGTAGACCAGCCACGCGACGGCGACCACGCGGGCGGCGATGACCGACGTGGCCGGCGTCCGCGCGAGAATCGCGACGATCCCGGCCGCTGAGAGAGCCAGGTTCAGTTCGCCAACGTCACGGATGAGGTGCTCGTTGAACGCTCCGTCATCGCCCACCCACAACCCGAACCCGAAGCCGGGAAAGTCGGTGTAGAACGCGCCGGGAAAGACCGTCGCCCAGACACCTACGAACAGGCCGAGCGCGGTCAGAATCGCCAGCAGGATCCGGCGCGAGGTCATGGTCATGCCCCAACTATGACGCCGAGGCGAACCGAGATGCGAGACCAGAGAGCGCAGACTGGTCGCATGACCCTGCAGTCCGGTGACGGATACGTGTCGATGGGCAGCTCGTTCGCTGCGGGCCCGGGACTCGGAGCGCCGGTGCCGGGGGCGCCGAAGTGGTCCGGCCGGTCGCTGCGCAATTACCCCCATCTGGTGGCATCCGAGCTCGGACTCGACCTGACCGATGTGACCTTCTCTGGCGCGACCATCGCCGGTCTTCTGCATGGTGAGTTGTCCATCGGCGGCACTCCGATGGCTCCGCAGGTCGACGCCCTCCACCCGGACACTCGGCTCGTGACCATCACCGGCGGCGGCAACGACGTCGGCTACGTGCGCGTCATTCTCGGCAGCCTGCCTGCCCCGCTGTCCTGGCTGCCGGCGGCCCGGCTCGCGCGCCAGCTGGTCGAGGCCCCCGAGCAGACCGAGGCCGATTTCGCGCAACTGGAACGCAACCTGCGAGCACTGATCGCTGAGATCAGACGGCGATCGCCGCTGGCCGAGATCGTGCTGGTCGAATACCTGAGCGTGCTGCCGCCCGATGCCTCGACGCCCATCGGTCGGTTCCCGCGCGACCTGGCCGACTGGGCTCGCGGGACCGCGACCCGCCTCTCCGCTCTCACCAGCTCGGTGGGCAATGAGCTCGGATGCCGCGTGGTGCCCGTGGCAGCGGCATCCGCCTCGCACCACGCTTGGTCGGCCGTGCAATGGACGCGCCGCCTGCAGTTCTCGCGGCGGAAGGGTGCGCCGTACCACCCGACTCCCGCCGGGATGCGCGCCGTTGCCGAGCTGGTCGTCGCCGCGCTTCGCTGAAAGCTGCCTGAGCGGACACTTCGCGAGCCGGCCCAGGTGCCAACGGAGACCTAGCCTCGGGTCGGGAATCCCGACAGGAATCCCGACAGAAGGAGGAGCACCGTCATGGCAACGAAGCCGAAGGCCCCCGAAATGCCCGAGGATGTCAGTGATCACGTCGGGTGGTTCGACAAGTTCGCCACGGGCGCCGCGAAGTTCGTCAGCCGCGCTTGGTTCTTCGCATTCTGCGTGCTCCTGGTCGTGGTCTGGGCGCCGTCGATCGTGCTGATCCACAGCATCAGCACCTGGCAGTTGATCATCAACACGCTCACGACGATCATCACCTTCCTGCTGGTCGCGCTGTTGCAGAACACCCAGGAGCGCTCAGATCGGGCGACACAAGACAAGCTGAACGCGCTCGCGGCCGCACTTTCGAAGATGGCCGCCGCGCAGGGCCTGAAGGAGGATGCCGCCGAACTGAGGGCCGCCGTGGGGCTCGAGGATCGCGAGAGCAGCGACGGCAAGTAGCGCGACTGCCAGAATCGAGCCATGTCTCCGACCGTCGCCGTCGTCACTCTCGCGATCGCTGTCTTCCTGGCGTGCGCCGTCGAGGCTGTCGAGGCCACCACCATCGTGCTCGCGGCAGCGACGTCACGCGACGGCCGCTCCGCCGCCTCCGGCACCCTCGCGGCCCTGGTCGTTCTGGCGCTGATCGTGCTGATCGCCGGCCCGTCGATCCAGTTGCTCCCGCTCGGGGTGTTGCGGTTGATCGTCGGCGGCCTGCTTCTGGTATTCGGCCTTCAGTGGCTCCGCAAAGCGGTCGCCCGCGCATCGGGTGCCAAGCCCTTGCACGACGAGGAGGCGATCTACCGTCGCACGGTTGCGACCTCGGAGGGTGTCGCACGTCGTTCTCGCTTCGGGGTGACCGACGCCTACGCCTTCGTCCTGTCGTTCAAGGGGGTGCTGCTCGAGGGCCTCGAGGTGGTCTTCATCGTGGTGACCTTCGGATCGAGCGCTCATCAACTCGGCGTTGCCGCGATCGCCGCGGGCGCCGCCGTTCTCATCGTGGCGGCGCTGGGCTTCGCGGTGCGCGGGCCGCTGTCGCGGATCCCCGAGAACAGTCTGAAGTTCATCGTCGGAGTGCTGTTGACGACCTTCGGCATCTTCTGGTCGGCAGAGGGCGCAGGGGCCGAGTGGCCGGGGGCAGACCTGGCACTGCTGGTGGTCGTCGTCTTCGTTGCCGCGCTCTGTGCCGCCCTGGTGGTCGTGCTGCGGCTGCGCCGCGGACGGCGGGCGGATGTCGTTGCGTCAGCCCCGAGCGCCGCTGCGTCAGCATCGCCGCCGGCCTCGCCGCCGAGCGCACTGAAGCGCTTCGGACTGTTCTGGTACGACTACCTGGTTGGCGACGACTGGCAGGTCGCCCTCGGGGTCGTGCTTGCGCTCGCGCTCACGTTCCTGCTGGCTCCGATCTGGCCGGTGGCGTGGCTGATCATGCCTCTCGCTGTGCTCCTGCTCATGCCGTATGGCCTTGCGCGTTCATTGCGGCACTAGCGCGCCGAGCAAGGCTTGCAGAACAAAAAGTTAGTCGCTAACATTCACCGGTGACCAAACGGGAGCGGACGCGCGATGCGCTGATGACCGCAGCGCTCGAACTGTTCGAAGAACGGGGCTACGACGCCACAACGGCCGCCGCGATCGCGGATCGAGCGGGCGTCACCGAGATGACGTTCTTCCGTCACTTCCCCTCGAAGGATGCCGTCCTCATCGCGGACCCGTACGATCCGCTGATCGCGGACGCGATCCGTCGCCAGCCCGCCTCACGTCCGGCGCTCGCGGCGGCCATCGGCGGGATCGCCGCCGCATGGACGTCAGTGCCCGCGCCCGTGAGTGCTGAGGTGCGAGCGCGTCTGCGAATCGTTTCGCGCACGCCCTCGCTGCGCGGTGCGCTCGCTCGCAACAGCGCCCAAACGGAGGCAGCGATCGCCGAGGCCCTTGTCGACCGTGGGTCTTCGTCCTCGGACGGCCGCATCGCTGCATCCGCGACGTTGGGTGCATTGAACTCGGCACTGCTCGAGTGGGCGGACGGCGACGAGCCCGACTTGGGTTCGGCGATCGACTCCGCGCTCCGGGTGCTTGCCGGAGGCGCGTCGTGACCGCCGCGCTCGCCGTCGAGCGCGCGTCGCGCGCCTTCAAGAACGGAGCGGGGATTTTCGACATCAGCCTCGAACTGAAGCCGGGTCAGATCGTGGCGCTCGTCGGATTGAACGGAGCCGGCAAGTCCACGCTGATGCGGGTCATGTTGGGGATGCTCCGGGTTCAGAGCGGTGAGGTATTGCTGAACGGGCATCCGCTTGCCTCTGCGCCATTGACCGATTGGGCGAAGGTCGGACACCTGGTCGAATATCCGCTCGCCTATCCCGAACTCACCGCTCGCCGCAACCTCGAACTGAGCGCGCGTTTGCGGGGAGTGAGCGACATCGCCGGGGCGGTCGACCGGGTACTGGCCGAGTTCGCGCTCGAGCAGTACGCCACGCGCCGCGTCCGCGCGCTGTCGCTCGGCAACCGCCAGCGCGTCGGCGTCGCGGCGGCTTTGCAGCACGATCCGGCGGTGATCGTGCTCGACGAGCCGACCAACGCCCTCGATCCCGCCGGGGTCATCCGACTTCGAGAGAGCCTGCTCCGGCGCGCAGGCGATGGCGCTGCGGTGCTGGTGAGTAGTCACCATCTCGACGAAGTGGCGCGCATTGCCGATCGCATCGTCGTGATGAACCGGGGACGGTTGATCGACGACCTCGACCCCGCGATACCCGAGATCGAGCGAGCCTTCTTCGAGATCGTTCGACGCGACGACGAGAAGGCGAACCGATGAGGGCCGCCATCTGGGCCGAGGTCGTGAAGCTCGCCTTCTCGACGGTGGGCCGTGTCGGTTCCGCCGCGATCGTCGTCGGGATCTCCGTGCTCAGCGGCTCCCTGCTTCTCGCCGCGGCGACGACCCACGACCCTCAGCTGCTTGCCAAGCTGGGGCCGGTCGCGGCAGGCGATTGGCAGGGCTTCCTCCTCGGCGCGGCCCAGGTCAGCGGCGCAGGGGGACTCGGTGGCTCCGCCGTCGTCCTCGCCTGGATGTTCGGCCGCGAGTTCGGCGACGGGACCATCTCCGGTCTCTTCGCGTTGCCGGTGCGCCGTTCGACGATCGCGCTGGCGAAGCTGACCGTCTATCTGATGTGGGCCGTTGTCATGAGCGTGCTTCTCGCGATCGCCCTGGCCGTCGTCGGCACGATCGCCGGTCTTGGCCAGATCGACGCACACACCTGGGTCATGCTGGAGCGTCAGTGGGCCCTAGGGGTGATGTCTGCCGCGATCACGCTCCCCGTCGCGTGGGCCGCAACACTCAGCCGTTCGGTGCTCGGCGGGGTCAGCGTCGCCATCGGCCTGGTGATCGTTGCGCAGGTTTCGGTGCTCGCCGGGCTCGGAGGATGGATGCCGCTGGCCGCTCCCGCTCTCTGGGCCATCTCGCTCGGAACGGCTGTCAGTCCCGTCCAGCTGGCGTTGCTGATCCCATTCGGCGCCGTGTTTACGACGCTGACCGCGCTGTCGTGGCGTCGGATGCAGCTGGATAGGTGACGGCACGTTCGACCAGGAACGCGATGACGACAAGCGCCATGACGCAGGCCCATGCGACGAGGATCAGCAGCCCGATCTGATCGATGCGGGATTCGGTCGGTGCCAGCGATTGCGCGCCGAGTACTACCGAATCGCCGGAGCGGCGCTCGACCGTGGCGAAGCGCCGCCCGTCGGCGATCTGCCACGTGACGTGATTCGTTCCCTTTCGGCGAGCTTGATCGAGAACACCGGCAGGAATCACGGGAAGGGCGCCATCGAGGCGCCCCGTGCCCGAGACCGGGCGATTCGCGGCGTCGTAGATCACGAAGAACGTCGCGTCGCTGCGCGCCAGGTCAACGGAGACGAGCCCCGAACTCGAGTCGCGGGATCCCGCCGACTGCGAGGCGAGCTGCGAGGCGAGGCGAACCGGAGCGTCGTCCGCTCCGTGGCGTTCCACCTGCTGCATGACGAGGTACAGGCTGGCGAACAGCGCGGTCACGATCACTGCGAGAGCCAACCAGCGGACAATGCGAGTCATGGTGCCGACTCTAGGATCGCGTGGCGGCAACCGCGTCATCCTCGTGATGTATCTGGCGGCCGAGCGGATGAGCCGCGCTACCGTGGCTTCCATGCCGATCTCGCCGCTCGTTCCGGCGACCCCGACTCCCGCTGAGCCCGTGACGCCGCTCACGCCGCGGCCGGTGCGGCATCCGCTGCTCTCGCAATCCTGGCGCGACGTCACGTTTCTGCACTGGCCGGTCGCTCCGGAGGTCGTGCAGCCGCATATGCCACCGGGAGTGCGCCCCGACGTGCTCGACGGGGTCAGCTATGTCGGGTTGATCGGGTTCCGGATGGTGGGGCTCGGCTTCGGGCGCGGCCCCCGCATCCCGTATCTGGGCACCTTCGGCGAGATCAACGTGCGCCTCTACGGGGTGGACGGCCTGGGACGCCGCGGCGTGGTGTTCCCCTCGCTCGAGAGCTCGCGACTGCTCAGCGCACTCGGCGCTCGGGCCGGGCTCTGGCTGCCGTACATGTGGTCGTCAGTGCGAATCGCGCAGACTCGCGACGGCGTTCTTTACGAAAGCCGGCGGCGCGCGCTGGGCCCGAAACCCGCATCCAGCCGGATCTCGGTGCGCATCGGCGACCCCATCGCCGAGCCTTCTGAGCTCGACACCTGGCTCACCGCGCGCTGGGGACTGCACGTGCGCGCGTGGGGACGAACGCTTCACGTGCCGAACGAGCATCCCGCCTGGCCGCTGCGTCACGCCGAAATCGTGCACCTCGATGACACTCTGGTCGCTGCTTCTGGCCTGCCGACACAGGCTTCTGGGCCTGTGAGCGTCCTCTTTTCAGAAGGCGTGCCGGTCACCTTCGGGAGCCCGCAACCTTTGCCCTGAGGGCACTAAATCTGGACGTTGCCTGGACGTTCGCCGCAATCGCGGGCAAGTGGTGTGCCATGAAATGGAACCGCGCAGAGAGCGCGGAGGGACGGAAAGAATCCATGAACATCCTCTTGATCGTCATCGCAGTCATCGCGGTCGTGCTCTTGCTCACCGGTGGCTTCGTGCCAGCACTGAACTTCCTCCTCTGGGTGGGAATCGTGTTGCTCGTGATCGCCCTGATCGTGTGGCTGGTTCGCATGCTCTCGGGTCGTCGCACGATCTAGATCGCTCGTGGCACGCCAGCGCGTCCTCATCACGGGCGCCACGAGCGGGTTCGGAGCCGGAGTCGCGCTCCAACTCGCTCGCGCACGGTTCGACGTGACCGCTGCCGGGGAGACCTGGCAGCAGGTCACGTCGCTCCGTGAGCGCGCCGCCGAGCGGAAGGCCAAGCTCGACGTCATCAAGCTCGACTTGCTTCAGCCGCTCGACATCGCCCATGCCGCAGACCGAGACGTCGACGTCCTCATCCTGAACGCGGGCGTGCAAGAGGCGGGCGCCCTCCTCGATATCCCGCTCGAACGGATGCGGCGCTCGTTTGAGATCAACGTGCTCGCCCACCTCGATCTCGCGCAACGACTGATCCCCGCGATGATGAAGCGCAAGCGCGGCATGGTCGTCTGGATGTCGTCGCAAGCCGGCCTCATGGGCGTCCCTTTCCTGGGCACCTACTCGGCCACCAAGCACGCGATCGAGGCGATCGCCAGCACCATGAAGGCCGAACTCAACCCATTCGGCATCGAGGTCGCGACCGTCAACCCCGGTCTGTACCGCACCGGCTTCAATGAAACCGGCGCCGAGAGTTACAGCCAGTGGGCGTCCCAGCGCGAGGTGCATATTCCGATGCCCGACGCAACGCCGCTGATGGCGTTGCAGCACGATCCCCAGCCGATGATCGACGCGATCGTCGAGCTGGTCCGCGCTCGAAAGTCCCAGTACCGCACGATGTTGCCCGAAGACGCCGTGCTCGAGGCGAAGGCCTCGCAGGCCCTGGGCTGGACCCAGAAGGCCTAGTCGGCGCCGGCCGCGTCACCATCACCGAAGGAGACCCATGTCAGACACCCTCGCCCCCGAGGTCCTCCGCACCCGTCGCGAGAACGCCGAGCACGGCTTCTTGGCGTCGCGCGCCCTCACCGACTCGCTCCAGGCCGTGCTGGTCGACCTGATCGAACTGGCCAACCAGGGCAAGCAGGCGCACTGGAACCTGGTGGGCCCGAACTTCCGTGACCTTCACCTGCAACTGGATGAGGTCATCGAGGCCACCCGCGAGTTCAGCGACGAGGTGGCTGAGCGCATGCGCGCCCTGCACGCGACCCCCGATGGACGCACCCAGGTCGTTGCCGCAACGACGTCGCTCGAGCAGTTCCCGGGCGGCGAAGTGATCACCATCGACACGGCAGACCTGATCACGGCGCGCATCGAGGCGGCAGTCGCCACCTGCCGCCGCGTGCACGACGCCGTGGACGAGGAAGACCCGACCAGTGCGGATCTGCTGCACGCGATCATCCAGAAGCAGGAGCAGTTCGCCTGGATGATCAGCGCGGAGCACCGTCGGCCGGCTGCCGCCAAGCAGAACTAGCGCTTCAGGTCGACCGACTCGAGCAGGTCTTTGATCGCCTTCTCGACCGAGGCGTAGCTGTACTGACCGGCGCGGCTCTCGCCGGAGATCAGTGCGCAGCGGTGAACCTTGGCGAAGTCGCCGTAAGGGAAGAGATAGCGGCCCTTCGTGCCGTCGGTCTTCTCGGTATCTTCGGCGAGGTACCACTTGGCGTATTCGGCCATCCCGTGCTTCTCGATGAAAGCGTTGCCGTCGTCGGCTGAGGGGGCGTCTTCGCTCCATGCGTCGCGCTCGTCGCGCACGACGCCACCGCTGCGGATGAGGCCGCGCGCGTGCGAGACCGCGTCGTGGTTGAGCTTGACCACCATGGTCAGCTCGCCTTCACGTCGCCCCGCCACGCGCCGTCGGCCGAGCCCTTCTTCTCGATGTACTCCTTGAAGTGCTCGAGCTCCTCCTTGACGACGTGACTGGCGACGCCGGTGGCCGAGCCGATCTTCTCGAGCAGACCGTCGGGCTGCCAGTCGATCTGCACGGTCACGCGGGTGAGCGCGTGATCCAGCTTGTGGAAGGTCACGACGCCGGCGTGGTCCACTTCGCCGCCTGTGCTGTTCCAGGCGACGCGCTCGTCGGGATGCTGCTCGGTGATCTCGGCGGCGAACTCGCGAACCTGGCCGCCGATGTTGACCTTCCACATGGTGTGGGTGGCGTCGGTCTGCGTGATGGATTCCACATGCTCGAGGAACTCGGGGAACTGCTCGAACTGGGTCCACTGGTTGTAGGCAGTGGAAACGGGAACGGCAACGTCAATGGTTTCGATGATTTGACTCATGGTTCGACGGTATGTCGGCCTGCGTGACGGGCGTCCGACACTCGGGTGACTCGGAGGGTGGGGGGGCCACAACGTGCGGATCGTCGAATCGCTAAAGCGGGAGTGAACGGATCGCGCACAGGACGATCGGTAGGTGGGCCCGGTGGGGCTCGAACCCACGACCCGCGGATTAAAAGTCCGATGCTCTGCCAACTGAGCTACAGGCCCGTGGGTTCCAGCGTAGCGGCGTGCGCGGTCGCCGGCGTGCGCGGCAACGGATCGACTACACCACTTGCATTCGATCAAATGATTCCGCTACATTCATCGAATCGGTTCGACGATGTTCGAGACCGATCCCCCGAACACAGCACGACAGAACGAGTAAGGACAATGGCGACCATCGGCGATGTGGCCCGTGCAGCGGGAGTCTCCCGCAGCACCGTGTCGTACGCGCTGTCTGGCAAGCGGTCGATCTCGCGCGAGACGCGCGACCGCATCGACGAGGCCATCGCCACCCTCGGCTTCACCGTGAACGCGGGGGCACGGGCCCTCGCCACCTCCGAGACCATGGTCATCGGGCTGCTGCTCGAGTTTCACGACGACGAGTTTCCGCCGGCGATGCTGCAGTACATCCTCGCGGTGTCGACGGCTGCCCGCGAAAAGGGCTACGACATCCTGATGGTCACCGATTCCGATGGCCCGGGCGCTGTGAAGCGCATCACATCGTCGAACATGGTCGACGGGGTCGTGCTTCTGGATGTCACGCACGACGATCCCCGTCTCGACGCCCTGCGCGCGGCCCGCCAGCCCGGAGCTCTTGTCGGGCTTCCGCGCGACACGCAAGACGTCGACGTGTTCGACCTCGACTTCGGCGAAGCCGCGCGAATGCTGGTCGATCACCTCTATGGGCTCGGGCATCGCAAGATCATCCTGGTGTCCCCGCCCCGGCACGTGTTCGATCGCGGCGGCGCCTACGCCTGGCGATTCCGCGACGCGGCGGTCGAGCGCGCGGCGCGCTACGGCATCCAGATCTACCCGTACTACGGCGAATCGCAGCAGCCGGGCATCTCGCGCAGCCTCAACGCGATCCTCGACTCGCGACCGGATGCCACGGCCATGATCGTGCACAATGACGCCTCCATCGCGGTTCTGCCCGCGGTGCTTCACGAACGCGGAGTGCAGGTACCACGCGACCTCTCGGTCGTCAGCCTCTACTCCCAAGATTTCGGACGGAGTTTCTTGCTGCCATACACGGCAGTAGAGACCTCGCCCGACAAGTTGGGCCGCGAAGCGGTTCAGCACCTGGTTCGACGAATCAACGACCTCGACTATGCGCCGACGGTCGCGAAGTTCATCGAACCGGAACTGACGATCCGGGGCAGCACGGCCTGACAGGTCATGGCGCCTCGGAGAGAGCTCCGGGATCGCCATCGAACCGGTTCGATCCCAGTATCACCCGAAAAGCGAATGATTCAGAGAGGAAACATCGTGAACAGCACCACAGCAAGAAGGCTGCGGGTCCTGGGAGCGCTCGCCGTGAGCGCCGCCCTCGTGGGCACCCTCGCCGCCTGCTCGACACCGTCATCCAGCAAGCCCACCGCGGGCGGGACGTACACCCTGTGGGACCCGTACCCCAACCGTGACGCCACTTCGACCTGGGCCAAGGCCGTCGACGCCTGCGCGACCCAGGTCGGGGTCACCATCAAGCGGACCGCCTCGAACACCGGCGACACCGTGAAGGACCTGACGACTGCGGCCAGCAGTCTGCCGGACGTCGCCCTGGTCGACAACCCCAAGGTGTCGACACTGGCCGACGCCGGCCTGCTCACCACGACGAAGCAGAACGGCTTCGACGTGTCGTCGATCTCGAAGAACATCCTCAGCGCCGGTGAGATCGATGGAAAGGTCTACGGGGTTCCCACGGGCGCGAACACGCTCGGCCTGTACTACAACCCGACCGTGCTGACTGCGGCCGGTGTCGACATCGCTAGCGTGACCGACTGGGCGTCGCTGACCGCGGCACTCAAGAAGGTCGTGGCCGCTGGTAAGAAGGGCATCACCTTCTCGGCAGTCGGCACAGAAGAGGGCAGCTTCCAGTTCCTTCCCTGGTACTGGGGTGCGAAGGCCGATCTGACCAAGCTCGACTCGAGCTCGGCCGACTCGGCCCTGTCTCTGTGGACCGACTGGCTGAAGGGCGGCCTCGCGCCGAACTCCGTCATCCAGAACACCCAGGGCACCAGCTGGGACGAGTTCAAGACCGGTGACTTCGGTTTCGCCGAGAACGGTTCGTGGTTCAAGAGCGACGCCGACACGGCAGGCTTCAAGTCGATCCAGATCCCGGCCGAGAACGGCGGACCGGCTCCTGCACCCACCGGCGGCGAGTTCATGACCATCCCGATCCAGAAGGACACCGCGCGCTACGCCACCTCGGCGAAGATCGTGGCATGCCTCAGCAAGGGCGACACGGCGGCAACCGCCCTCGGCTACGTCGCCCCGACGAAGGCCGGTGCCGACGCGCAGCTCGCGGCGGACCCGACCCTCAAGTTCTGGATCACTGCCGTCGGCGACGCGAAGCCTCGCACCGCGGACAACCTGGGCATCAAGTACGGCAAGATCTCGGAGCAGCTGTACACGGCGATCCAGTCGGCCCTGTCGGGCACGGCCACGCCGGCGGATGCTCTGAAGACCGCTCAGGCCGCCGTCAAGTAGCGCAGTTTCGAAGGAGAACGCCATGACCGCACTGCAGACAACCTCCGGGATGCCTGCGCGCGGCGGCAACGGAGGGGCGGCATCCACGGGTGCCGTCCCTCCGGCCGCGGCGAGACGGCCGCATCGCTGGCGCGCTCAGCTCACCGCGTGGGCGTTCATCGCCCCCGTGGTGATCTACCTGATCGTCTTCTACGCGTACCCGCTCTACCGCAACGTCGACCTCAGTCTTCGGTCGTACACACTGCGCTCATTCATCGACGGAACGGCTCCGTTCGTCGGTTTGCAGAACTACCTGGACGTCGTACAGAGCTCGACGTTCACTCCCGCGCTGATCAACACCGGCATCTTCACCGGCGTCTCGATCCTGTTTCAGTTCTCGATCGGCCTGGCCCTCGCGGTCTTCTTCTTCCGCAACTTCCGGCTGGCCGCGACGCTGCGGGCGCTGTTCCTGGTGCCGTGGCTGCTTCCGCTGCTGGTGTCGGCATCCGTGTGGGCATGGATGCTGAACAGCGAGTCCGGTGTCGTCAACGCCGTGCTCGAGGGCATCGGCCTGCACCAGATCAACTGGCTCACCTCGCCGCAGTGGGCGCTGATCTCGGTCGTCATCGCGAACATCTGGATCGGCATCCCGTTCAATCTGGTGATCCTCTACAGCGGTCTGCAGGGCATCCCGGGCGACCTCTACGAGGCGGCCGCGCTCGACGGAGCCAACGGTTGGCAGACCTTCTGGCGCGTCACCTTTCCGCTGCTGCGGCCCGTCTCGGCCATCACGATCCTGCTGGGCCTGGTCTACACCCTGAAGGTGTTCGACATCATCTGGATCATGACGCGCGGCGGCCCGGTCGACGCCTCGACCACCTTCGCCATCTGGTCGTACCGGCTCGGGTTCGGCGGCGAGTCTCCCCAGCTGAGCCCGGCTGCAGCCGTCGGCAATCTGCTGATTGTCGTGGCCTTCATCTTCGGCCTGATCTACATCCGCGTGCAGCAGAGGGTGGTGCGCTCATGAGGCCGCCGAGGTCGTGGTGGAAGACCGCGATCGGCGTTCTGCTCACCGCGATCATGTTGTTCCCCATCTACTGGATGATCAACGTCTCGCTCACCCAGCCCAACGAGCTGCGCAAAGATCCACCCAACTTCTTCCCGGTGAATCCGACATTCGATGGGTACTCGAAGGTCGTGGGCGAGCAGCTTCCCTACCTGGGCACGAGCCTGCTCGTCGGTCTCGGAACCGTCGCCCTCACCTTGGCGGTGTCGGCGCCGGCCGCTTTCGCCCTGGCGAAGCTGCGGCCGCGCGGGGGCACGGCGCTCAACTTCATCCTGCTGATCGCGCAGATGATTCCCGGCATCATCATGGCGATGGGGTTCTACCTGATCTTCAACAGCTGGGGCGTGCTGAACACCATCCCCGGGCTGATCCTCGCCGATTCGACGCTGGCCGTTCCGTTCGGCGTGCTGATCTTCACGGCCTTCATGACCGGGATTCCCGACGAGCTCATCTCGGCGGCCAGGATCGACGGGGCGAGCGCGATGCGCACCTTCCGCTCGATCGTGCTGCCGATCAGCCGCAACTCGGTGGTGACCGTCTCGTTGTTCGCCTTCCTGTGGGCCTGGTCGGACTTCATCTTCGCCTCGACCCTGAACCGCGGCGGTGATCTGCAGCCGATCACGATCGGCATCTACCGCTACATCGGCAACAACACCCAAGACTGGAACGCGATCATGGCCACCGCCGTCGTCGCGTCCATCCCCGCTGCCGTGCTGCTCGTGATCGCGCAGCGCTACGTCGCGGCCGGCGTCACCGCCGGCGCAGTCAAGGACTAGTGGTCATGTCTGACGCCCCTGCGCTCGGCTTCGACGTGCGCGAAATCCCGTTCAGCCGCCGAGGCTCGTGGCTCGACATCTCGCCGGTTGTCGGCCTGCACGCCGTGCGCGACGACCTGCACCTCGTCACGCATCAGTCCGGGATGCACGCGGTGCTGCGTCTGGTCGCCGAGCGGAACGGGCAGCGGCTCCCGCTCAAGTTCGCGGCGACGCCAGCTGTGCTCGCCTGGACGGAGTCGGGGCAGCCGGTCATCCGGGCGGTCTTCGAGGGTCTCGACACCGTGCGGCTCAGCGGTGCGGGCGCCGAGTTGCGCATCGCCGACGCCGCCGAGGTGCTCACCCCGTTCACCGGAACCTATTTGTTTACCGATCCGATCGACGGCTCAGCCGTCTTCACCTCGTATGAGTCGGGGCGGCGCTACCGCGTCACGGCGCTGCGCGGTGTGGTGCGGGTCGAGGGATCCGAGGCGCTCGGTGAAACCGCGCGTGCTGTGGTTGTGAGTGGCGAGGCTGCTGGCTGGGAGGTGGCGATCGAGGAGTTCGAGACGGCTCGGCATCCCTATCGTTCGAGCGGAGACTTCGACGCGCTGGTCGCGGACGTGGCCGCCGAGTTCACCGCGTTCGCCGACGCGAGCGCCGGATGGCGCGACGCTACGACGCCCGCGGCCGAGCTGGCTGCCTACGTGCTGTGGTCGGCAGCGGTCTCGCCGCGGGGCTTTCTGAGACGCGAGTCTGTGCTGATGTCGAAGCACTGGATGGACAAGGTCTGGAGCTGGGACCACTGCTTCAACGCGCTGGCGCTCAGCCCCGGCGATCCGCGGATGGCCCTCGACCAGTTCTTGACCCCGTTCGACCACCAGGACGCCTCCGGGGCGATGCCGGATTCGGTGACCCACTCCGAGATCCTCTACAACTTCGTGAAGCCACCGATTCACGGGTGGGCGCTTGCCAAGCTGCGCGAGCAGACCGAGCTGGATCGCGAGACCCTGGTCGACATCCAGGCGCGGCTCGCGACGTGGACCGACTTCTGGCTCGACTTTCGCCGGGTGCCCGGCCACGCGCTGCCGCACTACCAGCACGGCAACGACAGTGGATGGGACAACTCGACGACGTTCGACCATGACCGCGTGATCGAGTCGCCGGACCTCGCGGGGTTCCTGCTGGTGCAGCTGGACGTGTTGATCGCGCTCACCGAGGAACTGGGGCTGGATGGCGCGGCCGCCTGGCGCGCGGACCGCGACGAGGTCGCCGCCGCGCTACTCGCCGAACTGTGGAATGGCGAGGCATTCGTGGCCCGGTCGGCGACCGGCGGCCGGGTCAGCAAGACCGGCAGCCTCCTCAACCTGCTGCCCATCGTGGCCGGCCGCAGCCTGCCTGCCGAAGTGACCGACCGGCTGGCCGCCGAGATCGAGCGGCACCTCACCGCGTTCGGCCCGGCGACTCAGCTGGTCGATTCGGTCGAGTACGAGGCCGACGGGTACTGGCGGGGTCCGATCTGGGCGCCGTCGACGATCCTCATCGAAGACGGTCTGCGGATCAGCGGGTACACCGAGCTCGCGGATGAGGTGAGCAGACGGTTCCGGCTGCTCTGCGAGACGTCCGGATTCGCCGAGAACTTCGATGCGCTCTCTGGTGCCGGCCTACGCGATCGGGCGTACACCTGGACGGCCAGCGCGTACCTGCTGCTCGCCCGGCAGTCGGTGGGGGCCGCATAGGCTGGAACGCATGGCCGACGACTTTCACCGGCCCGCCTTCTTCGGCGGGGGAGAGTTCGAGGCGTTCGCGGGCGGTGAAGATCCGGCCAAGGTGATCCGCGCCGCGCACGAGAGCGCGCACGCGTTGCTGGCCAGAGCCCAGAGCAGCGACGATCCAGAGGTGGTCGATCGGCTGGTCACCTACACAGACGAGCACGGGATCGACGCCCTCGCCGAGTTGTGGGCGCGGTCGGCAGCGCACAGCCTGCCCGGCGCTCTCTGGCGCATCTACCTGGTGCGGGTGATGATCCGGCAAGACCCGGAGGGGGTCGCGCTGCTGTTTCAGCGCGGCACCGAGGTGCTGCGCACGATCGACCCGGTGGTGGCTGGCGCGCCGTCTCCAGCGGGGCCGCAGGAGGTCACCGAACTCGCCGATCTGATCCTGCGCGGGCTGTTCGAGGGCGACTTCGCGATCGCGCTCGAGCGGGCGGCCGCGTTCTGCCGGGTCGAGGCGGCAGGGGCATCCAGCGTCGCCGATGACCAGGATGCCGCGAGCCCTGAGCGCGCGACAGAGCTGACCACGCGCGCACTCCGGCTGACCACGACCGCCGATGAGCTCGCATGGTGCGCCCGGATGTCGCGCGCCGGCACCCTCGACTAGGCGCCGGGCACGACCAGATCGGCCCGTGCCCTGGTTCTGTCGCTTCTGAAGAACTCGTCTTCGCGCCGCATCCAGTCCTCCCACAGCGCACGGTGGTCCTCGCCGTCGCGCGCGATGCCCCGCGCGAGCCGCAGTTCGGCGGGCGCATCCACCCAGACCGCGAGGCTCAGCCGGCCGACCGTCTCGCGGCGGGTCGCGGTGACTCCCTCGACGACGACGAAGGGATGCCACGGCACCGATCGCCACTCGCCCAGTGAGTCGCCGAACTCATCCCTGACCCAGTCGCGGCGCTGGTAGTCCGCTCCATGGCCGTCGAGGAGCGGTGACAGCACCTGCTCGTCGAACCGCGGCCACCATCCGCCGAACTCCTTCCACGAGACGAAGTCGTCGAGTTCGATGATCGGGCAGTCAAGGCCGTCGGCGACGGCACGCGCCAGGGTGCTCTTGCCCGAGCCCGCCGGCCCGTCGACGCCGACGATCCTGATCCCGTTCACCGAGTTCGAGCGGCGCGCGAGCGCCGCAACGCGATCCGCCCATTCGCTCATGACAACATCCTGCATCACGAGCCTTGCAGCACGAGCCTCAGCGGCTGGCGCCGGGTAAACTGTCCGAGCCGGGCCGCGGTAACCCCGGGCTCCAATTTCCGCCGCTTCGAGCGGCCTTCTGCCGAGAGGCGTTCCGCGGTCCGGCACTCACGGATCGGTTCGACATCGAGACGGCGGTCGCTCGCCTCCAATCCGCGGGGGATCGGGCGCCGAACACCTGATGGCTCATCCAACCGCGAAAGGCCGTGACATGCTTGCGCTCGTGACCCGGGATCTCGATGGCGTGGACGCGAGCTCGTCCCTGCTGTCGAACGAGCAACTGTTGCAGCAGGTCGCGACCGGAGACCGGAATGCCTTCGCCGAGTTGTATGACCGCACGGCGCCGCGTGTGTTCGGACTGGTCAAGCGTCTGCTGCGCGATCACTCCCAATCCGAGGAAGTGACCCAAGAGATCTTCTTGGAAATCTGGCAGACCGCTGCGCGCTATGACGCCAGCAAGGGCGGAGCCATCACCTGGATGCTGACGATGACCCACAGGCGGGCCGTCGACCGCGTGAGGGCATCGCAGGCGAGCCGCGACCGGGACGTGCGGATCGGCATCCGGGATCACGCCCCGGCCTTCGACTCCGTCGTTGAAGACGTCGAGGTACGCATCGAGAGCGAGCGAGTGAAAGAAGCCATGCTGCGCCTGACCGAACTTCAGCGGCAGGCGGTCCAGCTCGCCTACTTCGGCGGCTACAGCCACCGCGAGGTCGCCGCGATGCTCAGCGTGCCGGTCGGCACCGTCAAGACCCGATTGCGCGACGGAATGATCCGCTTGCGCGACGAACTGGGGGTGGCATCGTGAATCAGAGGTCTGAGGATGTCGGTCCCGACAGCGGCGCCTATGTTCTGCACGCCCTGAGCGACGCCGAGAACGCGCGCTTCGAGTCGGTGCTTGCCGGCTCCGAGGAGGCGCGCGCCGAAGTCACCGAGCTCGCCGACACCGCCGTGGAGCTCGGGCTGTCGGTCGCGCCCGTCGACCCGCCGGCCGCGCTGCGCGGGCGCATCATGGATCAGCTGGCCACGACGCCACAGCTGGCGCCGCTCGCCGGCCTCCCCGCTTCAGATGCCGCGCCTTCTGGTTCGGCACAGGAGCGCGCTCGCCGCCGCTGGACTGTGCGGCCCGCCTCCACGCTGCTCGCGGCGGCGGCCGCTGTTGCGCTGATCTTCGGGGGCGGCGTCGCCGTCAACGCGGTGATCCAGGGGCAGCAGGCCAGCGCAACGGCGTCGCAGATCAGCCGGATCCAAGCAGCCGCCGACTATCAGCGTTCGACGGTCCACGTGAGCACGGGTGGCACCGCGACCCTGATCTGGTCTGCAGCGCTCAAGCGCTCTGCCGTCATGGTGCTCGGCATCGACAAACTGCCCGGCGGCAAGACCTACGAACTCTGGTACCTCGACAAGAGCGGTGCGACCCCGGCCGGCACCTTTGACGCGAGCGGTTCGAGCCAGAGCGTCGTGCTGACCGGGGACATGAAGGCGGGCGACACAGTCGGCGTCACGATCGAGCCGTCGGGCGGCTCTCGGTCACCGACAACGGCCCCGATCGCGATCATCGCAACCGCATAGCGCGCGTCGCATCACCCGAACTTGCCCGAGACGTAGTCCTCGGTGGCCTGCACACTCGGCCGCGAGAACATGGTGGTGGTGTCGTCGTACTCGATGAGCTTGCCGGGCTTGCCGGCGCCCGCGATGTTGAAGAACGCCGTCTTGTCACTGACCCGGGATGCCTGCTGCATGTTGTGGGTGACGATGACGATCGTGTACTCCTGCTTGAGCTCTTCGATCAGGTCTTCGATCGCGAGGGTCGAGATCGGGTCGAGAGCCGAGCAAGGCTCGTCCATGAGCAGCACATCCGGCGCTACCGCGATGGCGCGCGCGATGCAGAGCCGCTGCTGCTGGCCGCCCGAGAGGCCCTGTCCGGGCAGCGAGAGGCGATCCTTGACCTCGTTCCAGAGGTTGGCACCCTGCAGCGACTTCTCGACGAGCGCATCGGAGTCCGATTTGCCCATGCGACGGTTGTTCAAGCGAACGCCCGCCAGCACGTTGTCGTAGATCGACATGGTCGGGAACGGGTTGGCGCGCTGAAAGACCATACCGACCTGTCGGCGCACCAGCACCGGGTCGACGCCGGGTGCGTAAAGGTCGTTGCCGTCGATGATGACTTGGCCCTTGACGTGTGCGCCCGGGATGACTTCGTGCATCCGGTTGAGCGTTCGCAGGAACGTGGTCTTGCCGCAACCGCTCGGCCCGATGAAGGCGGTGACCGTGCGGGGCTCGATATCGATGGTGACGCCCTCGACGGCGAGGAAGTCGCGGTAATAGACGTTGAGGTCGTGGACCTCGATGCGCTTGGACACTCAGTACCGTTTCGTCTCGGGTGGATGGGGGTGCGCGTTCAGCGCAGGCCTTTAGGGGCGAAGAATCGAGCGACCAGGCGCGCGATGAGATTCAGGATGACGACGAGCAGGACGAGCAGCAGCGCCGCGCCCCAGGCCGAATCGATCGACGCCTGGATGTCTTTTCCTGGGAACTTGTATGCCGCGTATGCCTGCACCGCGAGCGTCGACATCGGCCCTGAGAAGGCGTTGAAGTTGAGGTTGTTGGTGAAGCTGGCGGCGATGAAGATCGGTGCGGTCTCGCCGATGACACGGGCCACGGCGAGCATGATGCCGGTGACGAGACCCGCGACGGCGGTGGGCAGCACGATTCGGGTGATAGTCGCGAACTTCGTCACGCCGAGCGCGTACGAGGCTTCGCGCAGCTCGGACGACACGAGCTTCAGCATCTCCTCCGAGGAACGCACCACGATCGGGATCATCAGGACCGACAGCGCAACGGAGGCCGTGAACCCACTGAATACCTTGCTGGGCCCGACGATGATGCTGAACAGCGAGAAGGCGAAGAGGCCCGCAACGATCGAGGGGATGCCGGTCATGACATCCACGAGGAACGTGACCGTGCGAGCCATCCATTGGGTCGGCTGCGCGTACTCCACCAGGTAGATCGCCGTGAGAAGTCCGATCGGGATCGACATCAGCGCGGCGATGCCGGTGATCTCGAGGGTGCCGACGATGGACTGCAGGGCGCCCTCGGTGTTGGTCACCTTCAACGTGGCAACGTCGAAGTGCGACCCGGCCGCCTGTGTGACGAAGTTGAGGGTGAGAGATGAGATTCCCCTGACGATCACCGTTGCGAGCGTCGAGACCAAGGGGATGAAAGCGAGCAGGAATGCCACGACGACAAGACCGCGCACGACGCGATCGGTGGCCTTGCGCCGGCTCTCGACGATCGACGAGAACACCCCGACGGCGATGAGATAGACAATGGCGCTCACCACGAGCCAGCCGACCAGGTTGAAGCCCATCAGCGCGAAGACTCCGGCGCAGACGGCGAGCGAACCCGCTAGCGCGTACAGCTCGAAGAACCGGGGCAGTTGACCGCTGGTGAGGGCGTTGCCCTGAGGGTTACGGGGGTTGCGGGGGCTGCGCGCCTTGGGCAGGGCGGTGGAAGTCAAGATCCGCTCCCGTCTGCGCCGAACGCCTTCTCTTGTTCTGGGGTCGCCGTCGCGGCGATCTCGAATGTCGTGCTTGCGGCGGGCAACACCGCGACAACTTCGAGCTTGCGACGTTGCGCGCCCTTGCCCGTGCGCGTGATCGCCGCACGAGCCAGGAAGTTGACCGCGAACGAGATGACAAACAACATCAGGCCCGTGCCGATCAGGGCCTCACGCTGGAGCGGGCTCGACTCGGGAAAGTTCAGAGCCAGGTTGGCGGCGATCGTCTGCGAGTTTCTCGTGTCAGTGAGTACGGCGAGCGAGAAGATGACTGAGGGTGACACGATCAAGGCGAAAGCCATCGTTTCGCCCATCGCCCGGCCGAGGCCGAGCAGAACCGCGCTGACGACGCCGGAGCGGGCGTAAGGAAAGACCGCGAGGCGGATGGTCTCCCACTTGGTGGCACCCAACGCCAGAGCCGCCTCTTCGTGGAGGCGTGGCGTCTGCAGGAAGATCTCGCGCGAGATCGAGCTGATGATGGGCAGAATCATGACGGCCACAACGAACGATCCCGCGAGGATCGTCGAGCCGGTTCCGCTTTGCTGACCCGCAAACAGCGGGAACCAGCCCAGGTTGGCGTTGAGCCAGTGCTCGAGCGGCAGCAGGAACGGCCGGATGACGAAGATGCCCCACAGGCCGAACACCACAGACGGCACGGCCGCGAGCAGGTCGACCAGGTAGCCGAGGACTCCGGCCAGTCGGCGCGGGGCGTAGTGCGAGATGAACAGGGCGATCCCGATGGCGATCGGAGCGCCGATCACGAGGGCGATGGCCGACGACCACACGGTTCCCCAGATCAGCGGACCAACGTAGCTCCAGAACGAGCTGTGGCCGGCCGTGGGGCCGGTGTTGAGGTCGGAGTTGGTGGTCCAGTTGGCCCCGATCGCTGGCGCGGCCTGCACGATGAGAAATATTGCGACCGCGGCCAGGATGACCATGATCAGGCTGGCTGAGCCGAGGCTCAGTCCGAAGAACACGCGATCACCGGGGCGGGATGGCGCTTTCACTCGAGTCCGCACGGAGTTGCGCGGGGACAGGGGGCCCGACGCGGTCACGCCGGTGGACTTCGCCCCAGCGGGAGAACCAGTCGTATGAGTACTCACTGATTTCCTTCTGTGCTGGGGGCGGGGTCGCACCGGCGTGACCGGATGCCAGCAGGCTAGTTGCCTGACAGCCTTTCTAACAGAGGTGCTACTTGATCAGGGCGATCGTCTTCTGCGCCAGCTTGAGCACCGAGGTCGGCAGAGGTGCCGCTCCGGCGTTCTTTGCGCCGACCTGCTGCCCCTGGGTGCTCAGCACGTAGCCGAGGAACGCCTGGGTCAGCTTGCCCTGGGCTGCATCCTTGTGCACCGTGCAGGTGATCAGGTACGACAGCAGCGGGATCGGGTATGCGGTGGCGCCGGTGATCTTCGAGTAGTCGACGATCTCGGTGAGGTCACCGTCTCCCTGGGCGGCAGGGGATGCCGCGGCGTCGAACGCCTCGGTGGCTCCGTCAGCGGTGTAGCCGACGAAGTCCTTGCCGGTGCCTGAGACCTTCGCCGCCGTGTTGGCGCCGATGCCGCTCTGGTCTGCGTAGCCGATGGTGCCCGATCCTGCGGCAACAGCGTTGACGACGCCAGACCCACCCTGCTGACCACTCGTGCCAGGAACCGGCCATGCAGTGCCAACGGCCTGCGTGAAGATGCTGGGCTGAGTGTCGTGCATGTACTTGGTGAAGTTGGCCGTGGTGCCCGAGCCATCCGACCGCGTCACGACCGTGATCGGAGTGGAGGGCAGGGTGGCCTTGGGGTTGTCGGCCTTGATGGCCGCGTCGTCCCAGGTCTTGATCTGCAGGGTGAAGATCTTGGCAACCGTCGCCGAGCTGAGCTGCAGGTCGGTCACGCCATCCACCTTGTAGATGATGGCCACACCGGAGAGGTACGCCGGGATGTCGACGGGGGCGCCACCGGCGCACAGCGCCTGAGCCTGCGTGTACTGCTCCGGCTTCAACGCTGCGTCCGAGCCGGCGTAGTCGTACGAGCCGTTGAGCCAGTTGGTCACGCCACCGCCCGAGCCCTGCGACTTGTCGTAGTTGATGGTCACGCCCTTGGCCTGAGTGCCGTTGAACGCGGTGATCCAGGCAGGCTGAACGGCTCCCTGGGCGCTGGAGCCGCCCGCGGTGATGGTGCCGGTGAGGCTGGGGTCGACCTTGGGACCGAACACGGCTGCCTCGGCCGGCGAGGCGGACGGGCCAGCGGTGCTGCCGCCGGTGGAGGTTGCGGCGCAGCCGGCGAGTGCCAGCGTTCCGATGAGGGCAAAGGCAGCAATGCTGCCAGAGCGCGTGATCTTCACTGTGTTCCCTTCGGGAATGTGGGTTGTGTGTGTCTTGGCGACCCAGGAACGGGCCGAGAGCGACGCTACGAACACCGCATGACCAGCCTCGGGGTGGTCGGTGAACGGAAGGTGAACTGATGTGGAACTCGGCGTGCGGCTGACGGGCAGCGCGGGGCAGGCTCAGGCCGTCGGGCTGTGCACTTCGACCGCGACGACGCCACTCTCGGGGTGGTCCACCGGAATGTGCAGCACCGCGTACTCGCCGGTAGCGAGTGATGCGGCGCGCTGCAGCTTGCCAGAGTCAGGGGTGCCGGTCGCACGCACAACGGCGTCGATGATCTGCGGCAGCACCGGTCCATGACTGCAGAGCACGGTGGTCACGCCCTTGCGCAGTCGTTTGGTGACGAGCCGGGTTACGGCCGCGCCGTCGCTGCGGTAGGCATCCTGACTGATCTCGGCGCTCTCCTTGACGGCGAGACCCGTGACGCGGGCCGTCGGGGCGATGGTCTGGCGGCAACGCTCTGCGGTCGAGGAGATCAGCTTCGCCGGGCGGTAGGCCGCGATACCCAGGGCGACGCTGAGCGACTGGTCGATGCCGCGCTGCAGAAGAGGGCGGGTCGCATCCGGTCCGTCCCAATTCTGCGGCGGAGTCGCCTTGCCGTGGCGAAGGGCGATGATGGCGAAGGTGCGCGCGCGTCCCTGCTTGTGCAATTCGGCGAATCGGTCGACGATGTCGACATCGTGCGGATAGCTGAGCGCCGCGCGGGCGTCGGTGGGCGACATCCAGTGCAGGCTCTCGATCTCGTCGTTGGTGGTGAAGGTCGAGTTGGCGATCGCGAGCTCGTTCACCTCGGCCGCCCAGTAGTACACCACCTTGTCGCGCCCGTTGGGCAGCTGGTATTCGACGACCCCCAGGGGTGGGCCGAGCGCGACAACCAGCCCCGTCTCTTCGGCAATCTCGCGTACAGCGGTCTCGGGCAGGGTCTCGCCGGGGTCGACCTTGCCCTTGGGCAGGGAGGTGTCGCGATGCTGCGTGCGGTACACGAGCAAGATCTCGACTCCGTGCTTCGTCTCGCGCCAGCACACTGCGCCAGCTGCGAGCACCGCAGAGCTCGGGGCGGCGGCCGCCGTCACCGCAGCGACCCGCCGCGCCGACGGCCGGCGATCTGGTGCGTCAGCGCTGACTGCATGTCGACGAGCGGTTCGCCGGTCGGCGAGAGGTCGTGTCGCACCCAGAGACCATCGGAGCCGAGCCACCACGACGAGGTCTCGTCGCTCATCGCCTGGTCGAGCAGCCCGCGTAGTTCGTCGAGGTGCTCGGGACGCACGATCCGCACCAGGGCCTCGACGCGACGATCCAGATTGCGGTGCATCATGTCGGCGCTGCCGATGTAGACCTGCGGATCGCCGTCATTTGCGAACCAGAAGATGCGCGAGTGCTCCAGATAGCGGCCAAGAACACTCCGAACTTGGATGTTCTCGCTGACCCCTTCGACGCCGGGCCGCAACGAGCAGATGCCTCGCACCACGATGTCGACCGGAACTCCCGCGTTGCTCGCCCGGTACAGCGCGTCGATGATGGCCTCGTCGACCATCGAGTTCACCTTGAGGCGGATACCGCTTGGCCGCCCGGCCGCGGCGTTCTCCGTCTCGACTTCGATGCGTTTCAGCAGCCCCTTGCGCAGGTGCAGAGGCGCGACGAGCAGCCGCTTGAACTTCTTCTCGATCGCGTAGCCGGACAACTCGTTGAACAGCCGGGTCAGGTCTTTGCCCACCACGTCATCCGCGGTCAGCAGGCCCAGGTCTTCGTAGATGCGGCTGGTCTTCGGGTTGTAGTTGCCGGTTCCGATATGGCTGTAGTGCTTGAGCGTGCCATTGCGGTCTTGGCGCACCACCAGGGCGAGCTTGCTGTGAGTCTTCAGTCCGACCAGCCCATAGACGACGTGCACACCGGCCTTCTCGAGCTTGCGCGCCCAGCCGATGTTGGCCTGCTCGTCGAAGCGCGCCTTGATCTCGACAAGCGCGAGCACGGCCTTGCCCGCTTCTGCGGCGTCGATCAGCGCCTCGACGATGGGGCTGTCGCCACTGGTGCGATAGAGCGTCTGCTTGATGGCCAGCACGTTCGGGTCTGCTGCCGCCTGCTCAAGAAAGGCCTGCACACTGGTCGCGAACGACTCGTATGGATGGTGCAGCAGGATGTCGCCGCGATCGATCGAGGCGAACACATCCGGCTTCTCGGTCGGCTCGGTCGGCAGCAGGTTGATGCTCGTGGTCGGCACGTTACGCGGATATTTGAGGGCGGGCCGATCCAACTTCGTCACCTCGAACAGGCCGCCCAGGTCGAGCGGAGCTGGCAGGCGATAGACCTCCTGCTCGGTGATCTGCAGCTCGGACATCAGAAGGCCGAGCGTGACGTCATCCATGTCGTCGCTGATCTCGAGGCGGATCGGCGGGCCGAAGCGGCGGCGCAGCAGCTCTTTCTCGAGAGCCTGGATGAGGCTCTCGGTCTCGTCCTCCTCGACCTCGACGTCTTCGTTGCGGGTCACCCGGAACTCGTGATGCGCGACGATCTCCATCCCCGGGAAGAGGTCGCCGAGATGATTGGCGATCAGGTCTTCGAGCGGGATGTAGCGCAGCAGGCCGCGCTCGTCATCCGGCAGTTGCACGAAGCGCGGCAGGTTCTGCGGCACCTTGAGGCGCGCGAACTCCTCTTTGCCGGTCTTCGGATTGCGCACCCGGATCGAGAGGTTGAGCGACAGGCCAGAGATATAGGGAAAGGGATGCGCGGGGTCGACCGCAAGCGGCATGAGCACGGGAAAGATTTGCGCCGAGAAGATCTCTCTCACGCTGAGGCGATCCTTCTCGTCGAGATCGCTCCAGCTCTCGATGTGGATGCCTGCCTCGTCGAGCGCCGGCTTGATCGTCAGTTGGAAGGCGCGCGCGTGCCTCTCTTGCAGTTCGTGGGCCTTGTCGCCGATGTCGGCGAGCACGTCGAGGGGGGCGCGGCCCACGTTCGTCGGCACCGCGAGGCCCGTGGCGATGCGCCGCTTGAGGCCCGCGACGCGGACCATGAAGAACTCGTCGAGGTTGCTGGCGAAGATGGCGAGGAAGTTGGCGCGCTCGAGCAGCGGCTGCTTCGGGTCCTCTGCGAGTTCGAGCACCCGCTGGTTGAACGCCAACCAGCTGAGTTCGCGGTCGAGAAAGCGATCGTGCGGCAGGGTGCCGTCATCCACGAGTACCGGTTCTGCTTCGTCATCATCGAGCAGATCGGCAGCGATCGTGGCATCGCCGAGGGGGCTGTCGCTCTCCATCGATCCATCATGGCGCATTCGGATCGACGGATCGCGTGAATGAGCGGTGAACGGACTCTCGCGACTCAGGCGCCGATGACCCTGCGAAGTTGGGCCCGCAACTCGTCGAGCCCGGCACCACCGAGCCGGCCCGCGAAGTCATCGGTGAGTCCCGACGACACCGCCATCGCCTCACGGCAGAACGCCACACCGCGCTCGGTCAGCCGCACGAGGGTGCCGCGATGGTCGCTCGGGTCCGGTGAGGTACTGATGTAACCCAACCGTTCCACCTCGCGAACCAGCATGCTCATCGCCTGGCGTGACATGCCCGCGGTCTGCGCGAGGCTCGAAATCCGCGTGCCACCCGGCGTCAATCCCGCGAATACCGGAATCTGCGACGGCCGGACGTCTTCGTAGCCCCCCGCAGCGAGCCGCCTCATCAACTCGGCGTTGACCGACGCCGATGCCTCGGCGAGCAGCCGCCCCAGGTCGGTGCGCGCCAACTCGGTGAAGGCGCGCAGGACGTCATCGTCCATTTAGGCAACCTCCTTGACAATATAGGCAACTTCGTTGACTATTGACCATACGCTCTTCACGATCCCAGCCAGGAGACACAAATGCCCACGCACCCACCTGTTCCCACTGCCGGTGAGACCATGCCCATCCTTCCGCTGATTGCGCCCGATGGGGGGCAGTCCACGCTGAGCGAGGCGCAAGGCGGCCGACGCTCCGTGGTGCTCTTCATGCGGGCGAGTGACTGTCCGATCTGCGTGGCGCACGGCCGCACCATCCTCCGGATGCAAGCGGCAGGCGAACTCGGTGACGCTGGCGCGATCTTCGTCACCCCCGGGGGTAGCGCCGAGGCGACCTCAGCACGACGCCGTTTGGGCTCAGGCGCCGCAGTCTTTGCGTCTGGCGACCACCACGCCGACATCGGACTCGGGCGCTTCTTGACGATCCAGCACAGCGGCACCTTCGTGCTCGACGAGCACGGCCGTGTTCTCGACGCCGTCACGAGCACCCTGCCGACCGGCGCGTTCTCGAAGGCCCGTGCACTGGCGGCCTTGGCTAGCTGACGGGAGCCGGCAACCGTTCCGTCTCGTCGTCGTACACGTTGAACCGGTAGCCGACGTTGCGCACAGTGCCGATCAGCGATTCGAGATCGCCCAGCTTGGCGCGCAGTCGCCGAACATGCACGTCGACCGTGCGGGTGCCGCCGAAGTAGTCGTAGCCCCAGACCTCGCTGAGCAACTGCTCGCGGGTGAACACCCGGCTCGGGTGCGTCGCGAGAAAGCGCAGCAGCTCGAACTCTTTGAACGTCAGGTCGAGCGGTCGCCCGTGCACCTTGGCCGAGTAGCTGGCCTCGTCGATGACGACGCCAGATGCCTGGATCTTGGATGACGACTTCTCTTGCGCCATGCGGCCGATCACCAGACGGATGCGGGCATCCACCTCGGCGGGTCCGGCCGTCTCGAGCAGCACATCGTCGATGCCCCAGTCGGCGGAGACCGCCGTGAGGCCGCCCTCGGTCAGCACGAGCACGAGCGGAACGTTCACGCCCGTGGTGTTCAGGATCTTGCACAGCGACTTGGCGCTCGCCAGATCTTGGCGCGCATCGACAAAGATCACGTCAGCGGCCGGGGCGTTGATGAGCGACGCCGGCGCGGCTGGGATCGATCGAACCCGATGACTCAGCAACCCGAGCGCGGGCAGAACGTCGCCGTCGACCGCCCCGGTCAGGATCAACAGCTGAGCCACGAGGTCCTCCAAAACGCCTACCGCACAGTGTATCGACCGATTCCGCAGCCAACTTTCTTCGGAGGCGAGCGACGGTACGATCGGCTCATGGCTTGGTCTCTGCGCAGTGTGGTGCCCGTGTGGGTGGTCGCGCTCGCCGGTGCGGTCGCGGTGGCGGTGTTCGCGCCATCGAGTTCGCTCACCTGGCTGCCGCTGGTGCTTGCCGGGTCGCTGCTGGTGACGATGGCGATCCAGTTGGCGCTGCAGCGCAAAGAAGGGCTGGTGACCCGGATGATGGCGAGCCTGGGCGGCGCCCTGGTCATCTGCGCGGTCGCTACCGGCATCCTCGCGCTGGTCTGACCCGGTGCATCGAGACACCCGCGTCTAGACTCGACGCATGATCCTCGCGCTGGAACTGCTCTTCGTGGGCCTGCTTGCGCTGGCCGGCCTGGCGATCGCGTTCGTCTCGATCACGGTGCTGTACAACCTGTTCCGCGGCCAGTCCTGACCTTTCTCATCGGCACTCAGATGTATCAACTCGACACCACCCTTCCCGCCGAGATCGTGCCGCTGTCGTGGCTGCTCGGCATTTGGGAGGGCAGCGGCATCGTCGCGTACCAGGTCGGCGACGAGACTCGCGAGCACGAGTTCGGTCAGCGGGTCGCGTTCACCCAAGACGGGACGCCGCACATCCAGTACAGCTCGTCGACCTGGTTGTTCGGCGCGGTCGACGACGATGCTCCGGATGACGCTCCAGCGCCGGTTCCGACGCCCCTGTTCTCTGAGATCGGTTACTGGCGCCTGGCGCGGCCTCTTGGCGCCGCCGACCCAGGGCCAGGCATGCTGCCCGGCGTTGGCGAGCCGGTGTTCACCACGGCTGACGAGGTCGAAACGTTGCGCACGGCCGACGGAGCGTTCGAGCTCGAGGTGACGATCCTGCATCCGGGTGGAGTCAACGAACTCTACTTGGGGCAGGTGAAGGGGCCGCGCATCGACCTGGCAACCGACGCCGTGGTGCGAACGGCGACGGCCAAGCAGTATGCGGCGGCAACCCGCCTTTACGGCCTGGTCGACGATCATCTGCTCTGGGCATGGGATATCGCCGCCCTGGGCCAGGAGCTGCGTACCCACGCCTCGGGGAGGCTCGCCCGTGTCGAGTGAACAGCAGGTCGATCCGTTCACGTTGCGCGAGGGCGCCGTCGGTGCGCCGCCGCGGCATTACGGCAACCCCCTGGGGGAGCAGCGCGAGCTGGCAGCCGGGCAGGCCATCGTGGATCTGGCGGATCGCGACATCCTGTCGGTCACCGGCCCCGATCGGCTGAGCTGGCTGGATTCGCTCACCTCGCAGCGGCTGATCGGCATCGCGCCGGGCGATTCGGCCGAGACCCTGCTTCTCGACCCGAGCGGTCGCGTCGAATTCGCGGCACGCCTGCTCGACGACGGCGAGACCGCATGGTTGCTGATGGATGCGGGCACCGGCGCCGGTTTCCTCGCGTTTCTGACCAAGATGCGCTTCATGCTGCGGGTCGAGGTGCGCGACCGCTCGACGGAGTTCGCCACGATCGGGTCACTCGGCGAGGTGCCGGCCGGCCTGTCGGCAGTCGCGGCCGACGGCAACGGGATTCCGCTGGTGTGGCACGACCCGTGGCGCTCGATCGTGGCGGGCGGATTCCAGTACGCGGCGATCCCGGTGCATCCTGCCGAAGGGTGGAACTACGCCGAGACCCTGGTCGAGCGCTCGCGTCTCGACGAACTCGGCGGGGTCCCCGCCGCGGGAACACTCGCGCTCGAGGCCCTGCGCATCGAGGCGTGGAGACCGCGCGCCGCGACCGAGGTTGACGCGACCACGATCCCGCACGAACTCGACTGGCTGCGCTCCGCCGTGCACCTGAGCAAGGGCTGCTACCGCGGACAGGAAACCGTGGCCAAAGTGCACAACCTCGGACACCCCCCACGTCGGCTCGTTCTGCTGCACATCGACGGGTCGGAGGGCGTGCTGCCTGAGCCGGGCGATGACGTGCAGCTGGACGGGACCGTCGTCGGCCGGGTGACCGCCGCCTCGCTGCATCACGAGCTCGGGCCGATCGCGTTGGCGGTGCTGAAGCGCTCGACCGATCCGGCCGCGGCCCTGAAGGTGCCGACGGCGGCAGGACCGGTGCTCGCGGCCGCACAGCAGGTGATCGTGCCGCCGGATGCCGGCGCCGAGGCGAACATCCCCCGGCTGCCTCGGGTCGGTGCGGTGCGGCGCTGAGGCGCCGCCCGGAAGCCATGGCCGAACGCTCGACGGGGGATCAGCTCCGCCGCCTGGAGAGGCGGGTACGCCGCCAGCTCGATGCCAAAATCGTCGGGCAACGAGTCTGGCATTCCCTGCCCGCGATCGCGCAGATCCTGGTGGCGGTCGCGGCGGCGTATTCGATTGCTCGTTGGGGGCTCGGGCACGCGGTGCCGATCCTCGCCGTGACGCTCACGATCAACGCGCTCGGCTTTTCGCGCGACGCGCGACCGCGCCGGGTTGCCGAGTCGGTGCTCGGGATCCTGCTCGGCGTCGCGTTGAGTGATGGTCTCGCCTTGATCGTCGGGCGTGGACTCTGGCAGTTGCTTGTCGTGCTGCTCGTCGTGTTCGTGGTGGGACGCGCGGTGTCATCAAACGCGTCGTTCGCGGTCGCGGCCGCGGTGCCGTCGGCCCTCGTCGTGCTGCTGCCGGTGCCGGCGGGTGGTCCGTTCGGGCGGACTCTCGACGCTCTGGTCGGTGGCGTTGTCGCCCTGCTGGTGACGGCATTGATCCCGCGCGACCCGCACCGCGCGGCGCTTCGCGACGGACGGGTGCTGTTCTCGGTGCTGACCGAATCCATGGGGTCGATCGCCGACAGCCTCAGCGAGGCGGATGAGGCGGCAGGGGAGCTCGCGCTCACTCGACTGCGGCGCACGCAGCCGCTGATCGACGATTGGGCAAAATCGCTCGACACGGCGATCGCGGTGTCTCGCATTTCGCCGTTCCTTCGGCGCCAGCTGCCCGCACTGCGGCGCAACATGCGGGTGCAGCGAGCCGCCGACCTGGCGTCGCGACACTTGCGAACGCTGGCACGCCGCGTGGAGTTCTTGGTGCGCGACGGGGAGGCGCGGCCCGCGCTCGCCGACCTGGTGGCTGACACCCGGACTGCCCTCGGCCTGCTCGGTCAGGAGCTCGACGACCTGCAGGTGACCGGCCAGGCGCGCTCGCTGCTGAGCGATCTCGCGCGACGGCTCGATCCGGCCGTGGTGGTTCCGGATGCCGGGGTCACCGACGCCGCGATCGTTCTGATGCTGCGGCCGTTCGTCATCGATCTTCTGATCGGCACCGGCCTGGAACCGGACGCCGCCCGGGAGCTGCTGCCCCAGTTGTGACACTCCAGTTCTCACGGACAGTCCGTGAGAACGGGAGCGTCACCGGGGAGACACCGCCGCCCAGTCGAGCGTGAGTTCGCCGAGACGCCACCGCGTGCGGCCGCCGCGCACCGGCCAGCCGGCTCCGCGCAGCCCCTCGACCACGGCGACCCAGCGCTGAGTCGGACCGTAGACGGCCAACGGCGCGTGGACCGCCCAGAGCCGGTCGAGCTCCACCAGCAGCGAGTGCACGCGCTCGCCAGGCACGTTGCGATGGATGAGCGCCTTGGGCAGGCGCTCCGCGACGATCGACGGCCGCTCGAGAGAGGCGAGCCGCAGCGAGATCGAGAACGTGACCGGCCCGGACGGCCCCAGCGCAACCCAGCTAGCCACGCGGCCCACCTCGTTACAGGTGCCCTCCACGAGAACGCCGCCGGGTTGCAGCCGCGCGCACATCGTCGCCCAGGCGGCGGCCACTTCGCTCTCGTCGTACTGCCGCAGCACATTCAGCGCTCGGATGATCGCCGGTCGTCGACCACCGGGCGTCGGCGTCTCGAAGCCCCCGACCCGGAAGGTGACGCCGTCGCGCGCGGCTGCCGACGCGATCCGGACCCGTTCCGGATCGATCTCGATGCCGACCACGTGCACATCAGACCGAATGGCAGCAAGGCGGTCGCGCAACTCCAGGGTCGTGGTCGCCGACGCACCGTATCCGAGGTCGACAACGAGCGGGTCGCTCGCCGTCCGCAGCACGGGAAGGGCCGCGATCCATCGGTCGACTCTGCGCAGCCGATTGACCCCTGTTGTGCCGCGAGTGACGCGGCCCAGGGGCGCAACGCGGGGGGCGGATGCGCGGGCCATCTGCCGATTCTCGCGCTCGATAGGCTGGCGGCATGACCACCACGCTGATCCTGTTGCGCCACGGCAACTCCGACTGGAACACCAAGAACCTGTTCACGGGATGGGTCGACGTCGACCTGAGCGACCAGGGTCGGGCCGAGGCGAAGCGTGCCGGTCAGCTGATCGCTGAGTCGGGGATCCTGCCAGACATCCAGTACACCTCGGTGCTCAAGCGGGCCATCCACACCGCCGACATCGCGCTGGCCGAGGCCGACCTCGACTGGATCGACGTGAAGCGCAGCTGGCGTCTGAACGAGCGCCACTACGGTGCGCTGCAGGGAAAAGACAAGGCGCAGACCCTCGCCGAGTTCGGCGAGGAGCAGTTCATGACCTGGCGCCGCAGCTTCGACGTGCCGCCGCCGCCGCTCGACGATGGCAGCGAGTTCAGTCAGGCGCACGACCGCCGATATGCGGGCCTTGGCGCCGAGCTGCCGCGCACCGAATCGCTCAAGCTGGTGATCGACCGGATGCTGCCCTACTGGCATTCCGACATCACGAAGGATCTCGCGGCAGGCAAGACCGTGCTGGTCACCGCCCACGGCAACTCGCTCCGCGCCCTCGTGAAGCACCTCGACAACATCTCGGACGACGCGATCGCGGAGTTGAACATCCCCACCGGCATCCCGTTGGTGTATGAGTTGGACGACACCTTCATGCCGGTCGCGGCCGGTCGCTATCTCGACCCCGAGGCGGCGGCCGCGGGCGCTGCGGCGGTCGCCAGCCAGGGCAAGAAGAGCTAGCCGGGCGCGGTCAGCCGGCCGTCACCGCGCCGGCGGCCGCCACGGCTCGTTGGTGTGCGAGAGCCACACGGCCACCGGATTGAGCGCGAGCACCTGCCGCTGCGCGTCGTTCTCGGGCTCGTCCAGTTGGCCGAACCACACCGCGGTGTCTCCTGCGATTACGACGGGGCCGTCCTCGAGGTCCACCACGACCACCTGCGAACCAGGGGTGTGGCCCGGGGTCGCGATAACGCGCACTCCGGGGAGCAACTCGAAGTCACCCTCGTGCTGCACATACTCGACCCCAGGGGCCCGCACCCACTCGCGGATGGTGTACTCGTCTTCGTTGAGCGCGTCGGTGAGTTCTTGGCGCTGCACGTGGATCGGCAAGCCGGCGAAGAGATGGTTGCCCCCGCAGTGATCGAAATGGAGGTGGGTATTCACCACCAGGTCGATCGTGCTGAGGTCGATCGGGTGCTCGGTCAAGGGGGTGAGAATGGGGTCCATGTCCGCGACGGCGTCGTGGAGAACGGTCATTCCCGTGTCGACCAGGATCCGCCCGTCCGGGTGGTCGATCAGGTGCACGTTCACTGGCATCCGGCCGTTTTCGACGAGCAATTCGGCGACCAGGATTGGGGAAATGGTGACACTGGCGAGATCAGGCACGCGATCGACCTCCCGCTGGGTTCAGGAAGATGTAGACAGTGTACACATCCTCCCGCGAGCTAGGCGTCTTGCGGCACCCAGTCGCCCGTAGCGAGGTACTGAACCTTCTTCGCGATCGAGACCGCGTGGTCGGCGAAACGCTCGTGGTAGCGCGAGGCGAGGGTGGCGTCCACCGTGTCGACCGCTGCGCCCTTCCAGGTTTCGCCAAGCACCTTGTCGAAGACGCTGAGGTGCAGCGCGTCGACCTTGTCGTCTTCGTTGCGGATGTCTTCGGCGATCTGAACATCTTCGGTGCGCAACAGCTCGGTGAGCTTCTTGGCGATCTCGACGTCGAGCGAGCCCATCTCGCGGAAGGTGCCGCGCAGACCCTTCGGCACCACCTTCTCGGGAAAGCGGTAACGCGCCAGTTGCGCGATGTGCTCGGCCATGTCGCCCATGCGCTCGAGCGATGCGCTGATGCGCAGGGCGCTCACGACGATGCGCAGGTCGCGCGCTACGGGCTGCTGACGCGCCAGGATCTGGATGGCCAGCTCATCGAGCTCGGCAGCCAGTCCGTCGATCTTGTGGTCCTCTTCGATGACGGTCTCGGCCAGCGCGACGTTCGAGGTGTTGAAGGCCTCGGTCGCGCGCTCGATGGATCCCGCGACGAGTGTCGAGATCTCGACGAGACGGTCCTGGACCTCCTGAAGCTCCTGCTGGAACACTTCGCGCATGGGGAACCCTTCTCGCCGCCGGACACGATGAATCCGCCCGATCCCTGACCACGTTGCACCGGGCAGGTGAACGGATGATGACCTGAGTCTGAACTTCACGCCAAGTCGCCCGTGATCCTCGGTATCTCGACGGATCGGGCGACCCGGTGCGCCCTAATCTAGTCCCATGGACGCCACGCACTGGCTCGTGCCCCTGGCGATCGCCTTCGGTCTTCTGGTGGGCGTTGGCGTGTCGGTCGCCATCATGGCGGCGCACCGTCGGGGCCGGAGCGCCGTTGCCGTCGCCACGCCCACGGTTCCGGATGGCGTCGAGGAGGTCATCGACTCCCTCGAATCCGCGGGTGTCGTCCTTGACTCCTCGAACAACGTGCTCTCGGCGTCGACGGCGGCGCTCGCATATGGGCTGGTGTGGAACCAGACGCTCGTGCATCCCGAACTGGTGCGGCTGGTCGATCAGGTACGGCGCGATGGCATCCCGGTGAGCGAGGAGTTGAACCTCGCGCACACGCCGTTCGGCGCGAACCAACTGCACCTGCAGGTGCGCGTCGCTCGGCTGGGCACGCGCTTCGTCCTGCTGCTCGCCGAAGACCGAACGGAGTCGCACAGACTCGACGAGGTGCGCCGCGATTTCGTGGCCAACATCAGTCACGAACTCAAGACCCCGATCGGCGCAATCGGACTGCTCGCCGAGGCGATCGAGGCCGCATCCGACGAACCGGCCGAGGTGAAGCGTTTCGCGAAGCGACTCACGATCGAGGCGGATCGCCTCGCCAATCTCACTCACGAGATCATCGAGCTCAGCCGACTACAGTCAGCGGCACCTCTCGTATCGGCCGACAAGGTCGACATCGACTCGGTGGTCGCGCAAGCACTCGACCGAAACCGAGTGGCCGCCGAGTCGCACCGCATCTCGCTGGTCAGCGGCGGGGATGCCGGAGCAGAGGTCTACGGCGACGAACAGTTGCTCGTGACGGCCGTTCACAACCTGATCGCCAACGCCATCCAGTATTCGCCAGACGGGTTCCGGGTCGGAGTCGGAGTCACCAACTCCGACGGCATCGTCGAGATCGCGGTCACGGATCAGGGCGTCGGCATCCCCGAGAACGAACGCGATCGCGTGTTCGAGCGCTTCTTCCGGGTCGACAACGCGCGCAGTCGTCACACCGGTGGCACCGGCCTCGGCTTGAGCATCGTCAAGCACGCTGTGCAGAACCACGGCGGCGACGTTCGGGTGTGGTCGCAGCAAGGCAGCGGGTCGACCTTCACCATTCGGCTGCCAGAGGCGTCGAAAGCGCCCGTTCAGCCCGCGCCGCCTACCTCCGCCGCCAGCCCCTCGACGGCCCCGCCCACCACCCTGGGAGCAACAACGTGACCCGCATTCTCATCGTCGAAGACGAGCCATCGCTCAGCGAGCCTCTCTCGTTCCTGCTCCGTCGGGAGGGATACGACACCGAGATCTCGGCCGACGGCCGAGACGCGCTCGCGGCGTTCGACCGCGATCCCGCAGACCTCGTGCTTCTCGACCTGATGCTGCCGGGCCTTGCGGGCACCGAGGTCTGCCGCGAGCTGCGTACTCGCTCATCCGTTCCGATCATCATGCTGACCGCTAAAGACAGCGAGGTCGACATCGTGGTGGGGCTCGAGCTGGGCGCCGACGACTATGTCACCAAGCCGTACTCGACCCGCGAATTGCTCGCGCGCATCCGAGCGGTGCTTCGGCGCCGACTCGAGGTCGATGACCTGGATGAGGCGGTGCTGGAGGTCGGGCCGGTGCGGATGGATGTCGACCGCCACGCCGTCTCGGTTGGCGGCAAGGAGGTGGCGATGCCCCTCAAGGAGTTCGAGTTGTTGGAGTTGCTGCTGCGCAACGCCGGGCGGGTGCTCACCAGGGGGCAACTGATCGATCGGATCTGGGGCGCCGACTACTTCGGCGACACCAAGACGCTCGACGTGCACATCAAGCGGATCCGCTCGAAGATCGAGAGCGATCCATCGCAGCCCGTGCTGCTGCTGACGGTGCGAGGGCTTGGCTACCGGTTCGAGGCCTAAGGCGTCGGGTCCCTAAGGCGTCGGGTCCCTAGGGCGTCGGCGTGGGTGTCGGCGTCGCCGTGGGTGTCGGGGTCGGTGTGGGCGTCGGCGTCGGCAGCAGATTCTGGTACTGCGGCAGCGACCCGTCGAGCACGGGCACGGTGAGCAGACTGCCCTCTTCGTTGCCGTACTGGAAGTAGATGTGCGCCAGCGAGCCCGGCTTGACGCCCAGCCCTGGCAGCAAGAACTGGCCATCTTTGCCGTATCCGAAACTCGTGGTCGCGTCGGGTCGCAGCGTGGCTCGCGCGGTAGTGCGGTTGCTGTCGTCGCCGAACTGCACGGTCAGATCGATCGGCCCGTCGGTCGGGTTGTATGCCGAGAACAGCAGGTTGCCGTCGTGACCGGACTTGCTCAGCACGAGCGCGTTGAGCACTTTCACCTGCCCGACTGTTGTGCTCACACCGTCGCTGGGGTCGTAGTGCTTCAGCGAGGTGATCGGGGCGCAGGCGGCGACGCCGACCATGAGCAGCGCGGCGATGACAGCGGCAGCTGTGGCACGTACCTTCACGTGGGAACCTTCCGATTGCGGACCGACGGTGACAGCCTACCGGGAGTGACAAAAGGATCCGGCCGGGGTGTCCTCTGCGGCCGACGTCGTTCGTCGATTGATCATCGACACACCGACGAAAGGCAATGAACATGGAATTCCTGCTCCTGGTCTGCACCGACTCCACAGCCCCTGAGTACCGTGCAGAAGACGACAACATCGAGGAATGGATGGATGAGGTGGTCAGGCGGGGGATGTCCCGCGTCGGTGACCGGCTCCGCCGTCCGGCTGATGCCACGACGGTGCGCGTGCGGGACGGCGCCGTCAGCGTGACGGATGGTCCCTTTGTTGAGACGAAAGACTGGATCGCCGGATTCGACCTGCTGGAATGCGCCGACCTGGATGACGCGATCGACATCGCATCGCGGCATCCGATGGCCCGGTACGGCCAGATCGAGATCCGCCCCGTCTGGCCGCTCCGGCCCGAGCCGGAGGCCGCCGCGACGACATCCGCGGGGTCTTCCGAGGGGTGACGGCGTCTCGAGATGATGAGGTCGTCCGCGCGCTCCGCGCGGCGGCGGCGGAGGAGTCCGCCCGAATCGTCTCGACGGTCATTCGCATCACTGACGACTGGGACCTGGCCGAAGACTGCCTGCAAGACGCTTTCGCGCGGGCCCTGACGAGCTGGACGAACGACGGAGTCCCCAACAGTCCGGGCGCGTGGTTGACCACCGTCGCGAAGAACAGAGCGATCGATCTGCTGCGGCGCGCCTCGGCGGAACGCCGCGCGGCGCACGGGGCGGGGATCGAACGCGAGCTGGATCTGTTGGCCAGAGAGGGGGAGCAGGTGGATGAGCAATCGCAGCACGACCGTCTCGCACTGCTCTTCACGTGCTGCCACCCCGCCCTGGCCGCTGACGCCCGGGTCGCCCTCGCGCTGCGCACCGTTGTCGGGATGACGGTGGGCGAGATCGCCCGCGCGTTCTTAGTCAGCGAGGAGGCGATGCAGAAGCGGCTGGTGCGTGCCCGCGCGAAAATCAAGAATGCGGGGATCCCATTCGGCGTTCCGCCGGTGGAACGCTGGCCCGAGCGCATGCCCGCCGTGCTTGCGGTGCTCTACCTGTTGTTCGGTGAGGGCTACTCGTCGACCGAATCCGAGCGATTCGTTCGCGAACCGATCGCCCGGGAGGCCATCCGATTGCAACGGCTGCTGTTGTCGGCGAATGCGGATGCGGCCGCCGCGCCCGATCCGGAGATCGCAGGGCTGCTCGCGCTCATGCTGTTCCAGCACGCGCGCCGACGATCCCGCGCCGACGAATCCGGTGCACTCATCGTGCTCGAAGATCAAGACAGGGCGCTGTGGGATGCGGACGAGCTGCGCGATGGCCGGCTCGAGTTGAACCGCGCGACGCGCCTGTTGGTGGCGTCCGGCGAGCATCCCGGCCCCTACTACCTGCAGGCGGCCATCGCCTCCCAGCATGCTGCTGCGCCGTCATACGCTGCCACCGACTTCGAGCGCATCGTGTCGTTCTACGACCTGCTCGCCGTGACAGCACCCTCTGCAATCGTCGAGCTCAACCGTGCGGTCGCCGTCGCGATGGCGAGGGGACCCGCTGCGGGCCTCGAGCTCATCGACGATCTGAGCGCTGTCGGCGAACTCGAGAACTACTACCTGCTGCACGCGACTCGGGCCGACCTGCTCCGTCGCCTTGGGCGCCTGCGGGATGCGCTGCCGCACTATGAGCGCGCGCACGACCTCGCTCCGTCGCCCGCCGAGCGCAACTTTCTCACGGCGCGGATGGCGCAGTTGCGCCAGACGATTCAGGAGGGAATGCCCCCTGCAAATCCCTGATCCGACCCGGATTCCCGCGCATGCCCTGTGGTAAAATCGTCCTTCTGCGGAAGGAATCCCATGCTCTTCGAGGTCGGCGAAACCGTTGTCTATCCCCGCCACGGCGCGGCAACGATCACCGAGGTGAAGAAGCGCATCATCAGGGGTGAAGAGAAGCTCTATCTGAAGCTCAACGTGTCGCAGGGCGACCTCACGATCGAGGTACCTGCCGAGAATGTCGATCTGGTCGGCGTCCGCGATGTGATCGGCAGGGAAGGCCTCGACCAGGTCTTCGAGGTGCTGCGCGCACCGTTCACCGAAGAGCCCACCAACTGGAGCCGCCGCTACAAGGCCAACCTCGAGAAGCTCGCGTCGGGCGACGTGATCAAGGTGTCCGAGGTTGTTCGCGATCTGTGGCGGCGCGATCAAGACCGCGGTCTGTCGGCGGGCGAGAAGCGGATGCTGGCCAAGGCGCGCCAGATCCTGACCTCAGAGCTCGCTCTCGCCGAGAAGACCGACGAAGAGAAGGCGGCGACGCTGCTCGACGAGGTCCTGGCCTCGTAGCCACCAGCCGCCGCCCGACGCCAACCGACCCTGCTCGCCGAACGCCGATACCCTAGTTCTTCATGGGGCATCGGGTCGCGATTGTCGTCGTCGCCGCAGGTAGCGGCAGTCGGCTCGGCCACACCGAGCCCAAGGCGTTCGTCGAACTGCGCGGGGTCACGATTCTGGAGCGGGCTCTGCGCGGCGTGTTCGAGTCGTCCGAGCCCGCGCAGGTGATCGTCGTCGCACCGACCGCGCGGCTGACCGCCGCACGTCGGATCGCCGAGATCGCTGCGGGCGCGGCATCCGGCGATGTCGCGGTCGTTGCGGGCGGCGAGACCCGGCAGGCCTCTGTGGCGGCGGGCCTTGCGGCGCTCGACGACGACGTCGAGGTCGTGCTCGTGCACGACGCAGCGCGAGCTCTCACCTCGGCGGATCTCATCGACCGTGTTGTGCGAGCGGTCGCGCCCGGGGTCGGGGTAATCCCGGCGCTGCCCGTGACAGACACCGTGAAACGGATCGATGCGCGCGAGTTCGTCGTCGAGACAGTCGACCGCAGCGAGCTGGTGCACGTGCAGACACCACAAGGGTTTCCGCGGACAGAACTGGTCGCGGCATACGCGGCGGCCGACCGCGACTACACCGACGATGCTGCCCTCTTCAGTGCCGCAGGCCACGAGGTGGCCGTCGTCGAAGGCGAGCCGCGCGGCTTCAAGATCACCACCCCGTGGGATCTGCACCGCGCCGAGAACCTGCTGGGGCATTCGAGCGGGCAAGCCATGGCGATGCGCACCGGGATCGGCCTCGACGTGCACGCGTACGACGACGCGAGCCCGCTCTGGTTGGGCGGACTGTACTGGCCGGACGAGCCGGGACTCGCCGGTCACAGCGACGGCGACGCGGTCATCCACGCGATCTGCGACGCGCTGTTGTCTGCAGCCGGCCTTGGCGACTTGGGCGCGCGTTTCGGCGTCGATGATGAACGATTCGCGGATGCCGCGAGCGAGGTCTTTCTACGCGAGACCCTCTCGCTCGTGGTCGGCGCCGGGTTCGCTGTCGTCAACGTGGCTGTCCAGCTTGTCGCGAACCGGCCAAAGCTCTCGGTGCGCCGCGACGAGATCGAGGTCAGACTCGGCGAACTGATCGGTGCTCCCGTGAGCGTCTCGGCAACCACGACAGACGGACTCGGCTTCACCGGGCGCGGCGAGGGGGTCAGCGCGCTGGCCACGGCCCTGCTGTCGAGTGATCGCTAAACTCGGCGAGTGACTGTCCGCCTGTACGACTCCCGCACGCAGTCTTTGCGTGAGTTCGAGCCGCTCGAGCCCGGCAGGGTCGGCATCTACGTCTGCGGGCCGACCGTTCAGAGCTCCCCGCACATTGGGCATCTGCGTAGTGCCCTTGCCTACGACCTGTGGCGGCGCTGGCTGTCGGCGCGCGGCTTCGCCGTGACATTCGTGCGCAACGTCACCGACATCGACGACAAGATCCTCGCGAACGCCCCGGCCGGCGGCTTCGAACCGTGGTGGGCTCTCGCCTACCGGATCGAACTGGAGTTCACGGCGGGCTACTCGAGGATCGGAATCCTCGCGCCCACCTACGAGCCGCGCGCAACGGCGAGCGTGCCCCAGATGCAAGAACTGATCAACAGTCTGATCGAGCGTGGTCACGCCTACGTCGCCGACGACGGATCGGGCGACGTGTACTTCGACGTGAAGACCTGGCCCGCGTACGGCGAGCTGACCAATCAGAAGCTCGACGACATGGCCGACTCACCGGATGCCGAGACGCGGGGCAAGCGCGACCCGCGCGATTTCGCGCTGTGGAAGGGCGCCAAGCCCGCCGAGCCGGAGTCCGCGACCTGGACGTCGCCGTGGGGTCCAGGGCGCCCCGGTTGGCACATCGAGTGCTCCGCCATGGCCAAGCGCTACCTCGGGCCCGCGTTCGACATCCACGGCGGCGGGCTCGACCTGCGCTTTCCGCACCACGAGAACGAGCTTGCCCAGTCGACGGCCGACGGCGACGCGTTCGCGAGCTACTGGGTGCACAACGGGTTGGTCAACGTCGAGGGCCAGAAGATGTCGAAGTCGCTTGGCAACTCGGTGTTCGCCTCAGAGTTGCTTGCGCTCGTGCGTCCGGTCGTCGTGCGGTACTACCTGGCGAGCGCGCACTACCGCTCGACCATGGACTACTCGCACGGCGCGCTCATCGAGGCCGAGACGGCGTTCGCGCGCATCGAAGGATTTCTGGATCGGGCATCCCGTGCCCTGGAGGGCCAGCACTTCGCCAACGTCGGAGCGCCCGTCATCCCGGATGCCTTCGGTGCCGCCCTGGACGACGACCTGGGCGTCCCACAAGCGCTCGCGGTGTTGCACGACAGCGTGCGCGCAGGCAACACCGCCCTCGATGACGGCGAGTTCGAGACCGCGGCCCGGCTGCGAGAAGAGGTCGTCGCGATGACGGAGGTGCTCGGCGTCAACCCGCACTCGCCTGAGTGGGCAGTGGCGACGGATGGTGCGGCGAGCGCGGCACTCGACGCGCTGGTGCAGCGGCTCATCGACGATCGCGCAAGTGCCCGCGATGCGAAGGATTTCGCGGCGGCCGACCGCATCCGCGATGAACTCACCGCGGCAGGCATCGTGCTCGAAGACGCGAAGAACGCCGACGCGAGCGGTTCGACCCATTGGAGCATCGCATAATGGCCAAACCAGCACGCCCCGGGTCATCCGGCAAGCCGAAGAAGAAGGGCCCCAGCGTCGGCACCGGCGGGCATAACCGCCGCGCCCTCGAGGGCAAAGGCCCGACGCCGAAGGCCGAGGACCGCAGCTGGCACGTCGCGGGCAAGCGCAAGGCCGCCAAGGAGCGTCTCGACGACGCGCGCGAGCGGTACGGCGGGTCGAGCGTCTCAAGGGGCGGTCGAACCGGCGCAGGTGGAGCGGGAGCCCCGCGCCGCCCGCAGCGCCCGAAGAGCGATGACAGCGAGATCGTGACCGGCCGCAACTCCGTCGTCGAGGCGCTGCGCGCGAAGATTCCGGCATCCACTCTCTACATCGCCTCGCGCATCGAGATGGACGACCGGGTCAAGGAGTCGCTGTCGCTGGCCACCAAGCGCGGCCTGAACGTGCTCGAGGTGATGCGCCCAGAACTCGACCGCTTGAGCGGCCCAGACGCGGTGCACCAGGGGATCGCGCTCAAGGTGCCCGCCTACGAGTACGCGCACCCGCTCGAGCTGCTCGACGCGATCATCGGGCGCGGCGAGAACCCGCTGCTTGTCGCCCTCGACGGGATCACCGACCCGCGCAACCTGGGTGCGATCGTGCGCTCGGCCGGAGCGTTCGGCGCGCAGGGCATCATCGTGCCGCAGCGGCGGACCGTGGGCATGACAGCATCGGCCTGGAAGACCTCGGCCGGAGCGGCGGCGCGCATCCCGGTGGCGATGGCTGGCAACCTGACGCAGACCCTCAAAGACCTGAAGTCGCGGGGCGTATTCGTGCTGGGCCTCGACGGCGCGGGCAGCGTCTCGCTGCCCGGTCTCGCGCTGGCCAAGCAGCCGATCGTGCTGGTGGTCGGCAACGAGGGCAAGGGACTTTCGCGGCTGGTGACGGAGACCTGCGACGAGGTGGTGTCGATCCCGATCGAGGCGGCCACCGAGTCGCTGAACGCGGGGATCGCGGTCAGCGTTGCGCTCTACGAGATCAGCAAGCTGCGAGCCGCGCGCTGACGTCGGGTCACTCGGCGAACCCGATCCGGGCGTGCAGCCGCTTCATCCACCGCGGCGCCCACCACATGATGCGCTGCTGCCAGGTCATGAACGCCGGCACCAGCAGGCAGCGCACCAGGGTGGCGTCGAGCAGCACAGCGACGGCGAGCGCCGTGCCGAGCTGCTTGATCACCATCAGGTCGCCGGTGGCGAATCCGGCGAAGACCACGATGATGATGGCGGCAGCCGATGTGATGATGCGGCCGGAGCGCTGCAGCCCTCTGGCGATCGATTCGCGCGGGTCGACGCCGGCATCCACCTGCTCTTTGATGCGCGACAGGATGAACATCTCGTAGTCCATCGCGAGACCGAAGCCGAACGCGAAGGTCAGCACCAGCACAAGCACGTCGACGCCGTGCACGTGTGCTGGATCGAAGTTCAGGATGCCCGAGAAATGCCCTTGCTCGAATCCCCACACCAGCACGCCGACGCTGGCGCCCAGCGAGAGGCCAGACGCCACGAGGGCCTTGAGCGGAACGACAAGCGAGCCCGTCATCAGGAAGAGCAGCACGATGGTGCCGAGCGCGATGATCAGGACTGCCAACGGGGCGCTGCCCACTAGCGAGTCCGAGAGGTCGACCGTGCGGGCGTCGATACCGGCGACCCGAGCGGACGTGTGGTCGCCGAAGTGCGGGCGATCGGCGCGGATGCTGCGCACCACGTCGATCCCGTCTGCCGGGGCGACGCGCACGATGGATGCCCAGCCATCTCCGCGCTGAGGAGGTGCGGTCACCGAGCGCACGTGTGGAAGCTTCGACACCTGCGCAGCCCACGACACGGCGTCCGATTCTGCGGAGGTCACCAACTCGACCCTGGGGCTGGCGGCATCCGGAAAATGATCGGCCAGGGCGTTGAGAAAGCCGGACTGCGTCGACGACGCGGGGATCGCATCGATGCTGGTGTTGGCGAGGCGGAGCGTGAGCAGAGGGCTGCCAACAGCGAGCAACAGCACGACGCACGCGACGGTGACAAGGGCAGCGCGCTTCTGCACCATGCGGGTCAGGCTTGAGAAGAATCCCTCGGACGGAGCGATATCACCGAAGCGACTGATCACCCGACCCACCCCCGGCAGATGAGTCAGCGCTCCCGGCTTCAGCAGCCGATCACCCGCGAGCGAGAGCAGCGCGGGCACCAGGGTTAGCGCGGTGAGAATCGCGATCGCGGTCACCGACAGGGCGCCGACGCCGATGGCGCGCACGATGCGGGGTTGGAAGATCAACAGTCCAGCAGAGGCGATCGCAAAGGTGATCCCCGAGAACACGACGGTGCGTCCCGCACGATCGGCCGTGCGGCTGATCGCCAGCAACCGGATGCCCCTGCGGTCGTCTGCGCTGAGATGCCACGATTCGCCCATGGCGGCGAGTGCCACGCGGTATTCCTCACGAAAGCGGCTCACCACCAAGAGCCCGTAGTCGATCGAGAGCCCCAGCCCGACGGCGGTGATCACGTTGATCACGGTGGTGTCGATGTCGGTCAAGTAGGTGATGCCGAACAGCACGCCGAGCGAGCCGACGATCGACACGATCGCCCCGAGCAGCGGGATGCCCGCCGCGAGGAATCCCCCGAACACCAGCAGCATCACGACCAGGGCGATCGGCAGCGCAACGGCCTCGCCGCGCTCCAGATCGCTTGCCGAGATCTTGAGGATCGAGTCCACCAGCAGCGAGCCGCCGCCCACCAGCGCGGTGGATCCCGGAAACTGGGCACGCAGCTGGGTTGCCGCCCTGCGCAACTCGGCGATCGCGCGGTCGACCGTCGCGGAGTCAGGGTCCTGGGTGCCCACACCCGACACCGTCGCCGTCAGAAGCACCCCTCGACCGTCGGACGAGAACGCCGAGGCGATGGCAGCCGGGTGCCCGCCGTCAGGCAGTGTCGGCAGCGCGAGCGGGTTCAGGTATGCGGTATGCGGAAGCCGTTGGAGCGAGGCTCCGAGCTGGTTCGCCCAGAGCAGCAGCTTCGGGTCGTCGATGGCCACGCCATGCACGAGCAGGGTGGCGGATTGGGTGGCAGCAGTACGGCCTGCGAGCACGTCGTCTGCCCGGCTGGCCTCGCCAGTGACGCCCGGCGCGCCGTTCTTCAGCCGGTCGAACAGGTTCTGCCCGCCCGCCCCCGCCAGCGCCGTGGCGACGGCGATCGCCCCCAGAACGGCCCACACCGCGAGCGAGCGGAGCGGATGCGCGCCGACCACGCCACCGAGCCTGCCAAGCGGTCCGGCCTTGCCCGGTTCGCTCATCTGCGCTCGCTCATCTGGACTCGCTCATCCGGCGCCGCTCACACTTTGGCTCGCCAGTCATCGTCGCCGGTTTCGTCGAGCGCGGCTTCTGCTTGGTCATCGTCGATCACCGCGATCGGCAGCGTGAGCGACGCGGTGAGGGGCGTCACGACCGTCACCTCGTCGCGCCGGTGCCGAAGCACGGTATCCACGTAGCTGCTGAGAGCCTCGGCGAGCGGGATGTTGCGCCCCTCGTTCTGCGACCGGTACCAGCGGTGCTCGAGCAACTGATGGAACACCTCGGCCGGCTCGAGCTTGCCGCGCAGCTCTTTGGGGATCGCACGAATCACCGGTTCGAAGACCCGCACCACCCAATCGTGGGCGACCTGCTCTTCGTCGAGGTCTTTGCGATCGCCGGTCGCGCGGTAGGCGTCGAGGTCGTTGAGCAGTCTGCGTGCCTGATTCTCGCCAGCATCCAGACCGGTGAGACGCAGGAGCCGCCGGGAGTGGTGGCCGGCATCCACCACCTTGGGCTGGATGCGCACCTGCGTTCCGGTCTCGTCGGTGCGGATCGACAGCTCTTCGATGTCGAAACCGAGCTCATTGAGTCGCTCGACGCGACGGCTGATGCGCCAGCGCTCGCCTTGAGGGAACGACTCGGATTCGGTGAGCTCGGTCCACAGCGTGCGGTAGGCGGCCACGATGCCGTCGGCGACCGCGACGGGGTCCACGTCGTCGTCAAGCCGGCCACCGGCCTGCAGGTCGAGCAGTTCGCCCGCGATGTTGATGCGACCGATATCCAGATCGTGCTCACGCTGCCCGTCGCTCAGGCCGGATTCGTGCAGCTGGCCGGTCTCGGCATCCACCAGGTAGGCGGCAAACGCTCCTGCGTCGCGGCGGAACAGCGTGTTCGACAACGAGACGTCGCCCCAGAAGAACCCGACGACGTGCAGCCTGGCCAGCAGCACGGCCAGTGCGTCGACAAGTCGGGTCGCCGTGTCGGGCCGGAGCGCCTGCGAGTACAGCGCGCGGTACGGCAGCGAGAAGCGCAGATGCCGGGTGACGAGCGCCGGGGCGAGCTCTTCACCGGTGGCGGCGGCCCGGTCGGTGATGACGGCCACCGGCTCGACGCAGGGGATGTCGAGCCGCTGCAGGGTGCGCAGCAGTTCGTACTCGCGCCTGGCCAGCTCGGCCGAGGTCTCTTTGATCGCGATGACGTATCCGCCCAGGTGCACGAAGCGCACCAGGTGCCGAGAGATGCCCTTGGGCAGCGCCGCGATGTTCTCTTCGGGCCAATCCTCGAGCGGCAGGTTCCACGGCAGGTCGAGCAACGCCGGGTCTGGCACCGCCGAGGTGATCGAGAGCGCGGAGGCCATGCGTCGAGCCTAGTGAGCGCTCTTAGGCCTTCCAGACCGTCTTCACGTTGCAGAACTCGCGGATGCCCTCGGCAGCCAGTTCACGGCCGAAGCCCGAGTCTTTGACTCCGCCGAACGGCAGCTCGGGGTACGAGACCGTCATTCCGTTGATGAAGACCGCGCCAGCGTCGAGGTCGCGGATGAACGCCGCCTCTTCGTCGGCGTCCTGCGTCCAGACCGCCGAGCTGAGCCCGAACGTTGTCTGGTTCGCGACCCTGATCGCTTCGCCGCGGTCGGCGACCTTGTAGAGGGATGCCACCGGCCCGAAGGTCTCTTCCATGACGATGCGCATGTCGTCGGTGAGCTCGCTCAACAGGGTCGGCCGGTAGAACCAGCCGGGGCCGTCCAGCGCACCGCCGCCGGCCAGAACCTTGGCCCCCTTTGCCACCGCGTCGTCGACGAGCTCGGCCAGATCGGCGCGGCCGGATTCGGTGGCAACCGGGCCGACATCCGTCTTCGCGTCCATCGGATCGCCCACCACGAGGGCGTTCATCTTGTCGGCGAACAGTTGCGCGAAGGTGTCGTAGATGTCTGCGTGCACCAGAAAGCGCTTGGCCGCGATGCAGCTCTGCCCGTTGTTCTGCACGCGAGCCTTCACTGCCGTCGTTGCAGCGGCTTCTAGGTCGGCGCTTGGCATCACGATGAACGGGTCAGACCCGCCCAGTTCCATCACGCTCTTCTTGATCTGGTCGCCGGCGATGGATGCCACGGAGCGTCCTGCTGCCTCGGAGCCGGTCAGGGTCACGGCCTTCACCCGGCGATCCTCGATGACGCCCTTGACCTCGCGCGAGCCGATCATCAGCGCGCGGAACGACCCGACCGGAAATCCACCACGCTCGAAGACCGTGTCGAGGTAGAGCGCCGACTGGGGCACGTTCGAGGCGTGCTTCAGCACCCCCGTGTTCCCGGCCATCAATGCAGGGGCAGCGAAGCGGATCACCTGCCAGAACGCGTAGTTCCACGGCATGACCGCGAGCACGACGCCGAGCGGTTGGTAGCGGGCGTATGCCCGGGAGGCGCCGACGCTCGAGGGGTCGGCCAACGGCTCATCGGCCAGGAACGACTCGGCGTGATCTGCATAGAACCGCAGGTTCTTGGCGCACTTGAGCACCTCGGCCTTGGCCTGCGCGAGCGGCTTGCCCATCTCGAGCGTCAGGATGCGGGCGGTGTCGTCTGCCTCCTGCTCGATCAGTTCGGCGGTGGCACGCATCCACTCGGCGCGCTCGGCGAAGGTGGTGGACTTCAGCGACTGGTACGCGGCCTCTGCCTCGCCGATCTTGCGGTCGATCGTGGCGGCGTCATCCGTCGAGAACTCCTTGACGGTCTCCCCCGTTGCGGGGTTGATGGTCGCGATGCCCATGCGGCTCTCCTTCTGATGCAGCTCGAGACAAGTCGGAGCTGGCTGATCCATTCTGCCGCGGCGGGCGATCCTGCGCTGTGCTGCGAACATGACGCTGCCGCGGCATCCTCGTGCGGATGCCGCGGCAGCGGTGTTCGTGAAGCGAGAAGCTCAGACCTTGTCGAGGACGATCGGCTTCGACATCCGCTCACCCGTCGTGGCATCGAACGCGTGAACGTGCTCGGCAACCGGAGTGATCACCACGGTGTCTCCCGCGTTCGGGTGGGTGCGGCCATCGACGCGGGCCACGATGTCGACGCGGTTGCCGTCGACCTCGGTGTGGCCGTAGAGATAACCGTCGGCGCCGAGTTCTTCGACGACGTCGACCTCGACCTTGAGCCCGTCGCCCGAGTTGGCGATCTTGACGTCTTCGGGGCGGACACCGATCGTGACTCGGCTGCCCTTGGCCTTCAGCAGGATGTCGCGCTCGACCTTGGCGACAGAGGTGCCGAACTTGATGCCCCCGTCGACCACGTCGGCCGGGAACAGGTTCATCGCCGGGCTGCCGATGAAGCCGGCGACGAATACGTTCGTCGGGGCCTCGTACAGGTCGCGCGGGGTGCCCACCTGCTGCAGCACGCCATCCTTCAGCACGGCGATGCGGTCGCCCATGGTGAGGGCTTCGGTCTGGTCGTGCGTGACATAGACGGTCGTGACGCCGAGGCGGCGCTGCAGCGACGCGATCTGGGTCCGGGTCTGAACGCGCAGCTTGGCGTCGAGGTTCGACAGCGGCTCGTCCATGAGGAACACCTGGGGTTGACGCACGATGGCGCGACCCATGGCGACGCGCTGACGCTGACCACCCGAGAGCGCCTTCGGCTTGCGGCCGAGGTAGGGCTCCAGGTCGAGCAGCTTGGCCGCCTCGAGCACGCGCTGTGCGCGCTCGTCTTTGTTGACACCGGCGATCTTGAGCGCGAAGCCCATGTTCTCGGCCACCGTCATGTGCGGGTAGAGCGCGTAGTTCTGGAACACCATCGCGATGTCGCGATCTTTCGGGGGAACGTCGGTGACGTCGCGGTCGCCGATCAGGATGCGACCCTCGTTGACCTCTTCGAGGCCGGCGAGCATTCGCAGTGTCGTCGACTTGCCGCAGCCGGACGGGCCGACCAGCACGAGGAACTCGCCGTCGGCGACCTCGAGATCGATCTGGTCGACGGCGGGACGAGTGGACCCGGGGTAGGTGCGGGTCGCCTTTTCAAATGTGACAGATGCCATGGTTGTACTGAACTCCTTCACCGGCAGGTACGTGCCGGACGATCCGTAGTGAATGGAAGCGGCCGCCGCTGCCGAGACAGCGTGAGCCACCGGCCAGTATGTCACCCTCGACAAGGGGACGCATCTTCGAGAGGATGACTCGGATCGCCGACCCGCCCAGCCAGCATGCGGTGCGCTCCCAGAATGAGTGCCTAGCCTTTCTGGCGGTGCCCGATTGGCCCTCGCCGTGCGCGAGGAGTAGTTTTGCGCCGCTTGACCACCCGAGAACGAGGATTCATGAGCGACGGCCCATTCGGCCCGCCTCCCGCTGGGTCGCCGGTTGGCGCACCGCGGGGCAGGAGCGAGGTGCGCGAGAGTGCGCGCGAGCGCGCCCGTGAACTGCGCGAACTCCACAAGAAGCAAGATCGCAACCGGCGTCGCGTTGTCATGCTGTCGGTGGTGGGCGGCGTGCTGGTGATCGTGGCCGTGATCGCCCTGGTGATCCTGAACTTCGGCCAACCCGGGGGCCGCGGGCCGCTGAACATGCTCAGCGACGGTATCAAGATCGGCACCGGCTACAAGGCAGTGCAAACCCCTGCCATCCCGGCCGGCTCCCAACCGGTGCCGTCGGCGACGAACTCGTCAGCTGTCATCGACATCAAGCTCTATGTCGACTACCTGTGCCCGAACTGCGGCACCTTCGAGAAGAAGAACGGCGACCAGCTGCGGGCCTGGGTCGAGTCGGGCGCGGCGACCGTCGAGATCCATCCGATCGCCGTGCTGACTACCAAGTCGGCCGGCACGCAGTACTCGCTCCGCGCGGCCAATGCCGCAGCCTGCGTCGCCGAGTTCTCGCCTGACCACTTCTTCGATTTCAACGAGGCGATGTTCGTCAACCAGCCCAAAGAGGGCACAGCGGGCCTCACCGACCAGCAGATCGCGGCCCGAGCCACCAAGGCGGGCGTGACGTCCATGTCGTTGGTGACCAAATGCATCCAGGATCATCGCTTCCGCGGGTGGGTGCAGGCTGCAACCACGCGCGCGTTGAACGGTCCGATCCCGGGAGCAAAAGTCAAGAAGATCGCGGTCACCCCGACGATCATCGTCAACGGCACGCAGTTCACCTACACAACGGCCTTCGACCCGAATGAGTTCGCGCAGTTCGTGCTGCAGGTCGCGGGCGACACGTTCACCAAGAACCCCTCGCCCACCCCGACGCCCACACCGAGCGGTTCGCCGACGGCTGGCTAGGTCGTCGTTCCGGTCGTGGTCGATAACGCGGCCACCGCCGCGACCAAGCCGTTGAGGCGCACGAAGCAGTACTGCTCCGTCCAGTCCAGGGTGCTGAGGCCCGCGTAGCATCGGCGCATGACCGACGCGACACCCCTGCCCGAGCAGCCCGACCTCGTGCAGCAGTTCACAGATCGCCTGGCCGAGGTGGATGGGATGCCGTTGAAGACGCCCTTCTACGCAAACCCGCGGCAGCTCTATGCCCGCATCGACCGACTGGAGGCCAAGGCCGCCGTGCTTGCCGACTACTCGGGTTACCTGCTGCAGCGCATTGACGCGCTTGAGGCGCGACTGCCTGCCATCAGCTCGCCCACAGGCTCGCCGGGCGACGGGGCCGGAACCGGCGGCCGCTGATCTGATCCGAGATGATGTCGATCACGTAGTGCTTCTCGGTGGGATGGAAGGACACGAGCGACTCGAGGGTGCCGCGCACGAGAGGATCGTTCTCGCCTCGCACCTCGACGTGTCCCTCGACGACGACGCTCCAGAATTCCTCTCCGTCTCGTCCGTCTGCTTCGAAGGCGACCCGGGGGTGGGAGAAGGTGTCCATGACCTTCGCGCCGGGTCCGCTGCGAAAGCTGATCACGTGATCCCGGACCAGGTGATTGACGGGAAAGATCTGCGGACCGCGTCCGGAGTCGATGGCGATCCTGCCGATCCGTTCTGCGGCGAGCAGGCGCCAGCATTCGTCATCGCTCAGGATGCTGATCGCGTGCTCGTCTGGCATGGCATCTCCTGTGATCGGGGTCGCTCAGACGAGCATCGCCCTGGATCCACTCCCGATGAAGGGCCGAAGGTCCCTGGTCGGCGCCCGACTCGCTAGCGTGGGGAGCGTGGCGACACGCATCTATCTCGGATCAGCCGAGGGCGGAACGGGCAAGTCGACCGTCGCGGTCGGCCTGGTCGAGACCCTGCGCCGCACGGTGGACCGGGTCGGAGTGTTCCGGCCCATCGCCAGATCGACCACCGAGCCGGACTACGTGCTGCAGCTGCTCCTCGAGCACGCGACGCCGGGACTGAGCCTGGCCGACTGCATCGGCACCGACTATCAGACCGTTCACGACGATCCGGACGGGGCGCTTGCCACCATTCTCGACCGGATCGGGGCGATCGAGAGCTGCTGCGACGCGATCCTGGTTCTGGGCTCTGACTACACCGACGTGAGCACCCCGACCGAGCTCGCCGAGAACGCCAGGATCGCCGCGGCTCTCGCGGCCCCGGTGATCCTCGTCGTCAATGGACGGCGTACCGACGGCGACGGGGCGCGCACTCCTGAGGAGATCGCCGAGGCCGCAAGTATCGCGTTGGCGCAGCTCAGAGCCGAGCACGCGGAGGCGGCGGCTCTGGTGGTGAGTCGCGTCGATCCGGATGCTCTCGACGCGACATCGCGGGCGATCGCAGCGAGCCCCCCAGCAGCCGGTCTTGCGGTCTGGACCATCCCCGAAGATCAGGACCTGATCGCCCCGCTGCTGCGAACCATGCTCGAGCACGCAGATGCCGAGTTGCTGATGGGCGACCCGAAACTGCTCGACCGACCGGTTCGCGGCACGGTGATCGCCGCCATGACGATGGAGAACGTGCTGCCGCGACTGATCGAGGGTTCGATCGTCGTGGTGCCGGGTGACCGTTCCGACGTTCTGCTCGGCGCAGCCGTCGCCCACCTGTCGACCACGTTCCCGAGCCTCGCCGGGGTCGTGCTCAACGGCGGATTCCCCCTTGCCAGTTCGGTGGAGCGACTGCTCGTCGGCCTCAGCTCTCCGCTGCCGATCGCCAGGAACGCGCTCGGAACCTATGACACCGCCGTGCGGCTGGCGCAGACCCGGAGCCGATTGGCGGCGGACTCGCCGCAGAAGTACTTGACCGCCCTCGCTCTGTTCGACACGCACGTCGACGGCGACGAGCTGGTCGCGCGGTTGCGGCTCTCGACACCCACCGTGATGACGCCGCAACGGTTCGAGCACGAGCTGCTCGAGCGCGCCCGGTCGTCACGGCGGCACATCGTGCTGCCGGAGGGCAACGACGACCGCATTCTTCAGGCTGCGGCGATCGTGACGAAGCGCGGCATCGCCGAGCTGACGATTCTCGGTGACGACACGACGGTTCGAGGGCGCGCCGCCGAGCTCGGGCTCGATCTGACTGCCGTGCACGTGCTGTCGCCGCTCGACCCGGTGCTGCACGAGAGGTTCGCCCGCGAGTACCTCGAACTTCGCGCCAAGAAGGGGATCTCGGCCCAGTTCGCCGCAGACACGGTGACCGATGTCGCCTATTTCGGCACGATGATGGTGCACGACGGCCTCGCAGACGGAATGGTGTCGGGGGCCGCCCACACCACGGCGCACACCATTCGTCCCGCGTTCGAGATCGTGAAGACCTCGCCAGGGGTGGACGTCGTGTCGAGCGTGTTTCTGATGGCGCTCGCCGACCGGGTGCTGGTCTATGGGGATTGCGCGGTCATCCCCGAGCCCACCGTCGACCAACTCGCCGACATTGCGATCTCGTCGGCCGCGACCGCTCGACGGTTCGGGATCGAGCCGCGGGTCGCCATGCTCAGTTATTCCAGCGGAGAGTCCGGCAGCGGCACCGAGGTCGAGCGGGTGCGGCAGGCAACCGAACTCGTGAAGAAGCGGGCTCCCGAGTTGAAAGTGGTTGGTCCGATCCAGTACGACGCGGCGGCCGACCCGACGGTCGGGGCGAGCAAGATGCCCGGTTCGGATGTCGCCGGTCATGCCACCGTTTTCGTCTTTCCCGACCTGAACACGGGCAACAACACCTACAAGGCGGTGCAGCGCAGTTCGGGGGCGCTGGCGATCGGTCCGGTGCTGCAGGGCCTCGCCAAGCCGATCAACGACCTGTCTCGCGGAGCGCTGGTACGCGACATCGTCAACACCATCGCGATCACCGCCATCCAGGCCCAGGATGCTCCGACCTCATGACGGCGTCGATCCGCACCGTCTTCGTGCTCAACACGGGGTCGTCGTCGATCAAGTACCGCGTGGTCGACGCCGTCACCGGCCGGGCCGGTGAGGCCGGCATCATCGAGCGGATCGGGGAGCCTGGCTCGGACGCGCCGGATCATGCTGCCGCGCTTGAGTTGATCAGACGCGCGTTGGGCGGGCTGGTGCCCGACGCGGTTGGGCACCGGATCGTGCACGGCGGAACCCTGTACACGGCTCCGACCCTGATTGACGACGCGGTGGAGAGCGGCATCGAGAGCCTGTCTCCACTTGCTCCGCTGCACAATCCGCCCGGCCTGCTCGGCATCCGCGCTGCACGGGCCGCGTGGCCCGAGGTGCCGCAGGTCGCCGTCTTCGACACCGCGTTCCACGGGAACCTGCCTGCCGAGGCATCCCAGTACGCGATCGACGCGGCGCTCGCGACCAAGCACGGAATTCGGCGCTACGGCTTTCACGGCACCTCGTTCGCGTCGGTTTCGACGGGCGCAGCGGCTCACCTGGGGCGCCCACTCGCCGAGTTGCGCATGATCGTGCTGCACCTCGGCAACGGGGCGTCGGCCGCCGCGATCGCCGGCGGTCGCTCGATCGACACCTCGATGGGGCTGACGCCGCTTGAGGGGCTGGTGATGGGGACGCGCTCCGGCGACATCGATCCGGCCGTGCTGCCGTACCTGCACCGCGTCGCCGGCATGGGCTTCGACGAGCTGGACGAGCTGCTGAACCGTCGCAGCGGGCTTCTGGGCCTCGGCGGCAGTTCGGACATGCGCGAGACCACTGCGGCCGCCGAGAAGGGATCGGAGGCGGCAGCGCTGGCGTTGGCCGTCTATGTGCACAGACTGCGCCACTACATCGGCGCCTACGCGGCGCAACTCGGCGGACTCGATGCCTTGGTGTTCACCGGCGGCGTGGGGGAGAACAGCGCCATCGTGCGGGCCCTGGCGGTCGAGCGGCTCGGCTTTCTGGGGATCGCGCTCGACGAGAAGCTCAACGCGCGCGGTTCCGGCCCGCGCACCTTGTCGCCTCCGCACTCCGCGGTCGCGGTGCTCGTGATCCCCACCGATGAGGAGGCCGAGATCGCCCGGCAGACAGCCGAGCTGTTGGACGGCCAGGACCTTCGCCTCTCCGGCCGGCCGGCCGATCCCCGTAGCGTCGACGGGTGACCGGACCGCTCCGAACCAGTGCGAAACTGCTCCGCCGCTACCCGGCGGTCGCCGGGACCGTCGGGGTGGGCGCTGTCGCGGGTGTGCTCACCGCGCTGGGACTGGGTGCCGCCGCGGGATGGGTGCTGGCCGTGTGGGTGGTCGGGATCGGGGTGCGTCAGCTCTGGACCATGGTGCGCCAGTTCCGGAGCGGGCACTGGGGGCTCGACGTGCTCGCCGTGCTCGCCATCGGCGCGACCGTCGCGGTTGGGGAGCTCTGGGCGGCGCTGATCGTCGCCCTGATGATCACCGGGGGCGGCGCACTCGAGGATTTCGCCGAGTCCCGCGCCCGGGCACAGGTGGACGCGCTGATGCAGCGCGCTCCGCGGCGTGCGCACCTGCTCACGATGGGCGGCGAGATCCGAGACGTCGACGTGAATGATGTCGCTGTCGGGGATCTTCTGCTCGTCAAGCCGGGCGAGTTGGTGCCGGTGGATGCCGTGCTGCTCGAAACCCTCGCCGAGTTCGACCAGTCGTCGCTCACCGGCGAGAGCTTGCCGGTTGAACTGGCACCGGGAGACACCGTGCCCAGCGGGGCGGTGAACGGCGACACGGTCGTCCACCTGCGCGCGATCGCCGTCGCGGGGGACAGTCAGTACCAGCTGATCGTCGCCCTGGTCGCCGAGGCGGCCAGCACCAAGGCGCGGTTCGTCCGGATCGCCGATCGGGTCTCGATCCCGTTCACGGCGGTCTCGGTCGGATTGGCCGCTCTGGGGTGGATCCTGAGCGGGGACCCCGTGCGGGCGGCGGAGGTGCTCGTCGCAGCCACGCCATGCCCGCTGCTGATTGCGGCACCTGTCGCTTTCGTGGCCGGAATGGGCGCCGCGGCGCGAGGGGGCGTCGTGATCAAGAGCGGGGACGCCCTCGAAGCTCTCGCTCACGCGCACACCGTGGCGTTCGACAAGACAGGAACCTTGACACGTGGTGCTCCGCGTGTCGACCGGATCGAATGCGTCGACCAGGTGGACGAGGCGACCGTGCTGGCTGTTGCTGCCGGCGCTGAGGCGCTCTCCCCTCACGTGTTGGCGCGAGCCGTGGTCGACGAGGCGCGCGACCGCAAGATCGCGTTCGCCACTCTGTCGGGCGCGAGCGAGTCAGCGGGCGCTGGGGTGCACGCGGAACTCGACGGCGTTGTGGTGCGGGTAGGAAAGGCGGACTTCGCCGCCGACGGAGCACCGAACCCCTTTGGCCCTCTCTCCTCGGGAGAGACGGCCATCACGGTCGCGCGCGGGGGAGTCGTGATCGGTCGGATCGTGCTGCGCGACGAATTGCGACCGGAGGCCGCCGACGTGATCGCGGAACTCCGCCGGCTGGGGGTGCGGCGCATCCTGATGCTGACCGGCGATATCGCCGGGGCGGCACGCCACGTCGGGTCTGCGCTCGGCATCGACGAGGTGCACGCCGAGCTGCGGCCGGCAGACAAACTGCAGGTGGTGGCATCCGCTCCCGATCGCCCTGTCGTGATGGTGGGCGACGGCGTCAACGACGCCCCGGTGCTCGCCGCCGCCGACGTGGGCGTGGCGATGGGAGCGCGGGGCTCGACGGCCGCCAGCGAGAGCGCAGGCGTAGTGATCCTGGTCGACGACCTTCGCCGAGTGACGGTGGCCATGGCGGTCGCCCGCCGCACCGTTCGGATCGCCACCGAGAGCATCTGGGTTGGCATCGGACTCAGCCTCGCGTTGATGGCCGTCGCGACGACCGGCGTGGTTCCGGCAATCGTCGGGGCGGTGGCTCAGGAGGCCATCGACGTGATCACCATTCTGAACGGGTTGCGGGCCGCGCCCCGCGTCCGCTCGGCTCAGGGCTGAGGCGCGAAGACACCGGCCGACCCCAACACGTCGTCGCGATCGTCGCCGACCTCCCGGGTGTATGCGCGATGACGCGAACGGGCGTCGTCGAACGACTGGTGCACGCCTGCGTACCGTTCGCGCAATCCCGGCACCCGTTCGATGACGTCCATCGCCAGCCGGAAACGGTCGAGGTCGTTGAGCATGAGCATGTCGAACGGTGTCGTCGTTGTGCCGTGCTCGCTGTAGCCGCGCACATGGAAGTTGCCGATGCCGTGCCGTTTGTACGCCAACTGGTGCACGAGTGTCGGGTAGCCGTGAAAGGCGAAGATCACCGGCCGGTCGACCGTGAAGGTCGCGTCGAATTGCTCGTCATCCAAGCCGTGCGGATGCTGCGACGGGTGGCTGAGGCGCATCAGGTCGACCACGTTGACGAGACGCACCGCGAGCTCCGGAATGTGCTGCTTCAACAGCCGGACGGCGGCGATCGCCTCGGCGGTCGGCACGTCACCCGCGCAGGCGAGCACGGCATCCGGAACCGAACCTGGCCGCTCGGTGCCCGCCCACTCCCAGATGCCCAGGCCGCGCGCACCGTGCTCGCGAGCCTCCTCCAGGGTGAGGAACGTCGGGGCCGGATGCTTGCCGGCGACGATGACGTTGACATGATCGCGCGAGGCGAGGCAGTGCTCGGCGGTGACCAGCAGGCTGTTGGCATCCGGCGGGAGGTAGACGCGCACCACGGCGGGGCTCTTGGTCACGACGTGATTGAGAAAGCCCGGGTCTTGGTGCGAGAAACCGTTGTGATCCTGGCGCCAGACATGCGACGACAGCAGGTAGGTGAACGACGACAGCCGTCCTCGCCAGCCGACGTGCCGCGCGGATTCGAGCCACTTCGCGTACTGGTTGAACATCGAATCCACGACGTGGATGAAGGCTTCGTACGACGTGAAGAGGCCGTGCCTCCCGCTGAGCAGGTAACCCTCGAGCAGGCCCTGCGTGAGGTTCTCGCTGAGAACCTCGATGACGCGCCCCTCGCGCACCAGGTGCTCATCGGTGGGGAGCACCTGCGCCTCCCACTGCTTGCCCGTCACCTCGTAGACCGCGTCCAGCCGGTTCGAGGCGACCTCGTCCGGACCGAAGAGGCGGAAGTCGTCGGGGTTGGATGCCATGACGTCGCGCAGCCAGCCGCCGAGCACCCGGGTGGATTCGGCCAACCCGCCGTCGCGCACCGTGCTGATGGCATGAGGCTCGAGGGGCGGCATGCGCAGCGGAGCGCGCTGGCCCGCGTTGGCGTGCGGGCTGGCGCTCATGCGTCGCTCGTTGCGTGGGCGCAGGGTCAGCAGTTCAGGACGAGGGGCCCCGGACTCGGTGAACAGCTCATCGGGACGGTAGCTCTCCAGCCATTCCTGCAGCTGCCCCAGGTGCTCGGGATTCTCCCGCACCTCGGCCAACGGCACCTGATGTGCCCGCCAGGTGTTCTCGATCGGCAGCCCGTCGACGAACCGCGGTCCTGTCCAGCCCTTCGGGGTGCGCAGCACGATCATCGGCCAGATGGCTCGCTCGGTCGACCCGCTGCGTGCGGCGGCCTGAATGGCGGCGATCCGGCCGAGAGCAGTGTCGAGCGCGGCCGAGAAGCGCGCGTGCACGTGTGCAGGCGGCTCGCCGTCGTATCCACCGCTGACAACCAGGGGCTCGTAGCCGTGACCGCGGAACAGGCTGAGCAGCTGCGGCTCCGGGATGCGGGCGAGCACGGTCGGGTTCGCGATCTTGTAGCCGTTCAGATTCAGGATCGGCAGTACGGCACCGTCGGTCACCGGGCTCAGGAACTCGGTGAGCTGCCAACTGCCGGACAGGGTCGCCGTCTCTGCTTCGCCGTCGCCGATGACGCAGGCCGCGATCAGGTTCGGATTGTCGAGCACCGCCCCATAGGCGTGCACCAGCGAGTAGCCGAGTTCGCCGCCCTCGTGCAGCGATCCCGGCGTGTCAGGGGACGCGTGCGACGGCACACCGCCGGGAAAGGAGAACTGGCGCATCAGACGGTGCAGGCCTTCGGCATCCTGACTCACCTCGGGGAACAGCTCGCTGTACGTGCCGTCAAGCCAGGTGTTCGCCAAGATCGCCGGGCCGCCGTGACCGGGTCCGGCGATGTACAGGATGTCGAGGTCGCGCTCCACGATGGCGCGGTTGAGGTGAGCCCAGACCAGGTTGAGCGCGGGCGAGGTGCCCCAGTGTCCGAGAAGTCGCGGCTTGATGTCTTCCCGAGTCAGCGGCCTGCGCAGCAGCGGGTCATCGAGCAGGTAGATCTGGCAGGCGGCCAGGTAGTTTGCGGCTCGCCACCAGAGGTCGACGGTCTGCAGCGAGGGCGGCGCGGACGAAGAACTGGTGGGCACGGTGGCGTTCGGCGAGGCAGTCATCTGCCCATGGTCGTCGTGGCTGTCGGGGCCGGTCAAGGAAGAAGGTCCCGTCGGTCGGCGCCCGACGATCGCGACGTAGGACTTTCGCCCCTGCTGCTGCTGCGGCCGCCGCTCACGCGGGTGAGCGGACCAGGCGTCCGGTGATCCGATCGGGTCGGAGTTCGAAGTAGTTGTCCTTGTTGCCCGACTGCCAGGCGTGCGACTGCTGGACGCCGGAGCGAGAGACAGCCTGATCCGAGGCAAGGGCCCGTGCGAGCCCGCGCACGACGACACTCCAGTTCGCCGCGTTGGACTCGCCATCGAGCGCGACCTCGACGCGCGATTCTGTCGAGAGTTGCGGCAGCGCAGACCCGGGAGCCGACCTGAAGTAGAGGCACCCGGCATAGGTGAGATAGCTGACCGGCGCAATCTCCGTGCCGCTTCCGCCGACAATGGCCAGGCGACCGACTCCGCTGTGACCCAGGAGGTGCCAGCATTCGGGCCCGTTCAGAACCGTGGCGTCGACGAGGTCGCCTTCCGACTCCTCGGGGTCGAGCGGGAACGCCGTCCGCAGCACGTGCACCATGGTCATGACGGCCACTGTGCCCGCCTTGTGGGGCGGGGGTCAGGGCCAAAGGTCCCACCGTTGGCGTCGCGGCCGTGATCAGGTTTCGCGCGTGGCCCCGTACACGGCGGCCTGGGTCCGCCGCTCCATGCCGAGTTTGGCCAGCAGACCCGACACGTAGTTCTTGACGGTCTTCTCGGCCAGCTCGAGCCGCTCTCCGATCTGCCGGTTGGTGAGTCCGTCGGCGATGAGTTGCAGCACCTGACGCTCGCGCAGCGTCAGTTCTGGCCCCTGGTCGGGAGCCGGCGACTCGCTCAGCCGCTCCACGACCCGGTTGCTGATCGTTCTGGTCATCAGGCTGCGGCCGGCAGCGACGGCCCGAATGCCGTCGATCAGCTTTTGGCTCCTGATGTCTTTCAGCACGTAGCCGCTCGCGCCGGCGAGCACAGCGGCGACACTCGCCTGGTCGTCGTCAAATGCGGTCAGCATGATGCAGCGCATCTCGGGATGCTTCGACAGGATGCTGCGGCACAGGTCGATGCCACTGCCGTCTGGCAGTCGCACATCGAGCACGACGACGTCTGGTCGTGTCGCCGTGACGCGCCCGAGAGTCTGTTGGACTGTCGAGGATTCACCGACGACCTCAAGGTCTCGTTCCGCGTCGATGATGTCGGCGATACCGCGACGAACGATCTCATGGTCGTCGACGAGAAAGACCCGTGTGCTCATGTCGATGCCTCCTGATGTCCGAGCGGCGAAGTCCAGTGCAGGCGGGTGCCGCCGTTCGCTCGGGCGGTGAGCTGCATCGTGCCCCCGCGCGATGTCGCACGTCTTGCCAGGTTCTTGGTGCCGCTCGATCGGCGGGTGCCGGCAGCAATCCCGTGCCCGTCATCGTCGATGACGATCTCGATGACGTCGTTGTCGACCGTGATCGCCACGTCGACGTTGCGAGCTTCGGCGTGACGCGCGACGTTCGAGACGCCTTCACGCACGACGGCGACCACGTCGTCTGAGAGCGATCCATCCACCAGCAGGTCGACGGGTCCGCCGAAGGTGAGCCGAGGGACGCTGGCGAGGCCGGGGGTGACGGCGGTCACCACATCGAGAACGCGATGCCGCAGGGTGGGCGCCGTTGTCGTCCGCGATGTCAGCGCGAACACGGCGGTGCGGATCTCGGAAATGGCGGCGTCGATCGCGTCGACCTGTTCGGCGATCCCGAGTCTGATCGGCTCAGGAGCGGTCGAGGCGAGAGCCTGCAGGCCGAGTCCCGATCCGAACAGGCGCTGGATGACGTGGTCGTGCAGATCGCGCGCGATCCGGTTGCGATCCTCGGTCAGCTCCAGACGTTGCCGGTCGACGCGACCGCGCGCCAACTCGATGGCGAGGCTCGCCTGCACGGCGAAGTCGGCGGCCATCTCGATGTCGGCCTCGGTGAAGCGGGCCCCCGGGTCCACCCGCGAGATCGTCAAGGCGCCGAGGCTCTGGTCGAAGGCCGCGAGCGGAATAGCGACGGTGGGTCCGAGTGACGGCTGCCAGTCGAACTTGTCGCCGGTGGGCTGGCCTGCGCTAGATGCGACCTGTCCGGTCTCGAGCGCCACGCCCACCAGCGTGGACTCGCGCGGGTAGTGGCGTCCGATCAGCTCGGCCGATCCTTCCCCGCGGGCGGTAGACACGACCAACTCGCCGTCGGCACCCGGGACGACCACGCACACCAGATCCACATCGATCACGGAGGCGACTCGATCGGCGACAACACCCAGAACGTCGTCGGATCCGCCGGACAACAGCGCGGAGGTGACTTCGGCGAGGGCGGCGCTCCAGCGCTGGCGGCGACGGGACTCGTCGAAGAGTCGCGCGTTCTCGATCGCGATGCCGGCGGTTGCCGCCAGCGCGGTGACCAGTTCCTCGTCCTCCCGGGTGAATTGTCCGCCTGCCGGGTTGGTCAGGTACAGATTGCCGAACACCTCGTTGCGCACCCGCAGCGGGACGCCCAGGAAGCCGTCCATCTTCGGGTGGTGGGCCGGGAACCCCGCAGAACGCGGGTCGTTCTTGATGTGCTCGAGCCGGATCGCCTGGCGCTCGTCGATGACGGCACCCAGCAGCCCATGTCCCTCCGGCAGATGCCCGATCGCGTCAGCATCGTCTGTCGACATCCCGACATGGATGAACTGCTCCAAGTGCCCGTCGGGGGCGATGACGCCGAGGGCGCCGAACTCAGCCCCGACCAGGGAGAGGGCGGCTTCGGCGATCCGCCGCAGAACCTGCTCGAGTTCGAGCTGCTCGACGACGATGCGGTTCGCCTGAAGCAGGGCGCGCAATCGGCCCTGGGTCACGAGCACGCGCTGCGCGCGATCGACCAGTTGCTCGATGGTGCTTTCGAGCTCCGAGCGCGGGCCGTCGGGGAATTCAAGCGGCGCATCCGTGTCGTCGACCATGTCGCTCCTCACGGCGCTCGTGCTGGCGAGTTTAGCCCTCACCGTGGGACTAAAGGCTCTCGACGGCCACGGGCACCGCCCGGAAACTTGCCTGAAGAAAAGGGGTGGCAACATGGCACAGCGCTACGTGGTCGGCGTCGACGGTTCGCGGCCGGGCGCTGCAGCCCTCCGCTGGACGATCGCCCGCGCCCGGCGCGACCCCGCCCCGATCGTCTTGGTCAACGTCGACGAAGATGACGCAGGATCGAGGCACGAGCACTTGCACGACCAGGCGCGCCCCGGTGCCGTTCTGGTCGCCGCGGCTCTTGCGGCGGTGTTGGAGATGCTCCCGGACGTGCCTGTCTCGGTCGCACTTCTCTCGGGAAGCGTTGCGCAGGCATTGGCCGACTATCTCGGCGCCGACGACCTCCTGGTGATCGGCACCGGCAAGACCGGATTCCTCCACGGGCGGGTGCTCGGCTCCCGAAGCGTGCAGATCGCTCTCGCGGCGGCCTGCAGCGTTGCGGTGATCCCCGATGTGGATCTGCGGTTCCGTCGCGGCGTCGTCGCCGGCATCGATCGGCGCGAAACGGCCCCCAGCGTTGCCCGCACCGCCGGCCACGAGGCGGAGGCGCGCAACGAGGAGTTGCTCCTGGTGCAGGCGGTTACGCCGCAGGAGCTCGAGCAATCGGGTCCGCGTCGTGATGGGCTCGCCGTGTCGGTCGCCTTGGCGGCCGCCCGCGCGGCATGCCCCGGCCTGGAACTGCGAACGCGGCTCAGCAGTCGCGCGGCCGCAGAAGCTCTGCTTGACACGTCGCGCGACAAGGCTCTGCTGGTGCTCGGCCCTGGATCGCTCGACCCCCACCATTCGCCGATCGGCACGGTGTTGCACGAGGTGCTTCTCAATGTGAACGCGCCCGTGCTGGTGGCTCGTCCGGTCGAGGACCGCCAACTGGTCGGGCCGGTCGTCGAACAGTCCGAGACCCTCGTCAGCCGTCGCTCAAGCTGAGCCGAATGGCGACGCCTGGGGCCGGATGAACCGGCCGCTGACCGCTGTCGGCTGAATCTCGAAGTAGTTGAACTTGTCACCGGCTTGCCAGGTGGCCAGGTTCTGGATGCCGGAGCGCTCGATCTCGAGGTCCGACTCGAGCCGACGGGCGGCCCCGCGCACGACCACGCTCCAGCGCGCGAGAAACGTGTGCTCGTCCGCCTCGAACGCAACGCGGGGATCCCGAGTCAGTTCGACGATCTTGGTGCCTGGAGCCGACCGGAAGAAGATCTTGCCGTCGGTCGCCAGGTAGTTGATCGGGAAGATGTCGACGCCGGACTCCGTGGAGATGGCAAGTCGACCGATTCCACTGCCGCCGAGGAACCGCCAGCACCCTTCCTCGTCGAGGATCGCGGTGTCGGCACCGAGGGGTCCCGAGGCATCAAGGGAATTGGTCATGAGCCGAGTGTCCGTTCCTTCTGGCGAGTGTTCCTAGGGCCGAAGGTCCCTCGCGGTGCTGCCGGACGCGGCGATCACGATCGGACACCGACCGATGGCAAGCAATTCGCGAGCGACCCTGCTCAGGCGAGGCCGCGCACCGTGCGGCCGGGGGCGGCCGACGACGATCCCGGCAGAGGCAGAGGCACTGGCGACGGCCACCAGCTCACGAGCGACATGGGCACCCTGCCTCACGACGGCGGTGATCGCCACGTCGGGCGCAGTCGCATGCACTCGAGCTGCGAGAGCCTGCAGGGCGGCGGTCTGTCCATCGGGGATCGATCCGATTCCCCACGGGTCAGGCGGCAGTGCGACGACGCCGAGGCTCGGCATCGCCCAGACGTGAGCCAGCACGACGGCGTGCGATCCGCGCCGCGCCAACTCGATGGCCGGGGCGATGGCCGCGTCCGAGCCGAGGTCATGACCGGTGGCCGCGACGATCGGCCCGTCGCCGGGGATCCATTCGGGGGGCAGGTAGACGACGACGCCCCGGCACTTCTCGACCAGCGCAGTCAGGGCAGCGGTGGCCGCCCCAGAAACGATGACCACTTCGGTGGCGAACGTATCGCCTGGGAGGAACTTCGCGACCCACCGAGATGCCACGGCGCGGCCGCGATCATCTTCAGCAATCACGCGCATCGGAACGGTCTCCACGCGTCCACCTTCCGTCGCCTGAGCCTTCCGCAACGCATGGCCATGTGGGCAGGGACCAAGGTCCTCCGGCCGATCACGGCACCGATGGGACCTTCGACCCTGCCGACTCGGTGCGGGCTCCGGAACGGTAAGACTGAACGACCTCGCACCCGCACCCGAAGGAGCAGCACCCCGTGGATCCCCTCGACATCGCCCGCTGGCAGTTCGGCATCACGACCGTTTACCACTTCCTGCTGGTGCCGCTGACTCTCGGGCTCGGCCCGATGGTCGTCGTCTTTCAGACCCTCTACCTGCGCACCGGCAACGAGCGCTATCTGCGGATGACCAAGTTCTGGGGCAAGTTGTTCCTGGTCAACTTCATCCTGGGAGTCGCCACCGGCCTCGTGCAGGAGTTCCAGTTCGGCATGGCGTGGAGCGCGTACTCGCGCTTCGTCGGCGACGTCTTCGGCGCTCCGCTGGCCATGGAGGGCCTGCTGGCCTTCTTCGTCGAATCGACCTTCTTGGGTCTCTGGATATTCGGCTGGGGCCGACTGTCCAAGCGCGTCCACTTGGCCACGCTGTGGGCAGCCGTCATCGGCTCATGGCTGTCTGCCTTCTTCATCATCGTGGCGAACTCGTGGATGCAGCATCCGGTCGGAGTCAAGCTGGTCGATGGCCGCCCGCACCTGGTCGACATCTGGGCGGTCCTGACCAACAACACGGCGCTCGCCGCGTACGCGCACACCCTCGCGGGCTCGCTCTCGGTGGCGGGGGCGTTCCTGCTCGGCATCGGCTGGTATCACCTGTGGCGCCGGCGCCACGACGGCATCGACACGGTGGGAGCCGACAGGCGCGTGATCGTGGGCGAGGCTGCGGCCATCCGCGGTCGCGACAAGACAGACCACGCCGTCTGGATCACCTCGCTGCGAATCGGCGCGGCCGTCGCGATCGTCGGCTTCGGCCTCGTCGCGGTCACCGGAGATCTGCAGGGCAAGCTGATGTTCCAGCAGCAGCCGATGAAGATGGCGGCCGCCGAGGCGGCATGCCAGACCGGAACCGGCTTCTCGGTGCTATCGATCGGCGACGTCGGCTCGCGTGACTGCAAGAACGTCGTCGCCGTGATCGAGATCCCCGGTGTGCTGTCTTTTCTGGCCAATGGCGACTTCAACACCACGGTGACCGGCGTCAATGACCTGCTTCCGCAGTACCAGCAGAAGTACGGCACGACGATCCCCGACAAGGCCATCTACGGCGCCGCCGCCGGCACCCCTGTGCAGTACGTGCCGATCATGGCGGTCACCTACTGGGCGTTCCGGCTGATGATCCTGTTCGGTGCACTTGCCGCCTTCGCCTCGCTCGTCGCGCTCTGGCTCACGCGCAGGGGAACGGTGCCGCGCTCGAAGTGGATCATGCGGCTCGCGGTGTTCGGCATCCTGTCGCCATTCGCCGCCAGCGCAACGGGCTGGGTGTTCACCGAGCTCGGCAGGCAGCCGTTCGTGGTCGCGCCGAACCCGACGCCGGGCGGCATCGACGGGGTGTTCATGTTCACCGCGGCCGCAATCTCGCCTGGCACCACATCGGGCGAGCTGCTGTTCTCGCTGATCTCACTGGGGCTGATCTATCTCGCCCTGCTGATCGTCGAGGTCGGCCTGCTCGTGAAGTACGTCCGCGGAGGCGTCGTCTCGGCGATGCCCGAGTTGGGTGCGCCCACCGACACCGACGACCACAGCGACGGCGACGTGCTCGCCTTCGCATACTGACCCCCTCGGACGATAAGGACTCGACCCATGCTCGCCAACATCTGGTTCATCGCCATCGCCCTGCTCTGGGTCGGCTTCCTCCTGCTCGAGGGATTCGACCTGGGGGTCGGCATGCACATGCTCATCACCGCCAAAGACGAGCCGAGCAAGCGGGTCATGCTCAACACCATCGGCCCGGTGTGGGACGGCAACGAGGTCTGGCTGATCACGGCCGGCGCCGCGATCTTCGCCGCGTTCCCGTTCTGGTACGCCTCGCTGTTCTCGACCCTGTACGTGCCGCTCGTGCTGGTGCTCGCCGGCCTGATCTTCCGCGCGGTCGCGATCGAGTACCGCGGCAAGCACGACGGTGCCAGGTGGCGCCGGGTGTGGGATCTCGCCCTCGGGCTCGGCTCCTTCGTCGTGGCCTTCGGCATCGGCGCCGCGCTGGCGTTGACCACCACGGGTCTGCCCTTGGATGCCGCGGGCAACCGCGTCGGCGGACCGTTCGTGTGGCTCACCCCGACCGCTGTGTTGGGCGGCCTCGCCGTCGTCGGCTTCTGCCTGGTGCACGCCGCCACGTTCCTCGCGCTCAAGACGGACGGCCCGGTGCGCGAGCGCGCCGGTCGGATCGCCATGACCTGGTCGCCGATCGCGCTGCTGCCGATTGTGGGTTGGGTGCTCGTCGTGCAGTTCGAGACGGGCGGACTGGTGTCGTGGATCCTCGTGGCCGCCGCCGTGGTGGCGGTGGTGCTCGCCTGGCTGGCCGCGCGGGCGCGTCGTGAGGGCCGCGCGTTCATCGGCTTCGCCTCATTCCTCGCGCTGGGAGGCGCATCCATCTTCGCCGCCGTCTTTCCTGTGGTGCTGCCCTCGACGATCAACCACGCATACGACCTCACGGTCGGCAACGCCTCCAGCAGTGACTACACATTGGGTGTCATGACGATCGTGGCCTGCTGCGCGTTGCCGGTCGTGCTCGTCTACCAGGCGTGGAGCTACTGGGTCTTCCGCAAGCGGTTGTCGGCAGCGTCGTTGCCCGCGGTGCCCAGCTTCGTACCCGCCATCAAGCGGTGAGCCGCCGGCGGCCAAGGGGGCGGCTCGGCGAGCGGTTCTTCGAGGCTGGGTTCGGTCCGGGAGGCTTCCGCGCCCTCGTCGTGGTCTGCGCTTTGGCCGTGGTCCGTGCCGTTGCCCTCGTGCTGATTGCGGAGTCGCTCGCCGACTCGATCGCGGCGATCGCGGCAGGCACGACCGGATGGCGCGAGGCGGCGGTGCTCGGAGCCATCGGCGCGCTTGCCCGAGCTGGCTCGGTCTGGGCGATCGGCATCGTCTCGGCGCGTCAGGCCATCGCGGTGAAGAGCGGGTTGCGCGCCAGACTTGCGGAACGAGTTGTGCTGGGCGGCGTCGATCCGGGAAGCACCGCTGTCGAGGCGACTACCGGCCTCGACGGACTGGATGACTACTTCGGGTCGGTGATCCCCGCCACGGTGTCGGCGGTCGTGATTCCGGTCGTGCTCGGACTGCGGATCCTGTCTGCTGACTGGCTGAGCGCGGTCATTGTCGCGCTGACGGTGCCACTGATCCCGCTGTTCATGATCCTCATCGGGATGCATACCCGCGAGAAGACCGAGGCGGCATCCGGCCAACTGGCTCGGCTGGCGAACCACCTGGTGGAACTGGCAAGCGGACTCCCGGTGCTGGTCGGCCTCGGGCGGGTCGACGAGCAGACCCGGGCGCTTGACGGGATTCAGACCGAGCTTCGGCGGCGCACATCGGCGACCCTGCGCGTCGCGTTCCTTTCTGCGCTCGCTCTCGAACTGATCGCGACGCTCTCGGTCGCCCTCGTCGCGGTGACCCTTGGACTTCGATTGCTGGCGGGCGACGTCGGCTTGGCGACCGCGCTGCTGGTGCTGCTGCTCGCTCCCGATTGCTTCGGCGCGCTGCGAGAGATGGGCGCGGCCTTCCACGCCTCGCAGAACGGGACATCGACGCTGCGACGCGTGCACGCGCTGCTGGCGAGCGCGCCGGCGCTCGGCGGTCGTCGTCGAGCCGCGGACGTCGCGGTCGAGGTCGCGGTCGCGCATCTGACGGTGTCGTACCCCGGTCGAGCGGATCCCGCAATCTTCGACATCTCGGCGACGTTCCCTCGGGGTCGCATGACGGCGATCACCGGGGCCAGCGGTGCCGGCAAGTCCACTTTGCTCGCAGCGATCGCGGGCGACCTCCCGTCGGGGGCGACCCTCGGCGGACAAGTGCGGGGAGCGGATCCGGGGCGTCTGGCGGTCGCGGCTCAGGCTCCGGTGTTCTTCGGTGAGACCGTCCGCGCCGAGCTGGAGCTGGCTCACAAATGGGGCGACGTCACCGACACCCTGCTCGTTTTCGGACTCGACCGCTGCGCTCAGCGCCGACCCTCAGAACTGAGTCCCGGCGAGGCGCGTCGACTCGCGGTCGCGCGGGCCTTGCTGCGCGTAGAGGCCGGAGCAACCACGCTATTGCTCGACGAACCGACGGCCCATCTGGATGACGACAATGCTCTGCTTGTTCTGGATGCGATCCAACGGGTGCCCGCCCGGGTCGCGGTGATCGTCGTCACCCACGATGCGCGAGTGATCGACCTGGCCGACGCGATCGTCGAGGTGCCGACGGCTCCGGCCGATGCCTCGCGAGTCGTCGAGTCGCCGCGAACGGGTGCGGAAGCGTTCGCGCAGGTGGCAGCCACCGTCATCCCGTCAGCGCCCACTGACCCGACCGCCGCCGCAGGGGCCACCATGGCCGCGCTAGTCGCGGCCTCGCCTGCAACGTGGGCACTTGCCGTACTGCTCGGCGTCAGCGCTACGGCCCTTGGGCTCGCGCTCACCTCGGTCTCGGCCTGGCTCATCGTCCGGGCCGCCGAGCACCCGGCGATCATGTACCTGATGGTGGCCATCGTCGGTGTGCGATTCTTCGGCCTGGGTCGCTCGGTCGCCCGGTATGCCGAACGGCTGGTCACGCACCGCGCCATATTCGCCGCGTCGGACGGCATCCGCCTGCGGATTTGGGGCGCCATCGCGGCGCGGGGGGCGGGTTCGCGCCGACTGCGGGAGGGCGGGGGAGCGATCGACTACCTGGTGACCTCGCTCGACGCCCTACGTGAGTTTCTTCCCCGGGTCGTCATGTCGATCGCCGTCGGCGCTGTTTCGGCTCTCGGGGTGATCGTGACCGTTGCGATCATCGATCCTTCAGTCGGGCTCCTCGTCGCGCTCGTTGGTGCCGGAGCGGTGGTCGCCGCCGTTGGCGCGTCCCGGCTCTCCGGTCGGGCGGCGTTGGCCGAGCGGGTTGCCGTGCGCAACCGGCTGGCGGGCCGAACGGTCGCGCTCGCGGAGGCCGCGTCAGCTCTTCGGGTCAACGGGATGGCCGCCGCCGCACTCGAGGAACTTCACGCGGCAGACCGCAGCCTCGGGGCACTCGACCGTCGCGCGGCGTGGTCGACCGGACTCGGCACGGCGGTGCTCTCGGCAGCTACGGCCGGCTTGGCGGTGCTGCTCCCTGCTCTCAGCGCAGCAGCTCCGTCGGGGCGGGTGTCTGCCGAAACCGTCGCCGTCGTGACCCTGCTGGTGCTCGCGTCGTTCGAGCCGCTCAGCGAGCTGGTGGGCGGACTCCACCGCGCGCCGGCCCTTCGAGCGGTGCTTGCCCACCTGCGTCCCTTCCTCAACGAGCCTGTTCAGGAGTCAGATGGCGCATCCCTCGATGGTCCCGTGCGTCTGGTGCGCCTCGAGTCGCTTGCCGTGCGGTGGCCGGGAGAGCCCGAGCCGGTGTTCCACGACATCCGCGCCGAGATCCGACCCGGTCGCTGGCTGGTCGTCGACGGACCATCCGGTTCTGGCAAGACCACGCTGCTGACCGTGCTGCTGGGTGAGCTCGCGCCTAGCGCCGGTCGCATCCTGATCGGGTCGCAGTCGCTCAGCACGGTTCGTCGTGACGATTGGCGCCGGGCGGTGGCGTGGTGTCCGCAGGATGCGCACGTGTTCGACTCCAGCATCCGGGCCAATCTGCTGCTCGCCCGTCCCCGCGGCGATCGCGTCTCGGATGCCGAGATGGTCGATGTGCTCGATCGAGTCGGCCTGACTCCGTTGCTGGCGCGGCTCGGCGACGGCTTGAACACACGGGTCGGCGCGGGAGGGGCGTCACTCTCCGGCGGCGAGCGCCAGCGGCTGGCCGTTGCCCGCGCGCTGCTCGGGCGATCCGAACTGCTCCTGCTTGACGAGCCGACCGCCCACCTGGACGAGCCGACTGCCGCGGCGATGATGGCCGACCTGCGTGCCGCGACCCACGACCGGTGCGTAGTGCTGGTCACGCACCGGGCGACCGACCGCCGCGACGACGACGAGCGCATCGACCTGGCGCGAGCGCTTTCGGGGGTGGCGTGACCGAGCCGGCTGGCCTGCGGGACCTTCGGCCCTGCCTCGCCGGGCGAACTGGCGTGAGGCTGGTTTCATGACCCCCACAAAGAAGCAGACGCGCACCGAACGCATCGTCGTCGGCGTCGATTCTGAGCCGCCGAGCATGCTCGCGGCACGCTGGGCAGCACACAGGGCGGCCGACCGTGGATCGTCCATCGAACTGGTGACGGCGATCGACGAGCTGGCCACCGATCCGCTGGACGCATCAGATCGTCTCCGAGTGGTGAGCGCCGCAGTGCACGAGATCGCGCCGGACGTCCACGTGACGACGGCCGAGATCGAGGGGTCGATCCGCAATGTACTCATGCGACGGTCCGAGGCGGCCGACCTCTTGGTGCTTGGGTTCCATCGGTCGCGGCCGATCCGGTCGGCTCTGTCAGGGTCGGTGCCGTTAGGGATGGCAGCCGAGAGCAGTTGCCCGACGGTCGTGGTTCCCGAGGACTGGGACGAGACGAACGTCGGCGGCGCAATCGTCATCGGCGTGGAGGTCGACGGCAGTTCCGACGCCGCGGTGGAATTCGCGGCGAACGAGGCCAGCAACGGAAGCGAGTTGCAGGTGCTGCACGGCTGGCGGCTTCCTCCATCATCCGTCGACCCCCTCGCCGCGATGGTGATCGACCCCGCGCAAGAAGGCGAGTGGCACCGCGCGGTTCTTGCTCAGGTCGCGGACGCGGTCAGGGCGGCATTCCCCGACGTCGTGGTGCACGAAGAGCTGACCGAGAGCTTCGCTGCCCGAGCTCTGGTCGAGGGTGGCCGCCGTGCGTCGATGATCGTGATGGGAAGTCACGGTCGTGGCACGATCGGCAGCTTGGTGCTCGGATCCACGACGCGCGATGTCATTCATATCTCGTCGACTCCGGTCTGCGTCGTTCGAAGTGGGCATGGCCATTCGTCGAAGGCGCAAGCGGAGCATGCCCGTCAAGGCGCCTGACGTGCGGGACTCGCGTCCTGTGGTCTTCTCGATCATCCTGATCGCGGCGGGAGTTGTCGGCTGGTGGGCGGCGTTCGCGCTCACGCTCGACAAGATCGCCGTGCTCAAGAATCCCTCGGCCGTCTTGGACTGCAACGTCAGTGTTCTCGTGCAGTGCGGCAAGAACCTCGGCTCGTGGCAGGGCTCGCTGTTCGGCTTTCCGAATCCGATCATCGGCCTCGCAGCCTGGGTCGCGCCGATCGTTGTCGGCGCCTCGCTCCTTGCCGGGGCAGCCTTCGCGCGCTGGTACTGGATCCTGTTCAACCTGGGTGTGGCCGGCGCCATGGTCTTCATCCTCTGGCTGTCGTCGCAGAGCATCTGGGTGTTGGGAACGCTGTGCCCCTGGTGCATGCTCACCTGGTCGGTGGTCATCCCGCTGTTCTGGACGGTCACGGCGCGCAACGCGGCAGAGGGCGTGTTCGGCGAACGACTTCGGCGTGCCGGGCGTGCGTTTATGCCGTGGGTGCCGCTCGCCACGGTCGCGTGTTACCTGGTGATCGCGGGAGAGGCCGCGCTAGCCTTCGGCTGGTGAGCACAAACGAGATCTACCCGGCCAGCCTGCAGTCGATGATCGATCGAGCGGGCACCCTCACCGCTGCCGAAACGGACGACCTGGGCAAGCTGTGGGAGTCGGACGAGCAGTTGATGATGCTGCGTCCGTCGTTCGCTCTCGAAATCGAGGGCGAGGTCAATCCTCCTTTCGCGACCAATCAAGCCCTGCTCGACGCTTGGCAGCTCGCGTTGGATGCCGCGGGCAACGCCGGCCGGGTCACCGAACTGGACGCAGCCATGGCCGCCGGGCAGGCGGCAACGCGCGATGTGCGGCACTTTCACGACAGCCCGAGTTCTAAGAACGGTGCCGAGGAGGCCGTCAGGTCGGCCGTGCTGGCCGTCGGCGTGCGAGACCTGATCTCGGACACCGACTACCAAACGCTGGTGGGGCCGTGGGAGCAGGTTCTCGGCGCCCTCTAGCAGTGTCATCGCGACGTTGGAGCCCCGTGTCGGATTCGAACCGACGACCCCCGCTTTACAAGAGCGGTGCTCTGGCCAACTGAGCTAACAGGGCGGATCGCTGTCGAGTTTAGTCAGCGTGGAATCCGACCGCGTTCGGCCAGTAGCTCGCGCTCCTCGTCGTCGGTCAGGCCGGCACCCGTCGGCGGCGCCGTCTGCACCGACAGGATGTCGCGCACCGTCTGCTCGAGCGGACGCAGCACGAGCCCGGCGGCCAGCGCCCGGTCGATTGAGCGCGCATTCATCCCGTACCAGTCCGGATCGGCGAGCCACAACGGCAGCGATCTCGGGCCCGCCCACTCGGCCACGCCCTGCTGCGCAAGCCACGCTTCGGGTGCGCGCACCACCTCGCCCCGATGGCCCGCGAGCGAGCGCACCAGTTCGAGGTGATCGGGCAGCAGCATGGGCCGGCCCATGACGTTCATGACCCCGGATGTGGCGATGCTCGCAGCTGCCTCGACGAGCCACGCGGCGAGATCCCGAACGTCGACGGCCGCGACGGGCAGCGTCGCGGCATCCGGAGCGAGCACTGCGCCGTCGGCGGACGAAGGGTGCGCGAACCGCCATGGCCAGTACGTGGTTCGCCCGCTCGGGTCCCCGGGGCCGCCGATCAGTCCGGCCCGCGCGATCAACGAGCGGTCGGGGCCGAACGCCGCGAGCACCGCCCGTTCGCACGCGACCTTCGCCGGGCCGTAGTCCTCGGGCGAGGCCATGACATCCGCCTCAAGCGGCTCGAAAGTCGGCTCGCGCTCGTCGGCGCCGATCCGCGCCTGGGAGGCGTAGACGCTGCAACTCGAGACGAAAAGGTAGCGGTCGGTGACCGGCTCGAGTGCGGCGACCGCGCGCCGCAGATGGCCGGGCTGACGGGCGACGTCGACCACGGCATCCCAATGCTCGCGCGCTACCGAGTCGAGGGCACCGGGCTCGTCGCGGTCGGCACGCACGTGGGTGGCGCCATCCGGGATGCCGGTGCCGCGCGCCAGGCAAGTGACCTCGTGCCCGCCCTCGAGGGCGGTCGTGGCGATCCGGTGGCCGAGCCATGCCGTTCCGCCGAGCACGAGGAGACGCATGACCGCATCCTGACAACAATGCGACTCGGCCGGTAGCCCGATCTGCCGTGGGCAGATTCTCAGATGGCTGGGGAGCCGTCGGCGGCCCGGACGTGGCCGAGGTGCGAGCGGCAGGCGGCGCAGCGCACCTCTGTCGCGCTACCCGACGAATGACGCTCGGAACTTAGGCCCGGCGAGGGGCTTACCCGCGAGAGGGGCGAGCAGGCACACGTCAAAGACTCCTGCCGCGGCGACCACGAGGCCGACGGCGGCGAGGATCCACCAGAAGCCGCCGAGCAGGGCGCCGAGGATGAGCAGTCCGGCGCCGACGATTCCGCGGCCCCAGCGACCATTGGTCGAGCCGAGAAACTTGAGGATGGTCATGAGGAACTCCTTCGTTTGGAATTCACAGGATACCCCTGGGGGTATCCTGGTTCTGGTGACCAAAGTCCCCTCGGTTCAGCCGGTTGGCTGGCGGCCGAGGCCTTCCGAGATCCGGTAGTCCCCTTTCGTCACCGCGTTCCGGCCTTCCAGGTCAGGTAACCGCCGTCGATGTTGCGGACCCGTCGACCGAGTTGGGTCAGCATTCGGGTGGCGGTGTGGCCGCGCTGTCCGACCTGGCAGTGCACGATCAGCTCGCCCTCGACCTCGTGGTGTCGGTCTCGCAGCTGTTCGAGGGGGATGTTGAGGGAGCCCGGGATGTGGCCGGCGGCGAACTCATCGGGGCTGCGTACGTCGACCAGCCGGTCACCGCGACCTAACGCGTCGGAGAGTTCGTGCCATTGGATGGTCGAGTCGGGAAACGCGGCGAGGTTCTCGGCGACGTAGCCGAGCATGTTGATCGGGTCCTTCGCCGAACCGTATTGGGGTGCGTAGGCGAGCTCCAGATTCTGGAGCTCGGATGCCGTGATTCCCGCGCTCATCGCCGTGGCGATGACGTCGATGCGTTTGTCGACTCCTTCGCCGCCGACGATCTGAGCGCCGAGGATCGCGTCGTCGTCAGGGTCGATGAGGAGCTTGATCGCCATCCGCTCGGCGCCAGGGTAGTAGCTGGCGTGCGATGCGGGGTGGGTGTGGATGGTACTGAATCGTCGCCCGGCTGCCCGCAGTCGTGTTTCCGACCAACCGACCGTCGCCACGGTCTTCGAGAACACCCCGATGATGGCCGTACCGAAAGCCGCACGGCTCGGATGCGCCCGGCCGGCGATCGCGTCGGCGGCGACCCGGCCGTGCCGGTTGGCCAAGCCGGCCATCGTCACCAGCTCCGACGACCCATCGATGGCATCGACCTTCTCGACTCCGTCGCCGACTGCGAAGATCGCGGGGTCGCTCGTGCGTTGATTCTCGTCGACTCGGATACCGCCGGTCGACCCGAGATCCAGGCCGGCCGCTACCGCCAGCCCAACATCGGGAGCGACGCCCGCTGCGTCAATGATCAGATCGGCAGCGAGCTCCGTCCCATCTGCGAGAGTCACGGTCGCGGGGTCGATCCGCGCGATCGTCGAGTTCAGGTGGACGTCGACCCCGTTTGCCATTAACTCGTCGAGCACGAGGGACGACAGCTCCGGGTCGAGGTGGCCGAACAGACGGGGACCCCGATGGACGAGCGAGGTGCCGACGCCGCGGCGGACCAGGTTGTCGACAGCCTCGAGCCCGATGAAGCCGCCGCCGACGACCACAGCCGAGGGGGACGCCGGAACCGCATCGATCAGAGCGGTGATGCCATCGACGTCGTCGACGGTTCGCAGGGTGAAAGTGCGCCGGTCGGCGCCCTGCAGTTCGCGCGCGCTGGCGCCGGCAGCCAGGACAAGCGAGTCATACGGCTCGGGCTTGGTCTCCCCGGTCGCCAGGTTCCGGACCTGTACGACCTTCCCCGTCCGATCGATCGACGTCACCTCGTGACGAACCCGGACGTCGAGACGGAAGCGCGAGGCGAGCGACTCCGGTGTCTGCAGCAGGAGATCGCCTCGCTCCGCGATGACGCCACCTACGAAATAGGGCAAGCCGCAGTTCGCAAACGACACATAGGCACCTCGCTCGAACACGACGATTTCCCCGGCCTCATCCAGCCTCCGCAAACGGGTCGCGGCCGACATCCCCCCTGCGACGCCGCCGACAATGACCGTTCTCATGATGTGCTCCTTTGTCCTAACCATACCCCCAGGGGTATACTGGAGTTGTTCGAGAAAGGATCCCACGATGAAGAGCATCACCGTGGAGGCCGGGCGATGAGCCTCTTCCGACGCAACAGCGTCTCCGTCCAGCGGGCGCGTGAACTGCTCGCCGAAGGATGGCAACTAGTCGACGTCCGCACCGCCAAGGAATGGAAGTCCGAGCACGTGCGCGGCGCGCTCCACATCCCCCTTGACACGCTCGACCGGTCTCTCGGGCGCCTGAAGAAGTCCGACTCCATCGTCACCATCTGCCATTCGGGAATGCGCTCCGCGGTGGCAGCCCGCACGTTGCGGAGCAACGGTTGGAACGCAGTCACCGTACGCGGAGGCATGATGGCGTGGCACAGAAAATGAATGAGGTGGACGAGATGAGTGACAACACATCCCACGACCCCGAGGCGATGAAGTCGATCGTCAACCGACTGAAGCGGGCGGAAGGTCAACTGCACGCTCTGATTGCCGCGATCGGTCCGGAAGCGAACTGCCGCGACGTCGTGACCCAACTGGCCGCCGTGTCCAAGGCACTTGACCGTGCTGGCTTTGCGATCATCTCGAACGCGATGCGCGACTGCGTCGACGGCGGCGAGCATGACCAGATGGATGCCAAGGAACTCGAACGACTGTTCCTCAGCCTCGCCTGAGAACCGCTTCGCGTTGCGCCCGTAGGTCGAACGTCCCTGATTCCGTTGCGCATCGCGCCGTAACCTTGGCCATGGCCAACTCGCCGCTCAGCTACTCCGTTCTCGCCCGGACCACCGCGCCCGGTCAGGCTGAGATTGCATTCGATGGTGAGGTCATCCGTTTTGACCGGGCTTGGGCGTCAGAGCCGTCGGGTCTCCCCGGGCCCGCAGAACTCCTCGCCGCCGCCTTCTCCGCCTGCCTGCTGAAGAATCTGGAGCGCGCCGGGCAACTGCTCGCGTTCCACTACGACGACGCGGACGTTGAGGTCGTGGCGCGTCGTCAGGACGAGCCACCTCGATTCGTGGAGATCACGTACCGGATGCGCATTAACACGAACGAGCCTCAGCGACGGATCGACCTCATCCATCGCAACCTTCAGAAGTATGGAACGGTCTACAACACCCTCGCGGCCGTCTGTGCGGTGAGGGGGACCATCGAGGCGAAGGTCGCTGGTCAGTCCTCTTCTGGCGCGGCCGCGAACCCCAGCGCCAACGAGTTCATGCAGTAGCGCAGCCCGGTCGGGGTGCCGAATCCGTCGTCGAAGACGTGACCGAGGTGCGAGCCGCAGGCGGCACAGCGCACCTCGGTGCGGACGACTCCGAGCGAGGTGTCTTCGATCAGCTCAACGGCATCCGGATTCACAGAATCGTAGAAGCTCGGCCAGCCGCATCCGGAGTCGAACTTGGTGCCGCTCTTGAACAGCTCGGCGTTGCAGGCGCCGCAGGTGTAGAGGCCGGAGCGGCTCTCGTCGAGCAGCTCGCCCGTCCATGCCCGTTCGGTCGCGGCCTCGCGCAAGACGGCAAAGCGTTCTGGGCCGAGCTCGGCACGCCACTCCGCGTCGGTCTTCTCGACGGCGTGCGGCTTGTCTGTCGGCGTGCTCATGCTCGCCATTCAACCGGAGTTGCGCCCCGAACGTTTGTTGAGCCGTAATGATTACAGCGTGAGCGCAACCTCGGACTGGTATCAGCGCGCAGCCGTCGAGCTCGCGGCGACCTCCGAGTTGCAGGTTGCCTGGGCGCGCACGATCGCGGCCGACCCCGAGTTGGTCGAGCTCATCGACCGCTTGCCGCGGGAGCACCGGCAGCCTTCGCTGCTGTTCTCGGTGGCAAGCTGGTGCGGGGCACCCGCGGTCGCGGATCCGAGTTGGCGGCGGTGGATCGTCGCGCACTGGCCAGCGATCGAGGATGCCGCGCGCACCCGCCGCACCCAGACCAACGAGGTGGGCAGATGCATCCCGTTGCTGATCGGACTCGACCGGCTCCGCGCCACGGATCCGGCACCGATCGCCCTGCTCGAGCTCGGCGCCGCTGCCGGGTTGTGCCTGGGCCTCGACCGCTACTCGTACCGCTTCGACGACGGCCCGGTGCTGGGTAACGGAGCGCCTCTTCTCGCGACGACCACATCTGGTGTTGGCGTCGCCCCGTGCCGGATACCCGACATCGTCTGGCGCCGCGGGGTCGACCTCGCGCCGCTCGAGGTCTCGGACCCCGACGACGCGCGATGGCTTGAGGCCCTGCTGCCGCCCGACCAGCCAGAACGCCGCGACCGACTGCGCGCCGCGATGTCGGCGGTGCGCGGTGATCCGTCGCTCGTTGTGGAGGGTGACGCGCTCGCCGCGTTGCCTGAGCTTGCGGCGGCGGCGCGAGCCGAGGCACCCGGCGCGACCTTGGTGATCGCGGCCCTCGGCACCCTCGTGTATCTGGCGCCGGACCAGCGGCAGGCGATCGTGGATGCCGCGTCCGCCCTCGGAGCGCGCATGCTCACCTTCGAGGGCGCGAGCGTTCTGACCGGGGTGGCTGAGCGTCTTCTCAGACTGACAGCACCGCATCTCACCCCTTTCGTGCTCGCGTTGGACGGCGAGCCGATCGCCCACGCCGGCCCCCACGGCGACCGCATCTCGTGGCTGTCATTGGCTTTGCCCGCGGGTCAACCCGACGGCGCGCCGACCGCCTCGTAGGCTCGTCGAGATGACCGGCCTGAGCGAACTCGACGTCCGGCTGCTCGACTTCGAGCGCAGCTGGGCGGCTCGTGTGGGCGCAAAAGAGGCCGCGATCCTCACAGAATTCGCACTGCCTACTGCCCGGTACTATCAGATGCTGTACGTGCTCATCGATTCGCCCGCCGCTCTGCGGCATGACCCACTGCTCGTCCGGCGGCTGCAGCGTCTGCGTGACGCTCGCACTCGATCCCGTGCCGCTCGAACTTTCCGCACCGACACCCAGGACCCCACCGACTAGATGGCCAACTCTCCTCAGGACCAGTTCGACGAGATCCCGACGGATCTCGCCCGTGTCGGCGCGCACCGGGCCCCCCCGCGGCGTGGTGCCGGATGGATCCGCTTCGGCTGGGCTGTGCTGGCTACTGCTGTTCTGGTCGTCGCGGGGCTGTTCGCGCTGTCGCTGCTGAATCCGGAGTTCAAGATCCCGCTGCCGTTTGCCGGCTCTTCGCAGTCGGCGGCGCCGACGATCAGCCAGACACCAGCCGCCGAGGCGGTCACCGATCCGACCAAGGTCGACCCGAAGCTCAACCTCTCGATCTCGGTGCTGAACGGCTCGAAGGCCGACGGTCAGCAAGACAAGGCCGGCGATGCCATCAAGGCCAAGGGCTGGCCGGACCCGGCGCGCGCCAACTCGACGACCCGCTCTGAGAAGACCACGGTGGTCTACTACAGCTCCCGCGACTTCGAGGGAATCGCGCGGGGCATGGTGACGCTGCTCGGGGTCGGAACGGTCCAGCTGTCGGATGCCTTCCCCGGCGCCCCGGTGACGATCGTCATCGGCGACGACTACAAGCCCGCGACCTGATCAAGGTCGCGCGCCGCCCTGGCGAACTAGGCGAGCGCACCTGAGCGTGCCTCCCCTCTCCGCGCGCGTCTCGCCGCTAGTCTCGCGAGCAGACGGCCCGTTGGGCGGGGCGGTACATCGTCTGGCCGCGGATGCGGCATCCGAGTGCGCTCGACGGATGCCTCCCGCGGCCCCGTCTCTGCTCGCTTGCACTCGTGCATGCCGAGTGCCAGAATGATCTCTGGCACTCGCGCGTTGTGAGTGCTAAGCGCTCGCCCCCGTCATTCGGCGGTCGGCAGCGCGTTCGACCAGATTGGTTCCACGTCCGAGAGGGACACACACACTTATGGCAAAGATCATTGCTTTCGACGAAGAGGCCCGGCGCGGCCTCGAGCGCGGCCTGAACATTCTGGCCGACGCCGTGCGCGTCACTTTGGGCCCGCGTGGCCGCAACGTCGTGCTGGAGAAGAAGTGGGGCGCCCCCACGATCACGAACGACGGTGTCTCGATCGCTAAAGAGATCGAGCTCGACGACCCGTACGAGAAGATTGGTGCCGAGCTCGTCAAAGAGGTCGCGAAGAAGACGGATGACGTCGCGGGCGACGGAACGACCACCTCGGTCGTGCTCGCCCAGGCGCTCGTTCGCGAAGGCCTGCGCAACGTCGCTGCCGGGGCCGACCCGATCAGCCTGAAGCGCGGCATCGAGAAGGCCGTCGAGGCGGTCATCGCCGAACTGGTCAGCAACGCCAAAGAGATCGAGACCAAAGAAGAGATCGCCGCAACGGCATCCATCTCGGCCGGCGACGCCGAGATCGGCGCACTGATCGCTGAGGCCATCGACAAGGTGGGTAAAGAGGGCGTCGTCACCGTCGAGGAGTCGAACACCTTCGGCACCACGCTCGAGCTCACCGAGGGCATGCGCTTCGATAAGGGCTTCTTGTCGCAGTACTTCGTCACAGACCCCGAGCGTCAGGAAGCGGTCTTCGAAGACCCATACATCCTGATCGTCAACAGCAAGATCTCGAACATCAAAGATCTACTGCCGATCGTCGACAAGGTGATCCAGGCCGGCAAGCAACTGCTCATCATCGCCGAAGACGTGGATGGCGAGGCTCTCGCGACCCTGGTGGTCAACAAGATCCGTGGCATCTTCAAGTCGGTGGCCGTCAAGGCTCCCGGATTCGGCGACCGTCGCAAGGCCCAGCTTCAGGACATCGCGATTCTGACCGGCGGCCAGGTCATCAGCGAGGAGGTCGGTCTCAAGCTCGAGAACGCGACTCTCGACCTGCTCGGCCAGGCCCGCAAGGTCATCGTCACCAAAGACGAGACCACCATCATCGAGGGTGCAGGTGAGGCTTCGGCCATCGCCGGCCGCGTCAAGCAGATCCGTGCCGAGATCGAGAACACCGACAGCGACTACGACCGCGAGAAGCTCCAGGAGCGCCTGGCGAAGCTCGCGGGCGGTGTCGCGGTCATCAAGGCCGGTGCCGCGACCGAGGTCGAGCTGAAGGAGCGCAAGCACCGCATCGAGGATGCCGTTCGCAACGCGAAGGCCGCCGTCGAAGAGGGCATCGTCGCAGGTGGTGGCGTCGCGCTCATCCAGGCAGGCAAGAACGCGTTCGAGGGCAAGGCCATCAAGGCGCTCAAGGGTGACGAGGCGACCGGCGCGAACATCGTCAAGGTCGCGATCGACGCGCCGCTCAAGCAGATCGCGCTCAACGCGGGCATGGAGCCGGGCGTCGTCGTCGACAAGGTGCGCAACTTGCCGGTCGGTCAGGGCCTCAACGCCGCGACCGGCGAATACGTCGACATGCTCGCCGCCGGCATCAACGACCCGGTGAAGGTCACCCGCTCCGCGCTGCTGAACGCCGCGTCGATTGCCGGGCTGTTCCTCACCACCGAGGCCGTTGTGGCCGACAAGCCGGAGCGCACTTCCGCGCCGGCCGGCGACCCGACCGGCGGAATGGATTTCTAACCACCCATGGTGGTTAGAAAGCGCATTCCGGCGTGACATTCGCAGTGTTCATGGAACACTGAGCGCCGACACCAAGCGGGTGGTTTCGTATCTCGGGACCACCCGCTTTGCCGTTCACTGGACGACGGTCACCGCGACAACCTCTGTTCCCGCAACCCAATCGTGCAGCGCCCGGCCGCTCACCAGCAGCATCACGATCGACGCGACGGGGATCGCGTAGGCCGCGATCAACACGACCGTCACCCAAAGTGGCGTGGCGGTCGTCGAGCCGACGAGGGCGAACACTGCGGTGTGGCCGAGTTCCCATGGGGCCGCGTACTTGATGGTGTTGCGCAGTAACGCTCGGACGAATCCCGGACCGCCCCCGGCCGACCGAATGCGAAGTCGCAGAAGCCGCTTACCGGGCGTCGCGTGGCGACTCGTCCCATCGAATCCGGCCGCGGCCAAGGTGATGGGCACGATGAGCGTGACGAATCCGATCGCGTTGCCAAGTACATCGTCGACATCGCGCGTGACCCCGGTCACGTAGAGCACCGCGCCAGCGGCCGCCACCACGCCGATCCACGGAAGCATGCAGGCGACGTCGATGATTGTGGCGACGATCCGGGCACCGCGGTATCGACTCGTCATGCCGCGATGCTATCCGGGCGGCTTCCGTCGAACCGGGCGAGTGATGACGCCCGGAATGTCAGAACCCGCCCGGATTCGCGGCTGAGGAGCCCTACCGCGTGAACAACCGCGCGTTCTGCTGCTCGGCGTCGGCGTAGAGCTGGCCCGCCTGCGAGAGCGCCGCGTTGATCTCGGCGAGACTCTGCTCGACCCGTTGCTGAGTGGCCTTCCAGTCGCCCACAACGCCCTGGAAGGCAGTGGCAGCTTGGCCGGTCCACGAAGACTGCAGGTTCGCGAGCTGGCCGTGCAGCCCGCTCACCTCCGCCTGGATGCGGCTCACGGCCGCTCGCACGTTTCCGGTCGCCGCGGCGACCGCTTCACTGTCTACTTGATATCGCGTCATGCGGGCGAGGCTACGAGCGGGACGAGCCTTCGACGGCGCGGGCCGCGACATCCGTGGATGAGTCGTCAGAGGCCGACCCGGGGTGGAAGAGAGGCAGACTGACGCGGAAGGTGGCCCCGCCGCCCGGGGTCTCGACGACCTCGACGTGCCCATGGTGATTCGCGACGATGCCAGCGACGATGGCCAGCCCGAGTCCGCTGCCGCCCGTGTCGCGCGTGCGGGAGGTATCGGCGCGCCAGAAGCGCTGGAAGATCTTCTCGCGCAGCTGCGGGGGGATCCCCTCGCCGTGATCGATGACCGAGATCTGCCCGAAGTTGCCGACGCGATCCACCTCGACGGCGAGTTCGATCGGGCTGTCGGGCGGGGTGAAGCGCATCGCATTGCCGATCAGGTTGGTGATCACCTGGCGAACCTTGTCCCCCTCTGCCAGCACGATCGGCCCGACATCGGGGATCGGCAGTGAGACCGGCAGCGGTGCAGAGGCGACCCGAGGCCGACGGCGTCGCAGTCGCGAGAGCGCGCCGGTCAGTGAGATCGTGCCAGTAGTCGTGATCGCCGCGAGCGGCACACTGGCCTGCTCGAGCTCGGCGGCCGCGGCAGTTGCGTCGGAGTCGTCAAGCGGCTCGGGCACGACGACCGTGATCAGCCGCAGGGGGTTCGACGCTGTGGCGTCGAGGGCGGCATCCTGAGCGATCGGCAGCAGGTCGACCGCCCCGAGCCGCAGCGGTTTCGCCTCGTCGAGCCTGGCGAGCTCGAGCAGATCTTCGACGAGGCCACCCATGCGGATCGCCTCGCGCTCGATGCGATCCATGGCCTGCGCCACGTCATCCGGGCTGGTGATCGCGCCCATGCGGTACAGCTCGGCGTAGCCCCGCAGTGACACGAGAGGCGTTCGCAACTCGTGGCTGGCGTCACCGACGAAACGTCTCATCTGCTCGACGGTTCTCTGGCGGTCGGCGAATGCCCTGTCGATCCGGGCGAGCATGGTGTTGAGGGATCGATTGAGGCGTCCGACCTCGGTGTTGGGCGTCGCGCCGCCGAGTCGCTGGCTGTAGTCGCCCGCGGCGAATCGCGCGGCCGTGGCCTCGACGTCTCGAAGCGGAGCGAAGGTGCTGGTCACCAGCAACTGGGTCGTCGCTGCGCCGAAGACGACGACCGCGAGCGCAAAACCGAAGAAGATCAGCATGAAGCGCGAGACGGTCGAGTCGACGTCATCGATGCTCTGGCCGACGACGATCACCATGAAATCCGAGTTGTCGCTGAACTGGAACGGGAACGCGACGACGCGCCAATGAGAGGTGCCCAGGCGATTGCCGATGGTCGTCTTCGGCAGGGTCGCGCCTTGGGCATCCGAGTCGAGCGCGGTGGCCCAGGCCACCGTCAACTGCGAGGTGTCGGGTGCCGATTTGTTGCTGGGCACATTGGAGCACGCCACCTTGCCGCTCGAATAGAGCACCGCGAAGAGTGTTCCGTTCGGCGAGTATGTGACCGAGCAGTCGGCGACCTTCGAAATCGGAAGGGTGCCCGCGGAGGTATAGAGGCTATCGACCTTGGTGTCGGTCTGATCCATCAGGTAGCCGCGCAGAACGCTCACCGTGCCCGCGCCGGCCACCACGAGCCCGAAGGTGAGAAGCAGCACCGTGACGCCGGTGATCTTGGTGCGCAGCGAGATCCCGTTCCACCAGCGATCGAACGAGGCTTGCATGGATGCCACGGCTCAGCCTCCGGTTGCTGCGAGCGTCAGACCTTGGCGGCCTTGAGCATGTAGCCGAATCCGCGCTTGGTCTGGATCATCGGCTCGCTCGAGTGCTGATCGAGCTTGCGGCGCAGGTACGAGATGTAGCTCTCGACGATACCCGCGTCACCATTGAAGTCGTATTCCCAGACGTGATCGAGAATCTGGGCCTTGCTGAGCACCCGGTTCGGGTTGAGCATCAGGTAGCGCAGCAGCTTGAACTCGGTCGGGCTCAGTTCGACGGCCTCTGGCCCGACGGTGACCTCGTGGGTGTCCTGGTCCATGGTGAGCTCGCCGGCCCTGATGACCGCGTCTTCCTCGTCTTGCATGGTGCGGCGCAGAATCGCCTTGATGCGCGCGACGATCTCGTCGAGGCTGAAGGGCTTGGTGACGTAGTCGTCGCCTCCGACGGTGAGGCCGGTGATCTTGTCTTCGGTGTCGTCCTTGGCGGTGAGGAACAGGATCGGGGCGGTGTAGCCGGATGCCCGCAGCCGCTTGGTCACGCCGAATCCGTTCATGTCGGGAAGCATGACGTCGAGGATGATGAGATCCGGTTCCTCTTCGAGCACGGCCGAGATCGCCTGGGCGCCGTTGCCGACGGCGCGTACTGCGAAGCCGGCGAAGCGCAGGCTGGTGGTGAGCAGGTCGCGGATGTTGGGTTCGTCATCCACGATCAGGATCTTCGGGCCGTCAGTCATGCCACTAGTGTCTGCGCGTTTGCTGGATGGATCCTGGGAGTCGAGCTAGCGCGCGGACGCGGCGCCCGCGGGAACCAACAGCACGCAGCAGCGTCCCGGCGCGGGATCGAGAACGGCATCGCACTCGTCGTCGGCCACCAACGCGCCCACCAGAGCCAGGTTGGCGCGGCAGACCAGGTCGGCGTGGCCGTCGGCGAGCCGGTGGAACGGGCAGTTGGTCAAGCTGACGACCCCATCGGCACCGACGGTGGGCTCGTAGCCGACGGCTGCGAGGGCGCGATCCGCGTCGCCCTCCTGGCGCAGGAGCTCGGTGCCGCGCGCAGCGGCAGCCGTTCGCACCGCCTCACCCACTGACGACCCGGTCGCCTCTGCGGTCTCGAGCGCCCCCGCGAGCACCTCGCCGATGAGTTGGTAGTCGCGAGACGGGATGCTCGCGGCGATCTCGTCGCGTGCCGCGTGATAGACCTTGGCCGGCCTTCCGGCGCCCGGCCCCGTCTTGCCGCTGCGACGTTCGAATGCCACGGCGAGCACGCCCGCGTCGACGAGGCGATCGAGGTGCAGGGCGGCGGTGGACTTCGGGATTCCTGTCGCCCGGACCGCGTCGTTGATGCTCACGCCGCCATGGCCGCCGGTGCTGCTGCGTGTCACGACGTCGAACAGGGCACGGCGGGTCGGGTCGCGCAGCGCGGCAACGGCCGCGGTCTGATTTGCGCGGGTCGAAGCATCCATGCCGGCAGCCTAGTTCTAAAACCGGGTTTGTTGACAAAAGAAAAACCACGCACGTAGGGTCGAGGCAAACCAAGGGGACGACATGAGCCGACACGTGCCAAACGCATCGTGAGCAGCGTGCAGGATCTGACCGCGCAGGTGGGCACGATCGATCTGCCCGCCGCCGAGGCTGCCGTCGGCAACCTGCTCACGGCGCTGGGTCAGGATGCCGCATCCGACCGTCTGCGCGCGACGCCCGGCCGAGCTGCCATCGCGCTGCTCGGGTTGGTCGTCTCGCCGGGAGCCCCGGCGGTGAAGCTGATGCCCACCGAGGGATACCGCGGCCTCGTTCTCGTGCGCGACATCCCGTTCCAATCGTTGTGCGAGCACCACCTGCTGCCGTTCCGCGGCCTCGTTCACGTCGGATTCCTGCCCGGCGATCACCTGATCGGCCTCTCGACCCTCGCGCGCGCGGTCGAGCACTTCGCCCACGGCTTGCAACTGCAGGAGCGGATCACCGGGCAGGTGCACGACTGGCTCCGGGTGGAGTTGAACCCACGAGGCGCCGGCGTCGTGGTCGAGGCGGAGCACCTCTGCATGTCGTTTCGCGGCGTCGGAACCGCAGACACCCATCTGATCACCTCGCTGTTCAGCGGTGGGTTGGAAGATGATGTGGCGGCGAGGTCGGCGTTCTTCGGAGCGACCGAGTCCGCACCCGCGCTCGCACCACCGAGAGGCATCCATGACTGACCGCATCGTCATAGTCGGTGGCGGGCTCGCTGCGGCCACCGCTGCCACCGAGCTGCGCAAGCGGGGCTTCGCCGGCCGCATCCGACTGCTCGCCGCCGAGCCGCACTCGCCCTACATCCGGCCGCCGCTGTCGAAGGGCTACCTGCAGGGCTCCGAGGAGCGCAGCGCCGCCTTCGTGCATCCCGACGACTGGTACGGCGAGCACGATGTGCAGCTGTCCACCTCGGCCAGGGTCGAGAGCATCGACCGAGCTGGCCGCACGGTGACGTTGGCCGACGGCGAGGTCGTCGCCTACGACCGACTGCTGCTCGCGACCGGGGCTGAGCCGCGCCGGCTGAGCATTCCGGGGGCAGATGCGAGCGGCATCCACTATCTGCGCACCCTGGAGAACAGCGAGGAGCTTCGGGATGCCCTGGCGGGCGGATCGAAGCGGATCGCGATCGTCGGCGCCGGCTGGATCGGGCTCGAGATCGCCGCGGCCGCCCGCGGCTACGGCAACGACGTCGTGGTGATCGGGATGGAGAAGATCCCGCTTGAGGGGCCGCTCGGCGACGATTTGGGCGCGGTGTTCCAGCGGCTGCATGAGTCGCACGGCGTGCGGTTCGAGCTCGACACCGGCACGACCGGGTTCCGGGTCGACGAGGGACGCGTGACCGGCGTGCAGATCGGCAGGGAAGCCGAGGCGCGGACCGTGGATGCCGACCTGGTCGTGGTGGGAGTCGGCGCGATCCCGTCGACTGAGCTGGCCGCCGCGGCCGGACTCACGGTCGACAACGGGATCCAGGTCGATGCCTCCCTGCGCAGCAGCGATGAGCACATCTTCGCGGCGGGAGACGTCGCGAACGCCTGGCACCCGGTGCTCGGCGCGTATCTGCGCAACGAGCACTGGGCGACGGCAAAGGCCAGTGGCAAGGTGGCGGCGGCGTCGCTCATGGGTGACTTCGCGCAACTCGATGCGATTCCGTATTTCTACACCGACCAGTTCGAGCTGGGCATGGAGTACTCGGGCTACGCGCCGCTGGCTCGGGATGCCCGGGTGGTCTATCGCGGCGACCCGGCCACGCTGGAGTTCATCGCCTTCTGGGTGGCCGATGGCCGCGTGGTCGCGGGCATGAACGTGAACATCTGGGACGTGAACGATCAGGTGCAGGAGCTGATCAGGTCGCGCCGTGAGGTGGATGTCGAGCGCCTCGCCGACCCGGCGGTCGCGCTCTCCGAGGTGTGATGGTGGCCGTCCATCAGGAACCCAGACGGATCGGCCGCCGGGTCTTCGACTTCGACAGCAGGGTCGCGGTGATGGCCGTCGTCAACCGCACGCCGGACTCGTTCTTCGACAAGGGGGCGACCTTCGCTCTCGACCGGGCGGTGCAGGCCGCCCTTCGAGCGGCCGAAGACGGCGCCGACTGGGTCGACATCGGGGGAGTGCCATTCGGGCGCGGTCCGGTGGTGACGGTCGGGGAGGAGGTCGAGCGGGTCGTTCCGGTGGTGGAGGCGGTGGCCGCGGCATCCGACGTCGTGATCTCGGTCGACACGCACAATGCCGAGGTTGCGCGGCGGGCAATCGCGGCGGGCGCGGGTGTGATCAACGACACCAGTGGTCTCTGGGACCCCGACATGGTCGGCGTCATCGCCGACAGCGGCGCAACCTTGGTGTTGACGCACAGTCTGCAGCCGCCGCGCTCTGCACACCCGAGTCCGCAGTACGTTGACGTCGTGACCGAGGTGGCGGATTTTCTGCGCGACCGGGTGGCGGTGGCGGTGGCGGGCGGAATCCCGCTCGAGCGGTTGATCATCGACCCAGGGCACGACCTGAACAAGAGCACCCGGCATTCGCTTGAACTGACCAGGCGGCTCGACGAGATCGTCGCCATCGGACTGCCGACCCTGGCCGCGGTGTCGAACAAGGATTTCATCGGTGAGAGCATCGACCGCGAGCAGGGGCTGCGTCTCGAGGGGTCGCTTGCGGCCGCCGTGGTATGCGTGACGAAGGGGGCGCGCATCGTGCGCATGCACGATGTGCCGGCCACCGTGGCCGCTGTGCGCATGACCGAGGCGATCCTGGGGATGCGCGATCCCGCCTGGGAGAAGCACAACCTGTGACCGCGCGCATCGATCGGCTCTGGCCGGATCCGGCAGAGAACCTGAGCGACGACGACCTCGTGGGAGCGCTCGGTAACAGTCTCGGCCTTCGGGTCAACTTCGTCGAGAGCATCGACGGTGCCGCAACCGTCGGCGGGCGCTCGGGCGGGATGTCGGATGCCGCAGACCACCGCCGCTTCGAGCTGCTGCGCCGCGTGGCCGATGCCGTGATCGTGGGCGCAGGGACGGTTCGGATCGAGGGCTACGGACCGCTGCGCGTGTCGGATGCCTCGGCAGACTGGAGGGTCGCGCACGGGATGAGTGAGCATCCAGTGTTCGTCATCGTGTCGCGAGCCCTCGAGTTGGATCCCGGCTCGCGAATCTTCACGGAGGCGCGCGTGCGGCCGGTGATCGTCACCACCGCATCAGCCGCTCACGCTGCTCGCGCGCGCTTCGACGGGGTGGCCGACCTGATCGCGGTGGGCGACGACGCCGTCGACCTCGGAGCCGCGATCGAGGCTCTGCGCGCGCGGGGCCTGTCTCGCCTGCTCTGCGAGGGGGGCCCGTCATTGTTCGGTGCGCTGCTGTCTGCCGACCTCGTCGACGAACTCTGCATCACCGTCGCCCCGCAGCTGACCGCCGGTGACGCGCCGCGCATCGCGAACAGCGCGCATGAGTCGGTCCGCGGGATGCGGCTGCTCGAGGTGCTCAAGTCGGGCAGCGGTCTGCTGCTCCGCTATCTGCGCGACTGACGAGCTGGCTCAGGGGGATCGTCACGCCCCACAACCGCTGCGATATCACGATATGATAAATCCATGAAACCACGCGACGCGCAGCGACCCCTGTACGAGGTGAAGGCCAACCTGTTCAAGGGGCTCGCGCATCCGGTGCGGGTGCGTGTGCTCGAGGTTCTCTCGGCCGCCGACGAGGTCGCAGTCGCCGAACTGCTTGCCGACACCGGACTTGAACCATCGCACCTGTCGCAGCACCTCTCCGTGTTGCGGCGGCACAATCTGGTGGTCGCGGAGCGCCGCGCCAGCCAGGTCTACTACCGGCTCGCCTACCCGCAAGTCGCCGAGATGCTCACGGCCGCCCGCTCGTTGCTGCTGGAGATTCTGGAGCACACCAAGCGTCAGTTGGTGTCGACCACCACCTTGCCCGAGCTATGAGGGTGCTGGCCTACCTGCGGCCGCTGCTTCCTGGCGGTCAGGACTATCGCGCGGTGCCACGCACCTGGCGCGGTGACCTGATCGCGGGGGTCACCGTGGGCATTGTGGCTCTGCCGCTTGCCCTGGCGTTCGGCGTCAGCTCGGGAGCCGGCGCCGAGAGCGGGCTGATCACGGCGATCGTGGCAGGCATCGTGGCGGCGGTCTTCGGCGGGTCGAACGTCCAGGTCTCTGGTCCCACCGGAGCCATGGTCGTCGTGCTGGGACCCATCGTCGCGCTGCACGGGCCGGCGGTGGTGGCGGTCGTGAGCATCCTGGCGGGTGCCGTCGTGCTGCTGGCCGGCATCCTCAAGATCGGTCGGGTCGTCTCGTACATTCCGTGGCCCGTGATCGAAGGGTTCACGCTCGGCATCGCCACGATCATCTTTCTGCAGCAGGTGCCCGCGGCGATCGGAGCGAAGGCCGGGCCGAGCACGAACGCTCTCGTCGCCGCGATCCAGTCGTTCTCGCACCTGGCGTGGCCCCGTGCGGGCTGGGCGCTCCTGACGGTCGCGGCGGTTGCCGCCATCATGCTGCTCGCCACGCGGATCCACCGGCTGGTGCCTGGGTCGATCATCGCCATCATCGTGGTGACCGTTGCGGTGTCGCTCGCCGGGCTGCCCCTCGCCCGCATCGGCCGACTCCCTGACGCTCTGCCGGCGCCCCGCCTGCCGTCGGTGAGTTGGGACGCCCTCCCGGGGCTGGCCAGCGCGGTGCTGACGGTGGCGGCTCTCGCCGCGATCGAATCTCTGCTGTCGGCTCGCGTGGCATCCACTCTCGGCAACACGGGACCGTACGATCCTGACCGCGAACTGGTCGGCCAAGGTCTGGCCTCTGTCGCATCCGGATTCTTCGGAGGGATGCCGGCCACCGGTGCCATTGCGCGCACGGCCGTGAATGTGCGATCCGGGGGCCGCACGCGGCTTGCCGCGATCGGGCACGCTCTCGTGCTGTTGGCGATTGTCTACCTGGCGTCCGGAATCGTCTCGCTGATCCCGCTGGCGGCCCTGGCCGGGGTGCTCATGGTGACGGCTACCCGCATGGTGTCGGCAGCGACCGTGCGGAGTGTTGTCGGGTCGACCCGGTCTGACACGGTGGTGTTCCTCGTCACGGCACTCATCACGATCTCGTTCGATCTGATCGTGGCGGTGGGAATCGGGATCGTCGTGGCCGGCTTCTTCGCGCTGCGAGCGCTGTCCCGCTCCGGTGGCGTGATCCGCGAGACGATCCCGGGCACGACCCACCCAGAAGACGAGCACATCGCCCTGTTCCGGCTCGACGGGTCGCTGTTCTTCGGGGCGGCAGAGCGGATGCTTGCCGCCATGAGCGGTGTGCGCGACGTCGATGTCGTGATCATTCGGATGTCGCAACTGCAGGCCCTCGACGCGACGGGCGCCCGGGTCATCGCCGAACTCGTCAGCGCGCTGGAGCGCCGCGGCATCACAGTGCTCGTCAAGGGTATTCAGCCGCAGCACCTTCGATTGGTGACCCGCGTGGGGGTGCTCGACTCCCTGCGGCATCGCAAGCACCTGTTCACCGACCTGGATGCCGCGGTCGAGCACGCGCGCGATCACGTTCGGCGTGCGGCGGCCGAGCGCGGTTCGTCGGCGGAGCGCGAGCCGGCGGAGCGCGCTCCCGAGGTCACGCGTCCCGGCGCTTGACCAGGATCGCCCCGATCACCATCGCGGCGACGACCCAGCCGAGCAACACAAGCAGTGCCTGCCACGAGTCGAGCGTGATCGTGTTCGCCGCGGATGCCGCCGCCGATGCCGCTGCGCCCGGTCGACTCGGCGCGAGTGACTCGGCGACCGCTCCCTGGTACTCGTACAGCTTGCCGCCCGCGTTGCTGGGCAGGAACGCGGCGACGTTGGCGGGCCAGTCGGCGCGGGTCACCCTGGACAGGATCTGCAGGATCAGGGGGATCACCAGCACGAGCCCGAGCGCCGCGGCGATGCCCCCGGCGCTGCTGCGGATGATGAGCCCGATCAGTGCGATGTAGCCGGCGCCGCCGACCAGGGCGAGCCAGACCTTTCCGTCGCCGAAGTCGGGCGTGATCCCCTTGGCGGGAAGAAGCGGTGCGGAGACGAGGGCGGTGATCACGAGTCCGACGAGCGCCACGATGAAGCTGGTGACGCCGAATACGAGCGCTTTCGCGACGATGGCCGGCAGACGCTTCGGCACCGCGGCGAACGTCGATCGGATCATCCCGGTGCCGTATTCGCCGGTGATGACGAGCGCGCCGAGTACCGCGCTGACCAACTGAGCGAAGGCGATCCCCAGAGTCGCAACCGTCACCCAGGTGCTCTGCTGCACGTCGTGCGTCGCGGCCTTGGCACCGGATGCCGGGTCCGGCAAGGACCCGGCGATCAGCAGCCCGAGCCCAACGGTGAGCAGCACGATGATCAGGTAGCACCAGAGCGTTGACCGCAGCGAGCGCAGCTTGATCCACTCGGAGCGGAGCACGCCGCCGAAGGAGAGGGTGCCGGTCATGCTGATGCCGTCCCGCCCGCGTGGTATTCGACTTCGTCTTGCGTCAGCGCCAGGTAGGCATCTTCGAGCGAGCCGCCGACCGGCGACAGCTCGTGCAGCACGACGCGCTCACGCGCGGCGAGTTCGCCGATCTGCGGCGCGGCGAGCCCCGTCACCTCGAGCGACTCCGGCTCGGGATGCGTCACGGTTCCGCCCGCCTTCGTGAGCACCGCTGCGAAGCGCTCGGCGTCGGGGGTGCGCACGTGCACGGCCGTTCCGGTGGCCATTGCCTCGATCGTCGCGACCGGGGCATCGGCGATCACCTTGCCGCGACCGAGCACGATGATGTGGTCGGCGGTTTGAGCCATCTCGGTCATCAGGTGCGACGAGAGGAAGATCGTGCGGCCCTCTCCGGCCAGGTGGCGGGTGAGCTCGCGCACCCAGATGACGCCCTCCGGGTCGAGCCCGTTGACCGGTTCGTCGAGGATCAGGATCGAGGGATCGCCGAGAAGTGCCGCGGCAATGCCGAGCCGCTGCCCCATCCCGAGCGAAAAGCCGCCGACTCGACGCCGCGCGACCGATTCGAGCCCGGTGAGCGCGATCACTTCGTCGACCCGCTTGCGCCGGATGCCGTGGGTCGCGGCCAGCGCGAGCAGATGGTTCTCGGCGGTGCGGCCGGTGTGCACAGCTTTCGCGTCGAGCAGCACGCCCACTTCGCGAAGTGGCGCTTTGAGCTCGGCGTAGCGCGAGCCGTTCACCGTGACGGAGCCGCTGGTCGCCCGATCGAGTCCGACGATGAGGCGCATGGTCGTGGATTTGCCTGCGCCGTTCGGCCCGAGGAATCCGGTGACCATGCCCGGCTTCACCACGAAGCTGATGCCGTCGACGGCCGTCTTGCTTCCGTAGCGTTTGGTCAGCCCCACTGCTTCGATCACGACGTTGCCTTCATGCCACCCACGCTAGGCGACGCGCGCGGTCATCTTGTCATCCCGGAGGAGTAGCTCGTCACGCTCGGAACGTGCGTCGCCGAACCCCCGACCCTTCTCCCGTTGTTGTTCCCGTTCTCACGGACAGTCCGTGAGAACGGGAACAAAAACACAGAGGCACCGTTCCTCCGCAGGCGTGCGGGCGGCCGGGCCCTCCCCGCTGCCGATCCACGGCGAAGAGGCGTTCGCCGCTCGCTGCATCCTGACGCCATGAGAAACCTCCTCCTCGACGTCGTCGATCTGCAAGGCGGCATCGTCAGCAGGCGGCAATTGCGCGCCTGGGGCGTCGACCACGACGCGATCAACGTGGCCGCGTGGTACGGACGCCATCTCATCCGAGTGCGCAACGGCTGGTTCGCCCGCCCTTCCGAAAACCGCGAAGTCCTTCGCGCCTGGCGGGTCGGGGGTCGACTCACCTGCGCGAGCGCGCTCGCCTTTCATGATGGTGTCGCGCCCGGCCCCGTGCTGCACATCGAGGTGCCGGGATGGGCGACCCAACTCCGCGACCCGGACAACCATCGCAAGCGGCTCGGCCCCGAAGCCGCGGTGGTCATCCATTGGGCCCGTCATCCGGGGCCGGGAACTGCGCGCGCGGTCACCGCCGAATACGCGGAGCGGGTGGCGGCGGCATGCGGCGTGCGTTCGGGTGCGGTGACACGGTCAGCCCGACGTCCGAGTCAGGCTGCAGCGTCGAGCGAGTCTGCGTCGAGGATCGTGTAGCTGTAGCCCTGCTCGGCGAGGAAGCGCTGCCGATTCTGCGCGAAATCCTGGTCGACGGTGTCGCGTGCCACCAGTGTGTAGAAGTTGGCGGGCAGACCGCTCTCCTTCGGGCGCAGCAGGCGGCCGAGGCGTTGAGCCTCCTCCTGGCGCGAGCCGAACGATCCGGAGACCTGGATCGCGACCGTCGCCTCCGGCAGGTCGACCGAGAAGTTCGCGACCTTCGAGACCACGAGCACCTTCGTGACCCCATCCCGGAACTCCTGATAGAGCCGCTCGCGCTCGTCGATCGAAGTGGCGCCCGTGAGCTTGGGTGCCTTGAGCACACGAGCGAGTTCGTCGATCTGATCGAGGTACTGCCCGATGACCAGGATGCGCTCGCCCTCGTGCTTCGCGACCAACTCGCGCACGACGGCCAGCTTGGCCGGCGCGGTGGCCGCGAGCCGGTAGCGCTCGTCGTCGGCAGAAGCCGCGTACTCGAGCCGCTCCTGCTGCGGCAGGTCGATTCGCACCTCGTAGCAGGATGCCGGCGAGATGAAGCCCTGCGCCTCGATCTCTTTCCATGGGGCGTCGAAGCGCTTCGGTCCGATCAGCGAGAACACGTCGGACTCGCGCCCGTCTTCGCGCACCAGCGTCGCGGTCAGCCCGAGTCGGCGGCGTGCCTGCAACTCGGCCGTCAGCTTGAACACCGGCGCGGGCAGCAGATGCACCTCGTCATAGACGATCAGCCCCCAGTCGAGCGCGTCGAGCAGCGCCAGGTGCGCATACTCGCCCTTCCGCTTTGCGGTGAGGATCTGATACGTCGCGATGGTGACCGGCTTGACCTCTTTGACCTGGCCCGAGTACTCGCCGATCTCGTCTTCGGTGAGCGAGGTGCGCTTCAGCAGCTCGCTGCGCCACTGACGGGCCGAGACGGTGTTGGTCACCAGGATGAGCGTCGTGGTGTCCGCGCGCGCCATTGCTCCGGCGCCGACCAGTGTTTTGCCGGCACCGCACGGCAGTACGACCACGCCGGAACCGCCTGCGAAGAAGTTGTCGATCGCCTGCTCCTGGTACGGACGAAGCGCCCAGCCGTCTGCGTGGTTGAGGTCGATCTCATGCGGGGTACCCGGCGTGTACCCGGCGTGGTCTTCTGCCGGCCAGCCCAGCTTGAGCAGCTCCTGTTTGACCTGGCCCCGGGCCCATGGGAGCAATGTCCACTCGGTCGAAGTGCGCTTGACGCCCAAGAACTGGCCGACCTTCGGGCTGCGGGTGATCTCGGCGAGCACCGCGGGGTCGGTGCCGGTGATGATCAATTCCCCCTCGGCATCCCTCTCGATGATCAGCCGACCGTAGCGGCCGACGGTCTCGGTGATGTCGGTGCTCACCGACTGCGGCACCGGGAACTTCGCGTAGTCGTCAAGCGTCTTCAGCATTGCCTCGGCGGTGTGCCCTGCGGCGCGCGCGTTCCACAGCCCCAGCCGCGTGATGCGGTAGGTGTGCACGAACTCGGGGGCCCGCTCGAGTTCGGCGAAAACGGCCAGTTCGTGCCGCGCCTCCTCCGCTTGCGGGTGGGCAACTTCGAGCAGCACGGTGCGGTCGCTCTGCACGATCAGGGGTCCGTTCACAACCTTCGAGCTTAGTTGCTCGGGGCGCTCCCGGGCTGAGGGGCTGGCCGGGTCACACGTGAGCGCTATGGGCTCACGCCCCGCGAACCGCCGTGATGCTCGACAGCGGCAGCGTTCGCTCGATGTCGGCGCGGCGATCGCGGGCGCGCAGGCGTCCGTTGGCCAGCGCGGCGGGTTCGAGGTAGTACTCGGCCTGCGTCCCGTCGGGCAGTTGCACGTCGACGATGACGGCAGCCTTGTTCTTCACGGCCGATTCGAGTTGCCGGACAAGCCACGCTTGCCCGGTCTCTTCGGGCGTCGAGGTCGAAACCGCGCGCACCCGGGCGATCAGGATCGCCGCGGTGTCGTCGGCCAGTGCTCCGCCCGCACCGGCCCGCCGCTCGCGGCGCAGTTCGACGATGGTGCCGGCCGCGTCCTCGGCGACCACCGGGTACCGCGCATCGGCGAGGGTCCAGTAGACCAGCACCATGTCGAAGCGGGAGAGCAAGCGGCGGTCGTCGTCACTCACGAGGCCGAGCGACGCGAGGTTCTGGTCGACAGCGGCTTGGCGCAGGATGGCCGGATCATCCGAGCGCACGTAACTCGACATCCCGAACGCGCGCGCACCCGGGTCTGCTGCGCCGGGGTCGAGGGAACCGACCCGCAGCGAGCCAAACCGTGCTGCCGTGTCGTTCAGCAGGTAGTCGAGGGGCTGCGGGATGCCGGTCAGCGAGACGTTCTCGAGGAACGCGCGGATGCCATCGGCCGTCTCGCCCGCGATGAGCGCCCTGGTCAGACTGGCCGCGGTGACGCGGTAACTGGATGCCGTTCCCCGTGCCTCGACCTCGGCGAAGCCGCGCAGCCGGGTGTCGACGCTGGCGACGAGCGGGCCGGGCGCGATGATCGACAGGTCGTGCTGAACGTAGACCTGCTCGACCTCGGGCGGAAAGAGCGCGGCCATCGAGGTGGATGCCGCGTCCACCCCTCGCACGAGCAGCGCCGCCCCGGGCGTCGACGGTGTCGATCCGCCGGTGAGCCCGAGCAGCTCGGCTTCGCGGGCGACCGAGGCCAGCCGCTCGCGGATCCACTCGCCCCCCGCCGGGAACAACCACTCGACGAAATCGGTGAGCCCGTCTCCCCACACCGCGTGCGCTCGCTGGCGCAGCACAGTGCGCAGTTCGTCGGGAAGGCGCTCGAGCCATGCGTTGGCGAGCGCCGCCCAACGCTGCAGGCGCGAGCCGTCGAGCCAGGCGGCCGCCGAGGCGCTCGCCGTCCAGCTGCCGGCCTCGAGTTCGGCCAGGCCGGCGCGCGCGGCGATGTCGATCAGCAGGCCGATCTCGTCGCTTTCGAAGCCGGTCGCCGCCGCGAGTCGTCTCGCGTCTGGCAAAGCGACCCCGCCTCGTGCCAGCTGGCGGGCCGGCTCCCCACGCAGGGCGAGCACCAGTTCAGTCACGGCTGCGAGAGTGCCGAACGCGCGGTCGCCTGCCCCGCGGTCGACGAAGCGGGCATCGGATTCGCTGACCGGCTCCAGAGCGGCCGGCGGCGTGCCGCTCACCAGCTCGGCGCGAGAGGGCAGGCCGAATGCCGGCCAAGCGTTCAGTTGGTCGACAACGGCGTCCCAGGGTGCATAGTGTCCAGACTCTTCGCCGAGCAGCCCGGCCCCGAGGGCGACGGCCGTGCGCTCGGCGACCTCCGCCGGCGTCGCGTTGAGCGCCGTGGCGAGTTGCGCAGCGGTCGGCGCGCCCGTTGTCGAGGCGAGCTCGCCGGTGACGGCGATCAGCGCGAGAGTCTGACGTTCCAGCCGTTGCAGCGCGGCCTGCACCGACGCCCGGTCGAGCAGCGCCTCGGCCAGGTCGAAGAAGTCGCGGATGCCCTGCTGCCGCACCCCGCGTTCGGTCACCAGGCGCGCGAGGGCGTCATCGTCGAGCGCACGCAGCCGGGCCGCGAGCGCGAGTGCTGAGCCGCTGCTAGCCGGCATCGCGCGCGAGACGGGCGCGGCGCGTCACGCTGATGATGAGGAAGACGATGAGCAGGATGACGACCAGGGGCAGGGCGATCAAGGGCAGCAGTACGACGGCCGGCCACGCTCCCACCGTGAAGTCGACATGCGACGCCCGGCCGATGAAGGTCGCCACGATCGCGACGATCGAGACGCCAACGAGAGAACCGATCACGAACGCCAGCATGCGTTCGATACGATTGAGGGGCACACGGGTGTTCTCTGCCACAGCACCAGGATAGGGCCAGCGCCCCGGCCCGACGTCCAGCACCCATAGGAGAGGTCCCCATGCCCACCGGCAAGGTCAAGTTCTACGACGAAGACAAAGGCTTCGGCTTCATCGCAGCTGATGACGGCCAGGAGGTCTTCCTGCACGCCTCGGCGCTGCCGGCGGGCACCGTCGTGCGCGCGGGCAGCCGCCTCGAGTTCGGCATCGCCGACGGCAAGAAGGGCGCCCAGGCGCTTTCGGTTCGGGTTCTCGACCCCGCACCGAGCCTGAGCAAGCTCACCCGGCGTTCGGCTGACGACATGGCGATCGTGGTCGAAGACCTCGTGAAGCTGCTCGACGGCATCGGCGCTGCGCTGCGGCGCGGTCGCTATCCAGACAAGACGCACGGCTCGAAGATCGCTGCGGTGCTGCGCAAGGTCGCCGACGACCTCGATGCCTGAGAACTCGGTGCCTGACGCCGTGAACACAGCAGTCGACGTCGCGCGAGCGGCTCTGCTCGAGATCACGCCAGAGGCCAACATCGGCGCGCTCGTCTCGGAACAGGCGAACGGCGAGGGCGTCAGCACCATCCAGTTCGCGTCGTCGATGCTCGGCTACCCCGACTGGTTCTGGACTGTCAGTGTCGCGCAGTTGCCCGACGAAGAGCCGACGGTGCTCGAGGCCGAGTTGCTGCCCGGCGAGGGTGCGCTGATCGCGCCCGACTGGGTGCCGTGGGCCGATCGCCTCGAGGATTACAAGGCGGCACAGGCGGCGATCGCGGCTGGCGAGTTGGCCGCCGGTGACGCGGCGGATGACGACGCAGATGACGAGCCAGACGATGACGACGCAGATGACGAGCCAGACGATGACGACACGGACGATCTCGGCGACGATCCAGATGATGGCATCGACTTCGAATCGGACGAGCAGTTAGCGGGGATGCCGTCTTCTGTGGGTGTAGACGAGCAGGATGAGCCCGATGCCGAGCCCGACGAGGACGGTCCAGAGCCACCAGCCCCTGCCCTGCGCAAGCAGCGGCGCAAGAAAGACGAGTAGTCCGCCGAGCGCGACCAGCCAGAGCACCAGGCCGATCAACACGACCTTGCGGTCATCGGTCTTGATGGGCGCGGGGTCGGGGCGGCGCTCAGAGTCTTTCAGCCACAACCGCATGCTTCGACCTTAGCCGCGGCTCAGGCCACGACTGCGGGTGAATTCGCCTGCACGAAGTCGATCGCGCGCGTCAGGGTTCGCACGTCATCCGGCTCGATCGCGACGAAGGTGGCCACCCGCAGCTGATTGCGGCCGAGCTTGCGGTACGGCTCGGTGTCGACGATGCCATTCGCCCGCAGGGTCTTGGCGAGGGCCGCGGCATCCACGCTCTCGTCGAAGTCGATCGTGACGACCACCTGCGAGCGGTGCTCTGGGTTCCCGACGAAGGGGGTGGCAACGCTGCTCGCTGATGCCCAGTCGTACAGGATGCCGCTGCTCTCGCGCGTGCGCGCGTCGGCCCAGGCGAGCCCGCCGTTGGCGTTGATCCAATCGATCTGGTTCTCCATGAGAAGCAGGGTCGAGATCGCCGGGGTGTTCAGCGTCTGCTCCAGCCGGGAATTGTCGACCGCGTTCTTGAGGCTGAGGAATTCGGGGATGTAGCGGTCGGATGCGCTTACCCGCTCGATGCGCTCGATCGCCGCCGGCGAGGCAAGAGCGAACCACAGTCCGCCGTCGCTCGCGAAGTTCTTCTGCGGCGCGAAGTAGTAGAGATCGGTCTCGCCCGCGTCGAAGTCGACGCCGCCCGCCGCGCTGGTCGCGTCGATCACGGTGAGGGCTCCTGGGTCGCCGTGAACACGCTTCACGGGAGCCATCACTCCTGTGGAGGTTTCGTTGTGCGGCCAGGCGTACACGTCGATGCCGGCGAGTACCTCGATTTCGCTGCGCGAGCCGCCGGGAGCGGAGAGGATGTGCGGCGCCTCGAGGAAGGGAGTCGTGGCAGCCTGGCCGAACTTGGCGCCGAACTCACCGAAGGTGAGCATCTCGGCGCGCTTCTCGATCAGTGAATAGGCCGCGGCATCCCAGAATGCGGTCGACCCGCCGTTGCCGAGCAGCACCTCGTAGCCGTCTGGCAACCGGAACAGCTCGGCAAGCCCGCCGCGCACCCGGCCGACGAGGTCTTTGACAGGGGCTTGGCGATGCGAGGTGCCGAGGAGGGCGACGTGGGCGTTGAGGTGGGCGAGCTGTTCGGGTCGAACCTTGGAGGGGCCGCATCCGAACCGGCCGTCGACGGGAAGAAGGTCAGCGGGGATCTCGAGCGTCACGTGCTCAATCGTATCGAGCCTCGGAGGGCGGCCTTCACGCGCACGGCGAACTGTGGGCAGCGCCGGTAGGCTGACCGGGTCCGGTGGCCACCCTGGGAGCAACGATGACCGATCTCGTCGACACGACTGAGATGTATCTGCGGACGATCCTCGACCTCGAAGAAGAGGGGATCGTTCCCTTGCGCGCGCGCATCTCCGAGCGCCTCGGGCACTCCGGTCCCACCGTCAGCCAGACCATCGGCCGCATGGAGCGCGACGGGCTCGTGCATGTCGAAGGCGACCGCCATCTCTCGTTCACCCCAGAGGGCCGCAGCCGTGCCATGCACGTGATGCGCAAGCACCGTCTTGCCGAGCGACTGCTCGCCGACGTGATCGGTCTCGACTGGGCGTACGTGCACGACGAGGCGTGCCGCTGGGAGCACGTGATGAGCGAGCAGGTCGAGCGCCGTCTGCTTGTATTGCTCGATCACCCGACCGAGTCGCCGTACGGCAACCCGATCCCCGCTCTGGATGAGTTGGGAGACCCGCTCGCCGCCCCATTCCTGCAAGGCGTGATCAATCTCGTCGCCAGAGTCGCCGAGGAGGCAGGCCCCGTCGAGGGCACCATCCGGAGGCTGGGCGAGCCGGTGCAGTTCGAGCCCGAGTTGCTCACGCAACTGCTCGCGGCCGGAGTCGTGCCGGGGGCAAACGTGACGATTTCCTCCGCTGGCTCGTATGTGATGGTGCAGGTCGCCGGTCATGGCGAAGGCTTGGAGTTGCCGAGCGAGGTCGCCGTGCACGTCTACGTCGCGGCCTGATCACCCCCCCCCACTTCGCGGCTGGTTTTCTCCTCAGGCGGCGTGCTCGGTTGGCACATCAACGCGGTGTCACGTAAAGTCATCAAGTCCTCTCGGCCACGCAAGCCGGTCGGAGGCCGTACCGCAGGGCGTCTCGTTCACCCATCCTCTGCGGCACGACGTGACATACGACAGGGATGGGGCGGCACACCTAGCCGGCCGAGGCGCAGGAGCTCAACTCTTGTTTTCAGGTAAAACCCGCACTTCTGATTCTTCCCGTATGGCTTTGAGCCTCGCCATTGTGGCCGTGGCGGTCCCTGCCATCTTCTGCACTGTCGCCCTTCCGGCGTACGCGGCTCACAACGCATCGACGACCGCGGCGACAGCAGCGCAGACGGATGCCACGGCTCAGCTCGAGCAGCTGAAGAGTTCCGACGCCCAGACGATGACGGTCGCCACCGACGCGCCGGCTGCGGCCGCGACTCGCGACGTGATCTCAGCGACATCCGAGGCCGAACTGAAGCGCGCACAGCTGCGCGCGGCCATGCTGGCCTATCGCGGCCCCAGCGTTCGAGCCCTACTCGCGAACCCGCCGTACCCGAGCTTCAGCCTCGCCCAGGTGGTCGCGGTGGCCGAGCAGTACGAGGGCGTCCCGTACGCATACGGCGGAGCGTCGCCTGCCGGGTTCGACTGCTCAGGCTTCACGCAGTACGTCTACGCGCAGTTCGGCGTGGCGCTGCCGCACTCGTCATCGCGCCAGGGCTCTGGCGGCACGGCGATCGCGGCATCCGCGGCACTGCCGGGCGACATCGTCGTCCTGGACGGCGGCGGCCACGTGGGCATCTACCTGGGCGGAAACTCGATGATCGACGCGCCCATGCCCGGCAGGACGGTGGGGGTCCACGCGATCTACACCAGCAACCACTACTTCGTCCGTTACGGCATCTGAGCGCAGCCGCCGCGCTTCGCTGGTTCGTAACCGTGCCGTGACGGGCTCGCTGGCGCTCTCGGGGTAGCCTGGTGCTCTCGGTATCACGGATTTCGGGAGAGCCACCATGCGGAACTCGGGCAGCATCCTCACCATGGATGCGCGCGCGGTCTTTCTCATACGGCGCAGCATTCGACCGGTCGTGCACTGTCACGTCCGGATGAGTTAGGCGCTGTCGTTCGCGACGGCGCTTTTTTCGTCTGCCCCTCCTCTGATCCGGCCTGACGCCGGGAGTCGAATGCCCGCAAGCCGTGCGGGCGCCTTCGAGAGGAACCGCCATGCGAACCCTGGTACTCAACGCCGGCTACGAACCGCTCGCCGTCGTGTCGTTCAAGCGGGCAATCGTGCTCGTGCTCGACGGCAAGGCCTCAATCATCGCGAGTGATGACGAACATCCGGTGCTCAGCGCCTCGGGACGGTGGGAGCGCCCGTCGGTGATCCTGCTGCGTCGGTACGTGCGGATTCCCAACGGGCGGTCCGTACCGGTGTCACGGCGCGGCGTGCTGCGTCGCGATGCGCAGCGCTGCGCATACTGCGCAGGCTCAGCGTCGACGATCGACCATGTCATCCCGCGGTCGCGCGGCGGCGCAGACAGCTGGGAGAACCTGGTGGCGTGCTGCCTGCGCTGCAACAACCTCAAGGGTGACCGCACTCCGCACGAGATGGGATGGTCGCTGCGCAGCATCCCGCGCCCGCCGCATGGCACCGCGTGGTTGGTCCGCGGTGTGGAGCGTGCGCTGCCGCAGTGGGAAGAGTTCCTCGCGCCCGCTGCGTGATTCGGCACCCGCGTGCGATGACCCCTGGTTACGGGCCGTTATGTCAACGTGACATTCGGCCGCATCTCGCCTAGGCTCGATCGGGTCGCAACCCCGGAGGCTTCATGACGGAACGCGAGATCCCAGACGGCTTGGGATTTCTCTTCGGCGGGATGCCGGACACTTCAATCCCCGTGTCCGCACCGCCCGTTCTGAGTGAACCCGAAAACCGGCACTCCGCCACAGTGACTCCGACCCCGGCTCCGACCCCGGTCGCGAGCGATGCGCCCGTCTATCTTTCGCGACGTGAAGCCAGGGCCGCAGGCGGATTTTCGACGGATGCCGCGGATACCGCCCGCGCCGCCGCGGCGCCCGCGCCCGCGGCACCCGCGCCCGCAGCGCCGGCCTACGACGGGATCGCGTCGCTCTTTCCGCTGCTGGGAGACGTCACCAGTTCACCGCTCACCACCGACCTGGCCGCGCCGTCAGCATTCGACGCGATTCTCGCGCCTTCGCCCGCCGAGCTCGGGGCGACTCAGGCTATTTCCGTCGCCGACGTGGCCGCCGAGCTCGCGACGCCGGTCGCGCCCTATGTAGTGGTGCAGAGCGCTCCCATTCCGATCGTGCCCAGTTGGCATGCAGCCGACGCGTTCCCCGCCGCTGCGCCCTCGTCTCTCCCGCGCGGTGAAGCGCGCACGATCTCGCACCACGGTGCCGAGCGCATGACCTCTCACCCCGCCACGGAGCGTTCGGCCTCCCGCCGCCGCGACGCGCCGCGCCCCGCGCCGAAACGCACTGTCACCCGGTACGACGAGTCAAAGAAGCCCCTGCGTCAGCGAGTGTTCGGCGTCGGCGTCATGCTCGCCGTCGGCGGGTTGTTCGCGGTGCTGGCGATTCCGGCCTATGCCGACAACAATGTCGCCACGCTCACCGCAGCTGCGGCAGTGCAGACCCAGAAGGTGTATGTGGCCAAGGACGCCGCATCCACCATCTCGACCACAGCGCGCGGTGGCTACACCGCGACCAGCGCCTCCGACCTCAGGTCGATGTATGCCGCCGCCATCCGCGAGCAGAACATCGCCGCGTACCTGAAGTCGGGCGCACGGGATCGCGGCGACGACTACCCATGGTTCGCGGAGTTGTCGCGCAACCAGGGCGGCGGCCTCTCGCCGCTCGGTTACTACTACCGCGAGTGCGTGGACTTCGTCGCGTGGCGTCTCAACCGCGATGCCGGCACGACGTCGGCTCCGTACAGGTGGGCCTGGAGCCAACTGACCCCGAATGGCGGCAACGCCCGCGAGTGGAAGTCCGCGTGGCTGAACCATGGCTGGCCAACCGGCACGACGCCGGTGCCGGGTGCAGTCGCGTGGTTCTCGGGGGCCAACCACGTGGCCTATGTCAACGGCATCCTCGAAAACGGCCAGGTGCTGATCGAGGAGTACAACTACGGCACGCCGCACCAGTACGCCACCCGCGTGATCAACCCGGGCGACGCGTATTACCTCTACGCACCGCCGAAATAACCGCGGCGGGTCGAGGAGCCTCGCAGGCTGAGGCTGACGGGGCACGAGATTTCTGTTGAGGCTAGGGTGAGCCAACGGGAACGAGGTCGGCATGGGCGTTGCACTGCGCACGATCGGCATTTTCGGCATTGGCTGGGTACTTGTCGCCTGCGCGGGATGTGCGACGACCACCGCCGACGCCTCGCACGGGGCGGCAGCACCCGATCGGCAAACTTCGGCCAGCCAGACACCGAGCACGACACCGAGCGCCACGCCGGTTGGCTTCACGATCCCGACGGCGTGCGTCGATGTGGTGCCGGCATCGCAGCTTGACTACTTCAAGAGCGCGGGAATGACGCTGGTCGAGGGACCGGGAAGCCCGTCGCCCGCTCCCTTCGACCGTCTGCCTGTTCTCGAGGACACCACCGATGTCGGGTGCTTGTGGGCGACCCCCGACTACTCGTCGAGTGTGTCCATCTACATGGGCAGGGTCACCGACGCCAACCGCCAGAAGATCATGGATGAGCGGGGAAGCGATTTCTACGACGATGCGGCTTCCGGTGCCAAGCAGACGATCGCGACCAGCGGAGTCTTCGCCGAGGACCCCGGAGTCGACTTTCCCGCAATCGTCGACACTCTGTATCACGGCGCGTGGCTGACCATCACGGTCGTGCCGCACGGGGATGCCGCGCTTCAGCGCGCGGTCGACCTCACCGCCGAGGTGGTTGCCAGAACCCGCGCGAGCGAGTAACCCTCGATAGTGTGCGCAATGACGGGTCGCACGGCTGACCGCGCCGATCGAATCGCGGATGCCGGGGTCGCCGGCTCTGCGCCGTCTGAGCCCGGGACCGGCTCGGTAGAATCGGCGGGTCAGCCTCTGTAGCTCAATGGAAGAGCAGTTCCGTCCTAAGGAAAGGGTTGGGGGTTCGAATCCCTCCAGGGGCACGTTTCCGCGGCGCCGCTGCGGCCCGACCAACGAAGATCGCCGACCGCAGGAGGCCAAGTGTCATCGCTCATCGACAGCCACGTGCACGTGTGGGATCCGCAGGTGAACGAGTACGGCTGGCTCGAGGGCGTGCTCGACCGGCCCTACTTGCCCGCCGAGTATCACGCCGCGGCCCCCGAGGTCACTGGCGTGATCTTCGTGCAGGCGGATGCGCGCGATGGGCTCGCCGAGGCCCGCTGGGTCAGCGAGCTTGACTGGCCCGAGTTGCTCGGCATCGTGGCGCACGCGCCGCTCGAGTTGGGCGGCGGCGTTGCCGCGTACCTGGACGAGGTAAGGGGCGTGAACAAGGTGGTCGGCATCCGTCGGCTGCTGCAGGATGAGCCGCTCGCCTTCTTCGAAAGCGACGCGCTGAGAGCGGGCCTGGCCACGCTTGCGGGGTCTGGGTTGGTCTTCGACGCCTGCGTTCGGACCGGCCAGGTGTCTGCGCTCACGAGGTTGCTTGCCAGTGTGCCCGAGCTGCCGGTCGTGCTCGATCACCTCGGTAAGCCTCCGGTCGCGGCGGGGGATGACGGCAGCTGGGAGCGCGACCTGCGCGAGCTTGCCGCCCTGCCGCAGGTGCGGGTGAAGCTGTCGGGCATGGCGCCGGAGGCCGCGCCCGCAGAGCTGCTCGGCCAGGTTCGCCCCTGGCTCGAGACCGCGCTCGACGCGTTCGGTGCCGAGCGCTGCATGGTCGGAAGCGACTGGCCGGTGTCTGCGGTCACCTCGCACGGGCAGTCGCCCGGGGCGTGGATCGACCTCGTGCTCGATGACCTCGGCGCGGCGCCGGCGGAGCGGGAGCAGCTGGCATGGCGCACGGCGGCTGCCTTCTATGGAGTCGCGTCAGACCCCGTGGCGCCAGACGCGGTGACACGATAGGGGCTATGGATCCCGATCAGCCGCCCCCGCTCGATCCGACGAAGGTCACCGATCAGCCGTCGCTGACCTTCTCGACCGGGCGCATCTGGCTCGTGGTGGGCGGACTGTTCACGGCGGTCGCGCTGGCGGTGCTGATTTCGCAGACGGTGGCTGGTCTGTCACCGCGCGGGGTGCCTCTCGCCGCAGCCATCATCGACCTCGCGCTCTACGCGGGGATGGTCGTCGCACGCCTCACGGTGCCCGTGACTCGACTGCGCCTGCGGCTGGCGCTGATGGCCATCGGGATGCTCGCCATCGCGGCCGTCTCGTTGGCCGCCGTGCTGGTCGTGGGGTTCGCGGCCGTCTCGCCGGTCACCTAGTACCGGTCACCTAGTACAGCCGCGGCACGATCCGGTACGGCACCTTCGCGGTGTACTCGCTCCACAGCTCGCCGTACTTCGCGCGGCAGACCTTGTCGTCATCGGCTTGGCGACTGAGGAAGAGCGCGACGTAATAGAGGGGATAGAGCCACACCATCCAGACGCCGAAGTAGCCGGGGGCGAGCGCGATCGCGACCGCCTGAATGATCTCGCCGAAGTAGTTGATGTGACGGCTGCCGCCCCAGAAACCGTTGACGAGCAGGCTGTGAGTGCCGTCGGTGATTGCCTGGGGTGTGATCCACAGGAACCTGCGCTCGGGCGCCGTCTTGAAGAAGAACTTCTGCATGTTTGCGCCGCGGGTGAGCACCCATCCGCCGAGGAACAGCACGGCGAACAGGATCGTCACCCCAGCTGGCAGGCGGGGGTTCGGCAGGTCGGCGGTGAACCACAGCGCCACCGAGTAGAAGTAGGGGTAGAAGGCCAGGCATCCGAATCCGAGTTTGAAGCCGACGCGTTCGGCGATGAAGTCGTATGTCCAGAGGTGGACTCGCTCGAAGATCAGGTATTCGCAGCAGAACCAGGTGAGCATGGCGCAGCCGAGCAGAAATCCGGGGTTGATATTCCCGCCTGAAAACTTCGCCAGGTGGAACGCCGCGAACGACAACACATTGAGCTGCAGCATGACGGCGCCGACGAGGTACAGCCAGACCTTGGCATCCACGAAGCCGTTGTTGATCTGCACGTCTTTCGACCGACCGAACCAGAGGTCGGCGAAGACGCTCTTTCCGGTCGATGGATACCGCAGCACGATGACCAGCGAGAAGACAAGCCCGATGACTACCGCGCCGAGCAGCCCCCACCAGCGCGTCTGGTACAGCCAGGTGTACGGGACAACCTGGAAATACCCGAGCGCGAACCACAGGATGACGCTCACCGCCAGCACGTATCGCCCGTTGGTGCGGTAGCTGAGCACCCGACCGGTGGCATCGCTCGTGGCGTCGCTCGTGGCGTCGCTCGTCACGTAGCCCGGCCGTCGCCGGCTCGGGATGACGAGATGCAGCAGCGTGATCACGGCATAGGCGATCAGCGGGGTGATCAGGCCGAGGAAGATCGTCATGACAGGCCTCCGGTGTTCTGGGACATGAGGGCGATGGCCGCTCGTCGGGTGAGCAGCCGAGTGAGCACGAAGCGGCCGAGCTTGTTGACGGCTCCGGGCACGACGATCGGGCCGTGGCCCAAGGCGTTGAGGGTCTGTTCGGCGACCGCCGCAGCCGACAGGGTGCCCGGGGCGGGTTTGGATCCCTCGGCTTGTTGGTATCCGGGGGTGAGGATCGCGCCGGCGGTGCACGCGAGCACGTCGACACCTCGCGGTTTGAGCTCTTTCCAGAGGCCCTCGGCGAGGATCGTGTTGAACGCCTTGGTGGCCGCGTAGGCGGCGATGTTGGGACTGCCTTGCGAGCCAGCGAGGGATGACATGAGCACGATCCCCCCGCGGCCGCGTGCGATCATCGGCGCCGACAGCAGTTTCGCGAGCAGCAGCGGAGCGCGCACGTTGACGGCCGCGGCCTGAGCCAGCTGATCTTCTGTTGCGTCTTCGAACGGGCCGATCGGAGCGTAGGCGGCGTCGTAGACCAGCAGGCCGATGTCGACCTTGAGCTTGGTGACCCGGGCTTTCACGTCGTCGAAGTCGGCCATATCGGCCACCACCGGAATGACGTCGACCCCGTGGGTCTGCTTCAGGCGCGCCGCCGTCGCCGCGAGCCGATCTTCGCGGCGCGCGATCAGCACGAGGTTGACTCCGCGGCGCGCTATCGCGTCGGCGAAGGCGGCGCCGAGTCCGTCTGAGCCGCCGGCGACCAGGGCGTACGGACCGTAGCTCTCGGTGAACCGCGTCGTGCTCATATGGATCGCTCTCACGGATAGCTACTCTGTCGAACTCGCGGCCAGTTATCGAGTTGCCCCGCGAGGGGCTGAACGAAGAGACCAGCGCGCCAGACGCACCGGGAGCGAGCCGGCAGTACCGAGCCCCGCACCGAGCCACGCGCATCGAGCCCCGCACCGCCCCACCAACTGGCCAGTCGATCGCGACGCTGGAGGAAGAGTCGGCACGCGGCAGCGAGCGCAGTGGGGCAACGTCGGTACACTTGGCCCACTCAGCCACCCACCACCCGACGACGATGACCACTACGGACTGGTACCCACCCGTGCGACCCGAGCTCCGCCCACGAACACGAGCACAAGCACGCGCACGCGCACGACGCGACGTGCTCGTTGCCCTCGTCGCGGGCGCCGTGGCGCTGTCTGCGTTGACCGTGCTGTCGGCCCCGGCCGCGTCCGCATCCGCCTCGCCGACGGCACCGACCGCACAGACTGCTCCGACTGCTCGCACCGCACAGACTGCTCCGACTGCTCGGGCCGCTCAGACGCCGGCGGTCTGTCCAGCGGCCGTCGCCCTGGTGAATGGCGGATTCGAAGCCAACTCGTTCTCGGGCGTCCTCATCGTTGACCAGTCCCAGGTTCCTGGATGGTCGACCACGGCATCCGACGGTGCCATCGAACTCTGGGCAAGCGATGCAGGAGTTCCGCCGGGCAGCGGTAACAACTTCGCCGAACTCAACGCCAACCAGGTATCGACCCTCTACCAAGACCTGGCGACCGTACCGGGCGAGCTCCTGCGCTGGCAGCTGCAGCACCGCGGCCGCGAGGGCACCGATGTGATGGCGGTCGACCTCGGACCACCCTCCGGCCCACTCGTGCAGCAGGGAGGCCCGATCGCCGACGATCCGACGGCATGGGGAACCTACTCCGGCCTGTACGTCGTGCCGGCCGGTCAGACGACCACTCGATTCGCGTTCGTGTCGGTCTCATCGGTGGGCGGCGACAGCTTGGGCAACTTTCTCGACTCGATCAGCCTGGGCACTGCCGCCTGCGTCATCGCGTCGAAGTCAGTTGCGAACATCACCCACCCGGGCCTGAGCCCGGTTGTCGGCGACACGCTCGAATACACGGTGACGGCGCGCAACGATGGCGGCGTTCCCGCGTCCACGGTCGTCGTCACCGACACCGTGCCGGTGGGCACCACGTATGTCGCGGGCTCGATGACCGACGCCAACGGCGCCGTGACGGATGCGGCGGGCGACGACACAGGAGAGAACGCCGCCGGCACTCTGCAGTGGCGCATCGGCGACGGCGCGGACGCCAGCACGGGCGGCAGCATCCCGGCGGGCGAGTCGCGCGCCGTGACCTTCCGCGTGACGGTCGACAGCGGCACGGTGGGGGCCAACCTGCAGAATGCCGCGCAGGTCTCGTACGTCGAGACTCTGTCGACGGATGCAGCAGTCGCCACCTCGAACACCACCGCGACCACGGTGTCCAGCCCCGCCGCAGCGACACTCAGTGCCACGGGTTCGTCGCCGGTCGGCGGGTTGGCGATCGCAACTCTCTTCCTGCTGGCGGGGACGGCAACTCTGCTCGTGCGCCGACGCGCCCGCGCGGCCCGCTGACTGCGCAGCCCGCTGACTGCGCAGCCCGCTAACTGCCCAGTCCGCTGACTGCCCAGCGCATACTGGACACCATGCGAAAGATCATCGTCAACTCCATGATCAGCCTCGACGGCGTGCTGCAGGCGCCCGGCGCCCCCGACGAAGACACCTCGGGTGGCTTCAGGTACGGCGGCTGGACGGCCAGCTACGGCGACGAGGAGTACGACACGCGTTTCGTCGAGCTGATGACGCCCAGCGACATCCTGCTCGGACGCAAGACCTTCGACATCTTCGCCAACTACTGGCCGCAGCACGCCGACTTGTGGCCCGGCATCAACGAGGTCACGAAGTATCCCGTCTCGCGCAACGAGAGCTCCTCAGACTGGAGCAACACCACCTTTCTGGGCGGCGTTGACGACATCCGCGCTCTCAAGCAATCCGGCGATGCCGCGTTGACCGTCTGGGGCAGCGGCGAGCTGATCCAGACGCTGCTCGAGAACGACCTGGTCGACGAGCTGCAGCTCGCGATCTACCCGGTCACCCTCGGCGGCGGCAAGAAGCTGTTCGACCGCGGCACGATCCCCGCCGCATTCACGGTGACCGATGGCACCGTGACGCCGAGCGGAGTGGTGTTCGCGCGCTACACGCGGGCCGGCGACATCGTGACCGGCACGGTGGGGCCGGAGTAGCTCGGCTCGGCAGCTCATGATGGATGCCGCGCCCCGAACGTCGACGGCGGCTCAGCGTGACACGCTAGCCACATGACCGTCACCACGCGCCGCGCGTTCACGCTCTGGACGGTCATCGACGGACTGTTCTTCTTCCTCGGCGCGGTCGCGGCCGGGTGGGTGGTGTGGCTGACGATCGACGAGTTGGTGCACCACGGCATCCGGTACGGGTGGCTGCTGCTGGTCGTCTGGTTGGTGGTTGCCTACCTGCTGCTGCCGCGCATCCACACGATGCTTGCCCTGATCTACCTGCCGGACTACTTCATCGGGCGTGCGCGCCTCTATGACGGCTTGCTGGGCGATCCGGTGAATCTCGTGCTTCGCGGCACGGAGGCCGAGGTGCACACCGCGATGGAGCGCGCCGGCTGGGTGCTCGCCGACCAACTCGGCTTTCGAAGCGGTCTGCGGATCGTGACCTCGACGCTGCGGCGCAGGAGCTACGCAGGGGCGCCGGTCAGCCCGGCGTTCCTGTTCGGACGCATGCAGGATTTCACCTACCAGCAAGAGGTCAACGCCAGCCCGGCGCGGCGCCACCACGTACGCTTCTGGCGCGCACCTAGCGGCTGGCGGCTGCCGGGCGGAGCATCGGTCGACTGGATCGGGTCGGCCTCATACGACCGCTCGGTCGGGCTCTCGCTCTTCACTCTGCAGATCACGCACAAGATCGCCAGCAACACCGACGTGGAACGTGACCACATCGTGCGCACCCTGCGAGCCGCGAACCCCACCGCCGAGTTGGAGGTGATCTCGAACTTCTCGACCGGATATCACTCCCGCACCGGCGGCGGCGACGCGATCCATACCGACGGCGATTTGCCGATCGTGGGGCTGTGGGGGCTGGGCGCGGCCACCGACGCCGCGATCAACATGGATGATGCGTCGGCCGCCGTGCCGGCCGTGCCAGCCGCGCCGGCGACCGCGCATCGCGGCGGCACGACCCTGCTCGCCGAGGCCCGGTACGCAATCGAGAACGCGAGCAACAGCGCCGCCTCGAACCGAGTCCGGAGGCCGCAGACGTTGTACATCGGATACGGGCTCGCCGTGCTGAGGGGACTCATCGCCCTGATCACCGCACTCGCCACGTTCATCGGCGCACCGCCGCTGCCCAACTGGGGGCTTCTGCTCGCCGCGACCATCGTCGGAGGTGTCGCCTATTTCGTGCTGGTGCAACTCACCTTCTCGGGCCGGCTGCTCGCGCGCTTGGCGATCCTGACGCTTAGCGTGGTCGGCGCGCTGGTCGCATTGCTGGGCGGCCCTGCGGTTGTCGATCAGGTCGGCACGTTGTGGGTCGCGAATCTGATGCTCGACATCGGCATCTTGGTCAGTCTGTCGGCCGGCGACGTGCGCGCGTTTCAGTTGCGTGCCAGCGCCAACCGACGCGCCAACCGACGCGCCACTCGGGCGGCGTCGCGCGGCAGGTAAGTCGTCTCGTCCGTCATCTCTGGATGTCGTCGTCGCACCGGATTCTTGGGCACGAGCACGATCGGCTCTCGATGCAGGTCGTCGCCCGGTGGTGGTTCGAGTAGGTAGTCGGTGCCGGCTCGCCGAATTCGCCACCCGTTGTTGTGGACCAGCAGGTGGTGGTGGCGGCAGAGCAGGACCCCGGCTTCGATGTCGGTGGATCCGTGATCCCGCTGCCATTCGTCGATGTGGTGGGCTTCGCTCCAGGAGGGCGGTCGATCGCATCCGGGGTGGGCGCATCCTCCCCAGATCGCCGCGAGCACCAGCTTCTGCTTGTCGGTGAAGGTGCGCTTCGTGCGTCCGAGACGAAGTGCGGTTCCGTCGTCGGCGAACTCGATCGCGATCGACCCCATCGAGCACGCGATCTGCTCGGCCGTCTGAACCGAGACCGCTGCGGTCTGGCCCTCGAGGTGAGCGGCACCCGCTCCCCGGCGCAGGTCGGACGCGGCGACGTGCACTCGCACGGCGGGCTGCCGCACGCCGAAGACGCGGCCGTTGTCTGCTGACGCGGCGATCCGGACCATCTCGACCAGGGCATCCAGAGCCAGCTGTTCGGTGGTTCGCGGGTCGTTCACGATCGACTCGGCACGCGCGGCGGCATCGGGATCGACGAACCGCGGACCCCCGCGACGCGGTGCGGTGACCGCGTCGACCGCATCGGTGACGAGCGCCGCCGACTCGGGATCGAGCAGGGCGATGAGCCGCGTCATCCCGTCGGCTTGGGGGATCAGACGCAACGAACGCCTGGCTCGCAACTCGGCCTCGCGGTCGCCCACGCCGAGCGAGTCGAGTTCGTCGCGCAACTCACGAGCGCGACGCGCCACCTTCTCGGGCGGCAGGTTGCCGCTCGTCTGCAGCAACTCGTGTGCGGCATCCGCGAGATCGTCGGCGGCAACCGTCGGCGAGGGCGCGCCGAGCCCGGTGCGGATTGCCGCGGCCGACCCGACCGAGAGCCGCCCGGCCGCAACGCCAGACGCGACCCCTGCCAGCCACGGCTCGGGGGACCCCATCATCGTGCCAACGGTCGTCAACGATCGCGCCTCGGGACCCGAGGTGCCGGTCAGTTGGGAGACCAGGGCATCCGCGGTGCGAGCGCCCGAACGCTGGGCGAGCCCGCGGTAGCCGAGTTCGAGCGTGGAGCGCGCTGCGACCTCGCCCGCCACTGTCGCCAGCCCGGCATCGATGATCCGCCGCGCCTCAGCCCAGCGGCTCATCGTGACGATCAGTTCGCCGTCGTCGACGCGCGCGAGATCGTCGAGGGCGGGAACCTCGATGAGAACGCTCGCGGGGGTGGTCATGGAACGATTCTCCCACGAGGAGAAGAAAGATACTATAGTGCGCTGGCTATTGGTGGATAAGTGTCGAAGATAGATACGGTGAAGGAGAGGAGCCACAGGCCAGCCCCACCGAAGGAGAGGAGCCCCAGGCAGGCAAGCCCCACCGAAGGAGAGGCCTCAGCCAACCGCCGTCACCACCACCATCGCGATCACCCGATCCGTTCGCTTCTGGTACTCGATGTAGCGACCGCGGTTTCCCGCCATATCGTTGGCGATCCGCCACAGCCGCGGATAGTCGGGGTCGCCGGCCTCAACGACCCGCGCCGTAGCTCGGAAGCGCCGCGGCCCGACGTTGACCTCAACCTCAGGATGGGCTCGGACATTGTGGTACCACCCCGGCGCCGAGTCGCTGCCCCCTTTCGACGCCACCACAACATAGCTGTCGCCATCACGCGCGTAGGCGAGCGAACTCGATCGCGCGGCACCGGTTTTCGCGCCAATCGTGTGCAAGATGAGCGTCGTAGGCCCGCCCGGGATGCGGTGCCCGATGCGCCCATTCGTGCCCTGGTAGATCCTGTCGTGCAGCTTGAGAATCGGCACGCCGATGAGTCTTTCCAGGAGGGGCATCGCCATGCAGGAAGTGTGGCACGGCGCGCCGTTTCGGGCGCAAGGTCAGGTGCAGCGGCCACTGCGCTGATGGCCGTCAGCCGTGATCGCTAGCTCGGACGAGTCGGGGCGCCCACCTCGATCCAGGCGGACGGTGCAAGGGTCATCGGGGTCGATCATGATCGCAACTCATTCCGGTCGGTGCGCGGGCGCGTTCGATCAGGAAGCGTGGGCGGAAAGTGGGGACAGTGCGCTGGTGCCGACGGTGCAGGTGCTTGCGCGACCGCCGCATCCCCGGATCCAAGGCCAACATTGACCACGTCGTCCGCGCGCCGCGCGGAGTCTTCGTCATCGACGCCAAGCGCTACGGGCGCGCGTTCGCTGCGAGTCGAGAGCACCAGGACCGGGAGCGGGGCGACTCAAATCGCGGAACGGCCCGCGGCCTGGCCGATCGTCAACTCATGAAGTCGTCGACCTTGGACGACAACTTCTGGCCGCCTCTCGCGGCTCGATTCCGCCGCATTTGATCGCGGCCTACGATCATGACGATGATCCCGACGATGCCCGCGATCGGCCCTACGATCCAGGCGATCGCGCCGCCTTGCCCGTTGGTGCCGAACCCGATCGCGAAGAACAGGATCCAGCCCAGCAGCCAGATCCCAATGCCGATCAGTAGTGTCTTCATTCAGGACTCCTTGCGAAAAGTAATGAAGCAACTGACGTGAAACTGGTCAGAGAACTCGTATTGCGTCGAATGAACCTCGTAGCCCTTTTCCGACCACTCGTTCAGTGCGGCGGTCACTCCGGGAAGCGGGTTCAATCCACCATCCATGAGTACACGGTTCGTGTCGACGTACTCGTAGGTGTATGCGGAGCGATATGTATACGCCAAGGTCGCGTCCTTTGGGTCGGGGTAGCTCAAGTTACTGGCAATTTCGGGCCTGCCGATAGTGCTTGCCGGGTGACGGTTTCTCGGGTCTTGGGGTACATCTGGGGCATTCAAAAGTGCTGGCCCGCACTGGCCCCTCCGCGGCGGCGACTTCACGATCGAGGGCGTCGTATCGCAATGCCTTCGGCTCACCCCAGCTGATGCACGTGGATGCCGCTACTCAACGCGACCCCGTTCACGTCGAGGTACAGCGTCCCGTCACTGACCGACACCGTCAGCGAGTTGCGGCGCTCGACCGCCGCCACCACCGCATCCACGAACCCGGGATCGAAGCTCTGCAGCGTGATCTGCTCCAGCTGGTGGATCTTCTTGCCGGACCACGCTCCGATCACCTTCTGCGGATCGCGGTGGGTGTAGATCGTGGTGCGGTCGGCCAGCTTGCTCCCGAAGTGCAGCCGAGCCGCATCGGGCGCGCCCACCTCGATCCACGTGGTCAGCCTGCCGGTGCGATCGCGCACGAGCACCGCCGGCTCATCCGTCGACGAGATGCCGTCGCTGAACGCGATCCCCTCCACATATTCGAGGCAGTACGCGAGCACGCGCGTCACCATGTAGGCGTCGGTCTCGGAGGGATGCTGAGCCACGCGCAGGGTGAGCTCTTCGTAGACGCCGC
>JBDSSQ010000018.1:0-44194 GCA_039928695.1 Pseudolysinimonas sp. | reverse complement strand
GCAGCGGGCGGATGATCGGGATTGCCCCGCCGACCGCCGCCTCGTAATACAACTGCGCGCCGACCTGCTCGGCCTCGTCGAACAGCTCTGGACCGTGGGTGGCGAGCAGCGCCTTGTTGGCGGTGATCACGTCGGCGCCCGAGTTGAGCGCGAGCATCAGGTATTCGCGGGCCGGCTCGATGCCGCCCATGAGCTCGATCACGATGTCGGCGCCGAGAATAAGCGAGCGCGCGTCGGTGGTGAGCAGCTCTTTCGGGATGTCGGCGCTGCGGGGCGCATCGAGGTCACGCACCGCGATTCCCACCAGTTCCAGCCCCGCGCCGACCCGGCCGGCGAGCTCATCGGCATGCTCAAGAAGTAGCGTGGCGACCTGCGCGCCGACGGCGCCCGCCCCGAGCAGGGCGATGCGGAGGTTGCGGTACTCGATCATGCGGTGGCCTTCTGGTTCGGGATGCCGGCATCGCGGCTGAGCAGGTCGGCCTCGGTCTCGCGGCGCACGATGACGCGCGCGGCGCCATCCTTCACCGCGACCACCGCGGGTCGGCCCAGGTAGTTGTAGTTGCTGGCGAGCGACCAGCAGTATGCCCCGGTGGCGGGGACCGCGGCGAGGTCGCCCGGCTCCACGTCGGAGGGCAGGTAGTCGGCCCGCACGACGATGTCGCCGCTCTCGCAGTGCTTGCCGGCCAGGCGGATCAGGGCGGGAGCGGCATCCGATGACCGATTGGCCAGGCGCACCGAGTAGTCGGCCTGGTACAGCGCCGCCCGGATGTTGTCGCTCATGCCGCCGTCGACGCTGACGTACTTGCGAATCGCAGTGTCGGTCGAGCCCCCCACCGAGACCACCACGTCTTTGATCGTGCCGATCTCGTAGAGCGTGACGGTCGACGGGCCGATGATCGAGCGGCCGGGCTCGACCGCGACCGCGGGAACCGGGATGCCTAGGGCCGCGCATTCGGCGGAGATCACCCGGGCAAGCTCCTGCGCGATCGTCTCGATCGGAGTCACCTCGTCGGCGCTCGTGTACGCGATGCCAAATCCCCCGCCCAGGTTCAGCTCGGGCACCTCGCCGTCGGCAAGCAGCTCGGCGTGCACGATCAGCAGGCGTCGCGCGGCCTCGGCGAAACCGTCGGACTCGAAGATCTGCGATCCGATGTGCGAGTGCAGCCCCAGAAAGCGCAGGCTCGGGTGCGAACGGATCTGCGCCACTACCGCGGGCGCGTCGGCCAGCGGCACCCCGAACTTCTGATCTTCGTGGGCGGTCGCCAAGAACTCGTGGGTCGAGGCGTGCACCCCGCTGTTGATCCGCAGCCGAACCGCCTGCTGGCGCCCGTGCCGCTCTGCCGCGGCGGCGACACGCTCGACCTCGACGACGCTGTCAAGGACGATCGCGCCCACGCCGACAGCGACACCACGGTCGATCTCGGCGAGGCTCTTGTTGTTGCCGTGGAACCCAAGTCGGGCCGGATCGACGCCCGCGGCGAGCGCGACGGCCAGCTCTCCCCCGCTGCAGATGTCGATGTTGAGGCCAGCTGCGGTCATCCAGCGCGCGATCTCGGTGCTCAGAAACGCTTTGCCTGCGTAGTAGACCTTCGCCGTCGTCCCGACCGCCCCGAAGGCTGACTCGAACGCTGTCTGGATGTCGGCGGCGCGATCGCGCGCGTCCTGCTCGTCGACCACGTACAACGGGGTGCCGAACTCCCGGGCGAGAGCGGTCGCAGTTGCACCGGCGAGTTGGATCACGCCCGCGGCATCCCGAGCCGCGTTGCGTGGCCACACCGTCGCGGCGAGCGCGTTCGCATCATCCGGCTGGCGGAGCCAGTCGGGCGCGAGCGGGTTCGCGGTCACAAGACCTCACGTTGGTCGTCGAAAACGAAGAGTGAGGCGAGCGAACCCGGCTTGGTCCCTGAAGCCGGTTTCAGTGTATTGCCTGGGCACCACTCGGACCGTCGTCACGCGACCGAGAACTCCCGGAGCGTCTGCGGCCAAAGAATCTCGTAGTCTTCCCCAGTTGCTTCCCGATATGCGGCACGGAGGTCCGCCCATCTTGGGTCGCGCCCGAGCGCAGCGACAACATCAGCGAAGGCTCCGGCAGGATCGTCGGTCTCCACGAAGATGTTCATCTCGCCTGAGCCGAAGTCGTGCCCGTCCACACGGCTGTGGGCGGCAAGCCTTCTCTCCAGTTGGTCTTCCATCTCGATAAGCGCTTCGTAGTCGGACTCTGACGAACCGGGCCACTGCAAGACGAGGATGTACCGCACGTTCGACTCGTTTCCGCGCTCAGTGCCCGAAGACAGTGAACAGCCCGACGACCACGAACACCACCCCGACCGCGAAATAGATCACGCCAAGCGGCGGTCGCTTCTTGACCGTCTCGCCCTGGGCTTCGGCCTCGGCTGTCCCGCGCTGCACGCCGCGTGCATCGTTGCGCAGCATCACCACGAACACCCCGGCCGCCACGAGCACGACCAGTGCCAGAATCAAGATCTCCCAGGGGTTCATGTCAGCGCGCCAATCGTGAGGTGTCGGCCTGGAAGGCATCCAGGTGGTCCGCTGCTTCGCGGATGTCGTCGGTCACCAGCACCAACTTCTTGAAGGCCTTCACGACAACCGGGTCTGCCGTCGCGAACAGCGCATCCACCAGTTGGTGCACGGGCAGAGTTTGGGTCCAATACTCGCGATCGAGAAAGATCATCGGGCTGAACAAAGCTCCACCGGTCGCGTAGAAATTCTGCTCGGCATCCTGGAACACCTCGTGCAGCGTGCCAGCGCTGCCCCGCGTGAACACGATCCCCTGACGGGCGATGGTGAGCAGCCCGTCTTCGCGGATGCTGTTCTGAAACAGCTTGGCGATGTGGGTCGCGAACGGCGACGTGGGCTCGTGCCCGTAGTGCCAGGTCGGGATCGAGATGGATTCCACCGGGTCGACGATCGCTCGACTCATCTCCCAGGCCGGTGCGAACCAGTCGTGCGCGATCGTGACGAGCGCGGGATCCGCCGCGCCGTCCGGCCCGACGATGCGGATCAGCGTCGGCATCAACGGCATCGCGCGAAGCACGTCGATCGCCGCATCGAGCTCCGCATCCGGGTGCCCAGAGAGCGCGGCGCCCAGATGCCCGGCTTCCATCGCGCCCGGACCCCCGCCGGTGCAGACGAGCATGTCGCGGCGCGCGAGGTCGCGTCCGAGTTCGGCGATGCTGCGGTAGGCGTCCGAGTCGCGGGGCAACTGATGCCCGCCCATGATCCCGACCACACGGCGACCGGCAATGATCTCCCCGGCATCGAAGGTCACTGACGAGTCATGCAGCGCGCGCATCATGGCCGCATACGGGTCGATCGGGGTGCTGCGGCCGGTCTTGACGAACCACTGGTACGAGCGAAAATCCATGGTCTCGGCGTACGAGCCCGCGACGGCGGGTTGGTAGCCGGAGAACAACTCCTGGGCCGTGTAGACCGTGTTGCGGATCGGCTGAAACGGCAAGACGCCGTCGACCGGCTCAGGCACCGCAGCTGCCCTTGGTGGTAAATCCGCTGCCGCCGAGAGCGGCCCCGTCACCCGAGATCGTCAGCACCATCTGGTGGTCCGCAACCTTGGCCGATGTCACGGTCAACGCCTTCGGCAGGTACTGCGCGACGCAGAACGACTGCTGCTTCAGCAGTTTGTGCGCGAGCGATCCCAGACCGGGAGTCGCGAACAGCTGTTTCGAGGTGAACTTCTGACCGGACACCAGAATGCTGGTCGGGGTGAACACGAGTTGGCCGTGGGAGGCCGAGGGCGTCAGACCAAGCCCGACCGGGATGCCGAAGCCGAACACCGAGAAGGTCGCGTTCGCGACGATCTCGGGCTTCTCGAGCGTGATCGTGTCGAGCTTCATCCCGCTCAGGTCGGACGCCAGCACCGCCACGTTCTTCTCGGTCACCCGGTAGGTGATCGTGAGCTTCTGCAGGGGCGCGCTCTGGTCAAGCGGCACCTGGGTGGCACTCAGCGTTGCGGAGCCCACCAGGTCGCCGAAGGTCAGCTTGGGTACCGTGACATCGACGGTCGAGAGCTTGCCGCTCAGCACCTGCAGCACCATCGACCCGCCGCCGAGCTTGACCTGCACGTCGGTCTTGGGATCGACCCCGAGTGCGGCAACGACCTTCTGCTTGATCTGATCTTGCGCGTAGCTCTTGAGGGCTGCATCCGCGACGAAGTATCCGATCACCAGCAGCACCAGCACGACGACGACCGTGACGAACGGCCACACGCGGCGCTTGCGCTTCGCGGGCTTGGGCGCGGTCAGCGGTGCCGAGGCGGGCATGGCTGGCAGTGGCTCGGTGGCTGACACGGTCTACATCCGTTCCGGGGCACTCACGCCGACCAGGCCGAGCCCGTTGCGCAGCACCTGCCCGGTCGCGTCGTTGAGCCAGCGACGGGTCTCGTGCACGGCTTCGACCGGATCGTCGCCCTGCGGGATGACCCGGCAGGCGTCGTACCAGCGGTGGTAGGTGCCGGCCAGTTCTTCGAGGTAGCGCGCGATGCGATGCGGCTCGCGGAACTCGGCCGCCTGCAGCACCACCCGCGGAAAGTCGGCCAGCACCCCGAGCAGCGCGCTCTCGGTTTCGTGCGTCAGCAGCGAGGCGTCGAAGCGGCCGCGGGGCACCTCAGCGGCGTCGGCGTTTCGGGCGACGGCCTGGGTGCGCGCGTGCGCGTACTGCACGTAGAACACCGGGTTGTCATTGGTGCGCTTGGTCAGCAGATCGAGGTCGACATCGAGCGGCGAATCCAGCGAGCTGCGCACCAGGGCGTAGCGGGCGGCATCCACGCCGACGACGTCGACCAGGTCTTCCATGGTGACCACTGTGCCCGCTCGCTTGGACATCTTGACGGGTTCACCGTCTTTGACCAGGTTGACCAACTGGCCGATCAGAATCTCGAGGTTGACATACGGCACGTCGCCGAAGGCGGCCGTCATGGCCATCAACCGGCCGACATAGCCGTGATGGTCGGCACCGAGCAGGATCAGGTTGCGCTCGAAGCCTCGCTCCCGCTTGTTGAGGTAGTAGGCCAGGTCGCCCGAGAGGTAGGCCGCCTCGCCGTTGCTGCGGATGACCACGCGGTCGCGGTCATCGCCGAAGTCGCTGGTGCGCAGCCAGATCGCGCCGTCGAGTTCGTAGATGTGGCCGAGTTCGCGCAGACGCTCGACGGCGTGCTCGACCGCCCCAGACTCGTGCAGATCGTTCTCGTGGAAGTACACGTCGAAGTCGACCCCGAAGTCGTGCAGGCTCGCCTTGATGTCGCCGAACATCAGGTCGATGCCGACCGCGCGAAACGTCTCGAGCAGCTCATCGTGCGGCAGCGACGCCAGGTCGCCGGGATACACCTCGAGCACCCGCGCGGCGATGTCGAGGATGTACTGTCCGCCGTAGCCGTCGTCCGGGGCCGGCTCGCTGCGATACGCCGCGACCAGGCTGCGCGCGAAGCGGTCGATCTGCGCCCCGTGGTCGTTGAAGTAGTACTCGCGGGTGACGATGCCGCCCTGCGCCTGGAAGACGCGCGCGAGGCTGTCGCCGACGGCGGCCCAGCGCGTTCCGCCGATGTGCAGCGGGCCGGTCGGGTTGGCCGAGACGAACTCGAGGTTGATCGTGACGCCGTCGTAGAGGGTGCCGCTGCCGTAGAGCTCGCCCGCCTCCACGATCTTCTGCGCGAGGACTCCTGCCGCCGCGGCATCGAGGGTGATGTTCAAGAAGCCGGGGCCGGCGACCTCGGCGCTCGCGATCCCGTCCACAGCTTCGAGTGCCGACGCGAGAGAGGCTGCGAACGCGCGCGAATCGAGGCCGAGGCGCTTGCCGAGCTTCAGGGCGACGTTCGAGGCCCAGTCGCCGTGATCGCGGTTGCGTGGACGCTCGAGTGTCACGTCGTCGACCTCGACCTCGCTCGCGCGCTGCCCGACCGTCGCGCGCACGGTCTCGAGCAGCGTCGCGGTCAATTCGGCGGGATTCACAACCATCGATCCTACCGAGGCGGGGTGTTGCAGGCCGCGCTCAGCGGGCGGGGGTGAGAATGGATCATGCCCGCACTCCGCCACGTCGTCGTGCCTTTGGCCATCTCTGCTCTCGCACTCGGCGCCCTCAGCGGCTGCGTGCCGACGCCGACGCCGACACCGAGCGACACCCCGAGCGCGTCGCCCAGCGACACCGTGGGCCCGACGCCAACACCGAGCCCGACTGCCACCGTGGTCTCGACACCCATCACCATCGGCTGCAATGCGCTGATCACCCCCGACGACATCTACGCCTTCAATCCGAACTTCGGCCTGATCAACAGCTGGACGCCGAAGGCGAATTCCGCCGCCGCGACCGCGAAATCCGAGCAGGGCATCGCCTGCCGCTGGCAGAACCAGACGAGCGGCGACACCATCGACATCTCGGCCGCGCACCTCGACGCGGCCTCGATCGAGTCGCTCAAGAACGACGCCGTCGGCAAGAGCACCATGGTGCCTACCTACGGCGACGAGGCCTACTTCTCGACCAGCGGCGGCGTCGGCACGGCGATCGTGTTCCAGGGCGATTACTGGCTCGTCGCCAGCTCCGTCGACTTTCTCGAGCCGGGCGATCCTGCTGACCTCATTGCCGCGGCGCTCAGCGCGCTGAAGTAACGGTCAGCCCAGAACGATCAGCTCGTCGGGGTCGTCATCGAACGACTCGCTGCTGGCGGCATCCACCTCGAGACGCAGCAACTGGATGTCGCTGAGCGTGTTCGTGAGGAACGCCGTGTCAGTCGCATCCCTCCCGGTCGCGATGCGCACCATGCCGCGCCGCGGGGCGAGTCGGGTGGAGTCGACGATCACCCACCGCTGACCGTCGCCGTCGTCGACGAGCGCCTCGACCACTGCGTGAAAATCCATCGGCCGCAGTCCGGGCGCGTAGACAGACACCAGCCTGGCCGGCACGTCGAGGGCACGCAGCAGCGCGGCGGTGAGATGCGCGAAGTCGCGGCAGACGCCGCGGCCAGAGTCGAGAGTCTCGACGGCTCCCCCGGTGGGCGACGTCGAGACTGGGTCGTAGATCAAGCGGTCGTGCACCCAGCTCGACACCTCTCGCACCAGTCTCGCTCCGTCATGATGAGATCCGGTCAGCCCGGGAAAGGTGTCGCGCGCGAACGGGGTGAGGGTGTCGGACTGCACGTAGCGGCTCGGCCGGAGGTACACGATCGGGTCGAGAGGAGACACCATCGGTGCGGGTGCGCGCCCGGTGATTTCGGCCGCGTAGTCGACCAGGAGCAACCCCTGCCCGGTCTCGAACAACTGCAGTCTGGTGAGCGGTTCCTCAACGAGTTCGCGTGGCTGCACCGGGCGGCCGTCGATGCTGATCGTGACGGCCTCCCACGCCCGAAGCACCCAACTGGCCGATGAGACCGCGAGGATGAACGCCGTCGGCGCAGCGACCTGCAAGGTCATGCTCGATCGGAGGTCGCGGCGCAGAGTCACCCAGCGAGCATGTCATGGCTCCAGCCGTCGGCGCCGGGCCTTGTGTACTGCACGCGAGTGTGCGAGCGGCTCGCCGCCACCGAGAGGAACTCGACCCGGCTGGGGCGGAGCAGGTATGCCGTCCAGGTCGCGGGATCGGATGCCGCCCGCGCCGGGGCAGACCGGGCCGCCCAGTCCGCGTGCGAGACCTCCGCAGGTCCGGGAACGACCCAGCCCTCGATCCGGATCTGCCGGCCGAGCACCGGCCAGTAGAACTGCAGGGCGGCGCCGGGATGAGCCGCGAGGTCGCGGCCGGCCGGCGAATCCGAGGGCGTAGCGACCCACAGTCCCTCGCGCGCCAGATCCTTCAGAATGAGCGTGCGGCTCGAGGGACCCCCCTCGCCACTCACCGTGACGAGCGTCACGGCGTGCGGCTGAGGCACCCCGGACGCGATCGCGAGGTCGAGCCACTCGGCCACCAGTTCCAGCGGATCGTCGGGCAGGCCTGCCGCGTCGAACACGGGCGGTTCGGTCTCGAACACGGGCAGCGCGCGCAGGCGGGCACGCCATCCGGTCAGGGGGTCGGTCGGCGCCATGCTGCTAATCTATTGACGCATCGCGCCCCCGTAGCTCAGTGGATAGAGCGCTTCCCTCCGAAGGAAGAAGTCGCTGGTTCAAATCCAGTCGGGGGCACTTTTTATTCGGATGCGCGTCCGAGCTTCGACGGCCACCAGATGCGGCGACCGATGTCGTAGCTCAGAGCCGGAACCAGCAGCGAGCGCACCAGGATTGTGTCGAGCAGCACGCCGAACGCGACGATGAATGCGATCTGGACCAGGAACAGGATCGGGATCACCTGGAGGGCCGAGAAAGTCGCCGCCAGGACGATCCCGGCCGCCGTGATCACTCCGCCGGTCGCTTCGACCCCGCGCACGATGCCCGCGCGGGTGCCCCGCTTCAGCGATTCCTCTCGAGCCCTGGTCATGAGGAAGATGTTGTAGTCGACCCCGAGCGCCACCAGGAACACGAAACCGAAGAGCGGTACCGACGGGTCGGCTCCCGGAAAGTGGAACACGTGGTTGAACACCAGCGCAGATACTCCCATGGTGGCCGCGTACGACAGAACGACGGTTCCGATGAGCAGCAGCGGCGCCACGATCGAACGCAGCAGCAACATCAGCACGATGAGCACCACGAGCAGCACCGCGGGGATGATGACCCGCAGATCCTGGGTCGCCGCGTCATCCGTGTCAAGTGCGAGCGCGGTGACGCCGCCCACCTGAGCCGTGGCGTCGACGGCGGGCAGCTGATCGCGCAGGGTGGTGACGACCTTCTGGGCCGCGTTCGAATCCGCCTGCACCGTCAGGGTCGCCTCGACGAGCACGCGACCGCCGACGACCTTGGCCGGGGCGGCGGGGGCACCCGGAGCACCGGAGGCACCCGTGTAGACGACGGCGCTGTCGACGTCGTGGGTCTTCTCGGCGAGCGCGACGACGCGATCGGCGTTCGACTCTTTTGTGACGATGTAGACCGGGCTGCCCGATCCGGCGTCGAAGTGCTTCGCCAGCAGCCTCTGCCCGTCGATCGAATCGGCCTGCGTCAAGAGCAACTGGGTTTGCGGAACGCCATTCGCATGCAACTGGAGCAACCCGAGCGATGCCGCTCCGAGTACGAGCACCGAGACGATCCAGACAATGCGAGGGCGGCGCGAGATGAGGCGACCGACCGACGCCCAGAGCCGAGCCGGCTTCACCGGAGTGACGCCTTCAACGGGTTCGACGTACTTCGGGCGGAACGGCCAGAACGCCGCACGGCCGCAGAGCACGAGGAGCGCGGGCAGGGCGGTCAGCGCCGAGAGCAACGAGAAGGCGATGGCGATCGCCGCGACCGGTCCGAGCCCTCGGTTCGAGTTCAAGCCGGACAGCAGCAGACAGAGCACCCCGAAGATGACGGTAGCCCCCGACGCGACAATCGGTTCGACGGCGGCACGATACGCGACTCTCATCGCGGCCCACGCGGTCTGTTGAGACACCAATGCCTCGCGGAATCGAGCGACCAGTAGCAGCGAGTAGTCGGTCGCCGCGCCCAGCGCCAGGATCGACAGAATGCCCTGACTCTGCCCGGTGACCGTAATGACGTCGGCCTTGGCCAGCAGGTACACGATCAGGATGCTGCCGGTCAGCGCGAAGACCGAGGTCAGCAGCACCAGGATCGGCAGCAGCAGCGAGCGGTACACCACCAGCAGGATGACGAACACGGCGAGCAGGGCGACCAGCAGCAGAATCCCATCGATGCCGCCGAACGCGGCCCCGAAGTCGACGCCCAGCGCCGCCGGCCCCGTGGTGTACGAGGTCAGCCCGGATGGCACCCCGTTGACGGCAGCCTTGCGGATGTCGGCCACGACCGTGGTCGCATCGGCGCTCGACTTCACGGGAACGAAGACCTCGAGCGCCTGTCCGTCGGTCGACGGGATCGGGCCGACAACCGTTCCGACGCCGTCGAGTTCGCCGAGCGCACTCACCAGCTCCCCCACCGATCCCAGGTCGGCCGGCGTGATCCCGCTGGTGCGGGCATAGACGATGATCGCCGGCACGGTGTCGCCCGGAAAGTACTTCTTCAGGTCGGACTGCACTTGCGTGGATTCGGCACTTGCCGGCAAATAACTCGCCTGGTCATTGTTCGTGACCTGACTGATGGTGCCGAAGGTCGGCCCGCCCGCCCCCGAGACACCCAGCCAGATGAAGACCAGGACTAGAGGTGCGACGATACGGAACCAGCGGGCAGGCTGTGTGGGCATACCGAAAGTATGTCATTAGTCAGCCGGCTGATGAATCTTCGTGTGTGGCGACCCAACCTTTTCGTCGAGTTCGGCGTCTTAGTAGGTAGAGGGAGGTGACGCATGGCTCGTGAGGCTCCATGGGAACGCGTCGTGACCGAGTTGGTTGCGGAGCGCGGCGATGCCCTCCTGCGCTACGCCGCCCTGCTGTGCGGCGACCGTGACGACGCCGCCGACCTGGTGCAAGAAGCCCTGGTGAAGACGTTCGGCCGGCTGCGCAACGGTTTCGGGGTCGAGAGCGCAGAGGCGTACGTGCGCCGCGCCATCCTGAATACCCATCTGGATGGCGGCCGCCGCCGCACTCGGTGGCGCCGCGTCGCCCCGCTCGAGTACGTGCCAGAAGAGCGCGAGTCAGACGCCCCGGGCGTGGACGCCAAGCTCGACCTGCACGAAGAGTTGCGCAAGCTCACCCCGCGCGAACGCGCTTGCCTGGTGCTGCGGTACTACGACGACCTCACCGTGAGCGGCATCGCCGAGACCCTCGGCATCAGCCCGGGAACCGTCAAGCGCTACCTCAGCGATGGGCTGGCCAAGATGGCGATCGCCTTGGCAGACGACGGCACGGCGGCCGACCGCCTCGGTCCCGCAGGAGCCGCGCCGCGAACCCGAACTTCGGCTAGAACGAACGAAGGAGACACCCATGCCCACCGAGGATGACCTGCGCGAGCAATTCCGCCACGACGCGACCCCTCCCGGTGGTATCGACCTGCCGGCCGTGCTGCGCGGTGCGCGGATCCGTCGCCGACCGCGCGTCGCGGCTGCCGCGATCGTCTCGTCGCTGGCCGTGATCGGCATCGTCGTGCCGGTGTCCATCAGCCTGGCGAGCACGCACTCGACGACGTCGATCTTGAGCGCGGGATCGGCGGCATCCGCGAGCGATCAGGCGACCGCTCCCGAGGCAGGGTCGGGCGGGGCAGCATCGGGACCGAAATTCATCAAGCGCGCCCCGGCCAGCAAGATCAACCTGTGCGCTGGCGCCTTGGCCGATCCGGCGCCGGCAGACGACGGCCTCGCGCTGACCGTGCAACCGGTGGATGCCGCGGCGGGCGCCCGCGACATCCCGGTCACCGTCACGCTCACCAATACCGGCACCCAGCCGGTGACCGGATCGCTGTCGCCGTTTCCGACCGTGACGCTGTCGCGCGACGGGGTCGTGCTCTGGCACAGCAACGGAGCCGTGCCCTCTCTCGCGCAACTGGTCAACCTCGCGCCTGGCGCCAGCATGGTGTTCCAGACCACCTTTGAACCGGTGGTCTGCGCCGTCGAGGATGACACTCGCGAGAGTTTCCGCGCCGATCTGCCGAGCGTGGCGCCGGGCAACTACCAACTCTCGGCGGCCCTCGACTTCAGCCCGGACGACACCGGCGCGGCCGGTCAGGATGCTGCTGTGCTGGTCACCGGTCCGACATCGCCCGTGACGTTGCACTGACGGCTCGCTAGGCTTCCCCCGAGCCCAGATCGGGCGGCGAACGGAAGGCGAACCACCATGGCGGAAAAGCAATCGATCCTCGGGCGCATCTCAACGCTTGTGCGGGCCAACATCAACGCCCTGATCGACCAGGCCGAAGACCCCCAACTCATGCTCGACCAACTGGTGCGCGACTACACCAACAGCATCGCCGAGGCCGAGAGCGCCGTCGCCACGACCATCGGCAACCTCCGCCTCATGGAACAGGACCACGACGCCGACCTGGCCGCCGCACAGGATTGGGGGCTGAAGGCTCAGGCCGCAAGCGCCAAGGCCGACCAGCTGCGCTCGGCAGGCAATGCCGCGGACGCCGACAAGTTCGACAATCTCGCCAAGGTCGCTCTGAGCAAGCAGATCACCAGCGAGAACGAGGCCAAGCAGGCCGAGCCGACCATCGCCTCGCAGAACGCCGTCGTCGATCAACTGAAGACCGGCGTGCAGCAGATGCACGACAAGCTTGACCAGCTGATCTCCAAACGCGACGAGCTCGTCGCTCGAGCCAAGACCGCTGATGCGCAGACGCAGGTGCACGACGCGATCAAGAGCATCAACGTGCTCGACCCCACCAGCGAGCTCGGTCGGTTCGAAGACAAGGTGCGCCGCTCCGAGGCGCAGGTCGCCGGTCAGCAGGAGCTCGACGCCTCGAGCCTCGACTCGCAGTTCGAGAGCCTCGACGACCTGGGGACAGCGGCCGAGGTCGACACCCGGCTCGCCGCGCTCAAGGCGGGCGCTCCGGCTCCGAAGGCGGTCACGTCCGGCGACTAGCTGGGATCGCGGCGACGGCTCCCAGCATGGGGCCGGAGCGATCTGCTGTGATGGAGCCATGACGACCATCGGATTCATCGGCTCTGGCAACATCGGCTCTTCGATCGCGCGCGCCGCGATCGCCAGAGGCGATGAGGTGGTGCTGAGCAACTCGCGTGGCCCGGAAAGCCTGGCCGCGCTGGTGGCCGAACTCGGCGAGCACGCCCGCGCCGCGACGCCAGCCGAGGCAGCTGCCGCTGCCGACCTGGTGGTCGTGACCGTGCCTTTCCGCGCGGTCAACGACCTGCCGGTCGAGCCATTCGCCGGCAAGATCGTGATGGACACCAACAACTATTACCCGCAGCGTGACGGCATCTCTGACGAGATCGAGAGCGGCGCCATCACCGTGTCTGGCGTGCTGCAGCGCCACCTCGTCGACGCGCGCGTCGTGAAGGCCTTCAACCACATCCAGGCGCTGCAGATCATCAGCACGGCATCGCCGAGCGGCACTCCGGGGCGCCGAGCCCTGGCGATCGCCGGTGACGACGAGCACGCCAAGCGGGCGGTGACCGATTTCATCGACGGGATCGGCTTCGACGTGGTGGACGTCGGACCGCTTTCCCAGAGCTGGCGGATCGACGCCGGCACCCCCGGCTACGGACCCGAACTCACGGCGGCTGAGCTGGAGGCCGCATTGGCCGCCGCTGTTCGGCGCGACGCCCACTGACGCAGTGACGATCGCGGGAGGCGCTCTGCGTCCTAGAGTGTCTGCGTGACTGCCACCTTCGTCGTCGTGCCGCAATGGCAGGGATCGCCCTCGTCGCGCGCGATGCGCCTGGCCGAGGGTGCCGCGGCGATCCGAGGGGATCTGCCTGCAGCCAGCACACGCGAGGTCGCCGTTCCCCTCGAGGCCGGCGACGACCAAAGCACCGGGGTGGCACGGTTCAGTTCGCTCCAACTGGTGCGGGAGCGGCTGCGCGACACCCTCGGCGAGCTGGATGACACGGCCGTCGTGATCGGCGGTGATTGCGGCGTCTCGTCAGCCGCTGTCGCGCACGCGGTCGACCGGCGCGGGGATCTGGCGCTGATCTGGTTCGACGCTCATCCCGATCTCAATTCAACAGCCAGCTCCCCGTCCGGCGCGTACGCGGGCATGGTGCTGCGCTCGATCATCGACGACGGACTGGTTCCCGCTGGCCGCGTGCTGCTCGCGGGCGCCCGCTCGTGGGACGAGGGTGAAGACGCCTTCGCGGCCGAGGTCGGCATCCGAGCCCTGACGGTTGACGAGCTGAGCGATGCCTCGGTTCTGGCGGACGCCGTGGCCGAGACCGGCGCCGAGTCTGTCTACCTGCACATCGATCTCGATGTGCTCGACCCTGGAGAGATCGCCGGACTGCTCGACCCAGAGCCCTTCGGGCTCGGCGCCGCTGACCTCGTCGGCGCCATCAAGGCACTGCGCGCGCGATTTTCGCTGGCCGGCGCGACCATCGCGGCCTATGCGCCCGCCGGCGCGGACGACGTCGCCAACGACGCACCGACCATCCTTCGGGTGATCGCTGCGTTGGGCCTGAACTCCTGAGGGCCTGACTGGCTCAGTCGGTGATCTTCGCGTCGATGGTGTAGTTCGTACCGTCGAACTTGCTGATCGTGACGGTCACGTCGTGGGCAACGCCCGTCGCGTCTGTGAAGGTGCAGGCCGTGGTGTTGCCGACCACGATCGGCACGTTCGCCTCCGCGCAGGTGATGTTGGGCGCTGACCCGAGCTGCTTGGTCAGCGCCTGATCAGCGAGCGCGGCGATGTCAGTGCCGGTCACCGTTGGCGCGTCTGCTCCTGCGGACGCGCTCGGCGCGTTCTTGGGTGTGTCGGCCACCTTGACGTCGATGTGATACGTGGTTCCCTTGACCGAGGTGAAGGTGATCGCGACGTCGTAGACCTGGCCCTGATCGGTGAGTTCGCAGGTGATCTTCTTACCCTTGACCAAGACGATGTCTGCGCTGCCGCAGTCGATCTTGGGCTTGGTTCCGACCTTCGCCTCCAGCGCCTTGGCGGCCGTTTCGGCCACTTTCGATGCCGCAACCGTCGACCCGGCTTCGGCCTGCAAACTGCATCCGGCGAGAGCGACGAGCAGTGAAGCCGCCGCGAGGAGCGGAGCGATCCGACGTAGACGCATCTGGGAACCTTTCGAAAGGTGACGTATTGGCACACGCTATCGAAGAAGATGGATTCATGGCCGCCCAGGAGTTCGATCTGATCGTCATCGGTGCCGGCGCGATCGGCGAGAACGTGGCCGACCGCGCCGTGCAGGGTGGACTGACCGCCGTTCTGGTCGAGGCAGAACTTGTCGGCGGGGAGTGCTCGTACTGGGCGTGCATGCCGTCCAAAGCCCTCCTGCGGGCTGGCGCCGTGCTTCGGGCCGCAGAGGATGTCGACGGGGCGAAGCAATCGGTGTCTGGCGGAGTCGACCCGCGCGGAGTGCTGCGCAGACGCGACGCCATCGTGCACGACTGGAGCGACGCATCCCAGGCCGACTGGGTGAAGGGTGCCGGCATCGAGCTGATCCGCGGGCACGCGCGGTTTACCGGCCCGAAACGCGTCACCGTGACCGCGAGCGACGGCACCACCACCGAGCTCGTCGCGCGGCACGCCGTGACGGTGAGCACGGGGAGTGCCTCGCTGCTGCCCGACATTCCGGGTCTCGCCGATGTCGCCCCGTGGACGAGCCGAGACGCCACGAGCGTGAAACACGTGCCCGAGAGCCTGGCCATCTTGGGCGGTGGAGTCGTCGGCTGCGAGATGGCGACCGCGTATGCCGCGATGGGATGCCGCGTCATCCTGCTCTCACACGGTCCGCTGCTGAGCACGCTCGAACCATTCGCCGGCCAGGCGGTGCAGGTCGCACTCGAGAAGGCAGGCGTCGACGTGCGGATCGGTGCCCAGGTCGCGTCTGTGCACCGCACGGAGAAGAACGTCGTGATCGAGCTGACCGATGGATCGCGCGCGCTCGCCGAAGAGCTGCTCGTCGCGATCGGTCGCACGCCTCGCACCCAGGATCTGGGCATCGAGACTCTCGGCCTCACCCCCGGGCACTGGCTCACTGTCGACGACACGATGCTCGTCAAAGGCTTCGACTGGCTCTACGCCACCGGCGACGTCAACCACCGCGCCCTGCTCACCCACCAGGGCAAGTACCAGGCGCGCGCCGCGGGCGACGTGATCGCCGCGCGAGCCAAGGGCGAACCGGTCGACGACGCACCGTGGGGGCGGCACGTGGCCACCGCCGACATCGAGGCGGTTCCCCAGGTGACCTTCACCGATCCGGAGGTGGCGTCGGTCGGCCTCACTGCCGATGCTGCCAAGAAGGCGGGGTACAACATCCGGGTGGTCGACTACGACCTGGGTTGGCTCGCCGGCGCGAGCGCCTTGGCCGATCACTACGAGGGGCAAGCGCGAGCGGTCATCGACGCGGAGCACGAGGTGATGATCGGCGTGACCTTCGTCGGCCGCGAGGTGGGCGAGATGCTGCAGGCTGCAACGATCGCCGTGGTCGGCAAGGTGCCGCTCAAACGGCTCTGGCACGCGGTGCCGGCGTATCCGACGCTGAACGAGGTGTGGCTGCGCTTTCTGGAGACGGACGGGCGCGGCACCGCGTGACGCGCGGCGCGGCGTTCGCTCCGACGCCGTACGTCGCGCCGCGCGACCCGGGCCGGATCGCCCGCGCGACTGCACGGTTCGTGGCCGGTGCTGTTCGCCTGCCGGGGCTTCGGCGCTTTCTCCTGCTGCCGGTGATCGCCCGTCCCGGCTACTGGCTCGCCACGTTCGTCGCCTTCGTCTGGGGGTGCCTGATGCTCGGGCACTGGGGACGGCGGCACGGCCTCTACTCGTTCATCGGGATGCCGAACTGGGCGTTCGGTCGTTCCGGCACGACCGTTGGCGCGATCTACCTCACCAACGACACCACCACCGATGCCGTGCTTGAGCACGAGTTGGTGCACGCTCAGCAGTGGAAGAAGTACGGGCTGTGCTTTCTGCCGCTCTACATCGCGGCCGGCGCGAATGCGCTCGGTAACCGATTCGAAGTCGAGGCCGGGCTGGAGCGCGGCGGCTACCGGTAGGCCGTCACGAGAACTGCGGAGGATGCCGCTCCTGCCAGTTCAGCCGCCGCTCCAGCTGGGCCCCGATCGACAGCAGTACGTGCTCGCCGCCAGGTCGCCCGATCAGTTGCACGCCCATCGGCAGGCCGCCTTCGGTGACGTGCACTGGCAGAGTGATCGCGGGCAGCCCCGTCACGTTCACAAAACTGGTGAACGGCGTGTACTGCACCTGCTGACCGAAGTTGCGCATGGCATCCTCGCTGTCGTACCAGCCGATCGGGCGGGGCGTCATCGCCAGCGTCGGGGTGAGCACCGCGTCGAATCGGGCCAGTTGCCGGATGACGCGGCGCTCATACTTGGTCAGCCAGCCAAGCGCTGCGGCGAGTTCGCGAGCGCCGAGCCGCCGCCCGGTCTCGACGAGCCAGCGCGTCAGCGGCTCGACCTGGTCGAACTGCTCGCCCTCGATGCGGATGCCGGCGGCACCGCCCTGCCAGAGAGTCGTGAACGCCGCGGCGTAGCCCTCTTCTGGGTCGAGGCGGAACTCCTCGAGGCCGTGCCCGATGGCATCCAGGTGCTCGCGCGCGACCCGCAGCGCGTCGTGCGCCTCCTGCGAGACGACAAGGTCGTACGCGGTCTCCCACGGCGAACTGGTCGTCACGCCGAGTTGAAAGCGGCCCTCGCCGCGCACGGCAGCATTCAGGTAGGCGCCGCCGTCCCAGGTCGGCGCCCCGGTCGCATAGTCAAGGCCTGCGTCGCCGATCATCGCGTCGAACAGGAGTGCGGCGTCGGTGACGGTGCGGGCCAGCGGCCCGGCCACCGCGAGTCCGCCCAGGTTCGTGAAGCCCGGGCTCGCCGGGATGCGCCCGCGCGACGGTTTCAGCCCGACCAGTCCGGTGGCGGCCGCCGGGATGCGCACCGAGCCGCCGCCGTCCGACCCCGGAGCGACCGGCAGCAGGCCGGCGGCCACCGCGACTGCGGCTCCGCCACTGGATCCGCCGGGGCCCAGCGTCACGTCGTAGGGGTTTCGCGCCGGGCGTCCGGCGAGCGGCTCGGTGTAGCTGGGCATCCCGAACTCGGGGGTGCTGGTCTTGCCGAGGCTGATCGCGCCCGCGGCATCCAGGGTGTCGACCAGGTCGTCCGAGGTCTCGGGCACGTGGTCTGCAAAGGCGCGCGAACCGTATCGGGTGGGCACGCCAGCCCGGTCCACCAGGTCTTTGTCCGCGGAGGGCAGCCCCCACAGGGCCAGCGCCTTCGGCAGTTCGAGGATCGCGGCGGCGCGCTCCCGCGCGGCGTCGGCCGTGACCTCGACGAACGCACCGAGCCCGTCGTGCCCGGAGCCCTCCACGGCGGAGTCGAACCGCTCGATGCGCGCCAGGTAGTGCTCCACCAACTCGGCCGGGCTGAGGTCTCCGCGCCGCAATTGCTCGAGTTGTTCGAGCGCCGTGAGCTCATGCAGTTCTGGCACGTTCCGAGCCTAGGCTTCGAGCATGGCCCGCACCCGTTACCAGCCGTCGCTCTCACTCGTCACGGGAGCCAGTTCCGGGATCGGCGCGGCGTTCGCCCGCGCCCTCGCGGCACGCGGGTCTGACCTGGTGCTCGTGGCGAGACGGGAAGACCGGCTGCGTGCCCTGGCATCCGAGCTCGAGGCGGCGCACGGCATCCACTGCTCGGTGATCCCGCTCGACCTGTCGAAGCCGGGGCCCGGCGCACAGCTGGTGGCCGCACTCGGCGGGCGCCTGCCCGATCTGGTCGTCAACAACGCCGGATTCGGCATCCAGGGCGAGGTCGTCGCGACCGACCCCGAACGGCTCTCCCAGGAGGTGGCGGTCGACGTCGCCGCCGTCGTCGACCTCTGCCGCACCTTCGTCGAGCCGATGATCGCGCGCGGCTCAGGCGTCGTGCTCAACATCGCGAGCACCGCGGCATACCAGCCGGTTCCGGGAATGGCGGTGTACGCGGCATCCAAGGCGTTCGTCAAGCTGTTTACCGAGGCGCTCTGGCACGAGGCCCGCCCGCACGGGGTCACGGTGTTCGCCGTCTCGCCCGGCGCCGTCGCCTCGGAGTTCTTCGCTGAGGGGCGACGGATCTCGGCGCCGACGCCGTATTGGGAGCCTTCGCGCATTGCCGATGCCGGCCTGCGCGCGCTCGATCGCGGCCTGGGTCGCGGCGCAAGTGGCGGCATCCGGGTCCCACCGGAGGTCATGCCAGGTTTCGCCAACCGAGCCGCGGCCTTCAGCACGCGTTTCGTGCCACGCCGCGTGATGCTGCACTTCGGTTCGAAGCTCGCCAAGATTCGAGATTGACATCCCGGCGGTTCGGTGGTTAGTTAGTCGAGTAATCAACCAATGAGCCGGGCGCCGGCTCGCACCCGACCACCGAAGGGAGGCACCCGTGGACGACAGCCGTCCGATCTTCCAGCAGATCGCTGAGCAGATCGAGAACGACATCATCGCGGGCGCGCTCCCCGAAGAGACCCAGGTCCCTTCGACGAACGAGTTCGCCGCGTTCCATCGCATCAACCCGGCAACGGCCGGCAAGGGCGTGAACCTGCTCGTCGACGAGGGGATCCTCTACAAGAAGAGAGGGATCGGCATGTTCGTCGCCGAGGGCGCCCGCGCCCGACTCGTGGCCAAGCGCCGCGACCAGTTCCGAGAGCAGTACCTTGCGCCCCTGCTCGCCGAGGCCGCCAAGCTCGGCATCACGGGCGACGAGCTCGCCGGCATGATCAGGAAGGCGAACCGCACATGACCGCGACGGCCACTACCCCGACCCCCACCACCCCAACCGACCGGGTCGTCCAGGTCGAGCACCTCAGCAAGCACTTCGGCAAGGTCCACGCCGTCGACGACGTCTCGTTCAGCCTCACCGAGAACAAGATCTATGGACTCCTCGGCCGCAACGGCGCCGGCAAGACGACCTTGATGCAGCTGCTGACCGGCCAGGACTTCGCCAGCAGCGGCAGCATCCGGCTGTTCGGCGCATCGCCCGTCGAGAATGCGATCGTGCTCGAGCGCACCTGCTTCATCAAAGAGAGCCAGCGCTACCCCGAGGACTTCAAACCCCGCCACGTGTTCCGCACGGCTCGTTGGTTCTTTCCCCACTGGGACCAGGAGTTCGCCGAGCAACTCATCGCCGAGTTCCGGGTGCCGCTGAACCGCAAGATGAAGAAGCTCTCGCGCGGCCAGCAGTCTGCGGTCGGCGTGATCGTCGGTCTGGCATCCCGTGCTCCCTTGACGTTCTTCGACGAGCCGTACCTCGGCCTCGACGCGGTCGCCCGTCAGCTCTTCTACGACAGGCTGCTTGCCGACTACGCAGAGCACCCGCGCACCGTCGTGCTCTCGACGCACCTGATCGACGAGGTCGCCAACCTGCTCGAGCACGTGCTCGTGATCGACGACGGCAGGCTCATCGTCGATCGCGGTGCAGACGAACTGCGCGGAGCGGCGACGGATGTCTCGGGCACCCGAGCCGCGATCGACGCCTTCGTGGTCGGTCGCGCTGTACTCCACCGAGCCAGCATTGGCGGCCTCGCCACGGCGACGGTCGCCGAACTCGACACGGCGGGTCGCACCGCCGCCTCGGCGGCGGGACTCGAACTCACCCCGGTCTCGCTGCAGACACTCATCGTGCGCCTGACCACCATCGACCCGGCGACCGCCGCGGCATCCGGCATTGAAAGCGAGACCGTCGCATGACCGTCCTGACCGCTCCGTCCGAGCAGCTGTCGACTCACCCGCGACCCGCATCGACCCCGTTCGGTCGGGTGCTCAAGGTCGTGAAGCTGCAGTTGATCGGCAATCCGATGACCACGATCGGCATGCCCTGGATGATCCTCGGGTTCATCTTCATCGCGAACCTGTTGCTGTGGATCATCGTGGCCATGACAACGTCGGGCCAGGATGCCGTCGATTTCCGAAATGGACTCGGGTACAGCGGCTCGTCGTTCTACATCTTCGTGTACATGCTGGTGGTGGCCATCCAGGCGTTCTCGATCACGTTCCGCTTCGCCCTCGGGCTCGGCGTGACGCGCAAGAACTACTGGCTCGGCAGCGCCGTCAGCTTCGTCACTCTGGCGGCTATGTACTCGGTCGGCCTCACGACCCTCGCCGGGATCGAACGCGCGACCGACGGCTGGGGCCTCGGCGGACGGATGTTCTCGGCCATCTACTTCGGCGACGAATGGTGGCAGCGCCTGCTGGTCTTTTTCTTCGGGCTGCTGTTTTCGCTGTTCGTCGGGTCGCTGTTCGCCGCCGTCTGGGTGCGCTTCAAGGGCATCGGGATGGTCGTGCTGTTCGGTGGGCTCGGACTCGTCACGATCGGCGCGATCGCCTGGTTCAGCTTCACCCGCACCTGGAACTCTTTCGCCGACGTGTTCGTCGGCGCGACATCGGTCGGCATCGCGAGCTGGTTGCTCGTGCCCGCCGCGCTGGCCGCGCTCCTCGGATTCCTGATCCTGCGCGGGGCGACAGCCCGCGGCTGAGCGGCCCTGCTCAGTTCGCTTTCTTCGCCGCGCCCTTGCGTCTCGGGCCCTTGAGGCTCTTCTGCATCAGTACGGTGCCCAGCCAGCGGCCGAACTTGAAGCCCACCTTGCCCATCTCGCCGATCTTGGTGAAGCCGAAGTTCTCGTGCATGGTGATCGACGCGTCGGCACCGCGGTCGGCGATCACCGCGATGACCTCCTTGATACCCGCCGCCGCCGCGTCGTCGAGCATGCGAGCCATCAACGCCTTGCCGACACCCTTACCGGTGGCGGCGGGGCTCAGATAGATCGAGTCCTCGACGGTGTAGCGGTATGCCGCCTTGGCCTTCCAGGGTGTGACGTATGCATACCCGAGGATCATGCCGCTGGGCGATACGGCGACCAGCCAGGGAAATCCGAGGCGCTCGACGTCGCGGAACTTGTGCCGCATCTCTTTGAGCGTCAACGCGTCTTCGTCGAACGTGACGGTGCTGTTGGCGACGTAGTGGTTGTAGATCTCGAGCATGTGGGGCACGTCGCGGTCGGCCGCCTGCCGCAGTTCGAACGAGAAGGCCGGTTCGGGCGGCGGGGCCGGGCGCAGGCGCGGCGGGAGCTGTCGGCGCGGGTTGTATTCCTCTTCGAGCATCAGCGGACCTCCGACAGCATGGGCCGATCCTACTTCGGCGCGCCGGGCGGTCCCAGGTTCCAGTCGACAGGCTCCGCCCCTGCCTCGACGAGAAGCTCGTTGACCCGGCTGAACGGACGCGAGCCGAAGAATCCGGCGTTCGCCGAGAGCGGGCTCGGATGCGCGGAGGCGATGATCGGGATGCCGCCAAGCAGCGGGCGCAGGGTGCCGGCATCCCGTCCCCAGAGCACGGCGACGAGTGGCCCGCCGCGCCCCGCCAAGGCTCGGATCGCATGCTCGGTGATCTGCTCCCACCCCTTGCCGCGGTGCGAGCCCGAGATGCCGGCCTGCACGGTCAGCACGCGGTTCAGCAGCATCACGCCCTGTCGGGTCCAGGGCGTGAGGTCGCCATTCGGCGGCGTCGGGATCCCGAGGTCGGTGCGCAGCTCCTGATAGATGTTCTGGAGGCTGCGTGGCACGGGGCGCACCGAGGGCTCGACCGAGAACGACAGGCCGACGGGATGACCTGGCGTCGGGTACGGATCCTGACCGACGATGAGCACTTTGACCTCGGCAAGCGGGGCCGCGAAGGCGCGCAGCACGCGGCTGCCCGTCGGCAGGTACGGCCGCCCCGCGGCCACCTCGGCCCGCAGGAAGTCGCCCATCCCGGCGATCTGGGGTGCTACCGGTGCAAGGGCGTCCGCCCAGCCGGGGTCGATCAACTCTGCGAGCGGCCGGATCGGTTCGCGCTCGTCGCCCACTCGACCAACGCTAACCGACCGCTAGCATCCCAGCATGGCTGATCGCATCTCGTTCCGAACGATGGCGTTCGGGCTGGTCGGATTCCTCTTCTTGGTGGAGTTGACCAGCGGCATCCTGCAGGGCTACTACGTGCCGCTGGCGAGCAAGATCGCCGGACACATCGGCGTCGACACCGCCGACTACAACTGGACGGAGGCCGCCCAGCTGCTCGTCTCGGCTCTTGTGGTGCCCGTGCTCGCCAAGCTCGGCGACATGTTCGGTCACAAGCGCATTCTGCTCGCGTCGACCGCCGTGACCGCCTTGGCGAGCTGGGGCATGGTCGCCTCCGGCAGCTTCGTCGGGTACCTGATCGCGTTCGCCTTCCAGGGCTTCTACGTGGTGTGGCTGCCCCTCGAGGTGGCGTTGATCTTCGATCGCGGGCGGCGCAGCGGCAACACGGCATCCACGACACGGCGGGCCGCGGGTCTGCTCGTGGTAGCGCTCGAGGCCGGCGCCATTCTTGGAGCTCTCGCGGGCAGCAGGGTGTTCAAGGCCACAGGGCACAACTTTCCGGTGACTCTGGCTGTTCCGGCGATCTGCGTGACGCTGGTGTTCTTGGCCATCCTGTTCGGGGTGCGCGAGTCGACGCCGATTCCGGGCCGCAAGCTCGACGGCGGCGGGTTCGTGCTGCTGACGCTCGCCCTGCTGTTCATCACCGGCGGGCTCACCTTCTTGCGCCTCAACGGACCGGGCAGCTGGACCGTCTGGGTGCCGATCGTTGTCGGGTTGCTGATCTTCATCCCGTTCGCGCGGCTCGAGCGCAGGCATCCGGATCCCGCCATCGATCTGAAAGTGCTCGCGAAGCCGAGCATGTGGCCGGTTCAGCTCACCGCCGGCCTGTTCGGGATCAGCGTGCTGGGCGCGCAGATCCCGTTGTCGACCTTCGCGGCCGCCGACCCCAAGAAGCTCGGATACGGGTTGAATCTCGACTCGGATGTGATCTCGTATCTGATCGGCGCCTACCTGATCGCCCTGATCGTCGGAGCACTGCTGTTCCCGCTGCTGGCCAGGCGCGCGACTCCGCGGATTGCGCTGATCGTCGCGACCTTCCTGGTCGCTGGTGGCTATCTGCTCTTCATCCCGCTGCACGACCAGGTCTGGCAGGTGATCCTCAACATGGTGATCGCCGGGATCGGCTCTGGCGCCCTGGTCGCGGCGCTCCCGTCTGCGGCCGCTGCCGCCGCGCCGGTAGGCCAGTCGGGCATCGCGACCGGCCTCACCAACACCACCAAGACCATCGGCGGCGCGTTCGCCTCCGCCGTCTTCGGCGTCATCCTGCACGTCGGGCTCACGTCGACCGCGTCAACGAGTGGAGCAGGGCTCGCGGCGTACATCGCGGTCTGGACCATCTGCGGCGTCGGTGCCCTGGTGGCAGCGGTACTGCTGTTCCTGGTGCCCAAGCTGGCGTTCTCCGACTCGGAGGTCGACTTGGCGGCGGATGCCGTGGGCGCCGTCGAGACTCCGGCACCGTAGGCGCGCCCGCCGACGCCCATTACCGTGGTGGCATGAGCCTGCTGACGAGAGCACGATGGGCCCGACTGGTCACCGCGACGCTTGTCTCGACCGTGCTGGCCGGATGCGCATCCGCCCCCGAGCCCGACCCGACCCCGAAGCCGTTCGCCAAGCCCACGATCAAGATCGACTCCCCGGCGAAGTTGTGCGGCGATGGATACTCGACGCCGCCCATCGCCCCCACGTCGACCCTGTGGCTGCCGGCCGACGGTGCGTGGTTCCACAGCGGAGTCGTGGGTGATACCTCCGAGACGACGGTCGCCGTGTTCGTGCACCAATCCGACATGGGGTTCTGCGGCTGGTACCCCTACGCGCAGTACCTCTCCAGGCACGGCGTTCGGTCGATCATGCTCAACCTCTGCGGGTACGGAGCGACGCTCTGCGCCCTGGATGCCCCCGTGATACACGGGGGCGCCGACGCGGTGCTCGTCGCCGCTCGATGGGCTCGGTCGCACGGAGCCACCCGTGTCGTGGCCGTCGGCGCCTCTATGGGCGGCACGACCACCGTGCTGGCCGCCTCTGAAGACGGCAAGCACCAATTGGATGCGGTGGCCGACCTCTCCGGCCCGGTCAACTACCTCGACGCCGAGATCTCCACCGTCGGCGAGCACATCACCATTCCGAGCTTCTTCGCCGTTGCCCCAGGTGACGACGTGGTCAGCACGACTGAGATGGAGAGTCTCGCCAGTGAGATCCACCACTCGCCGGCGCCCATCCTGCATCTCGACGGAGACGGCCACGGGTGGGATCTGCTGCACAGCAGTACGAACCGCGGCGCGTTCAACCCGCTGGCCGATCAGCTCGCGGCATTCATCCAAGGATCGCCGGCGGGCTAGCGATCCGCCGGCTCAGCCCTTCGGTTCGAGCTTGCCGCGGATGACCTTGTGCGGCGCAGCCTGCGCGACCGGCTTGATCGTGATCAGGTCGAGGTTCACGTGCGCAGGCAGCTCCATGGTGTGCACGATCGCCGCTGCCACGTCTTCGGCCGAGAGTGGATCAGGCACGTTGTCATACACAGCATCCGCCCGCGCGCGGTCGCCCTTGAAGCGCGTGAGCGCGAACTCGTCTGTCTTCACCATCCCGGGAGCGATCTCGAGCACGCGGATCGGCTCCCCCGCCAGTTCGAGCCGGAGCACGGCGACCAGCGCGTGCTCGGCGAACTTGGCAGCGTTGTATCCCGCGCCGCCCTCGTATGCCAGGTGACCGGCGATGGAGGTGACGGTCATGATGTCGGCGACCCCGGCATCCCGAGCCCCATCTCGCAAGAGCGGGAGCAGCGCCGCGATCATGCGCTGGGTGCCGAGCACGTTGATCTCGAACATGGCGCGCCAGTCTTCGACGTCGGCCGTCTCGATCGGCCCCATGCCGAAGGCTCCGCCCGCGTTGTTGACGAGACCGTGCAGCGGGCCAAGCTCGGCGAGGTGATCACGCACCCTCTCGACATCGGCTTGTTGCGTCAGATCCGCCGTGATCGTGCGGATGCTGCCGCCGGGCCCCACCTCGGCCCCCACCAGCTCCGCAAGCCGGTCGGCGCGGCGCGCGATGCCCACTACCTCCCAGCCGTGCTGGGCGAATAGACGGGCCGTCGCGGCCCCGATCCCCGAACTGGCCCCGGTCACGACCACGCGCTTCACCATTACCCCAGGCTACCTAGGCCGCCCGCAGCCGCTGAGAGCCAGACGGTTAGGGTGGAACGGATGACCTCGGCGGATTCCCCGATCGCCCCCGCTCCGCCGGTGGGCCAGGCGAAGGCACGCGTGCGCGTCCCGTTCTGGGACAACGCCCGCTTCGCCACCATCGCGCTCGTCGTCATGGGTCATGCGATCCAGCGCCGGACCGGCGATTCGAACAACGCCCTGGTGCTCTACCTGTTCATCTATGCCTTCCACATACCGGCGTTCGCTCTCATCAGCGGCTACTTCTCGAAGGCCAGCCCGCCGTCGACGCGGCAGATGTTGAAAGTCATCACCGACATCGTCATCCCCTACGTGATCTTCCAGAGCATCTGGAGTCTCGTGCAGTTCTTGGTCGAGGGTGCGAAGTCGCTCGACTACGCCCAACCGCACTGGACGCTGTGGTTTCTGCTTGCGCTCGCCGGCTTCCGGGTCGCACTGCCCTACCTCGTGCTCCTGCGCTGGCCGCTGATGTGGGCAGTGCTGCTCTCGATAGCGGTCGGGTACTGGCCGGAGGTCGACTCGACCTTCTCGCTTGCACGCACGATCGGGATCCTGCCCTTCTTCGTGCTCGGCTGGCAGTTGCGACAATGGAAGCTCGCCGACCGGTGGATGCTGCTGCGCTGGCAGGTCTGGCCGATTCGCGCCGCCGCACTTCTGGTGTTCGCTGCCTGGCTGACTGTCGTCATCGTGCTGATCGGTCCGTTCCGCGACCTCAGCGTGCACTGGTTCTTCTACGACGACTCATACTCCGGTCTCGACGCGTGGGACTGGTGGGCCGGATTCGTTCGGCTCGGGCTGATTGCGCTCGCCGTGATCCTGTGCGCCGCGTTCTTCGCGCTGATCCCGCGGCGCGAAACGATCTTCGCGATCTTCGGTCAAGCGACCCTGTACGTGTACTTGCTGCACAGCTTCGTGCTCTACCCGATCCGTGAGTCTGGCGTGCTGGAAGACGACCACGCCTCGGCAGTGTGGCTGCTGACCATGGTGTTCGCGTCGATCGCGATCGCCATCGCCCTGTCGAGCCCGATCGTGCGCCGGGTCTTCCGGCCGATCATCGAGCCACGGCCGCGCTGGCTGTTCATCCGGAACGCGACAGCGCGCGCTCGGCTGAGGGCGAAGGTCATTTCTGACCTTCCCGCCGCGCCAGCGCCGTCGCCCGTCTCGGGCGACGGGTCACCTCAGTCCGACGACGCCACCTCGTAGCCGCGTGACACCCGCTTCGGCAGCACGAACACCAGGCAGAACGCCGCGATCGCGAAGATCGCACTGACAGCGAGCGCAAGGGTGGCGCTGTGACCGAAGCCGACGGCCAGGTTGTGGTCGGCGATCTTGGTCAGGGCTGCCTCGATGGCCGCCTTGCCCTGGGCGCCGTACTTCTGGCCGGCCTCTGCGATCTGCGAAGCGGTCGGCCCAAAGGACTTCGGCAGGTTGCCAAAGAGAACAGAGCCGATGACGGCGATGCCGATCGCCGCGCCCACGCGCTGCATGGTGCCGATGACTCCGGATGCGGCGCCCGCCTCCGTGCGATCCACGGTCGCGACGATGAACTGCGCGTTGGGCGCGATGAACAATCCGGAGCCGAAGCCGGCGACCAGCAGCGGGCCGAGCAGCTCCCAGTTGGTCAGATCGCTTGGCGCCACCCGAAGCAGCACCAGCCACAGGGCGATCAGCCCGATGGCGACCAGCGCAGTTCCGATGAGCAGCACAGTGCGGCCGAAGCGTTCGGCAAGCCTGTCGCTCTGCGATGCCCCCACGATGTTGCCGATCGCGAAGGGGATCGACACCAGTCCTGACTCGAGCGCCGTGTGGCCGAGGCCGGCCTGCCACAGCAGCGAGATGGTGAAGAAGATGCTGGTGAACGCCGCGAAGTAGACCAGGGCCAGAATGACGCCGCCGGTGAACGAGGGGTGGGAGAACAGATGCGGGGGCACGAGCGCCTCCTTGCCACGCTTGGCCACCGAGAGCTCCCACAGCGCGAAGACCACGATCAGCACGATCCCGCCGGCAATCGACAGGTATGTCCAAAGCGGCCAGCCGTCTTGCTGCCCCTGAATGAGCGGAACCAGGATGGCCACGAGGCCGCCTGCAAGCAGGACGAAGCCGAAGAAGTCGAGGGCCGACGTGGCCTTGGACTCGGCGCCACCCGGCAGCAGGAGGAAGGCGGCGATCACGGCGATCACCCCGAACGGCAGGTTGACGAAGAAGATGGAGCGCCAACCGTCAGCGTTGCCCAGCCACTGGATCAGGAGTCCACCGACCAACGGGCCGAGCGCCGTGGAGAACCCGATGGAGGCTCCGAAGATTGCGAATGCCTTTCCGCGCACCCGCGGCGGGAACATCAGCTGGATCAATGCGGTGACCGGCGGGAAGAAGATGCCGCCGAACAGGCCCTGCACGACCCGGGCGACGATGAGCGTCGTGGTGTCTTGCGACAGGCCAGCAGCGAGGCTCGCGAGGGTGAACCCGGCGAGACCGACGATGAACACCCACTTGTGGCCGATCCGGTCGCCGATGCGGCCCGCCGGGATCAGCGCGAGACCGTATGCGAGGGCGTAGCCAGAAATGATCCACGAGAGAGTCGCCTCGTCGGCGTTCAGGCTCGTGCGGATCGTGGGCAGCGCCACGTTAACGATGGTCGTGTCGAGGAGTGCCATCGCGATCCCGAGGATCAGGACGGCGAACGCCGCCCAGGTCTTCCTCGGCACGGTTGTCGCTGCCATATGGGGCTGGGCGATGCTGGTCATGATTCGGCCTTTCTGGTGCGTTCCTCTTTGAGGAGTTCGGGCAGACGCGAGAGGAGGTTCTCGTGCCAAGCGATGTCCGCCCGCAGTCTGGTGGTCTTATGCGACATGACCACCAACTCGAGCGGGGTGAGATAAGCCGAAATGGAGGCGAGCTTGGCCTCATCCTGAGCCAGGAGCACGTTCAACTGCGCCAGGCGATTCTGCAGAAGAACGGGGATCTCATCGAGCTTGGCCAGATTGAGGCGGCTCACCGCGAGATCAAAGGGGTCTGCTCGGGTCACGATCTCGGTCAGACCGTCGTAGCGCAGGTTCTCGAGCGCGATCCGCCCGGCCAGGGTGATACCCCAGATCTGGCGCTCGGGATAGGCGCCGTCGCGCTCGGTTCGCACTTCGTTGATGAGACCCTCGGCGTGAAGCCGCTTGATGGCTCCGTAGAGGGCCCCCACCGAAATGTCCGTCCACTCGTCGACGTGCTCCTTCTCGGCGAGTTGGCGCAACTGGTGCCCGTGCATGTCGCCCTCGTCGGCGAGGGCGCCGAGGATGTAGAGACGGATGCTGGACACGCGACTACTCTCGCAACAGTAGTCTTGTGTGTCAAGTGTTTTGTGACGCTCCATTGCGGGCTCCGTTGCCGCCCTCAGAAACCGGGCCTACTGTCGTGGACGACTTGCCAATCAAAGGAGCACCCGATGTCTGACTACCAGTTCGAAACGCTGCAGATCCACGCCGGCTCGGCGCCCGATCCCACAACCCACGCGCGTGCAACGCCGATCTACAAGACCACCTCATACGTCTTCGACAGCACGGACCACGCCAAGAACCTGTTCGCCCTTGCCGAGTTCGGCAACATCTACACGCGCATCATGAACCCGACCACCGACGTGATCGAGCAGCGCATCGCGGCTCTTGAGGGCGGCACAGCGGGACTTGCCACGGCATCCGGCTCGGCTGCGATCACCTACGCGGTTCTCAACATCGCGGGCGCTGGCGACCACATCGTGTCGTCCAGCTCGATCTATGGCGGCACGTACAACCTCTTCAAGTACACGCTCGCCAAGCTCGGCATTGAGGTCACCTTCGTCGAGAACCAAGACGACCTCGCCGAGTGGGCAGCCGCTGTGCGCCCGAACACCAAGCTGTTCTTCGCCGAGACCATCGGCAACCCGAAGATCAACATCCTCGACATCGAGGGCGTCTCGGGTGTCGCGCACGACAACGCGCTCCCGTTGATCGTCGACAACACCATCGCAACGCCCTACCTGATCAAGCCGTTCAGCTTCGGTGCCGACATCGTTGTGCACTCCGCCACGAAGTTCCTCGGCGGACATGGCACGGTCATCGCCGGCCTGATCGTCGACGGCGGCAAGTTCGAGTGGAGCAAGAACGTCGAGAAGTTCCCGGGACTCACCGAGCCCGACCCGTCGTACGGTGGCGCGAGCTACACCGCGGCGGTCGGCGACGGTATCGCGTACATCATCAAGGCGCGCGTCACCCTGTTGCGCGACACCGGTGCCGCACTCTCGCCCGACAGCTCGTTCGCTCTGATCCAGGGCGTCGAGACCCTGAGCCTGCGCATCGAGCGTCACGTGCAGAACACGCAGACGATCGCCGAGTACCTCGAGAACCACCCGGACATCGCCTCGGTGAACTACTCGGGCCTGCCCTCGAGCCCGTGGTACGCGGCCGCCAACAAATACGCGCCCAAGGGCGTCGGCGCCGTCGTCAGCTTCGAGCTGAAGGGTGGGGTGGATGCCGGCAAGGCCCTGGTCGAGAACGTCACCCTGTTCAGCCACCTGGCCAACATCGGCGACGTGCGCAGCCTGATCATCCACCCGGCGTCGACGACGCACAGCCAGCTCACTCCGGAGCAGCAGCTCACGACCGGCGTCACGCCCGGCCTGGTGCGCCTCTCGGTCGGGCTCGAGAACGTGGCCGACCTGATCGCCGACCTGGATGCCGGCTTCGCGGCTGCGCGTAAGGTCTCGGCAGCAGCGGCTTCCGCGTAGGCGAAGAGCGCAAGCTCTTCGGCGTAGCCGCTGGCGTGAGCAGATGACGCACATCGCCAACTGAGCGCCGACAACGTACAAGGCCCCGACTCGCGTAATACGCGGGCCGGGGCCTTTCGCATCAGCCAGAATGGCCACTGACATGGACTGGCAGACACCGGAAGACGCGGTGCCCTCGGCGTTCGTCACGGAGTCCAATCGGCGGGCGCTGTCGGCGGAGCCCCCGGCATCCGGTGCCTGGCGCCCAGGCGACGACCCTGGCAACCGGCAATTCCTGGACATCGGTGACGTTGCCCTCGAGCGCGGCGGTTCGCTGCCCGCCGTCACGATCGCGTACGAGACCTGGGGCGAACTCAACGCCGACGCCAGCAACGCGGTGCTCGTGCTGCACGCCCTGACCGGCGACAGTCACCTGACCGGACCGCCCGGCCCTGGGCATCCAACGGCTGGCTGGTGGTCAGGGCTGGTCGGCGAGGGGCGCGTGCTCGACCCTGCTGACTGGTTCGTCGTCGCCCCGAACATGCTGGGCGGGTGCCAGGGCAGCACGGGGCCGGCGTCGCTCGCCCCCGATGCCCGGGAATGGGGACCGCGATTTCCCTATCTCTCGATCCGCGACCAGGTGGAGGCGCAGCGGATGTTCGCCGACGCGATCGGCGTCACCCGCTGGGCGGGGGTGATCGGCGGATCGATGGGCGGAATGCAGGCGCTCGAGTGGGCCGTCGGCCACCCCGATCGGGTCGAGCGGGTCGCTGTGCTCGCCGCGCCGCCGATTTCGAGCGCCGACCAGATCGCGCTGAACTCTGTGCAGAACGAGGCGATCCGAACCGACCCTGCCTTCGCGGGAGGCGACTACTACGCAGCGCCCGACGGCGGCGGACCGCATCGCGGCCTCGCCCTTGCGCGACGGATGGCTCTGCTCAACTACCGCTCTCCGACCGAACTCAACGACCGCTTCGAGCGAAGCTGGCAGAGCGGGCTCAGCCCGCTCGGCGGCGGCGGCCTGTTCGCTGTCGAGAGCTACCTGGGCTTTCACGGCAACAAGTTCACGCGCCGGTTCGACGCCAACAGCTATCTGGTGCTGACGGATGCCATGAACTCGCACGACATCGGGCGCGATCGCGGCGGGGTGGCTGCGGCGCTCGGGCGGGCGACGGCGCGGTCGGTGGTGATCGGTATCGACTCCGACCGCTTGTTCCCGGTCGCCGGCCAGGAGATCATCGCCAAGCATCTGCCAGGCAACATCGACGGTGACCGACCCGTGGTGCTCGAGTCTCCTTTCGGACACGACGCCTTCCTCATCGAAGACACGCTGGTCTCTGAGCAGCTGCGGCGGCTTTTCGTCGGTTGAGCCGCGCGTTCCCGCAAAAACTGCGCGCAAATGCGGCCCGCGTGGCACCCCCCCTTTGGGTGCCCCCTCTGACAGCATGACTTAGCTGATGAGGCGACCTGCGGCAGAAAGAACATCGAGATGGACCTGATCACCAAAGAACGCGACCGCCTCCTTCAGCGCACCGCGCGGGTCTACGGGCTGAGCTTCACGATCGTGGCATTGCTCTGTTTCGTCCTGCCGGGTGCGGTCAGCAGCACGGCGCTGATCATCTCGCTCCCCCTGTTTCTGGTGCTGGGAATCGCACAATTCCGCATGGGCGTGAGCCGCTCAGCACTCTGGCTCGGCCTCTCGCTGGCGGCCGGTCTGGCGATCGTGGTCGTCGCAGGCACGGTGGGAGCCCGGCCATCGCAGGCAGGATTCACGGCACTGGTCGAACTGGCCGCCGCATCCCTCGCTGCCTCAGCGCTCGTTCTCACCTCGAGCGGACCGAGGATCGCGGTGCTGGTCGTCGTCTTCGTGGTGATCGGCGCGACGCTCCTGCTGCTCACCGGGGATCTGCAGGCTCCCCTGCGCACCGCGGGCATCTACGTTCTTGGCTGGGTCTTGCCGGCGCTGATCGCCATCTGGATCAGCGCGGGAGTGCCTCAGGTCGCCAAACGGATCGCGAGCATCGGCCGAGCCCACCGCGCGGAACGGCAGGCAAGCGAGCTGGAGGCGCAGCGCCGCCAGGGCGCTCGGCTGCTGCACGACACGGTGCTGGCCACCCTCACCCTGCTCGCGCACTCCGGAGTCGGTGTGACGCCAGAGGCGCTGCGGCAACAGGCTGGCGACGACGCCAAGCTGCTTCGCCAGTTGCGACTCGGCACCAACCCGACTCAAAACGGCACGAACGGCGAGGCGGTCGGCACAGCGACCTCTCCCATTCAGGTGATCGATGAGCCGGTGCTGGGCACCACCCTGGAATCCGTCAAACAGCGCTTCGGGCGCATGGGGCTTCAGGTCAGCTGGCACGGCACCGGGCAGGTGCTCTTGCCCAGCGACATCCTGGATGCCTTCCTCCTTGCGCTGGCCGAATGCCTCGAGAACGTGAGGCGGCACTCGGGCGTGACCGAAGCGCACGTCACCATCACCGAGGACAGCAAGATGGTGCGCGCCTTGGTGACCGACTCGGGAGTCGGGTTCGACATCACCGACATCGACGAGGCCAAGCTCGGATTCACGGAATCGGTCGTTGCACGCCTTCGTGACGTTGGCGGCAACGCGCGGCTGTTCTCGGCGCCCGGCTCTGGCACGACCGTCGTGCTCGAGGTCCCCAGAGGCGATGTGCAGACAGAAGAGGCGGCCCAGTGACCTTCTCCGCTCCAGAAGAGAACACGCTCGGCGTCGTCGTGGGCAACGCCCGGCGAGCCGTCGGCAAGACCGCACGCCGGCTCGGCAGGGCGACTGCTCATCGTGCGAGTCTCGGCACGGCTTTTCTCGGTCTCGGTGCCGCCATCCTGGTCGCCCTGCGCGCGGTCTATGGAGCGAGCTGGTTCATCGGCCTCTGGGGGCGCGGAACATACACTCAGCCGCTCGCCGCGCTCTCGGCGTGGATCGTGCTCGGGGCGGTGATCGTGGGGGCGATCGTGACCTCTCGGGTGATCGGCGATCGCCTTCCCGATTGGATGTTCGGGCTCTTCCTCACCGGCTTGCTCGTCGCGGTGGCGCTCGACCTGATCGCGGTCTGGGAGTTCCACGACATCGGCGGCTACGCCACAGCGGCCCTCGCGGCCGGCATGACATTGCTGATCGTGGTGACGGTGCGCGGCTCGTCCGAGATCCTGATCGCGGCGGGCGTGCTGGGCGCCGGACTCGCGGCGATGATTTTTCTCGACACACCGGCATCCGACCAGATCACTGCTGACTGGATCGCGCCCCAGATCACCGCGGTCGCCGCGGCCGTGCTTCCCGCCGTCATTGGCGTCGCCATCGTGGAGAGCTTCCGCAGGATGGTGCAGGTCGAACTCGACCGCGTGCTCGTGCAATCGACGGTGTCGGCACCGCGCTACGCGGTGGGCATGCTCGCCAGCGAAGAGCTTGCCCGCCTCGACCTGGCGGCCGAGGAGTTGCTCGAGTCCATCGCCAGCAAGAAGACCGCACTTCCGCTGGCGCCGAAGATGGCGTCGATCGCGGCATCCCTCGCCACCGAGTTGCGGCTGCACCTCATCGAGGGCAGGCGCGAGACCTGGCTGTATCACGCGGTCAGCGAGTCCGAGATGTTGGGCAAGGCCGTGACGCTGGTCGACAAGTCGAGCCTCGCCGGGCTGCTCGACCCGATCCAGCGCGACGGCCTGCTGGCCGCCGCCTGGCTGCTGGTCGGCGACACCGTCACCTCGAACTCCAGCCGCACGGTGACCGTTCAAGTCGGTCCCGTCGCACCCGGAGAGACGCCGGTGCCCGAGCACAAGATCCTGATTCCGATCACCATCACCACGACCGGTGTCGCACGGAATCGTGTCGACCCGTCGATCTGGGACGCCCTGGGCCGTGTCGGGCATTACTCTGACCACACCCAGGACTCCAGTCTGCGCGTCGACATCGAGTGCCTGGTCGACAACCCAGCAGACGTTTGACGCAGGCATTTCGAACACTCCGGCACCACAGCTAGCTTGAACCGAAGAAAGGAGAGCCGACCGTGGCTCCCATCCGTCTCGCGCTCGTCGACGATCACAAGATGCTTCTCGGTGCGCTCACCGAGTGGATCCGGAATGCGGCAGACGACATCTCGATGGTCGCGGCCGTGACCACCTGGCCAGAGCTGCTCACGCATCCGGAGTTCCCTGTCGATGTCGTGCTGCTCGACCTCGACCTCAAAGACAACATCCCGGTTGCGCTCAAGATTTCGACGCTGAAGACCACCGGCGTGCGGGTCGTGCTGATGAGCACGTATTCAGAACCGAACGTGGTGCGCGAGGCCCTCGGTGCCGGCGCACTGGGCTACCTGGTCAAGAGCGAGGATGCCAGCATGATCGTCGAGGCGATCCGCGCGGCTGCACAGGGCGAGAGCTTCGTGTCGGCCGAGCTCGACCTGGCTTTGAACGCTGCCGACGTGGGAGGCGCGCCCAAGTTGAGCGCCCAGGAGCGCAGGGTGATGGCGCTCTACGGAGGCGGCGAGCCCGTCAAGTCGGTCGCGTACCAACTGGGCATCTCGGAAGAGACGGCGAAGAGCTACCTCAAGCGGATCCGCGAGAAGTACCGCGTGGCGGGCATCGACGTCGGCACCAAGGTGGCGCTGCGCAAGCGGGCAATTCAAGACGGCATCCTGATTCAGGATTCCGTAGACGGCGCCTCTTTCTAATCGTCGAACGGCTCGACCGGCGTTGCCGGTCGGCCAACTAAGTCAGTACGCGGGGCGCGACGTACACGCCGCCGCGCCCCGCGCTAAACGCGCCGTTCGCGACGATTCAATGCGGCGCCCCAGAGAGCCAGGGCGGCGCCGGGGATGCACAGCAGCAGGCCGACCCACGTGGGCGCGAGGTAGCCGAATCCGGCGGCGATGACGGCTCCGCCGAGCACGGCGCCCAGGCTGTTGCCGAGATTGAGGGCCGAGTGGTTGACGGCCGCGGCCAGCGTCTGACTCTCGCCTGCGACATCCATCAACCGGGTCTGGATCGCCGGTGACAGTGCGGCCGCCGTTCCGGCCACCAGGAACACCCCGATCAGCAGGCCGACCGGCCACTGCCCGGTCAGGCCGAGCACCACGAACGAAATCGCGAAGGCACCGAAGCACAAGAAGATCGCGCGCAGCGGACCACGATCGGCCAGATGCCCGCCCACCACGTTGCCGAGCGTCATGCCGAGCCCCGCCACAATCAGGGCCACCGGCACGAAGGCCGACGGCAGCCCCGCCACCTCGGTCGCCATCGGCGCGATGTAGCTCTGCACGGCGAAGAAGCCGCCGAAGCCGATCGCTCCGGTCAGCAGTGCCAACCAGACCGCGAGGTGTTTGAAACCACCGAGCTCGCGTGCAGCGGTCGCGTTCGGATCGCCCGGCTGACGCGGTACGACCAGCCAGATCGCAAGCACCGCGAGCGCGAAGACGATCGCCACCGCGAAGTAGGCGGCGCGCCACCCCGCTTGCTGGCCGAGGAAGGTGATCGCCGGCACCCCGACCACGTTCGCGATGGTCAACCCCGAGAGCACGAACGCCACCCCGCGTCCGCGTTTACCAGGACCCATCAGCGACGAGGCGACGAGCGACGCGATCCCGAAATACGCACCGTGCGGCAGTGCCGCCACGAAACGTGCGACGACCAGAAGCTCGAAGTTCGGAGCGAGCGCCGACAGCAGGGAGCCGATCGTGAACGCGCCGACCAGGGCGAGCAGCAAGCCCTTACGAGGCAGTCTGGCCGCGAACACGGCGATGGTGGGAGCTCCGACCACGACACCGGCCGCGTATGCCGAGATCATGATGCCGGTCTGGGCGATCGCCTGTTGGTGGGATGCGGCGTCCAGTTTGGGCAGCAGATCAGACGCGATATTCGGCAGCAGCCCTGAGGCGACGAACTCGGTCGCTCCGATGCCGAAGCCCCCGAGAGCGAGCGCCAGCAGAGCCAGGCGGATGCGGGTCGGTGACGCGGCGGTCGGTGTCGCCGGAGCGACGGCGGCCGAGGACGCGGCCGAAGGCGGTGTCGCGGTCACGAGCGCAGCTTCTCCGTATCGGTGCCACGCTCCGGCACGAACGGCCACACCCTGGGCAGCCAGTTCTGTTCATCAACCAGTTGGAGGGCGACGTCGGGTCTCCACAGTTGGAGCATGCTCCAGACCGCCCAGGCGAGCAGAGCCAGATAGAGCAGGTTGCGCGCGCTCAGCACCAGCAGCATCCAGACGTTCAGTGCAAGCAGCTGGTCGTACAGGTACGGGTAGATCAGCTGGGTAAGGCCGGCGATCGCCAGGGCGAGCGCTGCCGGAAAACGGAACGGCATGCCGCGGCCGGTCGCGGCGGTCGAGAGTCCGAGCACGATCGGAACTGCCAGCCAGGTGACGAACTGCGGCGAGCCGACCTTGTTGAACAGGATCAGCCCCGTGGTGAGGGCGAGAGCCAGAGAGGGCAACAACTCGGCCGGTGAAACTCCGCGGCGCGCCAAAACGATCGCGAGCAGCAGCAGCGCCAGAGCGACAACCGCGACCAGTGGGGTCGCGATGGCGGCTGCGGTCTGCACTCCCTCGCCGCGCAACTGGTAGGTCAGAATCGAGGTGTCGTAATAGATCGTGCTGGCGCCAGGGCGGTGGCTGAAGGCGTCCCACATCCAGAACGTCCCGAGCCCGGACTCGATCTGCAGCCCGCGCCCGGTTTGTTGGGAGATGAAGCTGAAGGCGTTGGCTCCTCCGCCGCCGAACACGATCGACACCACCAAGATCACCGCAGAGGTGACGATCGCGGCCAGAACAACCCGCACCCGAGACGCCACCGCGATAAAGACCGCGGCGATCAGCGCAGCCGGCCACACCTTGATCCAGGTCGCGATGGCCAGCAGCACCCCGGCAAGGCGCGGAGCGGTTGCCAAGCAGAGCAACCCCACCACCGCGACAGCGACCGCCACGGCGTCGATCCGGCCCAGCGCGACCGGGCCGAGCGCGAGCAGCAGTCCGAGCCACCACCACCCGACGTGGGCGACTCGGCGATCGCGCCCGAATGCGGTCACGACGGCGAATGCCACGGCATCGACCACCATGATCAGGCTCAGCCAGGTGCTCGCGTAGAGAGCGGGGCCGAAGGCGTACGCGGCGATCATCGGCAGCAGCGCAACGATCGGGTACACCCACGAGCTCTGCAGTCCGACCCACTGCCCAGAGACCAGGCCGTGCTCGACCCAGAACTTGTAGACCCATGTGACGTCGCCAAGCGGGTAACCGGGACCGTACAGGGCGACCAGACCGAGCCAGAAATGCACGAGCACGAACGCGGTCCACAAGATGAAGGGATGCCGCACAACAGCGACGAGCGTCGCCCGGGCGTCGCGCGGGCGAGGGGCGGCGTCCGTCATGTGGTCAGGGTATCCGCACAAGCTCGGCGATCACCGCGGGCAGCGCCGCGGCGAGGTCGAGGATGGTGAGGGGACCGCCGGCGCTTGCCCGCTCGGCCGCCAGACCGTGCAGAACGGCGCCGGTCGCGGCCAGCGGAGCGAGCAGCTGTGGATCGGCGGCGAGCTGCTCGTGGTGGGTGGCGAGCAGCGCTCCGAGGATGCCGGCAAGCGCATCCCCCGCGCCCGCGGTCGCGAGCCACGACGGCGCCGATCGCACCCGCAGCGGTCGCTCGCCGGTCGCGGCGCCGGGGCTCGCGATCCGCGTGGTGTGCCCCTTGAGCAGCACCGTCGCATCGAGCTCTCGCGCTGCCCGCAGAGCCGCGGCATCCGGATCTGCGCGGATTTCGTCGACATCGAGCCTCACGAGTCGGCTCAGCTCGCCCGCGTGCGGGGTCAGCAGCACGGGCCCGCGCGCGTCACCGCGGCGGCCGAGCGCTCCCCCGTCGAGCACCGTAGGAACCGACTGTGCCAGCGCCTCGTCGAGCAGCGCAGCAGTCAGTTCGTCGTGGCCCTCGGGATCCTGACCGGAGCCAAGCACCCAGGCCTGGACCCTGCCCTCGGCGGTCACCGCCTCCGGTCGGCGCTGAAGCACCAGACGGGTCGGGCGGCCGGCGCCGAGGTAGCGGATCATTCCGATCCCGGTGTGCGCTGCCGCCTCGACGCCCAGCACGGCCGCGCCCGGGTACTTGGCGGACCCGGTGACGAAGCCCACGACGCCGCGTGAGTACTTGTCGTCGTCGTCCGCCGGCGCGGCGATCCAGCGCGCAGCGTCGGCAGGACCGAAGAGATCGGGGCCGAACCCATCGGCGGCGGAAGGCGTCATGCAACCACGATATCCAGCCAGGCAGGGCGAGATAGTTTGGCCAGGTGAACATCAGCATTCCCGCCCGCGTCATCGTGTTCGACTACGGCGAGGTGATCTCGGTCTCGCAGAGCGCGGCCGATCGCGCAGCCCTCGTCGAACTCTCGGGCCTGGATGCCCAGCTGTTCTGGCAGCTCTACGAGCGCTACCGCGAGGATCTCGACCAGGGCGTCACGCTTCCGCGCGAGTATTGGAACCTGGTGGCCCGCGACGCCGGAGTGCAGTGGTCGCCCGCGCAGTTGCAGCAACTGTGGGCTGCCGACATCCGGAGCTGGATCAGTGTCGAGCCGGGCACCGTGCAACTTCTCGCCGAACTGCAGGCGGGCGGCACACGCGTCGCCCTGCTCTCGAACGCCGGATTCGACTTCTCGGACCCGTTTCGGCACTCGCCGATGGCTGCCTACTTCGAGGCGATGTTCGTCAGCGCCGAGCTGGGGCTGATCAAACCGGATCCCGAGATCTACCGCGTGACGGCGCGCGAGTTGGGAATCACCCTCGCTCAGATGGTGTTCATCGACAACAAGAAGATCAATGTGGATGCGGCGGTCGCCCTGGGCGTCACCGGACACGTCTTCACCACTGTCGCTGAGTTGCGCGCATTCCTGGAGTCCCTCGCCTCATGACGTCTCTGTTCGACCCGATCACCTTGCGCGGGGTCACCGTGCGCAACCGGATCTGGGTACCGGCCCTCTGCCAGTACTCGTCGCTCGCGTGCGACGGCATGCCGACAGACTGGCACCTGGCGCACCTCGGCTCGTTCGCGATGGGTGGAGCCGGCCTGGTGATGGCCGAGGCCACCGCGGTCGTCCCCGAGGGCAGGATCTCTCCCCACGACACCGGCATCTGGAACGACGAGCAGGTGGTCGGCTGGCGGCGCGTCGTCGACTTCGTGCACGCGCAGGGCGCTGTCGTCGGACTGCAACTGGCTCACGCCGGCCGCAAGGCCTCGGTCTACCCGGAGTGGGGATTCGAGCAGAAGGGCAGCATCCCGCTGGACGCGGCTGCGGACATCGATCCCGGCCGCGGGTGGCAGACGGTGTCGGCTTCGGAGCTGGCCTTCGAGGGCTACCGCGCCCCGCGCGCGCTCGCCACGGATGAGCTGCCCGCCGTCGTCGCCGCCTTCGCTGCCGCCGCCCGCCGCGCCACGGCGCAGGACGGATCCGGCGCGGGCTTCGACCTGGTCGAGTTGCACGCGGCGCACGGCTACCTGCTGCACCAGTTCCTGTCGCCGCTGGCGAACCGGCGCGCCGATGCCTACGGCGGGCCGCTCGAGCACCGGATGCGTTTCCCGCTCGAGGTGTTCGAGGCCGTGCGCGCCGCGGTGCCGGCGACGATGCCGGTGTGGGTGCGCGTGTCGGCCACCGACTGGGTCGACGGCGGCTGGGCGGTCGACGACACGATCACCTTCGTGCGGGCGCTGCGCGAGCGTGGCTGTGCCGCGGTGCACGTCAGCAGCGGGGGCATCTCGCCGGGGCAGAAGATCCCGCTCGGCCCCGGGTACCAGCTGCCGCTGGCGCGCGCGCTGAAGCAGGCGGTGGGCTTGCCGACGATCGGCGTCGGGCTGATCACCGAGCCCGCGCAGGCCGAGGCCGCGATCGTCGATGGCGACGCCGACGCCGTCGCGTTGGCGCGCGCGATGCTGTACGACCCGCGCTGGCCCTGGCATGCCGCGGCTGCGCTCGGGGCCCGGGTCAGCGCGCCACCGCAGTACTGGCGCGCCGCGCCACGGGCCCACAAGGACCTGTTCGCCGACGCGGCCTTCGGCCAGCGCTGAGCGTCGGGCTGCGCCGTGTGCCGCGCGGCTCAGGCGGCCGGATCGATCGCCTGCGCGAGCAGTTGTTCATACGCCGGGCGGCAGGCGTCGGCCACGGCGCGGGCAGCGGTGTCGAGGACCGGCTCCGCGCGCGGCCGCGCCGGCTCGAACCCGGTCGAGCGCCACACCGCGGCGTACCAGTGCGGCGCCCAGACGCCGTCGTCCGGGTGCGGGCCAGCCGGCCAGTGCAGCATCGCCGGCGTGAACGACAGCGCCGCGTCGGCGCACAACGCGCGCAGATGGGCCCGCGGCGCGCGCAGGAACCGTTCGCCGTCGATCACGAGTGGCGCGCGGCCGGTCTGGTCGGCGAGGCGCTGGAACAGCGCCAGCTGTTGCAGCAGCCCGAGGTCGCCCGGCGCGACGTCGGCCCGTGCCCGTGTATAGCTCGCGACGACGAGCGCCGGGTCGCGAATCAGCAGCACGTTGTGCAACGCGTGCACCCAGCCGGCGTGCATCGCCGGCAACAGGTGGTGCGCCATGTGCTTCTGGTACCAGACGGCGCGGGCGCCCGGCACCGGGCCGGCGCTCAGCGCGGCGGCGACGCGGCGCCAGTCGGTGTCGCCGGCGGCGACGATGGCGTCGCGCCCCGGATGGTCGAGCCCGGTGGCCTGCAGGTAGTGGGCGTACAGCGGCTCATCGGTCACCGCGGTGTCCGGTCGCTGCGACCACGCCCGCATCAGCGCGGTGGAGATGTTGCGCGGTCCGCTCCATGCGGCGATGCGGCGCGGCGCCTGCGGGCTCGCTGGCGGCAGCGGTGAGTGCTCGACGCCACGTTGCACAATCATCATGATCCCACGCCCCGCACGAGGCCCGCACGCATGGAAGATGTCCCCACCCTCGAAGCCGCCGCCACGTCGCAGATCCACCTGATCGGCGGTGAAAAGGGTGGCGTCGGCAAGTCGATGGTCTCGCGCCTGCTGGCGCAGTACTTCCTCGATCACCAGCAGTCATTCGTCGGCTTCGACACCGACCGCTCGCACGGCTCGCTGCTGCGCTTCTACGCCGATCAGACGTCGCCGGCGGTGGTGGACCACTACGAGGCGCTCGACCGCGTCGTCGAGGCCGCGATCGAGCAGCCCGGGCGGCGGGTGCTGGTGGACCTCGCGGCGCAGACACACGACCCGCTGGTGAAATGGATGGACGAGTCCGGCGTGCTCGACATGGCCGACCTGTCCGGCGTCGCGGTGCACTACTGGCACGTGATGGACTCCGGCCGCGACTCGGTCGACCTGCTGCGCCGTCTGCTCGACCGTTTCGGCCAGCGGGTGCACTACGTGATCGTCAAGAACCAGCTGCGCGGGGACGATTTCAGCCAGCTCCAGCGCAGTGGTGAGCTCGACCGCGCGCTCGGGCTCGGCGCCCGCGTGATGGAGTTCAGGCGCCTGCATGAGCCGGTGGTGCAGAAGATCGACGCCCGCAACAGCAGCTTCGCTGCGGCGCGCCAGGCCGGCAGCATCGATGGCCCCGGGCTGTCGTTGATGGAGCGCCAGCGCCTGAAGATGTGGATGGGCCACGCCTACGAGGCGATCGCGCGTCTCGGCGTCTGAGCGCGGCGAGGCGCGGGCGATGGACAAGGTCGTGATCGTCGGCGCCGGTGCGATCGGCGGCTGCCTCGGCACGCGGCTCGCCCTGCTGGAGGACGTCGCGGTCAGCGCGCTGGCGCGCGGCGCCACACTCGCCGCGCTGCGCACCGAAGGCTGGCGCATGCACAGCGGTGGCGAGCGCCTGCACGCGCCGGTGGCAGCGGCGGCCGACGACGCGGCCGCGCTCGGCCCGCACGACCTCGTCGTGATCGCGGTCAAGGGACCGTCGCTGGGCCCGCTGGCGCCGGCGCTGGCGCCGCTGATCGGCCCGCAGACGGTGATCCTGCCGGCGATGAACGGCGTGCCCTGGTGGTTCGGTCACGGGCTGCCCGGTGATGCCGCCGGCATGTCGCTGACCAGCGTCGACCCGGGCGGCGCGATCGCGCGGGCGCTGCCGCCGACGCGCGTGCTGGGCTGCGTGGTCCACATCGCCGCCGCGCTGCGTGAGCCGGGCCTCGTCGAACACCGCCTGGGGCAGGGGCTGGTGGTCGGCGAGCCGGTAGCGCGCGCCGGCGCCGCCGCCAGTGCGCGGCTGGAGCGGGTCACGGCGCTGCTGCGGCGCGCCGGTTTCGACGCCACGGTGCCGGCGAGCATCCATCAGGCGGCCTGGTACAAGTTGTGGGGCAACGTGACGATGAACCCGGTCTCGGCGCTCACCGGCGCCGCGGCCGATGCCATCCTCGACGACGTGCTGGTGCGCGAGTTCTGCACCACGGTGATGCACGAGGTGGCCGCGGTCGGGGCACGCATCGGTTGCGGTATCGACCAGATGCCGGAAGACCGGCATGCGGTGACGCGCCGGCTCGGTGCATTCAAGACCTCGATGCTGCAGGACGTCGAGGGGGGCAGGCGGATCGAACTCGATGCGATTGCCGGCGCGGTGCGGGAGATCGCGGCCCGGGTCGGCGTGCCGACCCCGAACCTCGATGCGCTGTTCGGCCTGACGCGGCTGATGGCGTCCCGGCGCGGCCTCTATCCCTGAGGCGCGGGCGGCGCGGCGCCCGGTTCCGGCCTTTCGGGCGCGTCCGACGCCGCCGCCGGGCCTGACCCCTCCGGCGCCAGCTGCAGCGCCGGCATCAGGTAGGGCACCGCATCGGCCTGGTGACGCCGCGCACTCGCGTGGCGACCGGCCAGCGCCTGCAGCAGCGCGACGTCGACGCGGCCGACGCGCGTCGGCAGGTCGGTGAAGCGCAGCCCCTGGCCGAGCAACCAGTCGATGCAGGTCTGGCGCAGCGTGTCCCAACCCAGCCCCGCGCCGTGCGGCAGGCCGGCATCCAGCGCCGCGCTGGCAAGCATGGCCTCCAGATCCTCCGGGGCGAGTGCGTCGCCGGCGGCGTCGGTGAACAACAGGTCGGGCCGCGCCGCCGTGGTCGGCCAGACTTCGGGCAGCCACTCGGGCAGCGGCAGCGTGCGCGGCCAGGCGCCGCCAACCCGCAACTGCTGCGCCGGCAGGTCGAGATCCCCTTGCCGCAACGCCAGTGCCTCTGACGGGATCAGTCCGAGCAAGCCGAGCGCGGCGCCGAGCCGGGCGTCGCCGGTGGCGGCGGCGAGCAGCGCGGCCGCCTGTGGCTGGTCGAGCCGATCGACCGGCGCCGGCAGCAGCGCGGCCACGCCCGGCAGCGTGTCCGGCCCTTGGGCAGACCGCGCCGCGCTCGACAAGGCCGGCAGGCCGGGCAGCGGATTGCCCAGCGAGTCGACGCTGCGGGGCCCGGACCAGCCGGGGGACATCACCACGGTCGTGCCCACGGTCGCGGACGGCGCGACGGCGACGCGGTTGAACAGCTCGACGGTGCCGGTGGCCAACAGCGCGAGCACGAAGGCGACGGCGGTGACGATCAGGCCGTCCTGCACGCGGTCGGGCCGGAACGGGTCGGCCGGCACCGCGGCCGGCTCCAGCACCGTGACCGTGGCCACGCGCCGCTGTTCGTTGGCCTGCAAGCGCGCCACGCGCGCGAGCACCTCGCGCCGCGAGGTCTCGATCTGCTGCAGGTCCTCTTCCAACGGTTTGATCTCGGCCAACCGCGTCGACACGCCCGCGAGCGCGGGGCGCGCGGCGGCCAGCTGGGCACGCAGGCGGCTCGCCGTCGCCTGCGCGCTCTGCAGGTCTTCCTGCGCACTCTGCACCGCGGCGCG
>JBDSSQ010000017.1:0-96543 GCA_039928695.1 Pseudolysinimonas sp. | reverse complement strand
GCAGATTCTCAGGCGGCACAACCGGCCTGTGCATCGGCCACATCGCTCCCGAGGCGACGGACGCAGGTCCGATCGCCTTCGTGCACGATGGTGATCTGATACGGGTCGATATCGCAGCCCGGTCGATCGACCTACTTGTCGATCCGGCCGAGCTGGAGCACCGGCGTTCTAGCTGGGTGCCTCTTCCACCGCGCTATACCCGTGGCGTTCTCGCGAAGTACTCCAAGCTCGTGCACTCCGCTGCGGAGGGTGCGGTCACCGGGTAGTTCGCCCCTCACCTTCTTCCGCACGCAAGGGACCATCATGACCACAGCCACTCCAACGGCCAAGCCCGGCCGTGCAGACAGTGCTCCGCCGCTGCTGACCGGGTCGGGCGCCATCCTCGCGACCCTCGAGAAGCTGGGCATCACGGATGTCTTCGGCTATCCCGGCGGCGCCATCCTGCCGTTCTACGACGAACTCATGTCGTCGACGGCGATCCGCCACATCCTGGTGCGTCATGAGCAGGGCGCTGGGCACGCGGCAGAGGGCTACGCGGCCGCCTCCGGTCGGTTGGGAGTCTGCATCGCTACCTCCGGCCCGGGCGCGACCAACCTCGTGACAGCGATCGCGGATGCCCACATGGACTCGGTGCCGCTGCTCGCGATCACCGGACAGGTCTTCTCGACCGTGATGGGCACCGACGCGTTCCAAGAGATCGACATCGTCGGAATCACGATGCCGATCACGAAGCACTCCTTCCTGGTGACCAACCCCGCTGACATCCCCTCGACGCTGGCAGAGGCGTACCAGATCGCCACCACCGGTCGACCGGGTCCGGTTCTCGTTGACATCACCAAAGACGCGCAGCAGAACACCGCGCCCTTCATCTGGCCGCCGAAGATCGATCTGCCTGGCTACCGTCCTGTCACCAAGGCGCATGGCAAGCAGATCATCGCGGCCGCCGAGTTGATCGCTGCGGCAGACAAGCCGGTGCTCTACGTCGGCGGCGGTGTCATCCGCTCCGGCGCCGAGAAAGAGCTGCTCGAACTCGCCGAACTGACCGGCGCACCCGTGGTGACCACCCTGATGGCCCGCGGCGCCTTTCCCGATTCGCACACGCAGCACCTCGGCATGCCGGGCATGCACGGCTCGGTGCCTGCCGTGCTCGCGCTGCAAGAGAGCGACCTCCTGGTCGCGCTCGGCTCGCGCTTCGATGACCGGGTCACTGGCAAGGTGGTGGATTTCGCCCCGCACGCCAAGGTCATCCACGTCGACATCGACCCGGCCGAGATCGGCAAGGTCCGGCATGCCGATGTGCCGATCGTGGGCGACGCACGCGACGTGATCGTCGACCTCACGCAGGCTTACCGCGATGCGGTCGCAAAGCAGAAGCCCGATCTCACCGCATGGTGGCAGCGCCTCGACGCGCTGCGCGCCGACTTCCCCCTCGGCTATGCAGAGCCCGATGACGGCCTGCTCTCGCCGCAGGCGATCATCAAGCGGATCGGTGAGCTGAGCGGTCCGGAGGCGATCTACGCCTCTGGCGTCGGTCAGCACCAGATGTGGGCCGCGCAGTTCATCAAGTACGAGCGCCCACACGCCTGGTTGAACTCCGGCGGCGCCGGAACGATGGGTTATGCGGTCCCCGCGGCGATGGGTGCCAAGGTCGCGGAGCCCGACCGCCTGGTCTGGGCGATCGACGGCGATGGATGCTTCCAGATGACCAATCAGGAGCTCGCCACCTGCACGATCAACAACATCCCGATCAAGGTCGCGATCATCAACAACTCCAGCCTCGGCATGGTGCGTCAGTGGCAGTCGCTGTTCTACGACGGCCGTCACTCCTTCACCGACCTGAAGACCGGGCACGGCGAGATCATGATCCCCGACTTCGTGAAGATGGCCGACGCGTATGGTGCGCTCGGCATCCGCGTCACGAAGCCCGAGGAGGTCGACGCGGCGATCAAGCTGGCGATCGAGACCAACGACCGACCAGTGGTCATCGACTTCATCGTGAGCCGCGACGCCATGGTCTGGCCGATGGTGCCGCAAGGCGTTGGCAACTCGTCGGTGCAGTACGCGCGCGAGCACGCTCCGGCGTGGGAAGAGGAGTGACCGTGAGCGGAATCGAGCGACCGCGTTCGGTCGATGGAGCGGCTCGCGCCGCAGAAGCGGCGGCGCGAGAGGACAAGCAATGACTCACCACGTGCTCTCGCTGCTCGTCGAAGACAAACCGGGTCTGCTGACCCGCGTCGCCGGCCTGTTCGCCCGTCGCGGCTTCAACATCGAGTCGCTCGCCGTTGGGGCGACCGAGATCGAGGGTCTGTCGCGCATCACCGTCGCGGTGGATGTCGAAGACGCCCCGCTCGAACAGGTCACCAAGCAGCTCAACAAGCTCGTCAACGTGATCAAAATCGTGGAGCTCGACCCCACGCAGTCCGTGCAGCGCGAGCATCTGCTGATCAAGGTGCGCGTCGACAACTCCAACCGCAGTCAGGTCCTCGAGGCGGTCACGCTGTTCCGGGCGCGGGTCGTCGATGTGGCCACGGATGCCCTGGTGATCGAGGTCACCGGCGACAGCGGCAAGGTGCAGGCCCTGCTGCGAGTGCTCGAGCCCCACGGGATCAAAGAGATCGCGCAGTCCGGGCTGCTGGCCATCGGCCGCGGCGGCAAGAGCATCACCGAACGAGTCTTCAAGAACTAGTGGTCGCCGGAAGGGCGACAAAATGGCAGAGCGCACTAAACAGAAAGAATGAACAATGACTGAGATCTTCTACGACAAGGACGCCGACCTGTCGATCATCCAGGGCAAGAAGGTGGCCGTGATCGGCTACGGCTCGCAAGGCCACGCCCACGCGCTGAACCTGCGCGACTCGGGCGTTGAGGTCAAGATCGGCCTCAAGCCAGACTCCAAGTCGGTGGCGAAGGCCAAGGAGGCCGGCTTCGAGGTGCTGTCGACGGCCGAAGCGGCCAAGTGGGGCGACGTCATCGTCATCCTGGCTCCCGATCAGCACCAGCGCGGCCTGTACGCCGCCGACGTGCGCGACAACCTGGAGCCAGGCAACGCGCTGCTGTTCGGGCACGGCTTCAACATCCGCTTCGGCTACATCCAGGCTCCTGAGGGTGTTGACGTCATCATGGTCGCCCCGAAGGGTCCCGGCCACACCGTGCGGCGCGAGTACGAGGCCGGTCGCGGCGTTCCGATCATCGCGGCGGTGGAGCAGGATGCCACCGGCAACGCCTGGCCGCTGACCTGGTCGTACGCCAAGGCGATCGGTGGTCTGCGGGCCGGCGGCATCAAAACCACCTTCACCGAAGAGACCGAGACCGATCTGTTCGGCGAGCAGGCTGTGCTCTGCGGCGGTACGTCGCAGCTGGTCATGTACGGGTTCGAGACCCTGATCGAGGCGGGCTACCAGCCGCAGATCGCCTACTTCGAGGTGTTGCACGAGCTGAAGCTCATCGTCGACCTGATGTGGGAGGGCGGCATCGCCAAGCAGCGCTGGTCGGTGAGCGATACGGCAGAGTACGGCGACTACGTCAGCGGACCGCGCGTCATCGACCCGAGCGTGAAGGAGCGCATGAAGGAGGTTCTGGCCGACATCCAGTCCGGGGCCTTCGCCGCGCGTTTCATCGCCGACCAGGATGCCGGTGCCCCCGAGTTCCTCGCCCTGCGCGAGAAGGGCGCAGCTCACCCGATCGAGGCGACCGGCAAGGAGCTGCGTGCGCTCTTCGCGTGGAAGCAGCAGGACGCCGACTACGTCGAGGGAAGCGCGGCGCGCTAGCCCGCTGACGCAACAGACTGAAGGGCCGGGAGTGATCCTCCCGGCCCTTCGTCGTTCACGGCCCGGTCCCGATGCGAAATGAAGGAGATCGCGACGATCCCGGTTCTTACGACCGGTCAGACCACCCCATCCACCCGGTTTCTCCTTCATTTCGTCGCGGGGTGGCGCGCCCGACGACGGCCGTGCGGGAAGTCAAGCGCGGGCGAAGGCCAGGCTCTCTGCGATGAAGCCGAGTACGACGTCGAGCTCGTCGTCGCGCGGGCCGTACACCAGCAACTCCGTGCCGTAGTCGCCGTACTGATGCGGCTCGGCCCACCCGGCTGCGATCAGCTCTGCTCCGCGTGATGTCGGCAGGCACAGATGCAGGCTGGTGTCGTCGACTCCGTGCAGGTGCACGGGCTCGAGCCGCTGACCCGGTGCCAACGAGGTCTCGGGGGACGCTTCATCCACTCGATCCAGAAGAAAGACCGCGCGAGAACTCGCTGGGGACACCTGGCTGTGGCCCTCGACGGCGTCCGGCAGTTCGAAGGTCGCGGCGACGAGCCTGCCCCACAGCTCCGGGCTGGATCGCTGCGTGAGTTGGGTCTGCGGCCCCTCGGTGCTCACGCGCGGACGGTCGCCGACACGGGATGCCGTCACGGCTTCTTCGCGACCTCAATCGCCGTGACCCCCGCCAGGCTGAGCCAGATCTTGTCATCGGATTCCACGATGGTTGCCAGCACCGCCCCACAGTGCGGGCAGCGGGCGACAGTGCCGGGAGAGGCGACGTAGACCATGGCGGCTCCGATCATCCCCGAGGTGCCGCAGTTGACGCAGCGGCCGATCGCCGAGGTCAGGTCGAACGCGAACAGGTCACTCAGTTGACCGGCCAGAGCGTTGCCGTCGATGTGGGTCATCTCATTTCCCTCCGAAACGCTCGGTGCGAATGTCGCCGGCCGCGTGCCCGAGCTCGATCAGCCAGCCGGCCACGAGTTCGACGAAACCGGTCGACCCGCAAATGTAAATGCGCGGCTTGTCGGACGCGGGGATCACAAAGCCCTCGAGCGCCTCTTTCGTGATGCGCCCGGCAGGCACCGGCCAGTCGTGCGGTGCCGTGCGCGAGTACACGAAGTCGAGTTGCAGCCCGCTGGCTGCCAGCTGGGCCAACTCCTGCCGGTAGAACACGTCATCCGGCTGGCGAACGGCGTACAGCAAGCGGAAGGGCGTCGGGTCGTTCGCGGCGGCGTGCGCCCGCACCATCGCCACGAACGGCACCACCCCGGAGCCACCGGCAATCAGCTGCACGGGTCGAGGGTCGTGTGTGACCGCTTGCGGCATCCACACGAAGTAACCACCGAGCGGGCCGTGCAACTCGATCTTGTCGCCCACCGCCACGTCTTCGACCAGGAACGGAGACACTTCGCCGGTCGGCAGTTCGTCGACGGCGAGCTCGATGCGGGTGTCGGATCCGGCCGATGCGATCGAGTACGACCGCTGGGCCTGATAGCCGTCTGGGGCGGTGAGCCGCACATCCAGGTGCTGGCCGGCATCGTTGCCCGGCCATCCCGCAACGTCGATCACGAGCCGGCGGGCGCTGCCAGTCTCGGGCCGCGCCTCGACGACGGTGCCGGTGTACCAGGCGGTGCGGGCGGCGGCTGCCGGCAGTGCGCTCACCAGTAGCGCTCTTCTTTCCACGGATCGCCGTGCAGGTTGTAGCCCGCCTGCTCCCAGAAGCCCGGGTCGTCGGTGTCCATGAGGGTCAAGCCGTTGACCCACTTGGCGCTCTTCCAGAAGTAGAGGTGCGGCACCAGCAGTCGGGCGGGGCCTCCATGCTCCGGGTCGAGCGGGGCGCCGTCGGCCTCGAAGGCGACCCAGGCCTGGCCGTTCAGCAGTTCGTCGAGCGGCACGTTGGTGGTGTAGCCGCCATAGCTGTGGGCCATGACGTACTTGGCGTGGGTTGGAATGCCCGCCAGGATCTTGTCGATCGGCACGCCCCGCCACGGCATCTGGAGCTTCGACCAGTGGGTGACGCAGTGGATGTCGGTGGTGATGTCTTCGATGCCGAGGGCGCGCAGCTCGTCCCAGCTCCAGTGGGTCTGCGCGCCGGTCTCGGTCGTGACGGTGAACGACCAGTCGGCGGTATCGATCTTCGGAGTCGGACCGGCGGAGAGCACCGGCCAGTCTTCGACCTTGGTCTGGCCCGGGGGGAGGCGCGGATCGCGCTCCCGGTTGCGGCCGCTGAATCCTCGCGTGACGAACGACATGCGCTCAGCGTACTGACGGGGGCCCCGGCACGGCAGTCCCGCTGCCACTTAGGCTGACGGCATGACCCTCGCGCTCGGAATGCCGGCGATCCGCCGCGATCCGAGCGCCGCGCCCTCGACTGACGGGCGTCCGGATGTCGCGGGCCTGGTCGATCGCTTCGGCCGCGTCGCGCGTGACCTGCGCGTGTCGATCACCGAGAAGTGTTCGCTGCGATGCACCTACTGCATGCCGGCCGAAGGGCTGCCCGCGATTCCGCGTGACGAGTTGCTGAGCGCGCCCGAGATCGCCCGCCTGGTCGGGATCGGCTGGCGGTCGCTCGGCATCAAAGAGGTGCGCTTCACCGGGGGCGAGCCGCTGACGCGGGGCGACCTGGTCGAGATCGTGCGGCTGAGCGCCGAGGCCGCGCCGGGCATCCCGTTGGCGATGACGACCAACGGGATCGGACTGGATCGCCGTGCCGCCGCGTTGCGTTCTGCCGGGTTGTCGCGGGTCAACGTGTCGCTCGACACCGTGGATCGCGAGCACTTCAGCCGCCTCACGCGCCGCGATCGGCTGCCTGCCGTGCTGCGCGGGATCTCGGCGGCGCACGCGACCGGATTCGCGCCGATCAAGATCAACGCGGTGCTCATGCGCGAGACCCTCGCCGATGCGCCCGAGCTGCTCGCCTGGGCGCTCGCGCACGACGCGCGCCTGCGATTCATTGAGCAGATGCCGCTCGACGCCGACGAGACCTGGCAGCGCGAGAACATGGTGCCGGCGGCCGAGTTGCTGTCGGTTCTGGGATCTCGATTCACGCTCACGCCGGTCGGCCGTGAAGACCCCGCTGCTCCGGCGGAGGAGTGGGCGGTGGACGGTGGGTCGGCAACAGTCGGCATCATCGCCTCGGTGACGCGCTCGTTCTGCGAGGCCTGCGATCGCACCCGGATCACCGCGGAGGGCACCGTGCGCTCGTGCCTGTTCGGCGACGACGAGTCCGATCTGCGCGGAATGCTGCGCGGCGGTGCGTCGGACGACGAGATCGCTTCGCGCTGGCGAGCGGCGATGTGGGGCAAGCAAGCCGGGCACGGCATCGATGCCGCCGACTTCGTGCGGCCGCTGCGTTCGATGGGCGGGATAGGCGGGTGACGCAGGTTCGATACTTCGCCGCGGCGGCCGAGGCCGCGGGTCGCGCCGACGAGGTGTGGGACTCGCAGGTTGCGACAGTAGGCGAGCTGCGTGCCGCGTTGGTCGCCCGCTACGGCGCAGCGATGTCGCGGGTATTGGAGACCGGGTCGTTCCTGGTCGATGGCGTCGTGTCACGCGATCCGGCGCGGGCGCTGGGCGAGCGCGTGGATGTGCTGCCCCCCTTCGCCGGCGGCTAGGGCAAGCCGACCCACTCGCTGACCCCGTCCTCGAGATGCTGACGCTTCCAGATCGGAACGCCCTCCTTGATCAGGTCGACCAGTCGAGCGCAGGCGGCGAAGGCGTCGGCACGGTGGGGCGCGGCCACGGATGCGATGAGCGCGATGTCGCCGACCACGAGGTGTCCGATGCGGTGCGCGGCGGCCACGCGCAGACCAGACTCGGCGGCGATCGACTCGCACACCTCGCGCAAGAAGGTCTCGGCATCCGGATGCGCCTCGTAGTCGAGAGCCGAGACGCCCGAGCCGTGATCGTGGTCGCGAATGACTCCCTCGAAGGTCACGACGGCTCCGTCGGCCGTGGTCTGAACGAACGTTTCGATCGCGGCGCGGTCGAGTGGCCTCTCCGAGATGACCGCCAACACCTCAGCCATGGTGATGCCCGCCGCCCGAGAGCTGATCGATCAGGTGGGGGAGCAGTTCGTCGAGCACGGCAAGGCCGTCGCGCACACCGCCGGGCGATCCGGGCAGATTGACCACGATGGTGCCGCCGGCGACGCCGGCCACCGCGCGGCTCAGCGCCGCGGTCGGCGTGGAGGCGCGACCGGCGGAACGGATCGCCTCTGCGATTCCGGGCAACTCTTGGTCGAGCACGGCACGGGTTGCTTCGGGAGTGCGATCCTGCGGATGGATGCCGGTACCTCCCGTCGTGAGCAACACAGCCGGGTGCGTGCTCACCGCCGCCTCGATCGCGGGGGCGATGGCGGCATCCGGAGTCACCACGACCGCGTCGGGGGTGAATCCGTGGCGCGTCAGCCACTCGGCGATCAGCGGGCCCGTCGTGTCGTCGCGGGTGCCAGCGGCGGCTCCTGTTGAGGAGACGATGACCACGGCTCGCCCCCGCGCCGTCGGGGCTGCCGCGGGGGTGGCCTCGCGGGTCCAGTCGCCGTGACGACCGCCCGACTTCGAGATCAGCTTGATGTCGCCAAGCACCGCCGCAGGGTCGACGGCCTTGATCATGTCGTGCAGGGTGAGTCCGGCGAGGGCGACCGCGGTGAGTGCCTCCATCTCGACACCGGTGCGCGCCGTGACCGAAACCGAGGCCCGGATCTCGATCGAGTCGGTGCCGAGATCGAAGTCGACCGTGACGCCATCCAAAGGCAGCAAGTGCGCCAGCGGGATCAGCTCGCTGGTCTTCTTGGCCCCGGCGATGCCGCTCACGCGAGCCGTCGCCAGCACATCGGCCTTGGGCAGGCCGTCGGCGCGCACCAACTCGATCACCTCGGCGGTGGTCTGCAGCCGACCGCTCGCAACCGCCACCCGGTGCGTGATCGGCTTGGCGCCCACGTCGATCATGCGGGCGCGCCCGGCGTCGTCGAGGTGGGTGAGGTGGTCGTCGTGCTGGTCGTGGCTCACAGTTGCCAAGTCTCCACGGAATCGCCCGCCGCGACCTCAACCACGTCCTCCGGGATGACGATCAGCACATCGGATGCCGCAAGCGCCGCCACCAGATGCGAGCTCGGTCCGCCCACCAGGGTGACGCCGTCGCGGCCCGCACGCCGCCCCCGCAAGAACTGCCGCCGCCCCGCGATCGAGCGCACCGCGGAGTCCAGAACGCGAGTCTCGACGACTCGCGCCGGCAGCCCGGCCAGTTCGCGCAGTGTCGGGGCGACGAAGATTTCGAAGCTGAGCTGGCTGCTCACCGGGTTACCGGGAAACCCCACCACCGGCACCTCATGCCAATGTGCGAGAGCCTGCGGCCCCCCCGGTTGCATGGCCAGCACATCAACGAGCGCATCGTGAGGCTCGAGAAACTGCCGAACGACCTCGTGGTCTCCCATCGAGACGCCACCGCTCGTCAGGATCAGCTCGGCCTTGAGGGCGATGGCGGCGTCCAACAGGGCCTCCAACTCGTCGATCTCGTCGCGCACGCGTCCCTCGAGCACGACCTGACTACCGGTCGCTCGCACTGCTGCCGCCAGTGCGACGCCGTTCGAATCGAAGATCTGCCCTGGAGCGAGTTGCTCGCCGGGCGCGACCAGCTCGCTGCCTGTGCTGATCACCGCGACGCGAACGCGCGCCGTCACCTCGACATCGGTGATGCCGGCGGCCGCGAGCGCCGCGAGGTGGCGCGAGGCGAGAACAGTGCCACCAGACAGGATGACGTCACCCGAGCGAAGGTCGGACCCGGCGTCGCGCACGTACTCGCCGGCCGCGCGCCCTCGCGAGATCGAGACGTAGCCGTTTGCGCTCAAAGTGTCTTCGACCGGGACGATCGCGTCGGCGCCATCGGGCACGGGAGCTCCGGTCATGATCTTGACCGCCGTGCCGGGCCGCAGCGCGGCGGGAGCGCCGGGGGCGGCGGCCACCTCGCCAACGGCGGGGAGCGAGACCGGGGCTGACGCGACATCCACCGACCGAACGGCGTAGCCGTCCATCTGCGAGTTGCGAAAGGGCGGCAGGTCGATGGGCGAGAGCACGTCGCGCGTCAGAATGCGGCCGAGCGCGTCGGCGAGCGGAACGGTTTCGGGCACCCGCGCTCGAAGTCGCTCGAGCATGGACAGCACGCGCGCGATGTGGTCGTCGACGGGCGTGCGGGCGCCGGGAGTGTCATCGGCACGAACCACTAGGCCGGCCCCATCTAGTACGCCGCCATCTCGGGGTCGACCTGCACGCGCCAGGCGTCGATGCCGCCCGTCAGATGCCGAGCGCGGGTGAAGCCCGCCTTCTCGAGCACGCCGAGCGCCCGCGCCGAGCGCACCCCGTGGTGGCAGTAGACGACGATCGAGCCGCCGAGGCCGCCCGCCGCGGCAGCGAGCTCGTCGAGCCGATCGGGCAGCTGCCCCAGCGGGATCAGCACCGAGTCAGGCAGCGACACGAACGATGCCTCGGGCGCCTCGCGCACATCCAGCAGCAGCGGCGGGGTCTCGTGGATGCCCGCGGTGGTCGGTCCGGCCAGCAGCTGTTGAAGCTTGGCCGGCGTGATCGAGCGCTCGGGGTCGGGCTCGCGTACCGCGGTCCGCTCCTCGAGAGAGCCGGGGCGCTGGGCATCCGGATCCCGCCGGTATTCGATCTCGCGGGTCGTGCCGGTCAGTGCGTCGAACGACGCGACCCGGCCGATCAGCGGGTCGCCGACGCCGGTCAGCAGCTTGAGCGCCTCGCTCGCCATCATGGCGCCGATCACGGCGCAGACCGTTGGAAGCACCCCGACCAGCTCGCAGCTCTGCGCCTCGTCGTCGCTCGGCTGCACGGGGAACAGGTCGCGGTAGTCGACGCCCTTCTCGTCCCAGGCGACGCCGACCTGGCCGGAGTACTGCGCTGCAGACCCCCACACCATCGGGATGCCGCGGATCGCCGCCGCGTCGTTCGCGACATAGCGGGTGGCGAAGGTGTCGGAGCCGTCGATGAGAAGGTCGGCGTTCAACAGGAGGTCGAACGAGTTGGCTTCGGTGAAACGGACGTTGTGCCGGATGACAGTGGTGTCTGGCGAGAGGCGGGCAACGGCATCCGCGGCGGAATCGACCTTGAGCCTGCCGACGTCGGCCGCGCCATGGATGGTCTGCCGGGCCAGGTTGCTCGCCTCGATGGTGTCGTCGTCGACGATCGCGATGGTGCCGACCCCGGCAGCTGCGAGGGCCGGGATGACCGCGCTGCCCAGTCCGCCCGCCCCGATCACCAGGACGTAGGCGTCTGCGAGCTTGCGCTGGGCCTCGGCACCGAATCCGCTCAGCACGCGCTGGCGCAGAAAGCGCGGGGAGTCGGGATCGACCGAGGAGGCCATCCGTCGATTCTTGCAGGCCCGCCGTTCTTCGGCATGATCGGGTCGCAAGACCGCAATTGCGGCTAATCTAGTGCTCAATAGACGCGAAAGCGGAGGCCATCGTGACAGAGTTCCGCATCAGCGAAGCCGCCGCACTGCTGGGCGTGAGCGATGACACCGTGCGTCGCTGGGGCGAGACCGGCAAGCTGCGCATCCGTAGGGCCGACTCGGGGCGGCAGATCGTGGATGGCGTCGACCTCGTGCCCCTGATGACGGATGCCGCAGCCGAGTCGCCGCTCGGCACCGCCTTTCCGCATGCCCGCGCCTCGGCCCGCAACCGCTTGACCGGCATCGTCACCGCGGTCACCAAAGACGGCGTGATGGCGCAGGTGGATCTGCAGGCCGGGCCGTTCCGCATCGTGTCGTTGATGAGCCGTGAAGCCGCAGACGAACTCGGCCTCGAACCCGGCATGCTCGCCGTCGCCAGCGTCAAGGCGACAGTCGTGGTCGTCGAGCTGCCCGACGAGAGCACTTCGTGAGGCTGCCGGCTCTGGTCGGAGTGGCCGCGTCGGCAGCGCTGCTGCTGGCGGCGTGCTCCGCCCCGGTCCCACACCCGAGCGGCACCGCGACCCGCGACCCGCTGCACGGCATCGTGACGGTGCTGGCCGCAGCATCCCTCACCGAGGTCTACGGCGACCTCGCCGAGCGGTTCGAGAAGCTGCACCCGAACGTCGCGATCACCGAGAGTTTCGGCGGTAGCTCGGCCCTCGCCGCCCAGATTGTGCAGGGGGCTCCCGCCGACCTGTTTGCAACCGCTAACGAGGCGACCATGAAGACGGTGACCGATGCCGGCCTGGCCGATGGCGCACCGACCGTCTACGCCACCAACATCCTGACCCTCGTTGTGCCGCCGTCGAATCCGGCCGACGTGACGACGGTTGCCGATCTGGCCAGGCCGGGCGTGAAGGTCGCGCTCTGCGACAAGTCCGTGCCGTGCGGGTCTGCGTCCCTCAGCCTGCTGGCCGCCGAGAAGCTGACGGTCGCCCCGGTCACCCTCGAGACCGACGTCAAGGCGGTGCTCACCAAGGTCGAACTGAACGAGGTGGATGCCGGCCTGGTCTACGTGACCGACGCGAAATCCGCGGGCGGCACGGTGACGCAGATCGCGGTGCCCGATGCTGCGAACGTGATCAACCGATATCCGATTGTCGTGCTGTCGGGGTCGACGAACAAGGCGACCGCTCGGGCGTTCGAGCGATTCATCCTGTCGAAAACCGGTCTGGGCGCGTTGAAGAATGCCGGATTCGGCACCCCGTAGGCGCGGCCCCGCCGTCATCGTCTGGGTGATCGCGGGGGTCGCGCTCGCCCTGTTGGTGCTCCCGCTGCTCGGGATCCTGCTGTCGGCACCGTGGCCGCAACTGCCCGCACTGCTGGTCGCGCCCGAGACCCGGCAGGCACTCGGGCTGTCGGTGCTCACCGGCGCGATCTCGACGGCGTTGTGCCTGGTGCTCGGCATCCCGTTGGCGGTGGTGCTCGCGCGGTCGGTGGCGTGGCCCGTCGTTCCGCGGCGGTTGCTGCGCGCGGCCGTCACGATCCCGCTGGTGCTGCCGCCGGTGGTGGGCGGGCTGGCGCTGCTGCTCCTGCTCGGGCGCAACGGCATCCTGGGCAGGTATCTGGCCATGATCGGACTCACCATTCCGTTCACGACGGGCGCCGTGGTGATTGCGCAGACCTTCGTCGCGATGCCGTTCCTGGTGTTCGCGGTCGAGGGGGCGCTACGCGGTGCAGACCGCCGCGTCGAGTTGGCGGCCGCCTCGCTGGGGGCGTCGCCGTGGCAGGTGTTCCGCACCGTGACGATCCCGCTCGTCGCGCCCGGTGTCGCCGCGGGCGCCGTGCTGTGCTTCGCCCGCGCGCTCGGTGAGTTCGGGGCGACCATCACCTTCGCCGGCTCGTATCCCGGGGTGACGCGCACGCTGCCGATCGCCAGCTATCTGGCATCGCAGACGGATCTCAACCAATCGATTGCGCTCGCCCTGGTACTGCTCGTGGTGTCGGTCGCCGTGCTGCTCGGGCTGCGCGATCGGTGGCTGCCAGGGGTGCGCGGGTGAGCGCGGCGGCCGCGCTGGTCGCTGACTTTTCGGTGCGCCGAGGTGCATTCGAGGTGACGGTGGCATTCCACGTGGTGGCCGGGCGTCCCCTCGCGCTGGTCGGACCCAACGGCGCGGGCAAGACCACCGTGCTGAACGCACTGGCCGGGCATCTCGAGGTCGAGCGCGGCACCATCCTGCTCGGCGGTCGCGACATCGTCGGCCTGCCCCCCGAAGCGCGGCGCGTGGGCGTGGTGTTCCAAGACTTCCTGCTCTTTCCGCACCTGACCGTTGCCGACAACGTGGCATACGGAATCCGGATGCGCGGCACCCGTCGCGCGGCCGCCCGCGCCGCGGCGCTCCCGTGGCTCGAGCGCTTCAACCTCGCCGAACTCGCCGCGCGCTATCCGCACGAACTCAGCGGAGGCCAGGCGCAGCGCGTGGCGCTGGCCCGCGCGCTCGCCGCAGAGCCCGAGGCCCTGCTGCTCGACGAACCGATGGCGGCACTCGACGTGGAGGTCCGCGACGAGGTTCGTGCCGAGTTGGCCGGCTACCTGCGCGACTTCGCGGGCCCGACCGTGATCGTGACCCACAGCGCGGCGGATGTCGAGGCGCTCGCCGCCGACGTGGTCGTGGTCGAGCACGGGGCGGTGACCCAGCGCGGGGCGTGGGCGCAGCTGCGTGCGGCGCCTGCCACTCCGTACGTGGCGCGGTTGGTGCGGGAGCGCCAAGAGTAGCGGCCTTGGCTCATAGACTTCCGGCCGTGAGCCTGAGCAACATCCACGTACGGCGGTACGGCGACCCGTCGGCTCGACGGTTCGGCCCGACCCGCCCCGTCGTTGTCGTGGTGGGTGTGGGGCTCATCGTGTTAGCGGTCTTCGCCGGCATCGACTTGCTGGTCCACTCGATCCAAGCTCATGATGCGGTGCATGTCCTCGGAAGTGAGATCGGCATCGCGTTCGCCGTCTTGCTCGTCGTCGCGGGGGCGGTCGGCTGGCGGATCTATTGGCACGCGCTGGCGCGCTCCCTGCGGGTGACGCGTGAACGGCATCCCGAGAGCTTGGTCGTCGGCGCACGACTCCCGGACCTCGGTGACGAGGTGCTCAGGAAGAGCTGGCCGCCAGAATGGGGTCTGCCGTCCGGTCCGCAGAGAGTCGTACTAGTCGTCGACTCGTCGGGCGTCTTGCTGCTCAACACGGCGGTGCCGATCGCCCGAATCGTGCAGCTCACGTGGGACCAGGTCAAGGGCTTCACTCCCGTCGAGTATGTCGAATCGAAAGTCGCCTACGAGGGTCTTGCCATCGACGGTCTGCCGGAAGGCTCGGCGATCGTGGTGCAGCTGAACACGCCTTCCCAGCTTGTTCGATTTCCTCGCGGTAAGGCGTTGATGGAGGTCGCAGAACGTGCCGAGGAACGCAGGCCACCCCACCGCGCGAAGTGAACTCGCGAGCCGACCAGACAGAATGAGCGGGTGACAAAGCCCACGTCCGGCGAGGACCCCGACGACGACGCCCTGCGCTGGGCCGGCGACGAGTTGCGCGGCGGAATCGACCCGCTGACACGCAACCGGCTCGCAGGGGCAGTCGCGTCATCCACCGATCACGGGATGGATGCCACACCCGCCATCCCGGGCAACCTCGCCCGCACGACCGCCAACGTCGGGTTCGCGGTGCTGTACCTGGCGATCGTGGTGGGGTGGATCCTCTCGGTGCAGATCACCGGCTCAACCGCCACCGACGTCTTCTCGCAGGTGGCCTGGCAGTTCGGCGAGTTCGTGGCCATCATCTCGGGCGCGCTCTGGTACCTCGCGGTCCTGACACTCACACCCGACAGCCGCACGCTCGTGCGCGTCGGCTGGTTCGCGCTCGGCACGGCCGTGCTGCTGCCATGGCCGATCCTGCTGGTGCTGATGTCATGAGCAGGATTCTCGTGAGCAAGATCGTCGTGTGGGTGCTCTTCGGGCTGCTGTATGCCTATCCGCTGTTCGAGGGCATCTCGAACCTGGCCTCGCTGCCGCCGTATTACGTGTCGCTCGGGATCGGCGCGGCCGTCCCGTGGTGGCTGCTGATCATCGGTGTCGCGGCGCCGGTGCTGCTGTACTTGGCGGCGCTGTGGATCGGGCGCGGGCGTGAGCTGTTCGCCCGCACGCTGATCCTCGCCGTCGGTCTCGCCGCGACCAACGCGCTCGTGTTGAGTGCCGTCTCGTGGGCGAGCGCGGTGCAGCCGGCCCTGAAATAGCAGGCGCTCAGCCCAGCACCACCGTCGCCGCCAGCACCAACCCGATCAGCGCCAGCTGCCCGACATACCGCGGCCAGAACGGGATCGCCGCGCGGCCGAACTTCTCGCGGTGCTGCGACGCATACGCGTTCGCCGGGAACACCAGGATGAGGAACACCACCAGCGCGATCCCGGTGAGTTCGCGCAGCAGCGGCCACGGCGCCAAGAGTCCCGCCGCCCCGGCGAGTTCTGCGACGCCCGTGAACGCCACGAGGAACGCGGGGGAGGGCATCCACGGCCGTCGAAAGGCAGGCGGGATCATCGCACGCATGGCCCGGCGCACTCGGGGCACGAAGTGGGTGACCCCCATGAACGCGAAGACCGCGGCCAACAGGATGCGCAGCACGAGCTGCGCCAGCTGCCCTACCTCCGGCGCCGTCATCGCGAGTCATCCCGATTCATGACCCCATCGTGCCACCCACTAAACTCGGACCGCCGAGGCCGCCACTCGCCGAGCCCGGATCTCCGACCCCGAAGGAACTCTCTCGTGGCCAAGCCGATCGTCGTGATCGCCGAAGAACTCTCGCCCGCCACCGTCGAGGCCCTCGGCCCCGACTTCGACATTCGCAATGTCGACGGCACCGACCGCCCGGCGCTGCTGTCTGCGCTCGCGGACGCCAGCGCCATCCTGATCCGGTCCGCCACCCAGGTGGATGCCGAAGCCATCGCCGCTGCCCCCAAGCTGAAGGTCGTGGCACGGGCAGGGGTCGGGCTCGACAACGTGGACATCAAGGCCGCCACCGAGGCCGGCGTTATGGTCGTCAACGCCCCCACCTCGAACATCATCAGCGCCGCAGAACTCACCATCGGCCACCTGCTGAGCATCGCCCGCCACATCCCCGCGGCGAACGCCAGCCTGTCGGCGGGGGAGTGGAAGCGCTCCAAGTACACCGGCGCCGAGTTGTACGAGAAGACCGTCGGCATCATCGGTCTCGGTCGCATCGGCGCCCTCATCACCACGCGCCTGCAGGCTTTCGGGATGAACGTGGTCGCCTATGACCCCTACGTCACGGCCGCGCGCGCGCAGCAGATGGGCGTGCAACTGCTGTCTCTCGACGAACTGCTGAAGCAGTCGGACTTCATCACGATCCACATGCCGAAGACGCCAGAGACCACCGGGATGATCGGTGCCGCGCAGCTGAAGAAGATGAAAAAGACCGCATACATCGTCAACGTCGCCCGCGGCGGGCTGATCGACGAGGATGCCCTTGCCGACGCCCTCGCGAAGAATGTCATCGCCGGTGCCGGGCTCGACGTGTTCGTGCACGAGCCGCCGACCGGATCGAAGCTGCTCGGCCTGCCCAACATCGTGGTCACTCCGCACCTCGGTGCCTCGACAGACGAGGCGCAAGAGAAGGCGGGGGTCTCGGTCGCCCGTTCGGTGCGGCTCGCACTCGACGGAGAACTCGTGCCGGATGCCGTCAACGTCGCGGGAGGCGTGATCGACCCGTTCGTGCGCCCCGGCATCGCCCTCGTCGAGAAGCTCGGCCAGATCGTGGCCGCGGTGGCCGGTCACACCGCGCTCACCAAGCTCGAGGTCGACGTGCGCGGTGAGCTCGCCGCGTATGACGTCAGCGTCTACCGGCTGGCCGCTCTGAAGGGGTACTTCAGCAAACAGGTCACCGAGAACGTGTCGTACGTCAATGCTCCGCTTCTGGCAGAGCAGCGCGGCATCGGTTCGAGCCTGACCACGGCAGAAGAGAGCCGGGACTACCGCAACGTCACGATCCTGCGGGGCCTGCTGGCTGACGGCACCTCTGTCGAGGTCTCGGGCACCCTCTCGGGCACCAAGCTGGTCGAGAAGATCGTGGGCCTGAACGGCTACGACATCGAGGTCCCGATCGCCGCGCATCACGTGGTGATGATGTACACAGACCGGCCGGGCATCGTGGCGACCTACGGGCACGAGTTCGGCGAGGCCGGGATCAACATCGCCGGCATGCAGATCGCGCGCCGTAGCGCTGGCGGCCAGGCCCTCAGCATCCTGACCGTCGATTCTCCGGTGCCCGAGGATGTGCTTGCCCGGGTGGCGAAGGCGATTGAGGCCGACGAGCTGCGAGAGATCGACATCATTGACGCGTAGGTGACCCGAGGGCCGGGACGGCCCTCGGCGCTGGCGCCGCGCAAAGGCCAGAAATGGCCTTTGCTCACAGCGAAGCGCGCGCTGATGTCGAAATCCGGGAGTAGCGTTCGTCGCGTTCCGAAGGAACAGTTCTCGCTGCCCGCTCGCGCGGTGCCGCACGACGAAGGGTCTCACCGTGGCAGAGGAATACATCGTCTTCATCGTCGAGCCGGACTGGGATCCGTCTCAGGTCAGCGAGTCCGAGTGGACAGACACCATGCACGCCCACCAGGCCTTCGCCAAGGCGGTCGAGGATGCCGGTGCCCAGCTGCTGGGCGGCGACGCGCTCCAGCCGCCCAAGACGGCCGTGCGCATTCAGCCGGCAACTGACGGATCGCCCGCGGTGTTCACCGACGGCCCCTTCGGCGAGGTGAAAGAAGTCGTCACCGGCTACTACAAGATCGGCGTGAAAGATGCCGCGCAGGCGCGCGAACTCGCCGCCCAGGTTCCCACCTCCGGTCACATCGAGCTGTACCCGGTGATGGACACCGGCTCGATGTCATGAGCCGGTGACCGCCGAGCCTGACGAGCTATCTGCCGCGTTCCGCGCGGAGTGGCCGCGGATTCTCGCGGCCCTGATCCGCTACACCGGCAGCGTCGAGCTGGCGGAGGACTCGGTGCAGGAAGCCTTCGTGCGAGCAGTCGCCTCTCGCGATCGCGCTCTGCTGATCAACCCGGCGGCGTGGATGACGACGGTCGCCAAGCGCATCGCCATCGACACCGTGCGCCGAGACGCGGCGCTGCGGCGGCGGCTTCCTCTGCTCGCGGACGACGAAGCGATCACCCCTCGCGGCCCGTCGCTCGCGGACTCGCCGGCCGACGACGACCGGCTCGGGCTGATGTTTCTGGCCTGCTCACCCGAGCTCACGCCCGAGACCCGGTTGGCGCTCGCGCTGCGGTTCGTCTGCGGGGTGCCGACCGAGGCGATCGCCGACGCCCTGCTCGTCGAGCACCCGACCATGAGCGCCCGGCTGACCCGGGCCAAGCGGCGCATCGAAAGCGACGGCGTCCGGTTCTCGACACCCGAAGCGCAGGAGCGGGCCGAGCGTCTCGACGACGTGCTGAGCACGGTGTACGTGCTGTACACGACGGGGCACGCTGCGCCCTCTGGCTCGCCGCTCGGCGTGTCAGCCGACGGACTGGCAGCGCGCCGACAGCTGTCCGCAACGGCGACCGCGATCGAACTGGCACGCGCGCTGCGCCGTCTGTTTCCCGATGATCGCGAGGTGGCCGGCCTGCTCTCGCTGCTGCTGCTCACCGAGGCTCGCGCGAGCACCCGACTGACCGAGGGCGGCAACCTGGTCACGCTCGAGAACGCCGACCGGCGGCGCTGGGACGTTCCGCGCATTCAGGAGGGGCTCGACCTCGCGGTGGTCGCGCTGCCGGGGGGCGGACGGTTTGCCTTGCAGGCCGGCATCGCGGGCTTGCACGCCGAGGCACCGAGCTGGAGTGGCACCGATTGGACTGCGATCGGCTCGCTCTACGACCGCCTTCTCGCGGTCTGGCCATCGCCTGCTGCCGCTCTGGCGCGCATTGTCGCGCGCAGCTACGGCTCGACGGGGCCGCGAGCCGCGCTCGCTGAACTGGATGCCCTCGAATCGGGCCTGCACGGAGCCGTCGGCCGGCACGCCGTCGCCGTACGAGCGGATCTGCTGCGCCGCATCGGCAGGACCGATGAGTCGCGCGCCGCCTACCAGCGGGCCGCTGCCGACGAGCGGCACGCGCCAACGCGCGACTTCTTCGGCAGACGGATCGCCGAACTCGACGGGCACTGACGCCCATCAAGCCCGGCGAGCCGTTTTATCGCGAGGGAGCGACGGCTACATCGCCGTCGTCTCGTGAATCTCGATCCGGCCCCCGGCCGCTAGGTGCGGGTGATCGCTCAGCAGCGCCTTGACGGCTTCGACGTTCGCCTCTTCGAGAGTCGAGTAGCCGTTGACGGCGCTGTCGGGCAACGAGGCGCCAACGGCGATCGCCGGGCCGAATGCGTTGCCCATGTCGAGGATCGCGGATCCGGCCTTGCCGAACCACGCCATCCACGCCGCCATTGTCTTCTCGCCCTCTTCGGGGCTCTGCGGCATCTCGCCGCCCTGGTAGAGCAGAACGTACTTGGTCATCGGTCTCTCCTTGCGTCGACGTGACGAGCGACTGCCCGCATCGTCACCTCGACGTTCGAAGCGACCGCATTTCGACAACTCTGACGAAATGCAGTCGCGACCGAACGGGGGTTACGGAAGCGGGTCGACCTTGGTCTCGCGCGAGGCGACCTGCTCGTTGGTATTGGGGTCGACTGCCGTGCGAACAGTGGTCACGCTGCTGCGCTTGCGCACCATCAGCACGATGCCGATGATCACGACGATCACGCCCGCGCCCATCAGAAGGTCGCCGACCAACTCTAGGTTGAGCCAGCTCACCTGCACCTTGAGGGCGAAGCGCAGCACGGCGCCGATGACGAACAGAAAGATTCCTAGACCGATACTCATGGATCCGACCTTAGCGAGCCCCTGCCCCCCGTTTGGGGGACAAAGCTGTCACCCGGGGCGGGGGCGGTAGGCTGATCGGCACCCGGAATCCCCGGAATCGCGGCCATCATGAGGCGCGCCTGGGAGGCGGCTGGCAGTTCCATGGGCGCGAGAAGGTGCCCCAAATCCGCAGGAGAACGCGTGACGCGCACCATCGACCTCGCCACCATTCCGGGCGACGGAATCGGCCCCGAGGTGATCGCCGAGGCGGTCGAGACACTGCGCGCGGCGGTGGCCGGCGAGGCCGAGCTGCGGGTGACCGAGTACCCGTTCAGCGCGCGCCACTACCTCGAGACCGGCGAGATCTTGAGTGACGACGACCTCGCGTCGTTGGCCGCGCACGAGGTCATCCTGCTGGGCGCGGTCGGGGGCGACCCGCGCGATCCGAAGCTGGCTGGCGGCATCATCGAGCGTGGATTGCTGCTCCGGCTGCGGTTCGCGTTCGACCACTACGTCAACCTGCGGCCGACGGTGCTGCTTCCGGGGGTGGTGAGCCCGTTGTCCGCTCCCGGCGACGTCGACTTCGTGGTGGTGCGGGAGGGCACTGAGGGGCCGTACGTGGGCAATGGCGGCAGCATCCGCGTTGGCACCCCGCATGAGATCGCCAACGAGGTCAGTGTGAACACCGCATTCGGCGTGCAGCGGGTGGTGAAGTACGCCTTCGCACTGGCCGAGAAGCGCCGCAAGAAGCTGACACTCGTGCACAAGACCAATGTGCTCACGAACGCCGGGTCGCTGTGGTCGCGCGCCGTGCAGGCTGAGGCGGCCAATCATCCACAGGTGGCATGGGACTACCTGCACGTGGATGCCGCCACGATTTTTCTGGTCACAGACCCTGCTAGGTTCGACGTGATCGTCACAGACAACCTCTTCGGCGACATCCTCACCGACTTGGCCGGCGCAATCAGCGGCGGCATCGGACTGGCGGCCTCGGGCAACATCAACCCGGATGGCACGTTTCCCAGCATGTTCGAGCCGGTGCACGGTTCGGCTCCTGACATTGCGGGGCAGCAGAAGGCCGACCCAACGGCGGCGATTCTGTCGACCGCGTTGCTGCTCGATCACCTCGGGCTGACTGACGCGGCGGCACGGATCACGGCGGCGGTGACAGCCGACCTCGCAGCGCGAGGATCGGCACAGCGGTCGACGGCTGAGGTCGGCGCTTCGATCCGCGGCCAGTTGGGCGCACACTAGACATCACACAGACGGACGGACATCAAGATGGCGATCAACCTCCTTCCCATGGCGACCCAGGGCCTGCTCTGGCAGGTCACCCGAAACGAGAACGCGCGAACGGATGCCGAGCGCGACGCTCTGCTGAACTCGCCGGAACTCGGCTTCGGCAAGACCTTCACCGACCACATGGTCGACATCTGCTGGTCTGAGTTGGGTGGATGGCACCGTCCGCGGGTGCAGCCGTACGGCTCGATCGCGCTCGACCCGGCGGCCGCCGTTCTGCATTATGCGCAGGAGGTGTTCGAGGGGCTGAAGGCTTACCGTCACGCCGACGGCTCGATATGGACGTTCCGACCCGAGCAGAATGCAGCGCGGATGCAGCGTTCCGCACGCCGTCTGGCCCTGCCCGAGCTGCCAACCGAGTACTTCCTCGAGTCGATCAAGCAACTGGTGGCCGTCGATGGAGCGTGGGTGCCCAGTGCCCCAGAGACCAGCCTTTACCTGCGGCCCTTCATGTTCGCCAAAGAGGCGTTTCTCGGCGTTCGCCCGGCCGCCAAGGTCAACTACTACGTGATCGGCAGCCCGGCGGGCGCCTACTTCAGCAGCGGCATCGCGCCGGTGTCGATCTGGCTCTCGACGACATACACCCGAGCCGGCCACGGCGGCATGGGCTCGGCCAAGACCGGTGGCAATTACGCGGCATCGCTGGTTGCGCAGCAGGAGGCATACGAGCAGGGCTGCGCCCAGGTGCTCTTCCTCGATGCGCAAGAGGGCAAGTACCTCGAAGAACTCGGCGGCATGAACGTGGTGCTCGTCACCCGCGACAAGCGCCTCATCACGCCAGACAGCGACTCGATCCTCGAGGGCATCACGCTCGACTCGGTGCTGCGACTCGCGCGCGACCGCGGTTACACCGTTGAGCAGCGTCCGGTCGCGATCGACGAGTGGCGCGAGGGCGTCGACTCCGGCGACATCATCGAGGCGTTCGCCTGCGGCACGGCGGCGGTGGTGACCCAGATCTCTGAGATCAAGTCCGAGAAGTTCGGCATCTGGATGCCTGAGCTGGCTGCCGAAGACAGCGTCGCGCTGTCGCTGCGCAAGGAGCTCACCGACATCCAGTACGGCCGAGTCGACGACCGCCACGGGTGGCTGCTGCGGCTCGACGCGTAGGCACGCGCCGCCGCGCTCAGGCGACCCGCGCCGCGAACGCGGCAACGGCATCCGCTGCTTCCCCGACGTTCTCGGCGAAGGTGCGGCCGCTGATCGCCTTGCGCGGCCGCAGGTCGTGGTCGCCGTCTTCGAGCCAGTGGACCTCGATCGCGGGCGACAACTCGTAGCCGAGCACCTCGGCACGCGTGCCGAACGGGTCGCGCGTGCCCTGGCAGATCAGCGTCGGCACCCGCAGCTCGTGCAGGTGAGCCGTGCGCAGTTGCTCCGGCTTCTCGGGCGGATGGAACGGATAGCCGAGGCACACCAGGCCGTCGATATATCCCAGGTCGGCGAGTTCGTCGGCGACCATGCTGGCCACGCGGCCACCCATGGACTTGCCGCCGATCAGCAGCGATCCGAGAGGCCCCGCCTCGCGGACGGCTGCCACAGCATCCCGGTATTCGGGCGCGAGCGTGTCGGCGCGCGGCGGGGGCTTACGCACCCCGTCGCGCCGAGCAGCCATGTAGCCGAACTCGAACCGCACCACCCGGATGCCCCGGCTCACCAGCGGCCCGACCAGCGCGTTCATCCCCGCCGAGTCCATCGCGGCTCCGGCCCCGTGCGCCATCAGGAACGTGGATGCGGCGGTGGGGTCGCCGTCAATCAGCAGCTGCATCCATCAAGGCTAGGCTCGAACCGTGAAGGTAGCCCGGTTCAGCACGCCCGGAGACGACCCCCGCTTCGCCATCGTCGACGACTCTGACGCCGATGTTCCCGAGCTCGTGGTTCTGGCGGGCGACCCGATGTTCGCCGGCTACCACCCGACGGGCGAGCGGGTGCCGCTCGCCGACGCGAAGCTGCTGGCACCGGTCATTCCGCGATCCAAAGTGGTCTGCGTCGGCTTGAACTACGCGGAGCATGCCAAAGACATGGCAGCCAACGTCGACGCGCCCGACAACCCGCTGATCTTTCTCAAGCCGAACACCGCGGTGGTAGGGCCGGGCGATGCGATCCAGATTCCGCCGGTCGAGGGGCGCATCACGCACGAGTCGGAGCTGGTGGTGGTGATCGGCAAGATCGCCAAGCAGGTCAAGGCGGCCAACTGGGCCGACTACGTCTTCGGCTACACCTGCGGCAACGACGTCTCGGCGCGCGACCAGATGTTCGCAGACGGCCAGTGGGCCCGCGCGAAGGGCTATGACACCTTCGCCCCGCTCGGGCCGTGGATCGAGACCGAGCTCGACCCCAGCAACCTCGAGATCAGCAGCACCGTCGATGGCGAGGCGCGCAGGCACGGCAATACCAAGGATCTGCTGCATCCGATCCCGGAGTTGATCGAGTACATCAGCAACGTCTGGACCATGCTGCCGGGTGACGTGATCATGACCGGCACCCCCTCGGGCCTCGGCGGATTCGTCCACGGGCAGACCATCGACATCACGATCGAAGGCATCGGCACGCTCAGCAACCCGGCGCGCAACCGGGATGGTGGTTCGGCGTAGACCAACCCGCACTAGACAGTGCCGCTATCGATAGTTACGCTATCGATTATGAAGATAAGTGCGCTCAGCGAACGAAGCGGCGTGACAATCGCGTCGATCAAGTTCTACCTGCGTGAGGGTCTGCTCTTCGCCGGCCAGGCCGAGAACGCCACCAGGACCGACTACGACGAAACTCACGTAGGCCGATTGCGACTCATTCGCGCCCTGATCGATGTCGGTGGTCTCTCGATCACCGCCGCACGCGCCGTGATCGAAGCGATCGACGACGACGGGGTGCCGATCGTGCATGCCTTCGGAATTGCCCAGCACGCGGTATCCGTGTCGCTCACCTCGACGTCACCGCCGAGTGCCAACGGGCTGCGCAAGATCGAGGAGCTCAAGAACGCTCGCGGCTGGCAGATCCACGGGCAGAATCCGGGCGAAACGATCGCGGCCCGGGTCATCGATGCCTTCGTCGCGATCGGACGGCACGATCTGATCGCGCTGCTGCCCGCGTACGCGGAGGCAGCCGAGATCGTCGCTGCCGCAGATCTCGGTGCGGTGCTGGAGAGCGGCGATGACCGCAGGCTCATGGTCGAGACCGTCGTCGTGGGTACTGCACTCGGCGATGGGCTTTTCGCCGGTCTCCGCAGGGTCGCCCAAGAGAACGTTGCCCGCAGCCTCGGACTTCCCGGCTCGTCCCTCGAGCCGTCACCCCTTGATCAGAACGGAACCCCGTCATGAGCACGACCGCCCTCGCCCCGACTCCGGCCCGTCCGACAATCACCGAGCTGCGCCCGACCCATTGGCATCGCCCGCTTCTGGTACTGGCAGCCGTCATGGCCACGCTCGCAGTCGCCAACATCGTCGGCGCGATCATCGATCCGCGCCAGGTAACCGGTGCCGACGTTTGGCTGAAACCGCTGAAGTTCGCCCTCTCCACTGGCATCTACTCTCTGGCTCTCGCCTGGCTGATTGGCCGCATCCCGCTCGAGACCCGACTGGCGCGCATCGCAAGCATCTGCGGAACGATCGCTGCGGTCGGCCTGGCGGTCGAACTGACCATTGTCGACGGCTTCGCTCTCGTCGGTCAGTCGAGCCATTTCAACGTCAGCACGCCGTTCCACACGGCGATGTGGGGCGTCATGGCGATCTCGATCGCGGTCGTCTGGTGCGTCACCCTGGTGATTGCGATCGCCCTGTTCCGCGTACCGCTCGGCGACGCGGCTCGCACCTTGGGGATCCGCGCCGGCGTCGTGATCGCTCTGAGCGGGATGGCACTCGGCGCGCTGATGACCGGCCCGACCCCCGGTCAACTGAGCAACTTCCAGGGGATCGCAGGAGCGCACACCGTCGGCCTTCCGGATGGCGGACCCGGCCTGCCATTGCTTGGCTGGAGCACCGTGGGCGGCGACCTGCGCATCCCGCACTTCGTCGGGATGCACGCCCTCCAGGCGCTCCCGCTCCTCGTGCTGCTGCTTGAAATCCTCACGGTTCGGGTCGCAGTCCTGCGTGATCCGCAGCGCCGATTCCGGATCGTCTTGCTGGCCGTCGCGATCTACGCTGCGACCCTCGCGATCCTGACCGCGCAGGCGCTCAGCGGGCAGTCGATCGTGGCCCCTTCCGGTGGCATTCTGGTGGGCGGCATCCTGACAGTGGCGATCGCAGCTGCCGGCCTGCTGGCGCTTGTCGTCGCGCCGGTGGGCGCCGGTCGGCCGCATCCGGTTCACTAGAGCATGTGATCGCACTCCTCGGCCTCTCGAGCGCGCTCGTCTACGGCGCATCCGACTTTCTCGGCGGTCTCGCCTCGCGTCGCATCACCCCCCTGCTGGTGAGCTTCCTCAGCCAGCTCGCAGCCCTGCTGATCGTCGCTGTCGCGACCCTGGTCAGCAACCCGCACTGGTCGACCTCGGCGATCGTGCTCGGTGTGGTCGCGGGCATCGCGGGCGGCATCGGCACCTGGGCGTTCTACGCGAGCCTGGCGCTCGGTCCGATGAGCGTCGTCTCTCCCGGCGTCGCCATGATCTATGCGGTCGTCCCGGCCATCGTCGGCTTCGCGCTCGGCGAGCGGATCGCGGTGCTCGGCTATGTCGCGCTCGCGGCCGTGGTGGTCGCGGCCGTGTTGCTCGCGGTGCCGCGGCAGCGCGATCCCGTGCGGGTGAGGCCGCGGGCGGTTCTGCTCGGGTCAATCGCCGGACTGGGCTTCGCGGGTTATGTCATCGCGATCGACCGCACTCCGACAGACTCGGGCCTCGCGCCGCTGTTCATCGACCTGATCGTCGCGACCCTGCTCTACGGGGTCGTGCTGCTGGTGAACCGGGTGCGGCGGGGTGCTGTGGAGGGACCCAAGGAGTGGGCGGGCATACACGATCGCAGGGGGGTCGTGCAGGCAGTGTTGGCGGGGATCCTGCTGGCGGCAGGAAACATCCTGCTCGTGGTCGGGTTGCATCTGGGCCAACTGGCGGTGATGGGGGTACTGAACGCCCTGTATCCGCTCGGGACAGTGATCCTGGCCTTCTTCATCCTCAAGGAACGCCTGAGCGTGCTGCAACTGGTCGGCATCGTGCTTGCGCTCGGTGCGTCAGCCGTGCTTGCTGTCGTGTAGGGCAGGCGCGGCGGCCTCGGTAGGCTCGAACCGATGTCCAGCCCCGTGAGTCCCGTTCCCTTCAGCCCCGCGACCGGCGCCGAGATCCGCGTGCGCTTCTGCCCATCGCCGACGGGCACGCCGCACGTCGGCTTGGTGCGCACAGCCATGTTCAACTGGGCGTACGCGCGCCATACCGGCGGCACGATGGTGTTCCGCATCGAAGACACCGACGCCGAGCGCGACAGCGAAGAGAGCTACCTGCAGATCCTCGACGGCCTGAACTGGATGGGCATCGAATGGGACGAGGGCGTCGAGAAGGGCGGCCCGCACGCCCCATACCGTCAGTCGCAGCGCACTCCGATCTACCAGGACATGATCCAGCGCATGGTGGATGCCGACCTCCTCTATGAGAGCTACGTCACCCCCGACGAGATGGAGGCTCGCAACCTCGCGGCCGGTCGCGATCCGAAGCAGGGGTACGACAACTTCGAGCGCGAGCTCACTCAGGAGCAGCGGGAGGCGTTCCGGGCCGAGGGCCGCTCGCCGGCGCTGCGCCTGCGGGTGCCAGACACCGACCTGAGCTTCGACGACCTGGTGCGCGGACCGATCACCTTTCCGGCTGGCAGCTTCACTGACTTCATCGTCGTTCGCCCGAACGGGGTGCCGCTGTACACCTTCGTCAACCCGGTCGACGATGCGCTGATGGGCATCACGCACGTGCTGCGCGGCGAGGACATCCTCTCCAGCACCCCACGGCAGATCGCGCTCTACCTGGCTCTCATCGAGCTCGGGGTGACCGATTTCGTGCCGCGCTTCGGCCACCTGCCGCTTGTCCGCGGCGAGGGGACCAAGAAGCTCAGCAAGCGCGATCCCGAAAGCAGTCTGTTCCACCACCGCGACCGCGGGTTCATCCCCGAGGGGCTGATGAACTACCTGGCGCTGCTGGGCTGGTCGATCGCCCCCGACCGCGACGTGTTCACCCGCGACGAGTTCGTCGCGGCCTTCGACATCGCCGACGTGAACCCGAACCCCGCCTCGTTCGACCAGAAGAAGGCCGACTCGATCAACGGCGATCACATCCGGATGCTGCAGCCCGACGACTTCGAGGCCCGCCTGCTGCCCTACCTGGCCGGCATCGTGAGCGACCCGCCGACGCCGACCGAGCGCGTCATTCTTCGCCAGGCCGCACCCCTCGTGCAGGAGCGCATCACCGTGCTCAGCGAGGCCCGCCCCATGCTCGAGTTCTTCTTCCAGCCGGACGACTCGATCGTCTACGAGGCCGACGCGCTGCCCCGCGATGCCGACCAGGCGCGGCTCGTGCTGGATGCCGCGTATGCCGCCCTTGAACCCGTCACCGACTTCGCAACCGTCGTCATCGAACAGACCCTGCGTCACGCGTTGACCGACTCGCACGAAGACGGCGGAGCCGGGCTCAAGCCGCGCGACGCCTTCGGTCCGTTGCGCACCGCGTTGAGCGGAAAGCGCATCAGCCCGCCGTTGTTCGAGTCGATGGAGATTCTCGACAAGGAGTCCACCCTGGCCAGGCTCGACCGCTTCCGGGCGGCGCTGTAGTTCGCGATGCCGCTGTCACCCGATCCGGCGGATGCCGACGACGCTCCGCTTCCCCGGGTTCCGCGCCGAACTCCGCGCGAGGTCCTCGTGCTCATCCTGATCGGCGCGATCGGCGGGGTCCTCTCGGGCGCCTTCGGTGTTGGTGGCGGGATCATCATGGTCCCGCTGCTGACGACCGTCGCCAAGCTCGATCATCGCCGGGCGTCGGCGACCTCGCTGGTGGCCATCATCCCGGCGGGAGTCGTCGGGGCGATTACCTACGGACTCGCCGGACGGGTCGACATCTGGGCTGCGGTGCTGGTGGCTGGCGGTGGCATCGCCGGGTCGTATCTGGGAACCCGGTTGCTGCACAGCCTGTCGATCCGGTGGTTGCGTTGGCTGTTCATCGCGATGCTCCTCGGGGTGACGGCGCGGCTGTTCCTGGAGATCCCGGTGCGCAGCGGCCAGATCGCGCTGACGCCGATCACCATTCCAGGGCTCATTGTGCTGGGGCTGGTCATGGGCATCGCATCGGGGCTGTTCGGCATCGGGGGTGGGGTGATCGTTGTTCCCATCTTGGGTGCGCTGTTCGGCGCGGGCGATCTTCTGGCGAAAGGAACCTCTCTTCTGGCAATCATCCCCGGCGCGGTCACGGGGACGGTTCGCAATGCCCGGGCCGGCGTTGTGGATGTGATCGACGGAACGATCGTGGGCGTCACGGCCGCGGCCGCATCGTTCGGCGGCGTCGCGCTGGCGGCGGCTCTCTCGCCCCAACTGGCCACCATTCTGTTCGCGGTGCTGTTGCTGGCCGCCACCGCGCAACTCGTGGTTCGAGCGATCCGCGACGAGCGGGCCAGGTCGTGAGCCCTGCGGCCATGTCGTATGCTGGACGACGGCCCGACTGGCGAGCTTCGCAGACCGCGAGTTCGGTTCCAACTTCGAAACAGCCCTCTGATCAGGACTTTTCGATGGGGTATGGTGTAATTGGCAACACGGCTGATTCTGGTTCAGTTGTTCTTGGTTCGAGTCCAGGTACCCCAGCTCTGATTTCTCAGACGCCGCGCCGCACCACCGCGCGACCCTCGACCGGCCGCCCGGTGATCTCGAACCCCGCGGCTTCGAACGCCGAGAGCGGCCCGTGGTACAGGTCGGCCGAGCTGACCTTCTGCCCGGCGGTGTCGACCGGGTAGGCCTCGACGGCACGAGCGCCACCGCGTCGCGCCTCGGCGACGGCTCCCTCGAGCAGAGCCCCCGCGACCCCGCGCCGCCGAAAGCCCACCCGCACCACGAAACAGGTGATGGCCCAGACCGAGGCGTCGCCGTGGTCGGTTTCTGCGGTACCCGGGATCACGCGACTCGCGAGGATCCGCGGGTACACCGGACGCGGCTCGATAGCGGCCCACCCGACCGGAGTCCAACCCTCGGCGTCGGAGCCGAGGTAGGCAAGCACGCCCGGTCCCGCGGTACGGGATGCGCGGGCTTGGTCGACCTGCTCGCACAGGTCGCGCTCGAAGGCCGCAGCGTGATCCTTGGCCTTCCAGGCCGCGGCGTCCACCTTGAAGAACTGGCACCAGCAGGTCGACGGGTCGCCGCGCGTGCCGAAGACGGTGCGCACGTCATCCCACGGTGCGTCGGTCACCGGAATCACGCGCAACGCTGCGGTGCCGACGGAACTGCTCATGCGGCGAGGCTAGCGGCGACCGCCGACTACTTCCAGAGGTCCTGCGGGTGGGTGAGGCGCCACCAAGCGGTCGGAGGCCTGATGTTGCCCTGCAAGAGCACGGGCACGGTCACCGTGCTGGTCCCGGCCTTCCAGGTCACGCTGCCGACTTTCTCTCCGTCGTTGCCGGTCTTGAGCGTCGAGGTCGTCATCGTGGAGGTGATCTTCGCGTTGGAGTACGTGAACACCGAGGCGCTCGAGCCGAGCACCATGGTCGCCGAGGCGCCCCACGGTGTCGAGTATCTGCCCACCTTCTCGCCGTCCTCGGCCACCGGCACCTCGTGAAATCCTGCCTTGAGGCTGTCGATCAGATGCGTCACGTCGTCGTTCACGGATTCGCGCGTCGCTCCACCCAGGACCACGCCCACAATCGTCAGCGGCTTGTCGAGGCCGGTCACCGGGACGGTGGCGGAGTACAGCAGGTTCGACCCGAAATCCTCGAGGGTGCCGGTCTTGATTCCGTTGACACCGTCGGCGCCGAGCAGGGTGTTGGTGCTCGACATCCCGGTCAGGAATGGGACGTCGAGGCTGGGCTTGGCCACGAGTTCGGCCACAACGGGGTTGGCCATCGCAAGCTTGCCGAGCGCGATCAGGTCGCTCGGAGTGCTGGTGTTGCGGGCGTCGAGGCCGGTCGACTCCACCATCGTGGTGTGGGTGAGGCCGTTGGCCGTCATCCACTTCTTCGCAGCACTGACGAATCCGGCGTTCGAGCCGAACGCCCAGTCGATCATCGCCTCCGCGTAGTTGCACGCCGAGACGACGAGCATGGTCTCGAGCGCGTCGCGCTCCGACATCGAGCTGCCGGTCGGCATCGCAGCGATGGTCGCGTTGAGCACGTAGTACTTGTCGTACAGCGCGTGGTCCGCCTTGCTGAAGGTGATGGTCGGCCCGGGACTGGACCCCGCGAGCGGCTTCTTGTTCAAGATCACCATGGCGGTGATCAGCTTGCTGATGCTGGCCATCGGAGCGGCGCCATCGCCCCCGCTCGCAGCCAGGATCCCGCTTGCGCCTGTGCCGAGGTAGACGTCGGCCCCTGACACGCTGATCGCCGACTCGCCCTCGGGAGGCAGGGCAAGCACTGCCGCTGCCCCCTGCGGCACGTCCGGCCGGTGAAGGGTCGCGGCGGCCGCGCCGACGGGTGCGTTCAGCGTCAGGGGCACGTAGACGGCGATAGCCGCGACGATCACCCCGACGACCACCAGCGCGATGATGCGTGTGCGTTTTCGCCGCCCGGCTCGCGTCGCCGGGTCCACCGGGCCGTGGCCGACGCGACGCTCATCGCGCGAGGCGTTCTCGAACATCTGGGCGAACTGCGCGAAGTCGTCAGGATCCCGATCGGTCACTGCGTCATCCCCCCGCGACGCGCTACAGGTCGATCGAGTCGCCGACTTCGAGCGGCTTGTAGACGCCGCCGTTCTTCTCGGTCGCCCATTTGAGCCGATCGCTGGCCATGCTCTTGCCGGCTGCGGAGAGGGTCATGTCGTGGATGTAGAAGGCGCGCGTGGGCTTGACCTCGAGCACGAAGTCCATGGCGTCGCCGATCTTGAGCCACGGGGCGCCGATCGGGGCGGCGAGGGTTCCCACCGGTTTGCCGGGAGCGGTGTACGAGTCGCCGCCGTAGTACAGTTCGTCGTTCACCAGCACGCCCACGTTGTCGGCGACGGGCAGGCTCTCGTGGATCACCGCATGCTTGTCGCCGAAGAACTCGAGGGTGAACGGCTCGGCGGTGATGATGTCGCCCGCCTTGACGACCGTGACCTCGAATCCGGATGCGGCGGCCGCGACGCCCGCCGGCCCATAGATCTTGGCATCGGGAGCCTTCCCCATGATCAAGCTGAGGTTCTGTTCATTCCAGTGGTCCCCATGCTCGTGGGTGATGACGACCGCGACGGTGCCAGCGAAGTCCGGCGGAGTGAGGAACATCCCGGGATCGATGACCAGCAGAGCGTCGTCTGACGAGATGACCAGGGTGGAGTGTTCGTATTTGGTGACCTTCACTCGACTGACTTTACCCGCGGGATATACCCCCAGGGGGTATGCTCTCAGCATGATCGCGGATATCAAGAAGCGCGCGCTGCATCGAGCACGCATCCTCGAGGGGCAACTACGCGGGGTGGAGAAGATGATCGGCGACGAGGCCTACTGCGTCGACATCATCACCCAGACCCTCGCGATCCAGAAGTCGCTGCGCAGCCTGAACAAGCTGCTGGTCGAGAACCACCTGCGCACGCACGTGACCGAGATGTTCGACGAGGGTGGCACCCGTCGCGACGCGGCTGTCGATGAACTGCTGACGGTGTTCGAGCTGCAGAAGAACAGGGGGAGCTGATGAGCGGGCACGAGATGCACGACCACGGGACGATGGATCACGCCGCGCACGAGATGCATGGTCACGGTGAGCACCAAGGTCACGACATGCACGCGATGCACCACGGCAACTTTCAGCGCTTGTTCTGGATCAGCCTCGTTCTGACTGTGCCGACGCTGGTGTTCTCGACCGGGCTGCAGAGCATCCTGGGCCTGGGCGGCCCGCGCTTCGAGGGCAGCCAGTGGATCCCGGCCGCCTTCGGCACGGCGATCTTCCTGATCGGCGGTCGCGTGTTCCTGAGCGGAGCGTGGAGCGAGTTGCGCGCCAAGCAGCCCGGCATGATGACGCTGATCTCACTGGCGATCCTCGTCGCGTTCGGCTACTCGCTTGCGGTGACGATCGGCGTTGCCGGCATGGACTTCTGGTGGGAGCTCGCCACCCTCATCACGATCATGCTTCTCGGCCACTGGATCGAGATGGCCGCCGTGATGGGCGCCTCCGACGCGCTCGGCGAGTTGGCGAAGCTGCTGCCCGACGAGGCGGAAGTGGTGCACGGCGAACACACCATGACGATGCCGGTCTCCTCGTTGTCCCTGGGCGATCTGGTCATGGTGCGGCCGGGCGAGTCGATCCCGGCCGACGGCGAGGTCGTCGAGGGCGAGTCGCAGGTGGATGAATCCCTCCTCACCGGCGAGTCCGCTCCGGTGTCCAAGGCGCTCGGTGCGTCGGTCGTCGCCGGAAGCGTCAACTCCGGCGGCGACGGCGAGACGGGCGCCCTGACGGTCAAGGTCACCAAGCTCGGCGACGACACGGCCCTGGCTGGCGTGATGAAGCTGGTCGCCGAGGCGCAGGCCAGCAAGTCGGGCGTGCAACTGCTCGCCGACCGCGCTGCTGGCTGGCTGTTCTACCTGGCCATCGGCGTTGCCGCGATCACGCTCGTGGTGTGGCTGCTGCTGCGTCCAGACGACCCGGCCTTCGTGCTCGAACGCGTCGTCACCGTGCTCGTCATCGCGTGCCCGCACGCGCTCGGGCTGGCAATTCCGCTGGTGGCACAGTTGACCACCTCGATCGGCGCCCGCCGCGGAATCCTGGTGCGCAGCCGCGCCGCGCTCGAGCAGGCGCGCAAAGTCGACGTGGTGCTGTTCGACAAGACCGGCACGCTCACGACCGGCAAGCAGGGGCTCGTGCAGGTGATCCCCGCGCCCGCAGGCGGCGGTGCCGAAGGGGATGAAGAGCTGGTGCTGGGCCTTGCGGCATCGGTCGAGTCGCGCTCGGAGCATCCGATCGCCCGCGCCATCGTGAGCGCAGCGAAGGATCGCAAGACCAGCGGAGGTCGCGCGTCCGCGTTCTCGGCGCTGGCTGGCAAGGGCGCAACCGCCACCGTCGCGGGCAGGCGGCTGACGATGGCGAGTGGTCGACTCGTGACGGAGCTGGGCATCCACCTCGATCCGGTGTTTGTGCAGGCGGCGCGCGAGCTCGGGCCCGAGGGGTCGACCCTGGTGTACCTGATCGACGAGACGGACGCGGACGGGCAGCAGGGCCGGCATGTGCTCGGCATGTTCGCGCTCGCCGACACCGTGCGGCCCGAATCGGTCGAGGCGGTCGCGCTGCTGAAGAAGCGCGGCATCCGGGTGGCGATGCTCACCGGCGACGCGCACCAGGTGGCGGACTGGGTGGCGGCGAAGCTGGGCATCACTGAGGTGTTCGCCGAGGTGCTTCCCGGGCAGAAGTCCGAGATCGTTGCACAGTTGCAGGCGGGCGGCTCGAAGCGGGTTGCGATGGTCGGCGACGGCGTGAATGACGCTCCCGCCCTGGCGCGGGCCGACGTCGGCATCGCGATCGGAGCGGGCACGGATGTCGCGATCGAATCGGCCGGCATCGTGCTGGCCTCGAGCGACCCCCGTGGCGTCGTCGACACCCTCACGCTGAGCCGAGCCGGATACCGCAAGATGCTGCAGAACCTCGCATGGGCGACCGGCTACAACGTGCTCGGGCTGCCGCTCGCGGCCGGCGTTCTGGCGGGAGTCGGGTTCGTGCTGCCGCCCGCGGTGGGTGCCGCGGTGATGTCGGTGTCGACTATCGTGGTGGCGCTGAACGCACAGTTGTTGCGGCGGGTGAGGTTCCCGCGCTAGCGCGGGAGCCAGCGCGCGGAGTCCATCGCGAACACCCATCTCTTGCGCGGATACTCGCTCAGCGACCACAGTCGCGTGCCGTCGTGGGAGGCGGTCAGATCCTCGGGCCCCGGGGGAAGCACGGCGGGATGGCGCACCCACGTTCCGCCTGAGCCGACCCACAGATCGCCCGGCGCCAGCCCGTCGCTGGCGGAGACGAACCAGGTGCCGTCGACGACGGTGGCGCCCTGCATCCTCGGGATGCCGGGTTCGTGCACGTCGATCACCTCATTGCCGCCCGCCCGAACACGCCCGAGCCGTTTGCCGTGAGCCTCGGGTCCGAACTCGCCGACGACGAGGTGATCGCCGCCGCCGGATGAGTCGCGTTCGAGCGAGACGAACGAGAAACGCATCCTGGAGTCGCCCTCGTCGCTGAATTCACCGCCGACCAGGCGCTCGTGACCGGATTGCGGCAGCACGTGTTGGTAACCGAACGGCCCGCGTCCGCGCACTCGCAGGATGTCGTCAAGGTCGAAGCGGCGCAGGCCGCCGTAGGTGGCCGCGACATAGAGTCGGGTGCCGACCACCGCAAGGCCTCCTGCATGGATAGCGACCGGCCTCATCCGACACCGTGCGCCATCTCGCCAGGGCTCGACCAGCAGCACGTGGTGATAGCGCGGGCGGCGGGGATCTCGCCGGTCGACGACGCTCACGCGCGCCCCCTGCGTGGCACCCCGGCGCTGCTGGGCGAACCAGCTGACCAGGAGGACGTCGTCGCGTTCGTCCAGCACCTCGATGCCTTGCGGCCACCAACGCTGACTCCAGTCGTCGAGCTGCGCCCAGCGGAAGCCCTCGACCGCGGCCGGCGCAGGCACTCGGCCGGGTCGCGCGCGGCGGCCCGTCTCACGCAACAGGCCTGCGACGCCGACGCGGGTGTGAGCAGCCGCGAGCTCGTCGATGAGCCCGTCTTCGGGCTGCACCCCGTGCACCTCATACCGGATCCGCGCCACGCGCCGAGCCTAGACGCCGAGCCCGAACGCCGAGCCCGAACGCCGAGCATTCCGAACCACGTGCATGGCCGCGACGACCGATAGAGTCCAAGCACGCTCGACGACGAGCGCGCAGACACGCGAGACGAGCATCCCGGAGGCCCGTGTGGCGAACACTTTCAAGCCCAAGCGGGTGGTCGTCGCCATCAACCCGTCGGCGTCGTTCGGCGCGACCCGTGCCGTCGGCCCGGCCGTCGTGCAGACCCTGCGCGCGATGGGTCACGACGTGACCTCTCTGCAAGAGCCCGACTACGAGTCGCTGCTGCGCACCGCGCACGCCGCCGTGCGCACCAAGCCCGACGGCTTCATCGTGGTGGGCGGCGACGGCATGGTGAACCTCGGGACCAACCTGGTGGCCGGCACGAAAGTGCCGCTGGGCATCGTCCCCTCGGGAACGGGCAACGACATGGCCCGCTCGCTCGGGCTGCCGTTCGACAACACCGAGGCGGCGGTCGTCGCTCTGGGGGAGGCCCTGCAGCATCCACCACGGATCATCGACGCTGCTCGCATCGCGTACGCGGATGGCGAGACCGGGCAGCAGGCCGAGCGGTGGTTCGCCTGCGCGCTGAGCGCCGGATTCGACTCGACCGTCAATGAGCGCGCCAACCTGATGCAGCACCCGAAGGGCGCGAGCCGCTACATCATCGCGCTCGGCATCGAGCTGGCGAAGCTGAAGCCGTACCACTACACGCTGACCTTCGACGGCACCGAGCAGATGGTCGACGCCGTCATGGTCTCGATCGGCAACGGTGTCTCGCTGGGCGGCGGCATGAAGATCACGCCGGATGCCGAACTCGACGACGGTCTGCTCGACGTGTTGATCGTGCGCCCACTCAGCCGCCTGAACTTCGTGCGCATCTTTCCGAGCGTGTTCAAGGGCGAGCACGTGCGGCATCCCAAGGTCAGCATCGTGCGCGCCAAGAATGTGCGGATCGCGGGCGAAGGCGTCGTGATCTACGGCGACGGCGAGCGCATCGGGCGGGCTCCGGTCGACGTGCAGGTGGTGCCGGGGGCTCTTCGAGTATTGGCCCCGATCCCCTCCTGAAACGGCTGCGCGCGTTGGCGAGCGTGCGCCGGAATATGGCATACTCGTCAAGTTGTCGTGACGGCCCCATCGTATAGAGGCCTAGTACGCCGCCCTCTCACGGCGGTAACGCGGGTCCGAATCCCGCTGGGGTCACCATCATTCAAAACCCTCGGTTCGCCGGGGGTTTTGCCGTATCGCGGATGCCTTGACTCCGGCTGGTCAACGATGTCGTAACCCCGCGAAACGGGGGTGGGGCTCTGGTAAAAGAAGACCGATCCTCTCTTTATACTTGGGGTTTGGCCGCCGATCCGATTCCAGGACGAGGCGCAGGAGGGATGGTATGGCGGCCCTTGGGTGGATGGCGCGTCGCAGCCGCATTGTCGCCTCCGTTGCGACACTGGTGGTGATCGCTGGTGTGCCCGTCACGATCGCGGTTCTGCACAAGGGTTATCCGGTCAGTTCGGTCGACCTCGTTCAGCGGGATGTGTGGGTCACCAACTCACAGCAGGCCCTTGGCGGTCGCCTCAATCGTCAGATCAATGAGCTGACCTCCGCGGTCAGCGCGTCGTCCGGAAAGCTCGACGTCTTCCAGGACGGCAATCAGATCTTCTTGCAGGACAAGGGCAAGAACAAGCTCGAGCGCGTCGATCCTGCATTCGTCCAGTTTGAGGACTCGGTCTCGCTGCCGGCTGACTCTTCGGTGTCGTTCCATGACGGGGTCATCGCGATCGTCGACAAAGCCGGTGCTCTCTGGACGGTGGATGCCAATAGCAAGCTCCAATTCAACGCCAAGAAAGACAAGCCGTTGCTGCAGCTCGGCGAGGGTGGAACTGCCGTCGTGGCCGACGACGGGAGCGTGGACGCGGTCGCCCCGGCAGCGGGCAAGCTCTACCGGATTCCCGCAGGCGGCGGAAAGCCGGCCACCTCGAAGGTCCCCACCCTGACCGACTACGAGCTCACGGCAGTCGGGTCTGATCCGGTCATCCTCGACCGTGCCCGCAACCAGGTCGTACTGCCGAACGGCAACATCTCGAAGCTCACTGGTGACGCCATGCGCATTCAGCAGGCCGGTCCGCAATCGGATGGCGTGCTCGTGTCGGCGGCGAACGGGCTGCTGTCTGTTGCGCTGTCCAGCGGCAACGTGACCGAGGTGGGACCGCGGCTGAAGACCGCTGCGAACTCTCCGGATTCGGTCGCGGCCCCCGTCCGTCTGGCGGGCTGCGACCATTCGGCCTGGGCGTCGGCGCGAAGCTATGTGCTCGCCTGCGACGGCTCGGCGGCGAAGTCGTTCGAGTTGAGCCAAGCCAGCACCTCGAGTGAGCTCAAGTTCCGCGTCAACGGCACCACGATCGCGCTCAACGATCTGCAGACCGGCAACGTCTGGGTCGCCAGCCAGAGCCTGAAGCTGATCAACAACTGGAGCGACGTGACGCCTCCGTCGGATGCGGACGCCCCGCAAGGCGACCAGAAGAGTGCGACCCAGTCTTTCGAAGACACGATCGCACAGCGCACGCCTGAGAACAGGCCCCCGACTGCTCGGCCCGACACCTTCGGGGTGCGCCCCGGCAGTTCGACGGAGCTCCCGGTGCTGGCGAACGACGCCGACCCGGACGGCGATGTTCTGGTGATCACCGATGTGACCGACGGGTGGGAAGGGTCCGGTCGACTCGACCTCATCGATGGCGGACGATCTCTGCAGTTCACGCCGAATCCCGACGCCAACGGCTCGTTCACCTTCACCTATTCCGTCTCAGACGGTCGAGAAGGCGGGACAGCGTCGGCCAATGTGAGTGTCACGATCGTCCCGCTCGACGTGAACCACCCGCCGGTAGCGATGCGTTCCGGTGCCACCAGCGTCGAGGCCGGGCAAAGCGTTTCATACAACGTGCTCACCGACTGGATCGATCCTGACGGCGACGATATCTATTTGGCCTCCGCCAGCGGGCGCGGAGGCGACACGGTGCAGTATTCGCCCAATGGCACGGTCACGTTCCGCAACACGACCGACCGACCGGGCCAGACTGCGATCGACTTCACGGTCTCCGATGGCAGGCTCAGCGCAACCGGCACACTCGACGTCGAGGTCAAAGCAGACGGCTCGCTCAAACCGGTCGGGACCCCCGATTTCTTCAGCGGCTTCACTTCGCAGACGATCTCGCTGAGCCCGCTCGACAACGACGCGTCGCCATCGGGTGCACCTCTGAAGCTGTTGGCGGTGAAAGCGATCACCGCCGGAACGAAGACGAGCGTCAACGCCGACCTCGGCACCATCGTCTTCTCGGCTTCGACCGCCGGCTCCTACTATCTCGAGTACACGCTCGGGGCTGGGGCCGAGACGGCGATCGGCCTCATCCGCGTCAATGTCACCGAGGATCCGAGCAAGCCGCAGGCTCCCATCGCCGTGAAAGACACGGTCTATCTGCGCGGCGCTGAAGAGGGCGTCCTCGATCCGCTGCTGAATGACGTGTCGCCGAGCGGACGCGTGCTCGCGATCCAATCGATGTCGATCCCGCCGGCCGACGTCGGCCTGCACGTCGCGATGACGGCGAACTCCGAACTGCGGGTGACCGCGGCGAACGCGATCACCAAGACCACGTCGTTCACCTACACGATCTCCGACGGTCTCAACACCTCGACCGCGTCGATCTCGGTCGTGCCGGTTCCTCCGCTCATCACCCACCAGGCCCCGGTCGCGGTCGACGACACGGCTACGGTGCGCGCGGGCGATGTCGTGCGCGTCGGCGTGACCGACAACGACAGCGATCCGGATGGCGTCGCCATCCATGTGGCTCCCCAGTTGGTCGAGCAACCGACCGCAGGCCTCGCCTTCGTCAGCGGCAACGAGGTGCGCTACCAGGCACCCAAGGTGCCCGGGACGTACAGCGCGGTGTACACCCTGCTCGACGACTACGGGCAGACCGCGACCGCCTCGGTGACGTTCACCGTGCTCGCGGCAGACGCGAAGGGCGATCGCCCTCCGACGCCGCAGCCGATCACGGCGCGCGTCTTCCAGGGCGGTCACGTCACCATCAATGTGCCGCTGGACGGCATCGATCCCGACGGCGACTCGACCCAGCTTGTCGACTTCCCCTCCCTGCCTGCGCTCGGCAGTGTTGCCGCCTCGACGACCGCATTCACGTATACGGCCGACACCGTCAACGCCGGGACCGACTCCTTCACCTACGAAGTCGTCGACTCCTACGGTCAGAGCGGCACGGGCACCGTTCGGATCGGTGTGATCCAGCGGCCTGCCCAGACTCTCGAGCCGGTAGCTGTGAACGACGCGACTGCGATCCGTCCGAACCGGGTCGGCACCGTGCCGGTCCTGGCCAACGACTCCGATCCCAACGGCTATTCGCTGCAGGTGTCGCCGAAGCTCACCCTGCCCGACGGCGTGAAGGCCAGCGTCACCGGCAACCAGATCGAGGTGCACGCCGGCGTCAAGAGCGGCAGCTTCGTCATCGGATATACCGTGACGAACGGCCACGGAGGCGTCGCAAACGCGAACGTCGCGGTGACCGTGAGCCCGACCGCCCCGTTGCAGAACCCGACGGCCATCGATCATCCGGTCGCCCAGAAAAGCATCATCAACAAGAAGACCTTCAACGTCGATGTGCGTGCGGGCTCGACGAACCCGGGCGGTCGCATCCAGGATCTCGTTGTCAGTCTCAGCGGCCCGAACGCCGGGTTGGCGACCGTGCTCTCCAACGGAGAGGTGAGGGTGACCCCGGGAGACTCGCGCACCGTCATCGCGTACACCTTGACGGATGCACCGGACAAGACGAGTGCGACCGCGTTCATCATCGTGCCGCCGGCCGCCGGGCCGAAGTCGCAGCAGCCGCCCGTCATCAACCCGAAGCTGCCGAAGCAGATCATCAACGTCAACTCGAGCAAGACCTGGAAGCTCAGCGATATCGTCTACGCGCCGTCAGGGCGCCCGACGATGATCACCGCTGCGAGCACCGTCAGCGCCACCCACCTGCTGAGCGGCTCGGCTTACCTGTCACCGACTGAGCTGAAATACACGCCCCAGAAGGACTACCGGGGACTGGCCTCGATCACGTTCCGAGTGACCGACGGCGCGTCGGCCGCTGATCCGAAGGGCAACAAAGCCACGCTGACGCTGACGTTCCAAGTGGGTGACCCGAACTATCTCGATCAGGCGCCCACCTTCACCTCGCCGAGCATCTCTCTGCCCGCGGGGACTCAGCTCGACTTCGATCTGCATTCCGCGGAGTCGCACCCGAACCCGTCGGTGATCGCCAGCACCTCGTTCAATGATCTGTCCGGTGCAACCTCGCAGGTCGGCGCAACGCAGAATGGCTCGTCCCTGCACTTCAGCGCGCCGCGCAACGCCAAGATCGGCAGCACGGCGCACATCACCTTCAGCGGCCACTACGCCAACTTCACTTTCTCCGGCTACGTGCAGATCACTGTCGTCTCGTCGGCTGAGCCATTGCCGGTCGCGGTGGACGATCATGACTACGCCGCGCGAGCCAAGACCACAACTGTCAACGTGATCGCGAACGACTCGAACCCGTTCCCGGACACCCCGCTGAGGGTTGTCGACGCCGTGATCGAGAATCCGGCGTCTGCCGCCATGGTGAGTCACACCGCCAGTTCAGTGACGGTCACCGCTGGCCCCCAGTTCGTCGGCGACGTCGTCGTCATCTACACCGTTCAGGATGCGACCGACGACTCAACGCGTCAGGTGACCGGTCGACTCACGGTGACCGTTTGGGACCAGCCGTCGCAGCCCGCGCCGCCGACCATTGTGTCGACCTCTGCGGGGTCGGCGACGATCCGCTTCACGGCACCGGTTTCCACCAACGGTACGGACATCACCGGCTACACGTTGCGCACAAGCCCGGCGGTATCGGTGCCCACCTGCAACGCCGGCACCAACTGCACCTTCTCGAATCTGGCAAATGGCACCACCTACACCTTCTTCGTGACCGCGAACGCGAGTGTGCCGGGATCCAGCATCACGACGAAGAGCAACGAGTCAGATCCCAGCGCTGGTGCGACACCGCGCAAGGCCCCTGCGGCCCCGGCGAGTGCGAGCATGTCCAAGTCGGGATACGCGCCGGCCACCGTCACGATGTCGTGGACGTCGACTTCCGACAGCGGGGGTGGCGCGGTTCGCTATTACTACCAAATCAATGGATCTGGCTCGAGCTACTCCACGTCTCTGTCGGCGTCCGTGGGTGGCCAACCGGCGGGCACGTACAACGGCCAGGTGCGCGCGTGCAACCAGGGCAATGACGGGGACTACACGAACCCGGCGAACTGCAGCGCCTGGACTCAGGCTTCGCCGACCGTCGTGAGCGACGCGCCGCCTTACCCATACACCGACAGCGCGAACAAGGCGACCTGCGGTGTCGACGGAAACCACTTCAACAGCTACAACAACGTCTGCGACCAGCCGATCTCGGCCGGAACCCAAATGATCTTCCAGTGCCGCGGCCAGCAGAACGGCGTGCAATGGGGACTCATGGCTTCGAACGCGTGGGGCGGGGCGTACTACGTCAAGTTCGCAGACATGAATGTCAGGGGTGGCGGGCAGCGCACCTCAGGAGCGGCCTGCTGATCATGTCCGGGGACCTCTTCGATCCCAGGCAGCCGCCGCGCGCCTCGGTGCGCAGCGACGTCGGGCTCGCGCGTCGGGTCAACGAGGACAGCTTTCTCGCGGTGTTCCCGCTCTACCTCGTCGCCGACGGGATGGGCGGGCACGAGCGGGGCGATCTCGCGTCGTCGACCGCCGTGCGGGTCATCCAGGAGTCGGTGCCGCTGGGGGAACCCGTCGATCCTGCCGTGCTCCTCGACGCCGTCCGACGAGCCAACGACGCGATTCGGACTGACGACGCCCAGAACCCCACGGCGCTCTCCGGCACCACGCTCACCGGGCTTGCCGTTGCTCGCTCGGCAGACCGGACCGTGCACTGGATGGTCGTCAACGTGGGCGATTCGCGGGTCTACAGCTGGAACGGTCGCGCCTTGAGCCAACTCACGGTCGACCACTCGGTTGTGCAGGAGCTCGTTGATTCCGGCGACATCACCTCTGCCGAGGCAGAGAACCACCCGGAGCGCAACACCATCACCCGTGCACTCGGTGTCTTGGAAACCGTCGAAGTCGACGCCTGGTTGCTTCCGTACTCGGCCGCGACCACCTATTTGGTGTGTTCGGACGGCGTGACCAAGGAGCTCGGAATTGATCGGATCGAGCAGATTCTCTCCAGCCATTCCGAGCAGTCCGGGACCACCCTCGCGGACGCGATTGTCGACGCAGCATTGCTGGCGGGCGGCCGCGACAACATCACGGCAATCGTGTTGGAGGCGACGGAATCCACTGACGTCGAAGCGGTCAGCACTCAATCGCGCCTCCACATCAGCGACCTCGATGACACACGCCCGAGGAGCCTCCTGTGACCGTGTACTCGGTGACGCCCGACTCGCGCGAGCCCACGATCGCCCTCAGTTCCGGTGACGCGCTGCTGGTCATGCGCCCATCGGCCACCGTCGACCCGAGCGAACTGCTGGCCATACTCGGTGAACCGGATGCCGCGCGCCGCGTGCTCGAGGTGCTCTCGTCGTCTGGGCTCGCCCAAACGCCCGACTTCGCCCTCATTGCGCCGGCGGCTGTTGCCGGTTCGGTGCGAGCGATCGTCCGAGGAGCGCTGATGGTGACGGCGGACGGTGACGCGGGCCGCGTGGAACTGACCGGCACCGATGTCGCCGCCTGGAACGAGCGCGTGCTCGCGTCCATCGCTTCCGTGGACGTGCGACCCCTCGGGGCGCCAGTTCCTGCGGGGCTCGCAGCGGTGTCCGCGGCTTCGATCGTCATCGCAGAGCCGGCGGTTGCGACGCCGGGCGCCCCCAGAGAGCGCGACCATGGCTCCGCGACCGATGCCGCCGCGGAGCAGACGATTTCGGTCGTGCCCGAATCGGTCGAGAGGGCTGACGACCTGGCCGCGTTCTCCGCCATCGATGCGGGAGCAGACGAGGGTTACGACCATCTGTTCGAAGCGACCGTTGTGCGCTCCATCGAAGATGCGGCGGTGCGTTCCGACGAGCCGGCTGAGGCCGGAGCCGCGGAGACCGAGGCCGACGGTGACCACGACGGCATGACCGTCATGAGCGACAATCTGGTCAAGATGCGAGGGCGATCCGTGCCATCGGAGCACGAGATCGCGCAGGCACCGCCTGCTCTCTCGTACACGCTGGTCATGCCGTCCGGCGCGCGTGAATCGTTGACAGACGAAGTGCTGGTTGGTCGATCACCGAGCGCCAAGCTGACCGGAGGCGTTGCGCCTCGATTGCTCGCGATCGCCGACGATCCTGACCTTTCGCGCACCCATGTGCGCTTCGCGCTCGAAGGCGACACGGTCGTCGTCACTGACATGCACTCCCGCAACGGCACCTCCGTGGTTCTGCCCGGCAAGTCGCCGCAGCTGCTCCGTGCCGGCGAACCTGCCGCGGTGGTTCCCGGCACCGTGGTCGATCTGGGCGGCGGCACCGTCATCACGGTCGAGGGGGGCACCGAATGAGGCGTTCGGCGTCGAGTCCACCGGCGCTCGCAGGCTATGAGGCGGTCCGCTTGCTCGGCGCCGGCGGCTTCAGCGATGTGTTCCTCTACAACCAGCATCTGCCGCGACGTCAGGTTGCGGTCAAGGTCCTGCTCAACGAAGAGCTGACCGAACAGTCCCGACAGGCCTTCAACGACGAAGCGAACCTGATGGCTCAGTTGTCAGCGCACCCGTACATCGTGACGATCTATGCCGCAGACGTGACCGAGCACGATCAGCCCTACTTCGTGATGGAGTACTGCGCGGGTCCCAGCCTCAGCGACCGTTATAAGGCGGAGCGTTTCACCGTCGCGGATGCCGTGCGAACCGGCATCCGCCTGTCCAGCGCCATTGCCACGGCGCACGACGCCGGCATCCTGCACCGCGACATCAAGCCCGCCAACGTGCTCACCAATGACTACGGGTGGCCGGCGCTGACCGACTTCGGAATCTCGTCGACCGTCGACGACGTGCCCCTCGCGACCATGACAACCGGTCAGATCCACCAAGACGCCGAGACAAGCGGCACGACCGAGAGCCAATCGATCGGCATGAGTGTGCCGTGGTCGCCGCCCGAGATGTTCGCTGACAACCCCCAGCCTGATGTTCGCAGCGACATCTTCTCGCTCGCCGCGACGATCTGGACGCTTCTCGCCGGTCGCACGCCGTTCGAAGTGCCGGGGCGGCCCAACGGCACCCTGGACCTGATCGGCCGGATTGAGCGTGGAATGATCACGCCCATGCCGCGGGACGACGTGCCGCGTTCGCTGATCGCGGTCCTGCAGAAGGGCATGGCGACGCGGCGCACCGATCGCTACAAGTCCGCGGTGGACTTCGCACGCGCCCTCCAGCGCATCGAGATCGAGCTGGGATACGCGCCGACCACTATCGAGGTCCCGAAACTCGCGGTCGCCGACGCGCGACCCGATCCGGTCGATGGCGAGGACGAAACCCGCGTTCGTTCGGTGGCGACGATCGCCGCGCAGCCGACGGCCTCTCCGATCGCGGCACCCCCGGCGTCCGTTCCTGCCGCATCGCCCGCCGCGCAGCCCGACGCCACCCGCGTGCGCTCTGTGAAGGTCGTGGGACAACAGGCCGACTCGCTCGTCGATGAGGCCACGATCGTGCGCGGCGCGCCGACCAGCACGCCGACCAGCGCTCCGGATGACGTGCCCGCCGAAGGCAGCGGCATCGAGGCTCCTGCTCGACGGCGTCCGCCTGTGGCAGTCATCGTCGGAATCGTGGTTGCGATCCTGGTGGCCGGCGGTGTCACCGCGGCGATCGTCGCCACGGGCGGCAAGGTGCAGACCATCGCGACCGAGAAGCCGACCGGCGAGTCTGCCGTCGATCCCGGCGCGGCGGTGGCCGCTCCGAAGTTCCAGGGCGCGACCATCAGCGGCACCACCGTCACCTATACCTTCGCCGCGGTGCCGGGTGCAGACGGCTATCGCTGGAACGACAGCGAATCACCCAGCGACACGTCACCGATCAGCACGCCGGTGGTCACGCGCACCGGCGTCGCACCCGGCGCGAAAGCGTGTGTGCAACTGGTTGCCATCGTCCACGGTCGAACATCGGCTCCGAGCGAAGGGTGCTCCACTCCGTGAAGCCTCTTCGCGTCGAGTTCTGCGGCGACAACTACGAGGTCGCCGACGGCGGCGAATTGTCGATCGGTCGCGAAAGCGATCTGAATATCGACGATAACCCCTACCTTCATCGGGTCTTCTTACGTATCTACGAGGACTTCGGGCTCTGGTGGTTGGCCAACGTCGGAGGCCTGTTATCCGCGACGGTCAGCGACGGTACCGGGCAGGTGCAGGCGTGGTTGGCCCCGGGCGCGAAACTCCCGATCGTGTTCGAGACCATGCATGTGATGTTCAGTGCGGGCAGTGCGACGTACGACCTCTCGATCCACTCGGCTGAGGATTTCTACAACACGAGCACGTCGATGGCGACGATGTCGTCGTCGACCACGGTGGCTCCGATGACCCTCACGACGACACAGCGTCAGCTGATCCTGGCTCTGGCAGAGGACGTGCTAACGCAGAATGTGCCAGGCAGGGGATCCATTCCCAGCAACGCGGACGCTGCCAAGCGGCTGGAATGGCCCCTCACCACATTCAATCGCAAGCTTGACAACGTCTGCGACAAGCTGGACAAGATCGGCGTCCCAGGACTCCGCGGAGGTCAGGGCAAACTGGCCACCGGCCGCCGTGCCCGTCTGGTCGAGTACGCCGTCGCCAGCCACCTCATTTCGGCCGAGGACCTCCCACTTCTGGACCAACGCCAGACTTCTTTGCCCCAGATCCCGACATCTACAAGGAGCGCCTGATCCCATGCCCGTTACCCAAGAACAGGCGGAATGGTTCGCCACCGCCTTCACGAAGCTCGTCGACAACGTCGACCAGGCGATTCTCGGCAAGCAGCACGTCATCCGTCTCGTGGTGACCGCGTTGCTCTCCGACGGGCACGTGCTGCTCGAGGACTTTCCGGGCACCGGCAAGACCGTCCTCGCGAAGTCGCTCGCGAACACGATCGACGGCAGCAACTCGCGCATTCAGTTCACGCCGGACCTGCTGCCCTCTGACGTGACCGGCGTCACGATCTACGACCAGGGCAAGGGCTTGTTCGAGTTCCACAAGGGACCGATCTTCGCGTCCGTCGTCTTGGCGGACGAGATCAACCGGGCAAGCCCCAAGACACAGTCGGCGCTGCTGGAGGTCATGGAGGAGGGCGTTGTCACCGTCGACGGAGTCGGCCACGAAGTCGGCAGCCCGTTCATGGTGATCGCAACGCAGAACCCCGTCGAGCAAGCCGGAACCTACAAGCTTCCGGAGGCGCAACTCGACCGCTTCCTGATCAAGACGTCATTGGGCTACCCGGACGATGAGACCTCGGTGGCGTTGCTCATGGACTCCTCCAACCGCGCCCGCGCGGGACTGGTGACGCCGATCATCGCCGGAAGCTCCATCTCGAGCATGTCGCAACTGACCTCCGAGGTCTTCGTCGATCCGGCCGTCATGCAGTACTTGAACACGATCGTGACGAGGACCCGCGCGCATCAGGATGTCGTGCTCGGGGTGAGCATGCGCGGTGCGATGGCGCTGGCTCGGGCAGCGAAGACCTGGGCTCTCTCGAACGCGCGCGGGTACGTGACACCCGACGACGTGCGCTCCCTTGCCGTACCGGTGCTGGCACACCGCCTGATCGTCGACCCGGAGTCCGAGTTCGCCGGCGTCACCGCCGAAGACATCGTGTCGCACATTCTGGTCGATATCGAGCCGCCCGCCTTCCGCGCCGCATGACGACGGTCGCCCGAACGAAGAAGCAGAGCCGTCTGAGTGTGATCCTCGGGGTGCTCGGCTTCGAGCTGCGCCGCCTCGGTGGCATTCTCGCGCCGCGGCTGGGGATTGTCAGCAGGCTGGGATGGATGGCTCTGGGTGCCGCCGCAGTGGCAGCGGCGATCGGATTCTTCTTCGGTTGGCAAGAGTTCGTGTACCTCGCCATCACACTCGCGGCGGGGGTGTTGGCGGCGGTCATCTTCATCTTCGGTCGCATCAGCTACTCGGTCGAGATCGAGCTGACTCCGCGTCGGGTCGTCGCGGGGGATCGCGCCCTGGGACGCATGCTCGTCCGCAACGTCGGCGCAGGCCGATCGGTGCCCAACCGCGTCGAATTGCCGGTCGGTGAGGGTGTCGCCGAGTTCGTCATCCCGGCTCTCGCGCCCGGCGCAGAGCACGAGGAGCTGTTCGCGGTGCCGACGAACCGCCGCGCCGTCATTGTGGCCGGGCCGGCGCTTTCGGTGCGCGGCGACCAGCTGGGCCTGCTGCGCCGCACGATCAAGTGGACGGATCCAGTGGAACTGTTCGTGCATCCACTCACGGCCCGTCTTGCGCCCTCGGCTGCGGGACTCATCCGCGACCTCGAGGGCCAGACCACCAAGGTCGTCACGAACAACGACATCTCTTTTCACGCGTTGCGCGCATACGAGCCGGGCGATGACCGCCGCTACGTGCACTGGCGTACCTCGGCGCGCACCGGGCAGTTGATGGTCAGGCAGTTCGAGGAGACCCGTCGTTCGCAACTCACCCTGGTGTTCGCGTCCGAGCGCCGCTACTTCGCGTCCGATGACGAGTTCGAGTTGGCTGTCTCGATCATGTCGTCTCTGGCGGCACAGGTCATCCGCGATGGCACAACGGTCAGCATTGTCAGCGAGGCGATGGAGTTGCGCACCCTCACCGTGACCGCCATGCTCGACGACAGCTGCCGCCTCCAGCAGACGGCCCCGCGCTACCCGAGCGCTCGCGACTTCGCCCGGATCGCCACCCGCAGGCTGCCACCGCCCAGCGTGGCGATGGTGATCTCCGGGTCGCTGTTCGCGACCAGCGAGTTTCGCGCCATCGAGACACTTTTCGGCATCGATGCCACCACGGTCGGATTTCGCGCCGAAAGCGAGGTGGTCAGTCGCATGGGCAGTGCCAAGGGATTGAAGATCGCGACCGTCGGCGCCTTGAGCGATCTGCCCCGCATGGTGCGGAGGATGTCGTGACCGCCGCCAGCGAGCCCAATCGTGTCAGCCGCCGCTCGAGTCGGCGCGCTGATACCACCGCGCTGCCACCGCGCACGATCACAGCCCGCACCTGGGCCGACGTCTGCGTGATCGTCGTGCTGAGCGGCATCGGGATGCTCGGCATGAGTACCGCGTTCACCGACGCCGGCTACCTTCTGGCCGGTTTCGGCGGCATCGCCGTGGGCACCCTCCTCGCGTTGATCGCCGCCCGCTATCGGCTGCCCGCCGTGGTCACCGCGGTTCTCGCCATTTTCGCGTATTTCCTTCTCGGGAACGCCATCGCGATTCCGCAGCAGTCGATCGCCTACTTCGTGCCAACGGCGCAGTCGTTGACCGGACTCGCGATCGGCGCGGTGTTCGGCTGGTCCGATCTGCTCACGCTGCACGCGCCCGTCAGCCTGCCGTACTACGTCAACGCGGTGCCGTACCTCGCGGGCTGGCTGGTGGCGCTGATCAGTGTCACGCTCGCCTCGCGCTGGCTGATCGAGCGCCAGCGCACGGCGCGTCGGGGTGCGATGGTCCTGATCGCGCCCATCGCTCTCTACTTGACTGGCGTGCTGCTCGGCACGGATCAGCCGTACTTCGCTGCCGTGCGCGGGATCGCCTTCGCCGCGTTGGCGTTGGTGTGGCTGGGCTGGCGGCGCCAGGCAGGAGAACGGCTCGCCGTCGGCGCCGGTGGGCCCATTCTGCGCCGGAAGGTGCTCGGCACCGTCGTGATCGTCGCCATCGCTGCGACGATCGGCGCGGTTGGCGGCGCGGCTGTCGCCCCCGCCGAACCCACGAGATTCGTGCTGCGCGAGAAAGTGCAGCCGCCATTCACACCCCTGAACTACCCGGCGCCGCTTGCCGGCTTCCGGCACTACACGAAAGACATCGACCAGAAGAACCTCTTCACCGTAAGCGGGCTGAGCGACGGTCAGAGACTGCGGCTCGCGGCGATGGACAGCTACAACGGCGTGATTTGGAAAGTCGCGGGGGCGCAGGCGATGACCGATGGATCTGGGAGTTTCCGCTTGGTGAGCAGCAAGATCCCGCTCCCGACAACGCCTTTCGACCACGGGAGCACGTCCGTGCTCAAGGTCACCGTCCTCGACTACCACGACGTCTGGATCCCGGACACCGGCTTCGCGACATCGATCACGTTCGGCAGTGGCTCGGCTGCCCCCGACCCCGAGGGCTTGCGATACAACTCAGCCACCGGCACTGCCGTGCTCACCTCGGGCGTCACCAAGGGTCAGACATACACGATCACGGCCGTCAATCAGAAGGTGCCCACCGACTCGGTGCTCGAGAAGATTCCCACCGCAGCGATGCAGCTTCCCCCCGTCGACGATATTCCCGCCACGGTGCGTGCGAAAGCTCTCGACATCGTGGCCAAACAGACCACGCCGATCGACCGGCTGCGCCACCTCGCCGAGTACCTGAAGTCGAATGGATTCTTCAGTCACGGCACGGCGTCGGACCAGGCACCGTCAGCTGCCGGCCAGGGTGCTGATCGGATGGCCGAGATGGTCACCTCGGCTCACATGGTCGGTGATCAGGAGCAGTACGCATCGCTGTTTGCCATGATGGCCCGCAGCCTCGGCTATCCGGCGCGTGTCGTCATGGGCTTCGCGCCCACCGTGAGGTCAGGTGGTGGCCCGGTCACGGTGACCGGTGACGACGTGACGGCGTGGGTGGAGGTGCCGTTCCAGGGTGTCGGATGGATCCCATTCCTCCCGACACCGAACAACCCCGACGTGCCTCAGGACCAGACCCCGAAGCCGAAGACGGAGCCTCAGCCGCAGGTTCGGCAACCCCCTCGCAGTGAGACGAAGAAAGACGACAACCTCACCGCCACGCAGGTGAACGACTCCAAGAAGAAGAACGCCGGCCTGCCATTCTCGCTGCCGGCCTGGGCGATCGCGGTCGGGGGCGGCATTCTCGTGCTCCTGATCATCGTGCTCGTTCCGATGATCGTGGTGGGCATCGTGAAGCTGCGTCGCCGACGTCGACGTCGACGGGATCGCGGGGATCGCGCCGTCGCCTGGGCATGGGCTGAGCTGCTGGATCGTCTTGACGAGCTCGGCTATCCACGACCGATGGCCTCCACCCGAGGTCTTGTCGCCGAGGAGGTGGCCGATCACCTGCCGACCGAGGCGGCCGCCGGTGTCACATTGCTTGCGGTGCGCACGGATCAGGATGTGTTCTCGGGGATCGACATTCAGCCCACGCGCGTGGATGCTGCGTGGCAAGAGGCGGACGACGTCGTCGCGATCGCGCAGCGCGAGGCGGGCGGCCGGCGACGCGCCCTCAGCCGATATCGGCTCGGCGCCGCACGCCGGTGGGCGGCTCGGCTGTCAGCCCAGTCGGCCGCAGCGCGCGACCGTCGGCAGAAGTAGCGGAGATAGCGGAAGGCCCGGGACCATCGATCCCGGGCCTTCCGTCTCAAGCTGTTGGCGATCAGCCGCCGATGCCCTTGGCGAGCTCCTGGTCGACGCTCTGGATGGCGTTTGCTGCCTTGGTGAGGAACTGCGACATTCCGTCGAGGCCGTTCACGGCGTCCGTGGTGCCCTTGGTGAACTGCTCGTATGAGGTGTGGAAGGCGCCCGAGGCGGAGTCGGTGACGAATCCGCCGTTGACGAGGTTGTTGACGAGAGTCTGCAGTTCTTGCAGCTTTGCGGTGATGTCGTCCTTGCCCGTGTTCAAGCGGCCGGCTGCATCGGTCATCTCGCCGTATGTAACGTTCATGTTGGCCATGCGGTGCTTCTCCTTGTTTTATCCTGAGGCCTCCCCCTCAGGGTGACCGGCTGGTTACTACGCTATTCGTTGTTAGCAATCCTCGGAATGGGGAGTGCTCCCCATTCCGGGGTCTCAGTCCTGCGCGACCCAGGTCGCCGTAGCGGCGATGGCATCGAACAGTCCGATGAGTTTTTCGTCCATCCCCATGAGCGAGGAGGAGAACGAGAGAAGGACGGGTCGAGAGTGCTCCTCGAAAGCGATCCAATAGTCGCACTGGATCGTGGTCGAGGGATTTCCGTTCGCGTCCTGAATCGTGTGACGACGCACTCGGCGCAACAGGGAGCTTGAGACGGACTCGAACTCCCTCGTCTCGGCAGGGTCGAACGTTGCTTCCTCGTCGGGAGCTCTCTCGGCCAGCGCGGCCTTGATTGCCGCGCGCAGCAGCTGCGCGTTGTCGGCATCCTCGGGCAGGTTGGAGAGGCGGGGCCAGAACACCGCGAGTGAGCCGGACATAGGGATGCCCGACGCGATCTCCCGCGCAAGATAGAGACCATGCGCGCCGGACACGCGTGCGGTTTCCACGTCTTTTTGCAACTCCTCGCGCAGCGCGCGTCGGATCATGACGCGGTCATCTGCACGCCCGACGCTGTTGTCGACGATGGTGCGAACGGTTGCCGCGGATGCGGCGCTGTCGTCGAGCGGGATGTTCCACCAGGATCCGGGGAGCGCGATCTTGATGTCTCCGCCGACGGGCGCGCCCGCCGGCGCTGCGGCAGGCGCGGTCGCGGAAGGCGCGTCAGACATGGGGCCCGGACGGCGCATCGGGCCCGGCGGCGACCTCCATCGTTGCTGCCAAGCGGTAGCCATACGCCACCAGGTCGCCGAATCGGGCGAGGTCGGGTGTCATCAGCATGAGGTGCAGCGCGATGCCACTCGCGGGAGGGAACAGCTCAGCGGTGAATAGTTCTTGCATACGCGTGGGCTCGGCCTCCGTGCCCATCACGAGCAGTTCGCCGATCGCAACCGTCGGCATCGTTCCCACCGGGGTGTCGAGCACCTCGCGCCGGAAGCTGGACGTGCCGGTGACCGCGTTCCGCGCCAGATCCAGCGTGCGTTCGAAGTCGCCATCATGGGCGACACCCGCGTCCGTTTCGAGATAGGCGCGTACCCCCGCCGGCTCTTGGAGCGTGATGAAGGCAAAGCGGTTAAGGTGCGGGTGACCGTCTTTCTGGGTGGACTGCAGCAACTCGGCGGCACGCTGACGAACTCGCTCGATGTCGGCCGCGTCGGTCCCTTCAGGAAGCGACTCTTCGATCCACTCGGTGGTCAGATCTTCGGGCCGCTTCGGCAGAAGGGTCCACCCGGCCGGTACGGGAAACCGCACTCGTGTGCTCTCGCTGACCGTCATCCGTTCACCTCCATGAGCGAAACGGAGATGCCCTGGGTGAAGTCGTTCCAGCCTGTGATCAAGTCTCCGGCGATGTCGCTTCCGGCACCCGCGACCATGCTGTTGTCGATATCGAATCCGATCATGCCGCTCATCACCTGAATGCCATCGCCCGACTGGAGACCCTCGCCGATGTTGCCGATGCTTTCGGGCTGCAGGTTCGGAGGGGTGAATGGCAGTTCGATCCCTTCGCCCACGTTCACCAGCCTGTCCCAAACAGTCGTGGGCTGCCCCGTCTCTGCCTCGTTGGAGGCGTCATGCGCCACGTTGACCCCGGTGTCTACAACACCCTCAGCGCTTTGAGTCACGATTTCTTCGACGACCTTCTCGGTCGTCGTCTTCACGGCCGATCCGACAACGGTCTTCGCGGCCGCGCCCGCCTCAGCGCCGCCCGGGATGAAATAGAGGGCCGAGAGAGCGACGTCGAGGCCGGCGAAGATCACGTCGGTGACGGTTGCCGCGCCGACGAATGCGAGCAACAACGTTCCGACGAAAGCGATCAGAGAAGCCACGACGGCGATAATGCCGGCCGCGAGCGACAGTCCAAGAAAGAGGGCGTCCACCCCCGGAATCGGCAGCAGCGCCAGGAGCGCGAAAATCCCCGAGAGGTAGCCGGCCCACTTGGCGATGCCGGACGCGATCGCGGTCATCAGGGCGACCAGGTCTTTGTTCTTGCTGACCCAGTCCATCAGACCGTCCCACGCGGAGACGATGGCGTCGAGCAGGCCGTTGTTGTTGAGTTGGCTCAGCTCGTCTCCGTCGCGGATCTTGCCTGCGGCCTGTTGCGCGGCCGTGTGCTTGTCGCGCGAGGCCGCCTCCCATTCGCCCTGGGCTTTCGCCACCATCGCCTGCAACTGGCTGATGTGATTCTGAGCCTGCTGGACCTTGCGAATGTTGTCGACGTAGTTCGGATCGGTCGGATCGGTCTGGCTCGCCGTGTGCTGCGCATGATCGTGCGCGGTGTGCGCGGCACTCAACTGTGCCTCTGCGTACTCGTAGTCGCTGATCGCGGCCTTCGCGCGATTCTGTGTCGACTCGAGTTGGCCGGCGTATTCCTGAAGCGCATCCGCCGCTGCGCTGTAGCGGATGTTCGCCTGGGTGACGAAGGTCTCGACTTGGCCGCCGACGTCCGACAGCTTCGAGATCGCCTTACTGATCGTGCCGTCGTGCAGTGAGAACAGTTCCTTCAGCTGGGTGGTGGCATTGGTGAGTGCGTCAGAGGTCTCCGAGAAATTGCTCGCGTAGCTGCGGATGACCCCGGGATCACCGGGCAGCGTCGTCATGTAGCCCATCAGTTCACCGTCGCCCCGTGCGGAGTGTTGCTCGGCGCACTCGAGCTCGAGCCGGACGGGGTCGCCGCTGATCCAGCCACCGCTCCGGCCACAGCCTGCCCCAGTTGGTTGTCGAGATTTTGGAATCGGTCGTGGATGCTGCTCACCGACTTGGCCATCGTCGTCAACGCGCTCTCCATGTCGTGACGCTTCCTGTCCCAGTTCTTCGCGAAGTCCTGGACCGCGCCCGCCAGGTCTCCGTCACCGGTGGCGATTGCCAAGGTGTTCGAGAGACCAGGCATGTTGGTGATGTCGCGAGCGATTTTCTGCAGCCCGGTTTCCGTGTTCTCCAGCAATGCGAGGTCGATGCTCAAATCGGGCACAGGTGCTCCTAACGTCTGGCCCTCACGCTATCGGAGCTAAGGCTTTGTCGAATATGGGGAGTGGTCCCCATTTCAAGGGACCTCACTGATCCAGAACCAGCGGCAGCTGCACGCGGTTCGACGCACCCTTCGCGATGTACATCCCGCGTCCGGGAGGGAACTCGGCCCGGCTGATGCGCGGCAGGGTGGTCTTGAGCAGGATGTCGCCATCGACGGTCTCCGGCTGCAGCAGCAACCCGCGACGGCCGTTCTTGATCTCGCCCATGAGCGGCCATGAGGAGCCCCACGCCGACATCTCGCCCTCCGCCACCAGGAAGTGGTCGCTGCGGCGCACCGCCTTCGACAGCTCGACGATCGGGCCGTCAGCGGCGGATTGCAGGTAGTCGCCGATCGATTCGATCACGATCGCGATCCGGCCGACGGTGCTGTCGTCGGAGACAGTGGCCGTGAGCTCTCGCGCGAGCGCCGCGATCGCATCGGGGGTGAGCGCGGAGTCTGTCCACTTCTGCGAGGCGAGCGGAGATCGCGAGGTGCCGAAGTAGTACAGCCGAGTTTTCGGCTCTGCACGACGAATCGCATCGGCGACCCACATGAGGGCGTTCGTCCGTCCGCTCGCGGGCGGGCCCGCGATCAGCATCGTGCCCGTTGGATCGAACCCGAGCGGGCCCAAGTCGGCATCGCCGATACCCAGGGCCGGCTTCTTGTCGACCGTCGCGGGAAGCTCCGTTGCCGGGTATTCCTTCGGCAGTGACCCGATCGCGGGCGCCTCGGCGATGCCGTTGCGGCGCATTGCTTCGCCGAGCTTCTCGAGCGCGTCCGACTGCTCCGACACCGAGGATGAGCCGCCGAGTACGGCGATCTGCGTTTCGGCACCGTCGATGATCGCGCGGCCCGCTGGAGATTTGGAGCTCAGGATGTCGGAGGGCACGTCGAGCATCCCGTATCCGTCCTCCGCCAGCCGCAGCACAACGCGGCGCTGGATGGTCGAGTTGATCGAGGCGGGCACAGCCCCCGCCCGGTCAGCGGTGAGCGCAACGTGCATCCCGAGCTGACGGCCCGAGCTGAGCATGTCTTTGAACACGTCGTACCAGATAGACCGGCCGGCCGGAATTTCGAAGTCGTCGCGGAAGTTGGAGAAGCCGTCGATCAGGAGCAGGATGCGCGGAGTCTGCGGTGCATTCGCAAGCCGCCGGTAGTCGCTGACACTCGCGGCGTTGGCCTCGGCGAAAGCCGGACCGCGCGCCTCGAGTTCCTGCTTGAGCATGCGGAAGAGTCGGATCACCCGTTCGGCGTCGTCCCCCGCGATGACCGCACCCACGTGGGGCAGGGTCTCGAGCATCCGGAGGCTGCCCGAGCCGAAATCGAGGCCGTAGACCTGAACCGGACCGCCGCGAGGAGTCACCGCCGCGGCGGCGGCTAGCGTGCGAAGAGCGGTGCTCTTGCCTGAGCCACCCGTTCCGTAGATCGCGATGTTGCCGTCGACATCGGGCGAGAAGTAGACGGGCAGCTGTTGTTGCTGCTCCGCGATGTCGGCGACCCCCAGCAACAACTCGGAGTCGGTGCGCTGACGCAGCTTGCCGAGGTCATATGCGGAGGCGAGCTCATCCAGCCAGGGTCGGCGGGGTGCCGGGATCCGAGCAACGCCGCTGGCGGCGATCATCATGCTCACCAGTCGCTGCTGATCGGTGGGGCCCAGGTCGCGCTCCTCCTCCACCTCACCCGTTGATGGCGCCTCCCAGCGAATCTCGCCGCCGAAGCGCAGCTCCGCGACATCGATGTCTTCGCGGTCCGGCTCGCGGCTCGTCCAGCCCCCCGCGTATCCCGATTGGAACATGCTGAGACGCCCGGGACCGGTCTTGGCGAGCCCGCGCCCCGGCAGTCCGGGATCGAAGCCGCCGGCATCCTTGACGCCCACCACGTCCTGGCTGTCTGACTCGTCGGCCATGCGGAGGGCGACGCGCATGTTCGTGTTGGCGCGCAAGTTGTCTTTGATCACGCCGGCTGGGCGCTGCGTGGCCATGATCAGGTGGATGCCGAGCGAGCGCCCGCGCTGGGCGATGTCGACGACGCCGTCGACGAACTCCGGTACCTCGCCGGCAAGTGCGGCGAACTCGTCGATCACGAGCACGAGAGCCGGCGGCGATTCGGGGTCGCCACGCTTCTCGAGTTCGAGCAGATCTTTGGCCTTCTTGCGGTTGAGCAGGTGTTCGCGGTAGCGCAGCTCGGCACGCAGGCTGGTCAGCGCTCGCCGCACGAGGTGCGGACTGAGGTCGGTGACCAGGCCGACGCAGTGCGGCAGCGTGACGCAATCCGCGAAGGCCGAGCCGCCCTTGTAGTCGACGAAGAGGAAGGTGACGCGGTCGGGGCTGTACTCGGCCGCCATGCCCAGCACCCAGGCCTGCAAGAACTCGCTTTTGCCGGCTCCGGTCGTTCCGCCCACGAGGGCGTGGGGGCCCTGGGTGCGCAGATCCAGGTGAAGCGGATCAACACCCGCCGAGCCGACGATCGCACGCAGGCGCCCGCCGCGCCGCTTCTTCGGGGTGGCGCCGGGAGTGCGGTCGTGGATCGACTCGTTCTGCTGCCAGCGATCGATGACGGCATCGCTGGATTCGACCAGTTCGTGCCCGAGAAGCGTGACCAGGGAGACCGATCGCGGAAGGTCGCTCGAGTCTTCGGCCAGAGCCCCCGCGTCGATGACCGGCGCGAGCCGACGAGCGAAATCGAGCGCCGAGGCCGCAGAGACGCGCTCCACGGCAACATCTTCGATCGTCTCGCCGACGCGAACGAAGCCGACAGAAGCGGTCTCGCCCTCGCCCGAGCCCTCGCCCACCTCGAGGTAGGTCCGGCAGACGGCAGGCAACGAGTGAACATCGGGGGCGACCCAGATCGGATACACGCCCGCGTCTGCGGCCTGTTCGGCGAGTTGCACGAGTCGCGCACGGTCGACGCTGGCGTCGTCGGTGACCAGCAGTACCACAGCGGGGATGGGGGCGTCGGTCCCGGCGTCGGTCGCGGTGCCCGATCCGACGTTGGCGCCGCGCACCAACGCAGTGCCACCCTCATTCGTCGCTCCGCGCCGCGCCGCGCGTGCCGCAACGCGCTGCGTCACCAGCTCTTCGATCGCCGACAGCAGTTGCGCGCCACTTGTTGCACTGTCTGCGAGGTGGCTGCCTTCGAGCGGGCTCTGCGACGACGAGGTGTGTGGCATCCATTTCAGCCAGTCGAAGGAGTTCGTCCAGGCCGGCGTGACGAGAGCGGCAACAACCAGTTCGGCGGGGGAGTGGAGCCCGGTGAGCTGCACAAGCAGCCCGTTTGCAGCCTCGGCCGCTTCCAGCGTGGGGCCGGCGACACCGAGCGCGCCGGACTCGTGCAGGTTGTCGACGACGGGCACGCCTTCGACGTGGGTATTCGCCTGAACGACGCTGTCGAATCGTTCCTGGAAATCCGGGAGCGCGGTGGCCGACTTGGTTGCGTCAATCTCGTTGCGTGAGCGCATCCGTCCGACTCCGAGACGAACGTTGAGGAACGACCAGTGCTCGGGGCGTCGAGTCCACAACAACGGACCGCGACGCACCGACGCGTCGATCACTTCAGCGGTCGACGGCGACTCGCGGGTGCGCGCGCCGACCTCCAAGCCGCGCTCGGCGTCGAGCTCGGTCGTGAGGCCGCTCAGGCGTGCATCGAACCTCTTGACCGCGTCTTTGTGCTTGCGCACGCGTCCAGTGCGCTGCGTGATGAAGTTGCCCACCATGAGCACGGGTGACAACGCCACGAACAGCAGCGACGTGGGCTGATGGTTCACCGCGAACAGCACGCCTCCCATGAGGATCGGAGCGACCATCGCCAGAAACGGGAACGGTTGGGTGTCAACATCGGACGGCACCTCTGGGCCGACGAACTTTTGTCCCGCATATCGGGGTTCGACCTTCGGCGAGCGGTTGAAGAAGATGGGACCGGCAGTCGGTGCGACGTCGGCCACCGCACCGGGCGTGACAACGATCTCGAGCTCGGTGTCGCCGACCAGCGCGACGACTCGGCCATCCACTCGCAGACGCTGTACGTTTCCGCCGTCGACCACGACGCCGTTCGCCGATCCGAGATCGACGAGCTCGACTCCCGAGTCGATGTCGAGGCGCAGATGTTTCTTCGACACCAGACCGTCGGCCAGCACGATGTCGCATGAGGCATCGCGACCGATCACTGTCGACCCGCTGGGGAGGTTCCAGGTGGTGCCGGCGTCCGACCCGCTGAGCGCGCGCACGGTCGCAACGGTCGGCCGTTTGCCGATTTCGGTTGGGCTGAAATACACGCCGGCATCGGCGATGCTGACGGTGGCACCCGACCCGATCCAGGCCTCGCCGACCGCAGCTTCGGGAGGGAGCATCACGGATTCGCCTGAGCCCGGCAGCGTGGCCCGAAGGGTGAGCGATCCAGCCGCGATGCCGGCCCCGTGACGCGGATCGACCCGTCGGATGACGCCGGCGATCTCGCCGATCGTCGCGGCGGCATCCGTGGTCACCACAATGTCGTCACGCGAACCCGAGTCGCGGGTCAGGGTCAATTTGAGTCGCACGGGTTCTCCTTGTGACGTGCCTCCGCTGCGGGAGGGAGCAAGTACGACTGATCCTCGCATGCGACAGGACCGGGTTTCTGCAGCACTCGCTCGCCGCAAAGGCGGGTATTCGCTGCGGTAGGCGGGCTTCTACAATCGACCTATGGCGGCCGACGACTCGAATCCCCTGCTGATCACGCCGCCGCCTGGGCTGTTGCCAGCACCCAAGGCCCCCGCCGACGACAGCCCCTCGACTCAGACAAGCTCTCAGACGCGTCGGATTTCACCGGGCGCGACCCCGGTGCCTGCGTTCTTCCCGGCCGCTCCCGGTGTCGTGGCGGCCAACGTGCCGGTGGATGACACCCCGCCCGCCGAAACCGCTGCGCCGGTTGCCGACGCAGCACCACCGGCTGAAAAGCGGTGGGTTGTCGTCCTTCCCAGTGGGGATGAGCATCCGATCACCGCCGAGGGCGTGGCATTCGGGAGAAACCCTTCGGCGCCAGCTGGCTGGCCACAAGCAACCCTCCTTTCAGTGGACGACGTCGGTCGCTCAGTGTCAAAGACACACGCGGTGTTCGCGCTCGTTGACGGGTCGGTGCGGATATTCGATCTGGCATCGACGAACGGCGTCGCGGTCAGCCGGGAGGGTGCCCGCACGGCGGTCACCATTGCCGGAGCCGAGGTACCAGACGGCTCAACGGTCGAGCTCGGCAGCTTTGCCGTCGGCGTGCGGCTCGGCTGACTCAAGATGTGGACGCCGTCTACATCCTGTGCCACTCTGTGGGCATGAGCTCCTTGGCGTTTTACATGCAGGTCCCGGGGGTTCGGGTGCGGCGCGTGACCCTCACCCTCGAACCGGCGAAGCCGGGCATCACCGAGCCGGAGCTCTGACAAGAATGAAGTTCATGTTGCTCATCGGAGGGAATCGCCACGCCTGGGCCGAGCTGTCGCCCGAGGACTGGTCGGCAAGCGTCGAGCAGCACGGGCACCTGATCGCCGAGTTGAAGCGAACCGGTGAGTTCTTGGAGTGCAACGAGCTCGCGACGACGCCGGAGGGTTCGCGGATCGTTCGCCAGGTTGATGGGCTGATGACGGCCACGGCCGGCCCTCTTCACGATGACACCGACTTCGCGTCGGGGTACTACCTGCTGAACTGCGTCGACATCGAGCGCGCCGGTGAGGTGGCGGGCCAACTCCATGAGAGTCGGTTCGCCCCGATCGAGGTGCGGCAGGTCGGCGAGTAGGTCTCGCGTCAGACCTTCGTTTTCGAGCGCGAGCGCGCGCCGGGGTCGGCGCGGATGGCCGACCTCACCAGAAGGTAGGCGCCGTAAAGCGCCGTGGCCGTGCCGACCACCAGCGCAACGAGGGGGAGCACGACGTAGGCGAGGAAGATCGGGAGCGTGACCCCGTCGGTGATGCCGGGCACGAAGAGAAGCGCGATCCGGGAAGGGATCTGGGGGCCGAAATACGCGACCACGAGGACGAGCACCAGCGCCCCGCCCAACTTGGGCAGTTGCCGCACCGACGGCGCGCCACCGGCGCAGACCGCAAGGCCGGAGAAAAACAGTGCCGCGATGAGCGACGGGCCAAGCCATCCCTGTCCGGCCCCCAACGCCCAGACGATGAGTTCGCCCACGGCAGCCGCATAGGCGAGCGGCCTGGCAAGGCGTGCCCTCTGAGCCACCGCAGCGGCGAACGCTCCGACGAGAAGCACGACCGGAATCGGGGTCGCGTTGGTGAACGGCCACAGAGTGCCGGCGTAGTGGATGTCCGGTGCCCAGGTGATCAGCGACAGGTAGAACGCGGAGTAGAGCAGGGCGACGGCGAAGGCCACGATCGCCGGGCGAGTCGTCGACTCGCGGGTCAGAAACCGCACACTGAGTCCGTTGAGCAACAGACTCCGCCGCTCGGCGACCGTCGGCCCGAGCCGCCCTTCGTCGACCGCCTGTTCGACGAGCATCCCGATGATGGCCTCTTGGTTGCGATCGCGCCAGCTCTGCGGATACCACTTCAGCAGCCGGCGGTAGCGCTCCGGCGTCCAGCCCCGGGTCATGAGGGCGTCCCAATCGCGCGGGTTCGAGAGCGCGCTCGCAGCCGGGATGCCGCCTGCTGCGCGTTGGACTCCAGTCGCGCGATCTCGGCGGCGAGTTTCTCGGCGCCGGCATCCGTCAACCGGAAGTACCGTCGGACCCTTCCATCGACGGTCTCATCACCGTCGAGGGCCACGAGCCCCTCCGTGCCCAAACGCTCGAGGGCCGCGTAGAGCGTTGCCACTTTGAGATCCACTCGACCGTCGGACAGATCTCGCGCCTCCTGCATCAGCGCGTACCCGTGCCGACGGCCGGCGGCCAGGACGGTGAGCACCCAGAAGGTCGGTTCTCGCATTTCGGTGACCATGCGGACACCATATTCCCGCCGATGGAGTATGGCAAGGAGGTCAGCAGGATCGGAGAAGTCTGCGACCGCAGCCTCTGCCTAGCATGGGACACATGGCAGAGACGAAGAACAGCACAGCCCGATTCAGCGCCGACGAGCGCGCCGCGATGAAGCAGCGCAACGCGGAGCTCAAGGCGTCGCAGACGCGAGAGGCGGGCGCGAAGCAACTGGCCGACGCGATCGCGGGCATGACTGGGCTGGACAAGCAACTGGCTCAGCAGATTCACGAAATCATCACCGCGGCCGGCCCCGGGCTCGCCCAGAAGACCTGGTACGGCTTCCCGGCGTACACCTGGAACGACAAGCTGGTGGCGTTCTTCAAGCCAGCCGCCAAGTTCAAGGATCGCTACGCCACCCTCGGCTTCGACCCGAGCGCGATGATCGACGACGGCACGATGTTCCCCGCGGCCTACGCGGTTCTGGCTCCGCTGACGGCCGACCAGGCCAAGCAAATCACCGTGCTGATCAAGCGGGCGACCAGCTAGCCGAGATAGGTCACCAGCGACTGCTGGATGGCGGAGCTCACCGACGCGGTTCCGCCGACGATCACGATGTTGTGCGGGGACAGCCGCTGGAGGGCTGCCGAGGTCGCCGTCGGGATGCTCGTCGGGAAGACCAGCAGGATCGGCGCTCCCGCCCGTCCCGCCGCCGGTCCCGCCGACAGCGCGTCGGGGAAGTTCATCCCGAGGGTCACGTACACCGTGTTGACCGGTGCCGCGAACGTGCCGGCGACCGCGGCCGACGCCGCGAACCGGTCCTCTCCGTCGAGCCGCGTGACGCTCCCGGAGGTGAAGGCCTGAAGTTGCGTCGCGACCGAGGGGTTCACCGAGGCGGGGCCGCCCACGATGACGATCCGTCCGGGGTGCAGGCGTTGCAGGGCGGTCGCCACACTGGGCGGGATGACGTCGTGCGCCGTCAACAGGATCGGCCCCCCTCCGGTGCCGGCGGCGAGGGGAGTCGCGGAGAGCGCATCCGGGAAGTTCTCGCCCGTGGTCACGTACGCGACTCCGATCCCCGACGCGTAGCTGTCGGAGATCGCCGCGCTCACCACGTACCGGTCGGCTCCGGCGATCCGGGTGACGGTCCCGGTCGTGTATCCGTGGAGCGCCGAGAACACCGCGTCGTTCACCGAGGCGGTCCCCCCGAGGACGACGATCTTGCCCGGATGAAGCCGATTCAACTCGGTCGCGATCGAGGCGGGGATGGCATCCGGTTGCACCAGGAGCATGGGGCCGCCGTCGCGACCCGCCACCGCCGATCCCGACAGCGCGTCGGGGTAGTTGGCGCCGGATGCCACGTAGGCGACCGGGGCGCCGGCCGGGAGCCTCGACGACACGGCCGCGCTCACGTCGTAGCGGTCGTTGCCGCTGATCCGCGTGATGCTGCCGGAAAGGTTGAAGGCGCGCAGGTGACCGCCGCCGTCGGCGTAATACAGCGAGCCGCCCGCGACGATCGGACTCTGCCAGTGCAGTCCGACGCTGCCCGAGGTGTCCGACCAGAGCACCGCGCCGGTAGTCGGGTCGAGGGCTCGGACGCCGTTGCCTGTGAGGTAGTAGAGCACGCCGTTGGACAGGATCGGCGAGGTGCCACCCGTCGTGACGGTCCATCGGGTCGTCATCGTCGGCGCGCCACCCGGTGCCGAGAGCGAGAGGCCCGAGATGCCGTTGCCGGTCGCGACGAACACCCACGACGTGGAGTCCGCCGGGTTCACCCACGAGGCCGGATGCGTGAACACGAGCCCGCCCTGGGGCACGTTCATCAGCTGGAGCTCGCCGCCCGTGTGCCCGGGGCCGCCCTGGCCGCTGAGGTCGTCGAGGTTCAGCAACCGCAGCTTCTGGTCTTTGCCGCCCTGAAGGCCCAGGTGCGCGACGCTCGAGCCGCTCGGTGCCGTGACGATCGCGACCGTCGAGCTGCCGAGATCCTGATCCGCCTGGTTCAACTGGGACTGGTTGGTGGGCGTGTAGCTGTCGACAGGACCACTGGCGGTTCCCGAGCCGTCGGGGTGGATCGCCAGCACCGAGTCCCCCCAGTTGTGCAGGCCGTCGAACACCGAGTTGCCGGTGGTCATGTAGACCTTGCCCGTGTCAGAGTCGACCGTGACGCCGACCCGTGCCCAGACGGCGGACTGCACGTTCGGGCAGTCCGTCGCGGCCGTCGCGGTGAAGTGGATGGTCTTGTCGCTGCATAGCGTGTTGAAGACCTTCTGGGCACCGGTCGCGAGGTTGATCGTCGTCACGTGACCCTGGTAGTCGCCGCGGTCACCCGGGTACCCGCCGTTCGCGACGTACAGGTACGAGACACCGCCGGATGTCGCCACCGCGAGCGCCGACGACCCCTTCTCGTCGTACGGCTTCGTCGTCGTGAGCTCGGGCCAGCCGCCGGTCGTGGTCTCGACGCCGGTGCCAACCGCGTATTTGTGCGCCCGCCCGTCGAGCCCGTATGCGTAGACGTACTGACCGTTCGGGTCCAGTGCGGGCGACGAGGTGGTGTAGCAGATCGATCCGCCGTTGTTGATGTGGCAGCCGCCCGGCCCGTTCTGATGGGCCCAGATGGTGGTGCCGCTGTGCGCGTCGAGTCCGGCGATCCAGCCGTCCTTGGTGGCGACGAACAGCATGTCGATGGTGCCCCCGCTCGTCACGACGGCGGGCTGGAAGACCGGGGGGCCGTCGGCCACTCCCGGCAGGGTCGCCGAGAAGGCCTGAGTCAGCTGCGACACGTTCGCGGCCGTGATCGCCTGCGCACCCGTGCTCGTGCCGGTGTGGGATGGCCCGTTGCCGAACTCGGGCCACGGCGAGGGGGTCACGGCGCTCGCGCTCACGGCGGGGAGCACGGCGAGCAGTACAGCGGCGACGGACGCGAGGGGGGCGCTTCGGCGGACGGTCAGGGAACGCATGTGGATCTTCCTCCCGCGCAAGCCGGTTCGGCGCCGACCCCGCTCCCTCGAGTGTCCGTCACGCCCACCGCGAGGGCAAGGGGGTGCCGACCTCAGTCGCGCACGACTTCGAGCCCCATCCACGCGGCGAAGGCCTCCAACTGGGCATCGACGGCGGCCTTGGTCGTGCGATCGAATGGCACGTCTTCGTGGATGCGGTGCAGCAGAAAGCGCCCGGCATCCCGATCCGATCGCCCGTCGACCTTGCCGATCAGGCGCTCTCCGCTCAGGATCGGCAGCGTGAACTGACCCCAGATGCGCTGCTCGACCGGCTTGAACATCTCGAGCATGTAGTCGAAGTCGAAGAGGCGAACGACGCGCATCGGATCCGTCATGAGCCGATCGAACGGAGACAGGATCGCGACCCGCGGCGAGAAGTCGGGACCCGAGCGTTCGCGTTCGAGAGCCGCGGCATCCACCACCCATTTGCCGGGAACGCCGTCGATGGTGGCCGGCTCGCCCACCGGGGTCAGGCCGTCGAGTTCCATCCGGCTGATCGCCTTGCTGTGGCGCATCACGCCGCACGCGCGCAGGATCTTCTCGCTGCGAATGCGCTCGGCCTGCGCGGCCGGCACCTCCGGCACATCGGGGAATACCCGCGACGCCAGCTCCCAGATGCGCAGTTTGCCCACCCGCCCGATCACCGCGAGCTCGCCGCGCATATGCAGGCTTTCGAGCATCTTGACGACGTTGCGCTCGTTGCTCCAGCCACTCGAGGGCCAGGGCACGCTCGCATCGTCAGGGATCTCGCGAGAGGTCAGCGGCCCCTCCTCCTCGATCTGGTTCAGGATGCGGCGGGCAAACGCCGCGTTCTGCTCGAACCAGCCGCCGCTGCCGGGCGCTGGGCCCCAGCTATGCATCTCGGCCAGATACAGGCCGAGGTCGGAGACCGGGCGCAGCATCCACGCCCGCTCGAACAGTTCACCGTCGGCGAGGGCACGCTCGGTCTGCTCGGGCTGGTAGGCGTCGCCGAGCCGCGTCCAGGCGACATGATCGGCGGCCGGGCAGACCGTGGGGGTGAGCTCGACCCGCAGCATGGCGAGCTGCTCGATCGTCGGCACGAGCGCGGTCGGCCGCTCGGCGTCGAGCATCGCGGCGCGGACCGCGATCCGGCGGGCCTCCTCGAGTCCGAGTCGATGGGCCGTCATGCCCTCACCCTAGGGCGGCCTGTTCTAAGGTGAGGTCGGTGGAGACCGGCACATCCGAATCGATCTACGATCCGCAGTTCGTGCGCGGTCTCTTCAACCGGATGTCCCGCTCATATGAGCGGATGAATCTGGTCATGTCATTCGGTTTCGCCGTGACGTGGCGGCGGCAGCTGATGCGGCTCATCGACCGGCCGGGCGCGGACTCCGCGGTCATCGACCTGATGTGCGGGATGGGCGAGACCTGGGAGCCGCTGCGCTGGCGCTTTCCGAGCGCCGCCGTCACCGCTTTGGACTTTTCACCAGACATGATCGAGCATGCGCGAAGCAAGAGCGTCCAGCGCTTCGGTGGCACAATCGCGGTCCGCTGCGAGGACGTGCTCCAGTCGTCATTGCCGACCGAGACCTTCGACGTGGTGGTCTGCGCATACGGTCTGAAGACCTTCGACGCTGCCCAGTCGCTCGCGCTCGGGGCAGAGGTCTCGCGCATCTTGAAGCCCGGCGGTCAGTTCGCTTTCATCGAGGTAACCCAGCCGCCGAACCGGATGTTGCGCAAGCTGTACGACCTGTACTTGAGCATCGTGGTGCCGCTAGCGGGCAGGTTGTTGATCTCTGACCCCACCGAATACCGGATGCTCTACCGCTACGTTCGGGCCTACGGCGCTGGCGAGCGCAGCGCAGCGGGGTTTGCGCGAGGCGACCTCACGGTGACGCGGCGTTCCCATTTCTTCGGGTGCGCGACCAGCTTCAGCGGTCGCAAGGTCACGGGCGGCTCCGAGTCGCCAGCTGAATGAACGACGCTCAGCTCGTGCCGTTCTTACGAGCGAGATGGGCGTCGATGTCGGCCTCGGAGACATCCCGGTTGATGACCCCGAATGCGTTGAGCGCCGAGAAGATGAGCGCGACGGCGATCGCCATCAATGGCCAGGCTGGCCAGAAGTAGTGCGGGGCACCGGTGAGCCACCAGATCGCCACGAGAAAGATCGAGACGACGATGAGGATCGCCAGCATCGACCAGAACTCGCGCCGGGTCTTGATCTGTTTCCGGGCCGCCTCGCGCGCGCTGTCGCTCATGGCATCGACCCTAGCGAGCGGCTAGCCTGCTCACCACCCGTCGAAAGGTCAAATCTGCCCACCTTCACCCGCGCCCAACTCGAGGCCTTCCGCGGCGGCACGCTGCCCGACACGATCGGCCCCGGCACCCGGCTGCTGTTCGTTGGATTCAACCCGGGCCTGCGCTCCGTAGCCGTGCAGGCACCGTTCTCGCTTCGCGGCAACCGGTTCTGGTCGACGCTGTACCGGGCCGGCATCCTCGATCACGTCGTCGATGCGTCGCAAGGGATGGATGCTGCCGACCGCGCGCACATCTTCGCCCGCGGCGTCGGCCTCACCAGCCTGGTGCGGCGCGCCACCGCCCGGGCAGACGAGCTCACTCCCGCCGAACTCGTCGCCGGTGCCCACGAGTTGGAGCGCAGGGTCGCCGCCGCGCCCCCGAACGTCGTCGCGATCCTCGGGATCACCGCATACCGCATCGCGTTCGGCGTGAAGCAGGCGGTGCCGGGGGAGCAGGCCGCACGCATCGCGGGCGTGCCGATCTGGGTCGTCCCGAACCCGAGCGGGCTCAACGCGCACGCAACGCCCGCCGGCCTGGCGACGGCCTATCGCGCGGCGGCGATCGCGGCGGGCATCGAGGTGTTGCCCGAACCCCGGTGATGACTCGGTCATGCCAGCCGACGGGAAAGACGGTCGCCTGCGAGAGACTGTGCGCATGTGCGGCAGATTCGCGATGGACGAGAAGACCAACGACCTCATCGAGCAGTTCGTGCTCGAGGGCAACGATTACCGCGACTGGATTCCGTCATTCTCGATCGCGCCGACCGATCCGGTGCCGATCATCCGCGAGAAGCGCGACTCGGCGACCGGCGAGGTGATCCGCCGCGTCGAGCCCGCGGTCTGGGACTTCCATCCGGCGTTCATTAAGGACTCGAAGCGACCGCAGTTCAACGCCCGCATCGAGACCGTCGCCACCAATGGGATGTGGAAGAACGCCTTCGCCGCCAACCGCTGCATCGTACCGATGCGGGGCTACTACGAGTGGACGGGCGAGGCGGGGGCCAAGCAGGCGCATTTCCTCCACGGGCAGGTGCCGATGCTGGCCGCGGCCGGCATCTTCACCGCACGCAAGGTGCCAGACGACAGCGGTGCCGAGGTCTGGCAGGTCTCCACGGCAATCATCACCCGCGAGGCGCGCGACGCATCGGGCGAGGTGCACGACCGCATGCCGGTGTTCCTCGATCCCGGCGTCTATGACCGCTGGCTCGATGCCGAGCGGCTGGCCGATGACGCGCAGAAAGAGGACATGCTCGCGCTGCTACACGAGGTGTCCACGCTGCAAGCGGCGCACATCACGACCTACGAGGTGGATCGCCGGGTCAACAACTCGCGCACGGTCGATCCCAGCGACCCAACCCTGATCGAGCCGCTCGCCTGATTTCGTCAGCTTTCGCGGGACTTCAGGCCACTAGCTCGGCGCGATCACAGGGATCCCTGCGGCCGCCGCGGCCCGAGCAAGCTCGGTGTCGTAGGTCACGATCTCGTCCGCTCCTATCCGCAGAGCGGTCGCGAGGTGAATGGCATCGTTCGACCGCAAAGGAGCGTGCGTTCCCGCGGCGAGCAGATCGCCGCGGATGACGTCCACCAGAACCACCGCGTCGAGGACCGCTGTGACCGACTCCGCCGGAATGATCGTCGGGTTGCGCCCAGCGGCGCAATGCATCTCGGCGTGCAGCAACCACGATGCCGCGAGTCGACGAGTCGGCTGAGACAGCTCAGCTGCCAGTGCGGGAGATTCGGGCTCGTCAATCACCAGCTTCATCGCGGCCGAGGTGTCTAAGTACGACACCGTCACCAGCGACCTCGGGTGTCTTCGATGAGTTCGCGGGAACTCACGGGAGAGACGGTTCGCGTGATCGCCGCGAGCGTGGTGCCGCTCGTGCGGGCGGCTCGAGCCTCGCCTCGCGCGAGGAGACCGTCGAGCGCGTTACCGCCCACCGGGACGATCATCGCGACGGGCTGCCCGTTGTTCGTGACGCGGATGAGTTCGCCCTCTTCGACTCGGCGCAGGATCTCTCCGCTGCGATTGCGCATCTCGCGATGACTGACCGTGTCCATGACGGGAGTGTAGCACGGTGTAGCACAAGTAGGCTGAACATGCGAAGGGGAGTATCCCACCTCATCGCGGCCGTCATCACGGGTTCCAGCGTTGCAGCCCCGGTCGCGATCGCGAGCCGCCCCCTGCGAAGGTCGGTTCGCGCGGGAGAGACGTTCGGACATCCACCGCGCCCGTTGAGTCGGGCCCAAGTCCGAGAGGCTCACAACCCATGGAAACCGTGATCCCCGCCTGGTTCGAGATCGGCTCGGCCGTCGTGCTGCTGCTGATCCTGGCCGTCGACGTGTTCTTGGCGTTCCGGCGGCCGCACATCCCGTCGACCCGCGAGTCGGCGCTCTGGATCAGCTTCTATGTGGTGCTGGCGCTCATCTTCGCGGGCGCGCTGTTCGCGATCGGCGACGCCGACCACGCCGGCGAGTTCGTTGCCGGCTGGCTCACCGAGTACAGCCTCTCGGTCGACAATCTGTTTGTCTTCTTGCTGATCATGGCCCGCTTTTCGGTGCCCAAGAAGTACCAGCAAGAGATCCTGATGGTCGGCATCGTGCTCGCGCTGCTCTTCCGCGGTGTGTTCATCGTGCTGGGCGTGCAGCTGATCGAGCACTTCAGCTGGATCTTCTACCTCTTCGGCCTTTTCCTCGTCTACACGGCCGCCAACCAGGCGTTCACGAACCACGACGACGAGATGAAAAACGAGAGCCGCATCATCCAATTCATGCGACGCAGGATGCGCTTCACCCAGCATTTCGAGGGTGCCCGCCTGCGCACCGTCGTTGACGGCAAGAGGGTCTTCACCCCGGCTCTGATCGTGTTCATCGCGCTCGGATCCACCGATCTGGTTTTTGCGCTCGACTCGATCCCGGCCATCTTCGGCATCACCACGAACCCGTTCCTGGTGTTCGCGGCCAACGTGTTCGCGCTGATGGGACTGCGGCAGCTCTACTTCTTGCTCGGCGACCTGGTCGAGAAGCTGGTGTACATCAAGTACGGGATCGCGGTGATCCTGGCCTTCATCGGAGTGAAGCTCTTCTTGCACGCGCTGCACGAGAACCAGCTGCCGTTCCTCAACGGGGGCAAGGGATTCGACTGGGCCCCCGAGATCCCGACGATCGTCTCGCTCGGCGTCATCGTGGTGGCGATGGCGGTAGCGGTGGTCGCGAGCGTGGTGAAGCTGCGAATGGATTCGCGCAAAATCACCCGTTAAGGTGAGCGGACCATGCAGCGCACGCCGTCGTCTCCGCCCGACATCGACGGCTATGTCGTCGATCGGCTGATCGGTTCTGCGGGCGCATCGCGCTCGCGTCGCATTGAGCAAATTGGCGAGCGCGCGTGAGTTGAGAAAGCTAACGCGGAGTGTGTAGGTAGTCGGTCTTCCAAACTGCTCAGACGAGCGCCGCCGTCACAACAAGGGGGTTCTCCGGGTGGTCCGAAGGGAGCCAGGAGTCCGAGATGAACTCTGCTACCGCCACGGTCGCGTTGAAGACGAGTCTGCTGTGCCGACGCTCAGCGGGCGACGCCTCGTGCCCGTGGCCCGTCCCAATCTTGTTCCGAACTGTGCCGATACCCTCGACCGTCTGTGCCAAGCCCTTCATGGCCGTCCGTATCCCGGCGCTTGCATCGGCGTTTCCGGGCACGCTCTTTTCCCGGAGGTCGAGTGCCTTGTCCACCATTTCGAAGAGCTGGGGGAATGTCTCAAACTTGGGTCCCTTGCCGTGCACGACTCCCCGGGCGTCCAGAACGGACTTGAAGATGGTCTCCAGCAACTCCTTGCACGCCCCAATGGCGGCAGCGGGGTCCCGGTCAAGGTCGCGGGCAATTCGGCGTAGGTGTTGCTGGAGCGCGTCACTGTCGGTCAAGTCGGGATGCTCCACAAACGACAGGTCTTCAGGCGCGTGGAACGGCTCACCCTTCCGCCACCCGCGCCCCGACGATGACCCAGCAGACTTGTACGAAAGTCGCAGATGTTCACTCGTGACGCCCTTGGGCAGGGTCCGCGAGATCAGCTTCACGACGTAAGCCGGGGAGACGTGCCCGTCGATTCGCCCGGGGAAGATGTACTCACCACTTATATTTCGCAACGCGTCGGCGAGTTCCGGAATGAGCCTGACGTCCCGCTCAGAACTGCCCTTCCCGAACACGTGCACCCAGAGGTCACCGCCGCGCTCGTTGAGGTCGCGGGGTCGGACAAGGGAGATTTCGGAGACGCTCAACCCGGCATCAGCGGTCAGGCGCAGCATCAGCTTCACCGTGTCGTCGGGAGCCTTTTTCAGCGCGGCCTGAACCTCGGCTCGGGTGACTGGCTCTGTAGCCTTCGCCTTGCCCACAACGGCGGGGAGGTTGGCCGTGGGGTCGCTCTGGATGTAGTTGAACTTCTTGGCCCAGCCGAAGAACGCCTTCAAGGCGGCCTGAGCCGTGCGACGAGTATTCGCACTCCAGTCACGGTTATTTATGAAGAGTTTGACCTGGGACGGGAGCACTTGGGAGGGTGTGTCAAGTCGCCCGTCAGCAAACCTTCGGAGATTGTAGAGCCGCTGTTTCCATGTGCTGGGCGAAGGTGACGTTGCAATCAGATGAGCTTCGAACTCCGCGATAAGTACAACCCAAGATTCACCAGCCATGGCCAGACAATACCGGCGAGCGAACGCCAGTGACCCTTGTCCACCGCTTCGACACCCTCCCGATGCACCGTCGCCATGAATGGGTCGTGGACCGTAGAAAACTCTACTGGCGGCGCAGTCTGTCCCCCGAACTGGACGACGCCCATCCGCGGGTCAGCCGCCAAGATAGACCGGGGACAGACATAAGAGGGAATGCGGTGATCCTGAAGTCGCACCTACTCGGCGTTGACGGCTGGCTCGTGGTCGCGGGCCCAAGCGGGATTCTCGCTCCTGCGGCGGCTGGTCCTGTCGTGCCCACACTCGTGCGGCCTGTTGAGATTGATGACCTGTTGGCCGAGCCACCTTCGGCTGCCGGGGGAGGTACCGAACCGGTTGCTCAGCGCGGCGCGAACTCAGACGAGTTCGCCGTCGTGCTGCCGGGCACGCTGATCGACCTCGGCGGCGGCACGATCTTCACCGTGCGGGAAGACTGAGCGGCACCCGGTGAGCAACAACTCGGCGCCCCGCAGCGGATCCGACCGCGCCCCGAACACCGGCGCGATCGACGCGGTGACCAGCACCCCGCCGTTGCGCGCGCTCCGCGTCGAGTACGGCGACGCGCACCATACGGTCGAGCCCGGGCGGGAGTTCTCGATCGGCCGCGAATCCGACCTGAGCGTCGACGACAACCCCTACCTGCACCGTCGCTTCTTGCGCATCCGCGCCGAGGCGGGGCTCTGGTGGCTCGAGAATGTCGGAACGCTGCTGACCGCGACGGTGACGGATTCCAGCGGCCAGGTGCAGGCCCGCCTCGCGCCCGGCGCGCGGCTGCCCCTGGTCTTCGAACACGTGCACGTCGTCTTCGGCGCCGGGTCCACCAGCTACGAACTGACCATCCGGACCGCGGGCGGCTACTACGGGCCGGCCGTCTCGCCTGTCTCGCGCGAGCCGTTCTCGCGTGTGAGCGACGAAACCATCGGCCACGTGCCCCTCACGACCAGCCAGCGTCAACTCATCGTCGCCCTGGCCGAACCCCTGCTGCGGCAGAGCTCGGCGGGGCACGGCGAGATCCCCAGCTCGGCGGATGCCGCCACCCGCCTGGGCTGGACCCTCACCGCGTTCAACCGCAAGCTCGACAACGTGTGCGACAAGCTCGACCGGATCGGCGTCACCGGCCTCCGCGGCGGCCGCGACAACCTGGCCACCAACCGCCGACTGCGCCTGGTCGAGTACGCGATCGCGACCCGGTTGGTCACGCGTGACGACCTGGCGGTGCTCGAGCTGCTGCCTCCGCCCGGCGAGCCCGACGAGGGCACCCGATGAGCGGCAACCCGTTCCAGTGCAATCAGGGTCGCGGGCCGGCGCTCCTCGGATCACGGGAGCCAGTGGCCGCCTGCTACCCTCGATTCATGCTCGAACGGGTTCTCCTTCTTCGTCGCCGCGACGAGGCCTAGTCACCGGCCTCCCTCGTCGCGGAGTCCGTCGTCGGCCGACATCCCGATCGAAGAAGGACCTGACATGAGCGATACACCGAAGACCGGCCCGAAGACCCTGGCCGAAAAGGTCTGGAACGACCATCTGGTCGTCAAAGGCGAAGATGGCTCTCCCGATCTGATCTACATCGATCTGCACCTCGTGCACGAGGTCACCAGCCCGCAGGCATTCGACGGGCTTCGCGCAGAGGGTCGCCCGGTGCGGCGCCCCGACCTCACCATCGCGACCGAGGATCACAACACCCCGACCCTGGCCATCGACCGGCCGATCGTCGACCTGACCAGCCGCACGCAGATCGAGACGCTGCGCCGCAACTGCGAGGAGTTCGGCATCCGGTTGCACCCGCTCGGCGACATCGAGCAGGGCATCGTGCACGTGGTCGGCCCGCAGCTCGGCCTCACCATGCCGGGGATCACGGTGGTCTGCGGCGACAGCCACACCAGCACGCACGGCGCGTTCGGCGCCATGGCGATCGGGATCGGCACGAGCGAAGTCGAGCACGTGCTCGCGACCCAAACCCTGCCGCTCAAGCCGTTCAAGACGATGGCGATCACGGTCGAGGGCGAACTGCGGCCCGGGGTCTCGGCGAAGGACATCATCCTGGCCGTCATCGCCCAGATCGGCACCGGCGGCGGGCAGGGCTACGTGCTCGAGTTCCGTGGCAACGCCATCCGTGCCCTCTCGATGGAGGGCCGCATGACGGTGTGCAACATGTCGATCGAGGCAGGTGCCCGCGCGGGCATGGTCGCGCCAGACGAGACGACATATGCCTACCTGAAGGGTCGCCCGCACGCCCCGCAGGGCGCAGACTGGGATGCCGCGATCACCTACTGGAACACCCTCGCCACCGATGACGACGCGGTCTTCGACGCCGAGGTCTACCTCGACGCGGACCAGCTCGAGCCTTTCGTCACCTGGGGCACGAACCCCGCCCAGGGCGTCTCGCTGAGCGACGTCATCCCCTCTCCTGACTCGTATTCGGACCCCAACGACCGCGCGGCTGCCGAGCGCGCCCTCGAATACATGGACCTGGTTGCCGGTACGCCGATGAAAGACATCCGGGTGGATGCGGTCTTCATGGGCTCGTGCACCAACTCGCGCATCGAAGACCTGCGGGCCTTCGCGAGCATCGTGCAGGGGCAGAAGAAGGCGGACCACGTGCGGGTCATGGTCGTGCCAGGGTCTGCCAGGGTCCGGCTCGAAGCCGAAGCCGAGGGGCTCGACAAGATCTTCGAAGAGTTCGGCGCCGAGTGGCGATTCGCGGGCTGCTCGATGTGCCTTGGGATGAATCCCGACCAGCTCGCGCCGGGGGAGCGCTGCGCCTCCACGAGCAATCGCAACTTCGAGGGCAGGCAGGGCAAGGGAGGGCGCACCCACCTGGTGTCGCCGCTGGTGGCCGCGGCCACCGCAATCCGGGGCACCTTGTCGAGCCCGTGGGATCTCGCCGCCGCCAAGCAGGAGGTGACGGCGTAATGGACAAGATCACCACCTTCACGGGCGTCGCGATGCCGCTGCGCCGAAGCAACGTCGACACCGACCAGATCATCCCGGCCGTCTATCTCAAACGCGTCACCAAGACCGGCTATGAAGATGCGCTGTTCGCCTCCTGGCGCCAGGACCCCGACTTCATCCTCAACGACCCGGCATACGCGGGGGCGACCGTGCTCTTCGCCGGCCAAGACTTCGGCACCGGATCGAGTCGCGAACACGCCGTGTGGGCGCTGCGCGACTACGGGTTCAAGGCAGTCATCGCGCCGCGGTTCGGCGACATCTTCCGTGGAAACTCGGGCAAGCAGGGATTGCTCACCGGAACCGTCGACGAGAACCTGGTCGAGCAGTTCTGGCAGCTCATCGAGGCCGAACCGGGAATAACCGCGACGGTCGATCTGGTTGCACGCACGGTCTCGATCGGCGACCTCATGGTCCCGTTCGACATCGACGATTACACTCGGTGGAGGCTCCTGGAGGGGCTCGACGACATCGGCCTCACCCTGCGCGACGAAGCGCGGATCACGGAGTTCGAGCGTAGTCGCGAGAGTTGGCGCCCCAGAACCCTCCCCGTTCGCTGAAGCAGCTTCCGCTTCACCCCCAAAGCAAGGCAAGGTACGTACGTGGTTGATTCGGTTGCAGACCTCGCGAAGGATGCCCAAAAGGCAGGAGCCCGCGTTGGCTTGACCTCCGACAGCATCGTGATCGATGGCGGCAAGCCGTTGCGCGGCCGCATCGAGGTGCGCGGGGCCAAGAACCTCGCGACCAAGGCGATGGTGGCTGCGCTGCTCGGCGACACTCCGAGCATTTTGCAGGGCGTTCCCGACATCAGCGACGTCACCATCGTGACGAGCATGCTCGACGCATACGGTGTCGCCGTTACGAGTCCCGAGGAGGGCGTCCTCGTGCTCGACCCGACCAACGTCGAGCGGGCGCACTTCGCCAAAATCGACGCTCTCGCCGGGTCGAGCCGCATTCCGATCCTGTTCTGCGGGCCGTTGCTGCACCGCCTGGGAGAGGCCCTCATTCCGGATCTCGGGGGTTGCCGCATCGGCGACCGGCCGATCGACTTTCACATGGATGCGTTGCGCGCCTTCGGCGCGATCGTCGACAAGAGCTACGAGGGCATCCGCATCACCGCCCCGAACGGCTTGCACGGGGCCGAGATCGAGCTGCCGTTCCCGAGCGTCGGAGCGACAGAGCAGGTGCTGCTCACCGCGGTGCGCGCCCAGGGCGTCACCGAGCTGAAGAACGCCGCGATCGAGCCCGAGATCATGGACCTGATCGCGATCCTGCAAAAGATGGGCGCCATCATCTGGATGGAGCCGAACCGCACCATCTTCATCGAGGGTGTCGAGACGCTGCGCGGCTACACGCACCGCGCCATCTTCGACCGCAACGAAGCCGCGAGCTGGGCTGCGGCGGCACTCGCCACCAAGGGCGACATCTTCGTCGGTGGGGCGAAGCAGCAAGAGCTGATGACCTTTCTCAACGTGTTCCGCAAGGTCGGCGGCGCCTTCGAGGTGCACGAAGATGGCATCCGCTTCTACCACCCGGGCGGACCGCTCAAGCCGGTGCAGGTCGAGACTGACGTGCATCCCGGATTCATGACCGACTGGCAGCAGCCGCTGATCGTTGCGCTGACTCAGGCGGTCGGCGTGTCGGTCATCCACGAGACGGTCTATGAGAACCGTTTCGGATTCACGGATGCCCTGGTCGAGATGGGCGCAGACATCGTCGTACACCAAGACGGTCTCGAGTCGGTGACCCGCCGCGTTCCACGCCGCAAGCTGGAGCAGGCGGCCCTCATCACCGGCCCCACCCCGCTGCATGGCGCCGACGTGCGCGTGCCCGACCTGCGCGGCGGCTTCAGTTATCTGATCGCCGCGCTGACCGCCGAGGGCCGGTCAACGGTTACCAACCTGGGCATCATCAGCCGCGGCTACGAGCACTTCGTCGAGAAGCTCGAGGCGCTGGGCGCGCAGTTCCGCCTGGAAGGCTAGGCCGCTGGGCTACCTAGACCCGACGCGCGACAAGGCTGTCGAGCGCCGCGAGAAGACGCCGATCTGGCGGTTCTTCGCTGCGCTGGTCGTGCCGTTCGTGCTGCTGGTGGGCCGTTACCGCGTGCAGAACGTTGAGCGCATCCCCACCAGTGGGCCGTTCATCATGGTGGCGAACCACATCACAGACTTCGACCCGCTGGTCACGGCGTACACGCTCTGGCATCACGGGCGGGTTCCCCATTACCTGGCTAAGGCCAGCCTGTTCAGCGCTCCGGTGGTCGGCTGGGCGTTCCGCTCAACCGGGCAGGTGGCCGTCGAGCGAGCGACCCGCGGTCACGCCGGCACGATCGCCCAGGGCGAGCGGCTGATCGATGAGGGGCTCGCGCTGGTGATCTATCCAGAGGGCACGCTGACCCGCGATCCGGATCTCTGGCCGATGCGCGGCAAGTCGGGCGCCGTGCGCATCGCGCTCGAGACGGGAGTGCCGCTGATCCCGTCGGCGCACTGGGGTGCTCAGAACATCCTGCCGCGCTGGTCGAAGCGCTTCAGGCTGTTCCCGCGCAAGACGGTCGACATCGTGATCGGCGAGCCGCTCGACCTCTCGCGCTGGAAGGGCAAGCCTCTGGATGCCGCCACCCTCAACGAGGCAACGCTCCACGTGATGCAGGCGATCACCTCGTTGCTCGAGAGCCTCCGCGGCGAGACCGCTCCCGCAGAGCGCTGGGATCCTGCCGCGCACGGTCAGACCGAGTTCGGCCGGATCGTGGAGCCGAAGAAGAAGAAGAGGGCGAAGCGGACTAAGCCGGCGGCTTAGCGGTCTGTGCGTCAAAGGTGTGCCGCGCTAGCTCGGTCGCTCCGGCGACCGCCGCCGGCATCACCAGCACCGCGCCGCCCGGCACCAGCATGCACAGGTTGACCGCGACGCCGAAACCCACGACGCGGGCATTCTTGGTGCGCAGCACTCGACGGCGCTCGGCCCGACGCAGCCCGCGTGCTTCCAGCGGCCGCGACGTCAGTTCGAGTGCGACGATGCGGCCACCGAGCACCAATTCGCCGAGCGGGGCGAGCAGCCAACCGACCACCGGGATGAGTCCCACGAGCGCGAGCACCACGCCGAGCACGACCGCGCGCCAGAACAGCAGACCCGAATCGACAAGGCCCCGCCAGAATCCGGGCTCCACGCCGTCCCCGCCGCCGGGCAATTCGCCGTGCTCGCGCTCGATCTCGCGCCAGATGCGCGCATAGATCGGATCGCCGACCAGCAGCGTAATCGTGGTGTACCCGAACGCGCCGAGGGTCACCACGCCGATGATCAGCCCGAGCGCAGCGAGCAACCGAAACAACCGAGCCAGCTCGGCATCCCAGCCGTCGGCAAACGGGGTGAGGAATGCCGTCACGGCCTCGATATTGAGTAGCAGCAACAGGATTGCGGCCGCGAACAGGATCGCGACCACGACGGCGGGCAGCATCCCGAACAGCATCAGCCCGGGCCGGCGACGCCACAGTGCGAAACCGCGGCCCAGCACCGCGAAGCCCGAGAAGAACTCGCGCACACGCCCGGGCTGGCCGGGCTGGCGTGGCTCGCGGGGCGGCATACGGTCAGGCTATCCGGCGGATCGACGCACCCGATCCAGCAGAATGGGGACATGAGCGATGCGGCTGGGCAGGACGAATCGACGACCACGAAGCCCCTTCCGGTCGTCGGGTCGGCGCACACCGGGTCGAACCTCATCACGCAGCCGATCACCACACCGCTGATGCTGAAACCCGGGCAGATCCGGGTTGCGGTGCTCGGTGCCGGCTCGTGGGGCACCACCTTCGCCAAGGTGCTGGCAGACGGAGGCTCCAGCGTCGCGATCTGGGCACGGCGCGCAGAGCTGGCCCGCGAGATCATGCAGTCGCGCCGCAACTCGGATTACCTGCCGGGCATCAACCTGCCCCGCGGCATCCAGTCGTCCACTCGGCTGCCCGAGGTGATGGAGGGCGCGCAGCAGGTGTACCTGAGCGTGCCCAGCCAGTCGTTGCGCGAGAACCTGCGCATCGTTCGTGATCTGATCCCCGACGGCATCCCGATCGTGTCGCTCATGAAGGGCGTCGAGATGAGCACGCGTTCGCGCATGAGTGAGGTGATCGAGCAAGAGTTGGGCATCGACCCGGACCGGATCGCCGTCGTCTCGGGTCCGAACCTCGCGCTCGAGATCGCCAAGGAGCAGCCGACCGCCGCCGTCGTCTCGTCGGTGAGTCTCGACACCGCCACCGCGGTCGCGCTGGTGGCGACCAACCCGTACTTCCGCAGTTTCGTCAATACCGACGTGATCGGCACCGAGTTCGGCGGCGTGCTCAAGAACCTGATCGCTGTCGCGATCGGCATCGTCGATGGCGTCGGCTACGGCGAGAACACCAAGGCGTCGATCATCACGCGCGGCCTGGTCGAGATGACGGATTTCGCGGTCGCCTTCGGCGGGCGGCCCGAGACCCTGGCGGGGCTGGCCGGGCTCGGCGACCTCATCGCCACCTGCGAATCCTCGCTGTCGCGCAACAACACGGCTGGGCGCCTGCTCGGCCAGGGCTACGCATACGGCGAAGTCATCGCCCAGATGAACCAGACGGCCGAGGGGCTCAGCTCGGTCGCGCCGATCCTCGAGTTGGCGGCATCCAGAGGGGTCGAGATGCCGATCGTGAGCCAGGTGGCCGAGGTGCTGGCGGGTACGCTGAATCCGCGCGACATCGCGCCCCACCTGACCACAGATACCAATGAGCCGCAGGGCGAGTAGCCCACCTCAGGAGCACCCATGATCCGCGTTGCTCTGCTCTTCGGTGGCCGCTCCAGCGAGCACTCGATCAGCTGCGCGACCGCCGGCGGGGTGCTCGGGGCGATCGACCGTACGCGCTACGAGGTGATCCCGATCGGCATCACGCACGACGGAGCCTGGACGCTGCAGGATGACGACACGGTGTCGCGATTCGTCCTCGGTCACGAGGCGGCCGAGCTGCCCGAGGTGAGCGACAACGGCACGCGCGTGCACCTGCCGGAGTCCGCGACGACCCGCGAATTCACGGTGACGGCGTCAGACGGCACGGTGCAGAGCCTCGGCGACGTCGACGTGGCGTTCCCGATCCTGCACGGGCCGTTCGGCGAAGACGGCACCATCCAGGGCGCGCTCGAACTGGTCGGGTTGCCCTACGTCGGCAACGGCGTGCTCTCATCGGCGCTCGGCATGGACAAGCACTTCACCAAGACCGTGCTCGAGGGTGCCGGCGTCGAGGTGGCACCGTGGGTCACCGTGAGTCGAGCAGATCTGGCCGCGAACCGCGAACTCTGGCTTCGCCGCATCCGGGGTCTCGACCTTCCGGTCTTCGTGAAGCCTGCACGGGCGGGGTCGAGCGTCGGGGTGACGAAGGTCTCGAACTGGGACGACTTGGATGCCGCACTCGACGTCGCCTTTCACGAAGACCGCCGCGTGCTGGTCGAGGCCGCGATCGTCGGTCGCGAGCTGGAGTGCGGGGTGCTCGAAGGACGCGACGGAGCCGCGCCCCGGGTGAGCGTCGCTGGCGAGATCGTGATCACCGGCCGCGAGTTCTACGACTTCGACGCCAAGTACCTGGATGCTCCTGGCATCGAGCTGGTCTGCCCGGCGGATCTGAGGGAGCAGGAGCTGGCCGAGATGCAGCGGATCGCCGCCCGCGCGTTCGAGGCGATCGGCGGTTCAGGGCTGGCGCGCATCGACTTCTTCTTCACCGGCTCCGGATTCGTGGTGAACGAGATCAACACGATGCCCGGCTTCACGCCGATCTCGATGTTCCCGGCGTGTTGGCTGGCGAGCGGGATGAGCTACCCCGATCTGATCGATGAGTTGATCACCTTGGGGATCGCGACGCTGCGCTAGGGGCTCGGCGCTGGGGTTGGCGTCGGGGTTGGGGTTGGGCTGCCGCTCGCCGTCCCGCCCAGCGAATCCTCAACGGACAGACACTTGTGGCCGTTGCGCGTCGTGTAGGCGACGACCGATTCGAGGTCTCGCAAGGCCAGCCCCGGTGACAGCTTCGTCTGATCTATGACGACCGCGATCGCCGGCGTCCGTCCGTAGCTGGTGAAAACGTAGCTTGGTGCCTTCGAGTCGTCGCGCAACCACTGATAACCATCGTCGGTCTGCACGCACGGCAGGTCCGACGCGGTCGGCACAGTCACGCCGCAGCGGAGCAGGACCACGGCGGGCTCGCCCCATGCCCCGGTCGCCTGGGCGTCCGTCTCGCGTCGAGGCAGGTTCTCGAGGGTGCTCGGGAGCCGCACGATCACATCGGCGCACGCCGGGTCGTTCGCGTGCGGGGCGGGGTCGAGGGCGACGATGGGGGAGCATCCGCTCAGGAGGGAGGCCAGGGCTGCGCCAACCAGCGCTGCTCCGATCACGGTGCGGCGGAGTGTCACCCGGTCAGGCTACCCGGCGTCGCCTGAGCGCCGACCGCTACCGTGGCTGCATGACTTCCGCCGGTACCCTCGGCTCGCTCGGCGAGAGCGCTGTGCTCGCCCGCATCTTTCCGAGGCTTCCGGATGCCGCGGCCGCCCTGGTCGGCCCGGGGGACGACGCCGCGGTGCTGGCCGCGCCCGACGGCCGTTACGTCGTGACAACAGACACCATGGTGCACGGGCCGGATTTCCGACTCGGCTGGACGACGCCCGCCGAGCTGGGCTGGAAGGCCGCCGCCACCAACCTCTCGGACATCGCCGCGATGGGCGCCCGCCCCACGGCCCTGGTGGTGGCCTTGGTCGCCCCGGCCAGTACCCCGGTCGAGACGCTCGAGGGCATCGCAGACGGGTTGCGCGAGGCCTGTGCCGAGCTTGCCCCCGGCTGCGGCGTGGTCGGCGGCGACTTGTCGGTCTCGGACACGCTGGTGATCGCGGTCACCGCATTCGGCGATCTGGAGGGGCGCGCTCCGGTGCTCCGCTCCGGTGCGCGAGCGGGCGACGTCGTCGCCGTCTCGGGGGCCCTCGGCTTGGCCGCGCAAGGGATCGCCCTGCTGTTCGCCCACGCTGTCGATGCGGATGGGCATCCGGATGCCGCGTTGGTCCCAGCTCTGCGCCGCGCGCACGGTGCAGAACTGGCCGCCCAGCTGACGCCCAGGCCTCCGGTGGCAGACGGGGTGCGAGCAGCCCTCGCGGGAGCGACGGCGATGCTCGACCTGAGCGACGGACTCGCCCTCGATGCGCGGCGGCTCGCCGTGGCCAGCGGGGTCAACCTCGACCTGGAGGGTGTTGCCATTGGCGTTGCGGGCCTCGCCCTCGAGGGCGACCACGAGGAGGTGCTCGGAGTGGAGGCCCTGACTGGCGGCGAGGACCATTCGCTGCTGGCCACCTTTAGGAAGGGAACCACTCTGCCCGGAGACTTCCGCCCGATCGGGCACGTGCGGGCGGCGGGCGCGTCGGGCCCGGAGTTGTTGGTCGATGGCGTCCCGTTCGCGGCGCGCGGGGGCTGGGACCCCTACATCGACTGGAACGGCGCGCGCGGCTAGTCGCCGTCTGCGGGCGCGACGGGTCGCAGCCAATACAGCGCGGTGTCGCCGTAGTCCTTGCGCCGCTCAAGCTCGAGCCCGGGCGGCCACTCGGGAGCGCGATCGCGCGAGGAACGCTCGAGCACGACAACCGCATCCGGATTCAGCCGCGCGACCAGGGCCTGCAGGTTGTGCACCAACTCGAGGCCGCCGAGTTCGTAGGGCGGATCGACGAAGGCCACGTCCCAACTGTCCAGCGAGCCGCCGAGAAAGCTCTGCACCGGCTGGCTCGAGATCACGATCTCGGGTGCGCCCCCGCGCGGCGCGGCTTTGCGCACGGCGGCCGCGTTGGTGTGGGTGATGCGGGTGGCAGCGGTGGCGCGATCGACCAGAGTGACGTGGGCCGCGCCGCGCGAGGCGGCCTCGAGGCCCAGCGCACCAGATCCGGAATACAGGTCGAGCACCCGCGCGCCGTCGAGCGCGTCCCGGGCTTCGAGCGCGGAGAAGATCGCCTCGCGCACCCGGTCGCTGGTAGGACGCGTGCCGAACGGCGGCACTGTCAGCCGGATCGACCCGGCGAAACCCCCGATGATGCGCGTCATGCCGACCTCCCTGGCCCACGGTAGCGGTCGCGCCCGCACCGGGGCAGTGAGGCAGTCGGGCAGTCGTGCCTCCGCAGACCGGGCACCGCGCGGCGTTACGATTCCCCTCGTGGCCACCCCCTCGCGTCGAGTTCCGAGAACCGCTGCGCCGTCGCTGAAGGCTGCGTCGAAGGCGGTCGGCAAGGCGGCCGCCAGCGCTGTGTCCCGGGCGGTCCCCAGGTCGACCCGCAAGTCGGACCCTGCGCCGAGCTTTGCCGGTCACCAAGCCGTCAAGAGCCCCCACTTCGCCTCGGGCGTCGTCAACAATGCCGTCTACGAGAACGGTGTTCGGATTGCCACCCCCGAAACGCTGACGGGCACCTTCAAGATTCTCGACAAGCATCCGAAGGCGGTCGCCTGGATCGGCCTCTACCGCCCGAACGCCGAGGAGTTATCCGCCCTCGCCGACGAGTTCAACCTGCACGAGCTCGCCATCGAGGACGCCGTTCACGCACACCAGCGCCCGAAGATCGAGCGCTACGGCGACACTTTGTTCATGGTGCTGCGCGCCGCGCAGTACGTGGACGAGACCGAGACGGTCGAGTTCGGTGAGCTTCACGTCTTCAGCGGCACCAACTTCGTGATCACGGTTCGGCACAGTGAGTCGCCCGACCTCAGCGTTGTGCGCAAGCACATGGAGGAGACCCCTGGCTCGATGGACGAGGGCGCCGAGGCGATCCTCTACGCGATCCTGGACGCCGTCGTGGACGGCTACGGTCCTGTGGTGGACGGCGTTGCCAACGACATCGATGAGATCGAAACCCAAGTGTTCGATGGGGATGCGCAGGTCTCGCGACGCATTTACGAACTGAACCGCGAAGTCATCGAGTTCGAACGGGCGGTGACCCCGCTCATCCAGATCATCGACACGCTCGCCAGCGGATTCGCCGACGGCTACGTCGGCGACAAGCTGCAGCAGTACCTGCGCGACGTCGCCGATCACGTGGTGCAGGCCAAGGAACGGGTCGAGGAGTTCCGGCTGCTTCTGCGCGACATCCTCGCGGTGAACACCAGTTTGGTCGGGCAACGTCAGAGCGAGGAGTCCCGCAACCTCAGCGAGGCGAGCAACCGCCAGGCGATCGAGACCCGCAAGATCTCCGGGTGGGCAGCGATCCTGTTCACACCCACCCTGATCGCGGGCATCTACGGGATGAACTTCAAGTTCATGCCCGAGCTGCATTGGCAGTTCGGGTATCCGTTCGCGATCGGGCTGATGCTCGTCTCGGGCTTGGTGCTCTACATCATCTTCAAGCGGCGTGGCTGGCTGTAGGTGCCAGCACCCGACCATGATCCCCTCGAGGTGCGGCTGTCGACCGCACTGGGCGGACGAACAGCGCAGGCCATCGAGAAGGCGTTCGGCTTCGCGACCGTCGGGGATCTGCTCGCGCACTACCCGCGCCGCTACGCCCGCCGCGGCGAACTGACCGCTCTCAGCGAACTCACCATCGACGAGAGCGTCACCATCGTGGCCGAGGTGCGCAGCGTCACCGAGCGGCCGATGCGTGCCAAGCGCGGCAGCATCCTCGAGGTGGTCATCAGTGACGGCCACGGGCATCTGACGCTGACCTTCTTCAACCAGGCGTGGCGTGCTCGCGAACTGCGACCCGGGATGCGCGGAATTTTTGCCGGCAAGGTGGGCGAGTACCGCGGTGCGCGGCAACTCGCGCACCCGGACTATGAGTTGTTCGCCGCCGATGACGAGAACGCGCCGGCCATGGATCCGACGGCTGCCAAGGGATGGGCGGAGCAGCCGATCCCGATCTACCCAGCCACCTCGACTGTCGCCAGTTGGCAGGTGGCGAAGTCGATCGCGCAGATCCTCGACACGCTGCCCCCTGTCGACGATCCGGTGTCCGACGAGTTGCGCCGTTCGCGCGACCTCGTCGACTTCCGGCGCGCGCTCGAACTGATTCACCGCCCCGAGACGGATGCCGACTGGCGCCGCGCTCACGACGCCCTGCGCTTTCAGGAGGCGTTCGTGCTGCAGGCCGCGCTGTTGCAGCAGCGCGCGGAACGTCGCTCGGAGGCCGCGAAGCCCCGAACTCCCGGTCGCTTCTCTGCCGAGTTCGAGGAGCGACTGCCGTTCATCCTGACCAACGACCAACTCGCGGTGGGAGCCGAGATCGGCCGAGACCTGGCCGACGGGGCGCCGATGAATCGACTCGTGCAGGGCGAGGTGGGATCTGGCAAGACCCTGGTGGCCCTTCGGGCGATGCTGGCCGTCGCAGACTCCGGTGGACAATCGGCCTTTCTCGCGCCCACCGAGGTGCTCGCGGGGCAGCACCTGAGGTCGCTGACGTCGGCGCTCGGTCCGGACCTCGCGGCGCGGCTGCGGCCCACACTACTGACCGGCCAACTGCCGGTGGCGCTGCGGCGCAAAGCTCTGCTGGCTGCGGCATCCGGAAGCGCGTCCATCGTGGTCGGCACCCACGCTCTGCTCGGTGACGCGGTCACCTTTGCAGAGCTCGGGCTCGTTGTGGTCGATGAGCAGCACCGCTTCGGCGTGGACCAGCGCGAGGCGCTGCGGTTGAAGGGCATGTCGAACACCGCGGCCGACGCCGCAGCTCCGCACGTTCTGGTGCTGACGGCGACGCCCATCCCTCGCACGGTCGCGATGACGGTATTCGGCGATCTGGACGTCTCCACCATCGCCGAGTTGCCTGCCGGCCGCTCGCCGATCGAGTCGTTCGTGGTGCCGCTCGCCGAGCATCCTGGGTGGGAGCATCGGATCTGGGAGCGGCTCAGCGAGGAGCTCGCCCAGGGTCGCCAAGGCTTCGTGGTCTGCCCCGCGATCGACCCGAAGCACGTCGAGGATGCCGATGCCGACGAACTCGACTCCGACGGCTCAGCCGGCGTCGGCACCCCCGCGGGCCCGACCGCCGCCGTGGTTACTGTGCTCGAAGAGGCGCGAGCGAATCCGCTGCTAGCAGGGCGCAGAATCGAACCCCTGCACGGCCGCATGACCAGCGACGAGAAGGATGCCACCATGCGTGCCTTCGCGGCCGGCGAGATCGACGTGCTGGTCGCCACCACGGTGATCGAGGTCGGAGTGGATGTGCCGAACGCCTCGACCATGGTGGTGCTCGACGCCGACCGGTTCGGCGTGGCTCAGCTGCACCAGTTGCGCGGTCGGATCGGCCGCGGGGGAGTGCCGGGGCTGTGCCTGTTCGTCACCCGCGCAGAGCTCGAGACGCCCGCGCGCGAACGGGTGGATGCGGTGGCCGCCACGCTCGACGGGTTTGCTCTCGCGCAGATCGACCTCGAGCTGCGACGCGAGGGCAACGTGCTGGGACGGGCGCAGTCCGGCGGCCGCTCGTCGCTGAAACTGCTGCGGGTGGCGCGAGACGGCGAGCTGATCGCCGAGGCGCGGTCGCTCGCAGCCGAGGTGCTCGAGGGTGATCCGGCGTTGGCAGAGCATCCGGCACTTCGGCATGCTCTCGCGGCCCGGTTGGATGCGGCCGAGGCGGCCTTCCTCGCCAAGAGCTAGCGCCCGTTAGTCTCGAGTCATGACCAGGATCGCCGTCGTCCCCGGTTCGTTCGATCCAGCGACTCTGGGTCACCTCGACGTGATCGAGCGGGCGGCCGGCATCTTCGACCAGCTGCACGTGCTCGTGGTGCACAACCCCGACAAGTCGGCGCTGCTGCCCATCGCGAAGCGAGTTGCGCTGCTGCAGGAGGCGATCGCGGCGTCCGGGGCGGCCAAGAACATCCTGGTCACCAGTTGGAGCGTCGGGTTGCTCGTCGACTACTGCACGGATGTCGGCGCGAGCGTGCTGGTGAAGGGCATCCGATCTCAGGTGGATGTCGCCTACGAGACCCCGATGGCGATCGTCAACCGCGACCTGGCTGGTGTCGAGACGATCTTCATGCTGCCCGACCCGGCTCACGCGCACGTTTCGAGTTCTCTGGTGCGACAGGTGGCGTCTCTCGGCGGCGACGTCACGCCGTACGTTCCGCAGGTCGTTGCCGACTACCTGAAGAAGGATCGCGGCTAGTCACTGCCTCGGCGGCGTCACGATGACTGGTCGTGAAATATAATCATCAGATGACTCCGCCGCGACGCGCCCAGGGCGAGTCGCGCACGTGACGGAATCGGCTCGGCGCATCCATTCCCGTTCCTGGCTGATGGGTACGACGCTTCAACGCTCGCGCTCGCAATGGCGCTTGCTGCTTGTCGTCGTCGCGGTGGCGATTCTCGCCTGCACACTGATTTCGTCGCTCGGACTCTTGGTCTTCGCGACCGAGCAAGGCGGGGTGCGAAGCGCCCTCACGGCGATTCCGACATCGCAAGCGGCGATCGACATTCAGGTCGATCACCCGCACGTGCCGCTTTCGGTGACTAGGCGTCTCGTCGAGAACGCGGTGCGCACAGAGCTGGGCGATTCCGTTCGGTACTCAACCTCGAGCTTTGCCATGACAGAACCCGCGTTGGTGCCGCAGATTCAGAGCAGTTCGGGCCTCACCTACTTCGGCGAATACGACAACGTTCGCTCGAACACGACACTCGTGTCGGGAGAGTGGGCGGGAAAGTGGCCAGGCGGCACCGCCGCGATCCCAGTCGCGATTCCAGAAGCCGCATCACAGGCCCAAGGGCTGCATCTTGGCAGCACCTTTGACATCGACAATTCTCCCTCTGAACTGACCGCGACGGTCGTCGGCATCTACCGCGTCAACGCGCCACGCAGCGCATACTGGGCTCGCGACCTGCTGCACGGCACGGGCAACGACCCCCTGTACTTCGGGCCGCTCATCGCCGCGCCCGGCACCATCGGTGCGGCGAAAGTCCTCATCGCCTCACTTGATGTCAGGTTCGCCCCCGACTTCAACTCGGTCACCGTCGACCAACTTGGCCCTCTGGCCGGCAGGTTCGCCGGCGCGAACAAGGCAGTACCGAACCGACTCGACAGCGCTTCGGCGACGGTCCGCTACACGTCGGGGCTCGCCGATGCCACAAGTGGCATCGCCTCCGGTCTCACCGCGACGCGATCCACGGTCGTCGTCGTGAGCCTCATGCTGCTGGTGCTGGCGGTCGCGGCGATGGGGCAGACCGCACGATCCTTCAACGACGCGCGAGCGGGTGAGCGACAATTGCTTCGCTCGCGCGGCGCGTCGGTCGGCAACCTCCTCGCGCTGACCACACTGGAGGCACTCGTGGTCGGCGTGGTGACGGCAGCGGCGAGTCCGCCACTCTCGACACTCGTCTACCGGATTCTCGCGGTGCAGCCCGCGATGGTCGCCGCGCACATGCCGAAGGATGCAGGGCTTCACTCGATCACCTGGCTCACGGCGGCCGGCGTGTCGTTGCTCTTCGTGGTCGTGCTCATCGCCCCGCTCCTGCGCCGATCGCGCTCGTTCGCCGCAGGCGAGCAGTCTCTGGGGCGCCAAGGTTCCGCGACCGTCTTCATGCGATCCGGTCTCGACATCGCCATCTTTGTTCTTGCCGGCGTCGCGTACTGGCAATTGCTTTCGTATCACAGCCCGGTCGACACCTCCGCCTCGCTCGCGGTTGACCCGATTCTGGTTGCTGGCCCCGCCCTCGTGCTTGTTGCAGGAGCCCTGCTGTGTGTTCGCCTCATCCCGCTGGCGTCGAGGGTCATTCTTCGGGTTGGCGCGCGCGCTCGAGGCTCTGTCATTCCGCTCGCTTCGTGGGAGATCGGTCGGCGGTCGCAGCGCGCGACTGCTGCCGTGTTGCTGCTGAGTCTCGCCCTCGCGGTAGGAACGTTCGGGCTCTCGTTTCTTGCCACCTGGAAGCAGTCGCAGGTCGACCAGGCGACCTTTGCCGTTGGTCCACCCGTTCGGGTACTGGGCCTTTCCGATTCGGGCGTACAAGCTGAGCAGTTGGCGAAGGGCGCGTTGGGCGCGCCAGAGCCCGTCATTCGGCGGTCGGGGCAGGTTCTGAACTCCGGTGGGGACATCCTTGGCACCGGGGCGGGCGGACCCGAGGTCACCGTGCTCGGCCTGACGGCAGAGGCTCGAAAAATGATCGACAGAGGTCGGCTCGGCCACGCCGGCGCCGGCGACGTCGACAGGCGACTGGCGAAGCCGATACCACCTGCCACGGGAGTTGGGCTTCCGGGACCGGTGAACGGGGTGAGCGCGACGATTCAGGTGACTGCTGAGCCGCAAAATGGACTGCCAGGGGTCGAGGCACACGTGCGCGCCATTCTTGAAGACGGCAATGGCTTGTTGACCGTTGTGAGCATGGGGACCGTGCCCGCCGACAACACGCCGCGGCAGGTTCGCGGCATCGTGCCCCTGTCGGCGAACCCGAGCGGACTTGTCGGGCCAGTGCGTTTTGTGGGATTTCAAGCGACGTTCTCGATGGCCAACTCGGTCGGCGACAGCACCGTCAATGCGCAAGCGGACGCCGACGTTCTGGTGAAGGACCTCGCGGTGCTTCATGCGTCTTCGCCACAGAAGCCGGCGACGGCGACCTATTCTTCGCAACCGGTGAAGTCGGATTCGACGGCGACCTGGTTCGGCAACAGCGCCGATCCTGATGCACCGGTTCCCACGGTCGACTCCGTTCCGAGCGGGTGGCAGTTCGACCTGGGCGTCGATGTTCCGACGGGGCTTGAGCTGTCGCCTGCGACGTTCGCCCTGGTTGGTTGGTCTCCGACTGGATTGGTTTCCGCCGTCGTGCCGATCGCCCTCGCCAAGAAACTCCACGTCAAACCGCCCAACGTGATGACCGTCGACGTGCAGGACGTGCCCGTGCAGGTCCTCCTCGTGGGCACGACGTCGCTCGTTCCCGGGACAGCGAGTTCTGACGCGCTGTCGAACCCGAATTCGGGCTTTGCCGCAAGTTCGGGCAGCCCCGATGTCGTGGTGCTCGATCAAGAGTTGCTCGAGAGGTCGCTTGCTCAATCCGGCGTTCACAGCCCGATGGTCGACGAGTGGTGGGTCAACGTGACCGCCGGGCACGGGCAGGCATATCTCAACGGCGTGAAAAACCCGGCGGGTGCACTCAGCAGCGAGGTGTTGGGGCTCCAACTCCAGCAGGCTCCGCTGCGTGTTGCCACGCAAGCCGCACTATGGCTGGCCATCGTGGCGGGCGCCCTGCTCGCGGCGGTCGGGTTCGCGGTACACAGCGCGACAACCTTGCGATCCCGTCGACTTGAGCTTGCACAGTTGAGAGCTACCGGGCTGTCACGAAACAAGCTCGTCGGCCTGATCACTGCTGAGTCTCTGCTCATCAGTGTGTTGGGGGCGATCTTCGGCACGGCGATCGGCGTTCTGCTCGTACTGCTTGTCGGGCCACTCGTCGCGGCGTCGCCAGACGGTTCGCCGCCCGTGCCATCGGTGGCGGTGCAGATCCCGTGGTCAAGCATCGGGCTTCTCATCGTCGGCTTGGCTGCCGCGCTCGTGCTCGTGGTGTTCGTCGTGGCGCGCGTTCAACGTTCTGTCGAACCGGCCGAATTGCTTCGTGGGGGGACAGGAGACTGATGTCAGCACTCTTCTCCTCGGGTCCGCTCCTGGTTCGTCGTCGGGTGCGACGAGATCTCGCACTTGTTCTGTGCTGGGTGGCACTGCTCGCGTTCCTCGTTGTGCTCGCCGCGGCCGCACCCCGCACGCTGGACAGCTCGGTTGACCAGGGCGCACGACAGTTCGTTGCGGACGCGGGGTCACGCTCTGATCTGATCGTGCGCGCCCCGATCGGAAGTTCGAATCCCACGGGTTCGGCCGTGTCGCCGAGCGACATCCTTGCTTTCACGTCCACACTTCGTTCTCACCTGCCGCCAGGGCTCGCCGCCACCTTCTCGACCGCAACGCTGACGGTGATCTCACCCACCGCAACCGTCACCACGGTCGACGGCGTCAAACAAGCAAACAACCTCGACATTCAGATGACGATGCTGACACCGCAGCAGGCCGCCACCATTGGTGTCGTTCAGGGAGCGCTGCCGACGTCGACCGATAACTCGACGGATACCGTCGATGTCGTTGTGTCGTCTACGGTCGCCAAGGCCGCGAATCTGAGGGTCGGAAGCGTGCTCGGGCTTCCGCCGCAACGGTCTCGATTCGGGGCGCCACAAGGTGGCGGACCGAGTCAGCTCCTGGTGGTGGGGATCGTTGATCAGACGGACCACTCCTCGACCGGACAACGGATCTGGGACCAACTGCCGCAAGTCTGGAAGCCGTCGGTGAGTTACCTGCCCAACGGGCGCACTGATACCGCCGTCACGGTGGTCGCATCGCCTGACGGCGTCGCGAAGTCGTCCGGATCGTTCTCGGAACCCCTCATCGCCCTTGTTCGAGTGCGGCTGAACCCAGAAGCATTCTCGAGCAGCCGCATCGTTCAGGTGTCCAACGAGGTGGCCGGGCTGGAGGCGAACAGCAGTTCGCTCTCGACCAAATTCGGCTCGGCGCTCGGCTCGGGAGGAACGCTTTCCGACGCTGTGTCGAGCTACCCATCGCTAGCTCGAGCGGCGAGCGCTCAGATGACGCTCATGATTGCCGGGCTGCTCGGTGTCGCGGGCGCCGTGGTTCTGCTTCTCTCGCGGCTCATGGTTCTTCGCCGTTCGACCGATCTGGCGCTCGAGCGCGCGCGGGGGGCATCCATCGCATCGATCGGCATCCGGGCTCTCGAGGAGTCTCTGGTGATCTCGGTCGTCGGCGGCGCGATCGGCGTCGGCATCCTCGCGATCTTCCTGCCAGACGCGCTTCGCTATCCAGTGCCGCTGGCGCTCGTGCTTGTCCTCGCCGTCTTGGCGCCGCCCGTGCAATCCGTGCTTGTCGCGCGCTCATTGGTGAGTGGTCGACGCGCGCTCGCGAACCGCTCGGCGAGAGTGGAAATCGTCGGTCGAGCTCGCGCGCGCCGTGTCGTGATCGAGGGGGCACTGCTCGCCCTGGCCGGGGCGGCATTGTTTTCCATTCGCACCCGGGGACTGCTCGAGACGCGCACCGACGGAGTCGACCCACTGCTCGTCGCCGCTCCGCTTCTGGTCTCAGCGGCGGTCACGATCCTCGTGTTGCGCATCTACCCGTTGATTGTGCGTGGTGTTGCATCGCTTTCTCGTCGCGCTCGCGGTGCCTTGGGTCTTCTCGCGGCGATGCAGGCCGAACGAGCACTCGCGGTGCTTCCTGTACTCGCCTTGACTCTTGCTGTCGACCTCGTCGCCGGCGGTGGCCTGCTCATTGAGACCGTGCACAGCGGGCAACTCGACGCCTCATGGCAGCGCATTGGCGCCGACGTTCGCGTCACCACTGCCGACGACCGACCGGTCACCGCCACCGACGTGACGACGATGGCGGGCAAAGCCGGCGTGACGGCTGCCGCATCGGAGCGTGTCTCGCCGTTCATTTCCCTCGCCGGCTCGTCGACCAGTGTCGGGTTGCTCGCGATCGATCGTCACTATGCCGATCTGGTGGCGCTGCTGCCGATCGACGCAGGGGGCGGGGCGCGCTCGGCCGCGACGCTTCGCACCGTGGCCGCATCAACATCCGCGACCGACCCGATTCCGGTGGTTGTTGACAAACGATTCGCGCGACAGGTGACCGCCACCAACCTCACCATCAGCTACGAAAACAAGAGTGTGCCCGTTCACGTGGTCGGCACGGTGGATGCGGGACCAGAGGGCTACGCGTCCGGACCCTTCGTTTTCGTCGACCTCGACGCGCTGTCTTCGCGTGTGGGCGAGCAGGTGCAGCCGAACACGCTGCTCGCCACCGGGGAGGGAGCGAGAGCCGCGGCCTCGACTCTTGCCGTGCCAAAGAGCGACATTCTCACGCGCGCCTCGTGGCTGGATGCGCAACAGAACGGGCCGCTGACATCCGGCGTGATCTCGGTCATGACGATGTCGGTGCTGGGGATCGTCATTCTTGCGATGGTGGCGCTCATCGCGACCGTCTTGTCGGGGGCGCGAACCCGAGAACGTTCTCTCGCGATGCTGCGCACTCTCGGCATGCGTTCGCGAATGGGCTGGTGGCTCGTTCTGACCGAACTGGCTCCGGTCGTGATTGCCGCCGTCATCGGCGGCCTGATCGCGGGGATCGGTATGGTGCTCTTGATCGCACCGGCGATGGGGCTCGAGTTGCTCAGTGGTGGGTTGCGGCCACCGGTCCCCGACATTTCGGCCAGCGTCATTCTCGCCATCACCGCCTGCGCGATTTTGCTGCTCGTTCTGGCGACGGCTGTTGAGGTTGTCGCTCACCGCCGCGACCGACTCACTGACATGCTACGAACGGGAGACGCACGATGACCGACTCGACGAACTCCGCGACGAAACCCTCTCGATCGCCGGCCGAGTACGGCGCAGACGCGCTCATCGTCTGCGACAACGTCGTGCGCATCTACCAGGTCGAGCAGATCGAAGTGCTCGCCCTGCAGGGGCTCGATCTGCTCGTCAATCAGGGTGAGATGATCGCCATCATTGGCGCCTCGGGCTCTGGCAAGTCGACGTTGCTCAACGTGCTCTCTGGTCTCGACGTTCCGACCGCCGGCCGTGCACGAGTCGGCGACTGGGATCTTCTTCGCATGAGCGGAGCAGACCGGCTGAGTTACCGTCGCGATGTTGTCGGCTTCATCTGGCAGCAGACCTCCCGAAACCTGCTTCCGTATCTGAGCGCTGCAGAGAACATCGCATTGCCGATGTCGTTTGCCGGGGTGAAGAGCAAGGAGAGATCGGCACGCACGGCCGAACTGCTCGAGGCGCTGGGGATGGGCGGCAAGGAGCGCCGTCGGCCAGGCGAGCTGTCGGGCGGCGAGCAACAGCGGGTGGCGATTGCCGTTGCGCTCGCGAACAAGCCAAAAGTGCTGTTTGCCGACGAGCCGACCGGCGAGCTCGACAAGGCGACTGGTGACGAAGTGTTTGCGGCGCTCCGCTCGGCGAACAGTGACCTCGGCACGACGGTCGTGATCGTCACCCACGATGCCGAGGTGTCGAGTCAAGTGCAGCGCACCGTTGCCATCCGTGATGGGCGCACGGCCTCTGAGGTGCTGCGCCGCACCGAGGTCGATGAGTTCGGCGCCTCCGCGAGCATCGCCGAGGAGTGGGCGGTGCTTGACCGAGTCGGTCGACTCCAGCTGCCGGCCGACTACCGACGAACGCTCGGCATGCGTCACCGGGTTCGGCTCGAACTCGAACAAGACCACATCGGCATCTGGCCGGATGGGCAGAGGAACGACGAGGGATCGCGATGACGGTCGCAACGGCCGGCCCGATGGTCGTGGTCGAGCACCTCACCCGCACCTACGGCGCGGGCAGGGGCGAAGTGCATGCGGTGCGGGATGTCTCGTTCGAGATCGAGCGCGGAAAGCTCGTCGCCCTGATCGGCCGGTCCGGTTCGGGAAAGACGACCCTTCTCAACTGCGTCGGCGGGCTGGATCTGCCGACGTCCGGCCGCGTGGTGGTGAATGGCCGCGAGGTCAGCTCGCTCAGCGAGCCGGCAAGAACTGCCCTGCGTCGAGACCAGCTCGCGTTCGTTTTTCAGACATTCGGGCTCGTGCCCATGCTCTCCGCGACCGAGAACGTCGGTCTGCCCATGCGCCTGAAAGGGATTCTCCCGGCCGAGCGCCAGGAGCGGGTCGCTCATCTGCTCGACCTCGTCGGCCTGACCGCGCACGCCGATCAGCGTCCTGGCGAGATGTCGGGCGGGCAGCAGCAGCGCGTGGCAATTGCTCGAGCCCTCGCGAATTCGCCCCGCTTGCTGATCGCCGACGAGCCGACCGGACAGCTCGACGCCGAAACCGGTGCCACGATCATGGCGCTGCTGCAATCGGTGGTGCGCGCCGAGGGGATGACGGCGATCGTGTCCACCCACGACCCGAACCTTCAGGCGATCGCCGACCAGACGCTGCGCATGGTCGATGGAGAACTTACTCCCTGAGTCGGCGTCGCGACCGCGGTGAGACAATGACATGGTGACCTCCGCATCCATCGGCTACGCCATGATGCTGGAGCGCTTCGCCCCCGCCGACGCCATCGCCTACGCCGAATATGCCGAGCAGCACGGGTTCAGCGGCACCGTCAGCACCGACCACTTTCAACCCTGGTTGAGCAGGCACGGGCAGGCGAGCTTCGCCTGGAGTGTGCTCGGCGCTCTCGGCGCCCGAACGAAGGGCGAGCTGGGGGCGGGCGCCGTTGCAGCAGGGGGGCGGATGCATCCGGCCGCCATCGCCCAGGCCAGTGCGACCATCGCCGGCCTCTACCCCGGTCGGCACTGGCTGGCCCTCGGAGCGGGCGAAGCCCTCAACGAGCACGTCACCGGCGGCTACTGGCCCGAGGCGCCGGAGCGCATCACGCGCATGTTCGACGCGATCGAGGTGATCCGCAAACTGTTCGCGAGCGCGGGCAACGGTCGCCCCGTGCGCCACCACGGCTCGCACTTCGAACTCGAGAGCGCCCAACTCTGGATGCCGATGGTCACGCCCCCGCGCATCCTGGTCGCCACCGCGGGCCCGGTCGCCGCCAAGCGCGCGGGCAGAGCTGCCGACGGCATCCTGACCATCGGCACATCGCACGAGAAGGCGGCCGCCCTGGTCGAACGTTTCGACGAGGGGCTGAAAGAGGGGGGCAAGCCGCGCGGCGACACCCTGCGCGTCGTGCGCGTCGACCTCAGCTGGGCTCCGACCGACGAACAGGCGATGGCCAACGCGTTGGCCGAGTGGCCGCTGGCCGGCCTACGGTTTCCGCGCAGTGACGTGCGCTCGCCCGCCGACTTCGAGCAGCTGGCGCGCACCGTGCGTCCCGAGGACTTCGAGGGCAGGATGCTCGTCTCTAGCGACCCCGACCTGCACCGCGCCCACCTGCAGCGCTTCGTCGATCTCGGGGTGGACCGCATCTACCTGCACAACGCCGGCCCAGACCAGCGCGAGTTCATCGAGGTGTTCGCGCGCGACGTGCTGCCCAAGGTGACGCGATGACCGGGCTCCCTGCCGACGCGGTCACGGTGTTCGCGGTCGACGGGATCCCCGAGATCCACCCCGGCGACGACCTGGCCTCACTGCTGGGCGGCGCGCTCGAGGGGGCGCTCGAGGACGGCGACATCCTGGTGATCACCAGCAAGATCGTCAGCAAGGCTGAGGGCCGCATCATCCAGGCGAAGGATCGCGAAGACGCGATCACCGCCGAGACCCGGCGACTCGTCGCGTCGCGCACCCATGCGGCCGGCACGACCCGCATCGTCGAAACCCACCACGGTCTCGTGATGGCCGCGGCCGGCGTCGACGCCAGCAATGTGCCAGACGGCACCGTCGCGCTTCTTCCCCTCGATCCGGATGCCTCGGCTCTCGCCCTGGCGACCGCCCTGCGTGAGCGGCTCGGTGTCGCGGTCGGGGTGATCCTCAGCGACACCTTCGGACGACCCTGGAGAGACGGCCAGACCGACGTCGCCATCGGCGCCGCCGGCCTGCACGTCGTCGACGACCTGCGGGGCTCGACCGACACGCAGGGCCGGGTGCTGGAGGTGACGGTTCCGGCGATTGCCGATGAACTCGCGGGCGCTGCCGACCTCGTGAAGGGCAAGGCGGCCGGGCGGCCGGTCGCCGTCGTGCGGGGGCTCGGGCGTTTCGTGGCGGGATTGGACGCGCCCGGCGCGAAGCGCCTCATCCGGGTCGCCGAGCTCGACATGTTCCGCCTCGGCACCGATGAGGCCCGTGCCGAGGGCTACGACGAGGGCTACGCCGACGGGTTCGCCGAGGGATCGGCCGAGTCGCCAGAGGCCCGGGCGTCGGGGTCGGACTGATGCCACTCGAACTGCAGTCGGTGACCTTCGAGTCTGCCGAGCCGGAGCGCGACGCGGAGTTCTGGGCTGCGGTGCTCGGGCGCTCGCCGCAGAGCGACGCGGGAGGCATCCTGCTCGCCGGGGCGGAGGGACAACTCGGACTCCGGTTCGCCCACGGTGCTGCGCACGCCAGCGACATGAACCGCCTGCACCTGCACCTCACCGAGGGCGTGCGCACTCAGCGAGAGACCATCGCGACCTGCCTCGCGCTGGGTGCGAGGCTTCGCGGAAACGGTCACTACCCCGAGAACGACTGCGCATACCTTGCCGACGTCGTCGGCGACGAGTTCTGTGCGATCGAGGACGGCAACACATACCTGGCCGGATGCGGGACGCTGGGCGAGGTCACGATCGACGGATCGCGAGAGGTCGGCATCTTCTGGAGCGAGGCGCTCGGCTGGCCTCTGGTCTGGGAGGTCGGCGACGAGCGGGTGATCCAGTCTCCTGTCGGCGGAACGAAGGTGGCGTGGGGCGGCGAATCGGTCGCCGCGGGGCCGGAGAAGGGCCGGCAGTATTTCGTGGTCACCGTGCCCGTCGATGAGTTCGACGACGAGGTCGAGCGGTTGACCGCGCTCGGGGCGTCGAGCCCGGTGAGCGACGGATCCGGTGAGACAACCCTCCGCGATCCGGACGGCATTGCCTTCG
>JBDSSQ010000016.1:0-25671 GCA_039928695.1 Pseudolysinimonas sp. | reverse complement strand
GGGTCGATGGCCAACGAGGTCAACAATGTAGCCGCCCCGTTGACGACAGACACATTCACGCGGGCAGGCTTCACCTTCGCGGGCTGGAACACCGCTGCCAATGGTTCGGGCACCGCCTATGCGGATGCTGCTTCGTACCCGTTCACGGCTGACGCGACGATGTTTGCCCAGTGGACCGCGATCCCGACCAAGACGGTTGTCTTTGACAACAACGGTGGCACGGGCTCGATGGCCAACGAGGTCAACAACGTGCCGACCGCGCTGACCGCCGACACCTTCACCCGGGCGGGCTTCACCTTCGCCGGGTGGAACACCGCGGCGAACGGGAGCGGTACGTCCTATGCGGACGCTGCCACCTATTCCTTCGCGGTTGACGCGACGATGTTCGCGCAGTGGACGCCGATCCCGAGCAAGACGGTTGTCTTTGACAACAACGGTGGCACGGGCTCGATGGCTGACGAGGTCAAGAACGTGCCGACGGCACTGACCGCTGAGACCTTCACCCGGGCGGGCTTCACCTTCGCGGGTTGGAACACCGCGGCGAACGGGAGCGGTACGTCCTATGCGGACGCTGCCAGCTATTCCTTCGCGGTCGATGAGACGATGTTCGCGCAGTGGACGCCGATCCCGACCAAGACGGTGAGCTTCGACAACAACGGTGGAACCGGGTCGATGGCCAATGAGGTCAACAACGTCGCCGCCCCGTTGACGACAGACAGGTTCACTCGTGCTGGGTACACCTTCGCCGGGTGGAACACAGCTGCGAACGGCTCAGGAACCGCGTATGCCGACGCCGCCAGCTACCCGTTCACCGCTGACGCGACGATGTTCGCGCAGTGGACGCCGATCCCGACCAAGACGGTTGTCTTTGACAACAACGGTGGAACCGGGTCGATGGCCAATGAGGTCAACAACGTGCCGACCACGCTGACCGCCGACACCTTCACCCGGGCGGGCTTCACCTTCGCGGGTTGGAACACCGCGGCCAACGGTTCGGGCACCGCCTACGCGGACGCTGCTTCGTACCCCTTCACCGCTGACGCGACGATGTTCGCGCAGTGGACCGCGATCCCGACCAAGACGGTGACCTTCAACAACAACGGCGGCAGCGGTTCGATGGCCGACGAGGTGGACAACGTGCCGACTCCCCTGACGGGCAACTCGTTCACACGCGCCGGCTACAACTTCCTGGGCTGGAACACGGCGGCGAATGGCAGCGGAACCTCCTACGCCGACACGGCCACCTTCGGCTTCGGCGTGGACGCCACGATGTATGCGCAGTGGAGCGTGCTACCCGTTCTCAGTTTCGACGTGAATGGAGGCAGCGGCACGGTCGCCTCAATCACCGGGAGCGGTGTGGTCCAGCTGCCGATGACCACTGTTCCTCGGGTGGGATTCAAGTTCGTCGGTTGGAACACCATGCCCGACGGCTCGGGAACTCAGTACGGGCTCGGCGACCTCTACACGCTCGCGCTGAACGACGTCCTCTATGCCCAGTTCACCCGGGAGACCTTGGCCGCCACGGGCATCGAAACGACGACGCCTCTCGCGGCTGCGAGTTGGTTCATCCTGATCGGATTCGCCATGGTGATCGCGGTTGCCCTGCTCGGCCGGAAGCGCCGCGCCGTATCACCCGGGCACTGAGCCCCTCTCGCACGCCCGTTCTCACGGACTGTCCGTGAGAACGGGAACGAATCGGAGAGCGCCTAGCCCTGCGCCCGACGACCGCCGCGACGCGGGTTGCCCGTCGGGGCCGCCGCGCGGTTGCTCTGCGAGGAGCCGCCGCCGGTCGAGGTGCTGTAGTACGACGACGAGCCGCCGCGGGTGGATGCTGAGGCACCCGATCCCGTGCGGGCTCCAGCCGGGCGACCCGAGCCTGAGCCTGAGCGAGCCGGACGACCTGAGCGATCGGTGCGCGGCTGCGAAGAACGAACCGCGCCGGAACCCTGCCCGTCAGCGCGACCAGCACGTTTGCGCTGAGCGTTCGCGCCTTGCGAGCGTCCACCGCCTTGCACCGCGACCGCGCGCGGCGCCGGCTTGACGTAGTCGGCGCGCTGGCCGATCAGGGCCACGACGGCGTCCGAGGTCGGGGTGACGCGCTGCGTCGCCGCAGAGATTCCGGCGCGACGCATCAGCACCGCGAGGTCCTTCTCCTGAGTCGGCAGCACGAGCGTGACGACGTCACCCTCGGATCCGGCGCGAGCCGTGCGGCCGCTGCGGTGCAGGTAGGCCTTGTGCTCCATGGGCGGGTCGACGTGCACGACGAGCTCGACGTCATCCACGTGGACGCCACGGGCCGCAACATCTGTCGCGACGAGAACGCGCACGTCACCGGCGCCGAACGCGGCCAGGTTGCGGTCACGCTGAGGCTGCGAGAGGTTTCCGTGCAGGTCGACGGCCGGGATGCCCGCGGCAGTCAGCTGCAACGCCAACTTCTTGGCGTGGTGCTTGGTGCGCATGAACAGGATGCGGCGCCCCGTGCCCGAGGCCAGAGCCTCGATGAGGTGCTTCTTCGAGTCGGCATCTGCAGCGCCGAAGACGTGGTGAGTCATGGCAGCCACCGGAGAGTTCGCTTCGTCGACGGAGTGCACCTTGGGCGAGTGCATGAACTTGTTGACCAGCTTGTCAACGCCGTTGTCGAGCGTCGCGCTGAACAGCAGCCGCTGGCCGTCGGCCGGGGTCGCGTTCATGATGCGGGTGACGCCGGGCAAGAAGCCCAGGTCGGCCATGTGGTCTGCCTCGTCGAGCACGGTGATCTCGACGGCGTCGAGGGTCACGAAGCGCTGCTGCATGAGGTCTTCGAGGCGGCCGGGGCAGGCCACGACGATGTCGACGCCGGCCTTGAGGGCCGAGACCTGGCGGTTCTGGCTGACGCCGCCGAAGATGGTCGTCGTCTTGAGGCCGTAGGCGGCCGCGAGCGGCTCGAGCACGGCGTTGATCTGGGTCGCGAGTTCGCGGGTCGGTGCGAGCACCAAGCCGAGCGGGCGTCCGGGGCGGCGACCGCCGCCGGCCAGGCGCGTGCCGAGGCGCGCGACCATCGGGATGGCGAACGCGAGCGTCTTGCCGGATCCGGTCTTACCGCGGCCGAGCACGTCGCGTCCTGCGAGCGTGTCGGGCAGCGTGTCGACCTGGATCGGGAACGCGTCGGCTTTGCCCTCGGCGGTCAAGACCTCGACGAGCGGGTATGGCACGCCGAGCGTGCTGAAGGTGATGTCAGGCATGGTTCTGTCTGTTTTCTTTCGGGATTGCTTGGTGGTTGAGCAGCCACGCGCAGCGCGGAGTATCGAAACCACTCGAAATGGCGAAGGTGGCGATGGCCACATCCGTTCGCCGGAGAAGATTTTCAGCCAGTCCCCGGTGTGTGTGACCGGGCGGCGAGGGAAGCGTTCTACGACGCAAGCAGGGCAATGATGCCTTGCAAGTGATCCCAGGCTAGCAGATCAGGTCGGCGCCGACTCGGACTCCGAGACCAGAGCTCGGCTGATCCTTCTCCCCAGGGCGATCGACCGCCTCTCGACGAGATGCCACGACGCGATGGCAAGGCCGCCGGTGACGGCCAACACGACCAGGATGTCCGGCGCAAGAGGAAGGCCCGGAGCGATCCACCAGATGATCTGTTGAACGGGAAACGCCCAGAGGTAGATCCCATAGGAGAAGTCGCCAAAACGACCGGCGCGCTCGACACCCGGTGTTCCCCGAAGACCGATCGACAACGTGGCGTATGGGAGGGCGATCCAGGCAGCGACCATGCCGACATCCCGAGAAATCATGCCAGCGGTCCCCCACAGCAAGACGATCGGAACCACGGGCCAGAGCGGCAGTCGGAGGGATCGCTCGGCGACGATCGCCCCGACCATGAAGAACACCATCGCGCCTGCGCCATCTCTGATCGCCCTATCCGGGCTGAACCAGTAGGCGGCCATCAGGGCAACCGCGAGCATTGCGAATACCGCCGTGCGAACGTTCGGCCGCGCCCTCGTCATGCGCCAGGTGGCTAGCCCGATGACGGCGACCAGGAGGTAACAGATGAACTCCGGGCCCAACGACCACAGCGATCCGTTGACGGCGGAGGTCGGGTTGTGCTCGAACACTCCTGGAAGGAGATAGGTGGGAGCGAGAACGAGTCCTTGCAGATATGTCCAGGTTTGGGCGTTGGCGAAGTACCTGCTCAGGGAGTCGGTTGTGACTAGCGGACCGATCAGAAAGACCGTGAGCAGAACGACAACGATCACCGCCGGGAAGATCCGCGCGACGCGCCGTGCGAAGTAGCCGCGGGCGCTCCGCGAGGAGTTCCAGCTCGTTGCAATCAGGTATCCGCTGATTGAGAAGAAGACGTAAACGGCGACGTGCGAAAGCAGCACTCCGCCCCATTGCGGAGCATGAGTTCGGCCGGTCAACGGCCACGAATGGGTGATGACCACCGTGACCGACGCAATCAGCCGGAGCGCGTCGAAGTTGTTCGTTCGATGAGTTGCCTGTAGCGATGACACCGCTAGAGCTTTGCGCGTACTAGTAGTTGCCGAAGTACAACTCGCCGACCGGGACGTCGACTGCAACGGTGTTAGTCAGCGGCGCAAGTGGGCACGCCCAAGCTGGGTCGTATGCGCAGCTGGGGTTGTACGCGAAGTTGAAGTCGATCACGAGCGTGCTCGCCGCCGGGTCAGAACCGAGGTCCGCACCTTTGATCGTGTCGAGCAGGTAGCGGCCACCGCCGTAGGTGCCGCCGTGCTTGCCCTTGAGGGCGTCTTTCACGGGGACGAACAACCCGCCGCCGTACGTGGTCAACCGCCAGACATCGAGCGAGCCGACATCGGGGATGCGCACTAACCCGATCCGCTCGAAGGGCACGGTGCCGTCTGTGCCGGTCTCGAACTCGAAGCGGCCCGGCTCGGCCGCTTGCACCTCGAGTTCGAAACGCCATGCCGGGTCGTAGTCGGCGATCGGGAGCCCGGTGAATCCGGGGCGGTCGGCCTCCATCAGGGCGGATGCCGCGTGGTGCACGAAGAGCTCGTCGCGACCTTCGCGCCACCGGGCATGGGCCGTCGCAGCATCCGGAGTCGCTCGCACCTCCTCATAGAGGGCGAACACTCGCCGACGCCAATCGGCCACATCGAGGGGGGTCATGGCGACAGGCTAACCCGCGACACCCCGTCACGCCGGGGGACTTCTGGCCCTGCCACCGCCGCCGGCCCGGTGCTCCACTCGGGTGATGGACACCATCAAGTTCACTGACGATCATGAGCTGTACCAACCGTCGTCGACCGAGTTCGTCGACGTGGACGTGCCCGAGTTCCGCTTTCTCATTCTCGACGGGCACGGAGCCCCGGCGGAGCCCGAGTTCGTGGCAGCGATCGAGAGCCTGATGTCGCTGAGCTACAGCGTGAAGTTCGCGAGCCGCCTGGGCTTGAAGCGGGACTACTCAGTCGCACCGATCGAGACCTTGTGGGGGGAGGAGATCGCCGATCTCGCCTCGCGGCGCGAGGACTGGACTTGGCGCATGCTCGTTCGGCAACCGGAGTGGATCGACACTGACTTCGTCGAGGCCTGCCGTGCCCGCTCCCTGCTCAAGGCGCCGGGGGTGGCCGCAGTCCGCTTCGAGCCGTGGGAGGAGGGGCGCTGCGTTCAGATCATGCACATCGGCAGCTATGACACTGAGGCCCCGACGATCGCGAGGCTGCACGCCGAGTATCTCCCGCAGCACGGGTTGGTTCCGAATGGCCCGCACCACGAGATCTACCTCAGCGACCCCCGGCGAACCTCCCCGAATCGACTGAGAACGGTGATTCGGCAGGCCGTCAGACCCGAGTGATCGGCTCGCGCATGTCGTCGGTGTGCGCCATTCTGCTGCGATGAGCGACGTGCGCACGGATTCGGCCGAGCCGGACTATTGGTTGGGCGTCGTGCACCGCGACCATGCGCTGCGCGGGGTGTCGCAGGGAATCGCGCAGACCAACCACGGAGCCAAGTTCGGCGTCGCGCGGATGAAACCGGGCGATGGATTCGTGTTCTACTCGCCGAAAGACATCTACCCAGACGGCCATTCGCTGCGCGAGTTCACCGCCATCGGCATCGTCGCACCGGGGGAGGTCTGGCAGGCCGCGTCTCCGATGGGCGCGGGCAGTGACGTGCATCCGTGGCGGCGCAAGGTCGACTGGGACGAGTCGGCCAAGGCAAGTCCCATCACTCCGCTGCTCGACGTGCTCGAGCTGACCCGCGGCATCCGCAATTGGGGTCTGCAACTGCAGAAGGGTCACCTGCCTCTCAGCGAGCACGACTTTCGGATCATCGCCCACGAGATGGGCGCGGACGGCCTGCTCCCGTAACCTGGCCGCGTGAGCAACCCCCATGGCCAGTCCAGTTACCAGGTGCGATTCGATTGGGGACCGGCCGGTGCCGAGACCATCTGCGACGGCGCACACGTGCTGGTCTGGGTGGATCAGCTCGGCGGCGCCGAGACGATGGTGGCATCGTCGATCGATCTGATGCGGGTCACCCTGGAGGAGGCAGCGGATGTCGCGGCCTTCGCCCTACGCCGCCAGACCGAGCTCGGCGGCCGGTGCGTGATCGCGGTGGTGGCTGCCGGCGCCAACCGCGCCGACGGGAGTCTGCGCTTCGCCGTCGAGGATCTGCTCGCGGCTGGCGCGATCATCGAAGCGATCGGCGCGGTCGGCATCGACCACCAGTCGCCCGAGGCCGCGGCCGCGGCATCCGCGTATTCCGGGCTCAAGAACGCGACGCGGCACCTCATCTCGGCCTCAGCGAGTTCACGGGAAGAGCGGGAATCCTCAGGCGCCTGAGCGGGTTCCCTCCTGCAACGACTCAGATCCTCAGGAGGATGTCATGCCCCAGGCCGTGCTCAACGGAACCGTTCTCGCCGACGCACCCGAATCGGACGTGCTTCACATCGAAGGCAACGTCTACTTTCCGCCCGCGAGCGTGAACAAGGAGTTCCTGGTCGAGAGTGCAACCCCGTACACCTGCCCTTGGAAGGGCGAGTGCCAGTACTTCTCGGTGAAGGATTCGGCATCGGGCGACCTGTTGCAGGATCGCGCCTGGAGCTACCCGCACCCGTACCCGACCGCAGAAGAGCGTGTCGGCAAAGACATCAGCAACTACGTGGCCTTCTGGAAAGAGGTTCAGGTCAGCTGACCATCCGGACGTGACCCGACGCCCGAGACGGGCGTCGGCGCTGGCGCCGCGCGACGGTCAGAAATGACCGTCGCTTCGAGCGGAGCGCGCGCGGAATGCCCGCACCTTCGCGCGGTTGCCGCAGCGCTGCATCGAGCACCAGCGGCGCGTGCCGGTGCGCGACTCGTCGTGGAACACCATGCGGCAGTCGTCGGCATCGCAGCGGCGCAGCCTGCCGGCACCGTGCTCATCGGCGCCGATGATCGCGACCGCATCCCGCGCAAGAGACGACAACGCCTGCCCGACCCGGATGCTGCCTGCCCCCGCCTGACGTCGGCCACCCGCCAGCACCGGAGGCACGTCGGGTGTCGCCGCGAACAGGTTGATCGTGTCGACGTCGTCGGGAGCGGGTGCAACCCCGTCGGCGCTCGCCGCCGCCAGCCTGCCGATCGCCTCGCGCAGGCCGATGGCATCCACCAGCTCTCGTTCGCCGATGTCACCGATCGGCAACCGCTCGAATCGTTCGGCGAGCCAATGACGCACCTCGCTGTCCGGACCCGAGGTGAAGTCGAGGCTGTCGGCGCCGGCGTCGAAGAACCAGCGCGCGCCGTCGGTGATGATCCACCGGCCGGCGCTCATCGTGGCTCCCGCGGGATCGGCGGCCGGAACACCAGCACGGTCGCGGAGCCGGTCAGTTCAAGCCGACCTGCGGCATACGGCACCAGCATCGTGTCGCCCGCCGTGAGAGGGAGTCGGCGACCGACGAAACTCACGTCGAGCCCGCCCTCGACCACGACGAGCACCGCGTAGCCCTTGTCGAGTTCCTGCCGACCCGAGAAGCGATACCGCTCGGCGCGGAAGTAGCGCGCCGCCTCGGCGGGAAGCACCGATCCGTTGGCTTGCTCGCGGCTGATCAGGGCATCCACCTCGGCGTCGGTGCGGGCCGTCAGCTCGAGCGCGCCGATGGCATCGTCGAACCCGACACCCAGATGCCCGTCGGTGGCACCATCCAGATCGAAACCGCGCCACTCGAGCAGGATCGACAGGTCTTCCGGCTGCTGAACCTCCGCCAGCAGAACGCCCTCGCCGATGGCGTGCAGCACCCCCGGCGGCACGTAGACGGTGTCTCCGGCCGCGACCTCGCGGCGGTGCATCAGGCCGAGCGTCATGTCGGTGTCTTGGCCGTCGACCAACTCGCGAGCACGCTCGCGGGTGATCGACGTGCGCAGCCCGAGAAACACCTCGCCCGGCTCGAGAATGCACCAGGCCTCGGCCTTGCCGTGCCGGTGACCCAGGTGTTCGGCTGCCCAGGCATCGTCGGGATGCGCGTGCACGGGCAGCCGTTGCCCCGGGTCGAGCAGCTTGACCAGCAGCATCGGGTCGGCCCCGAACGCCTCGACGTGGGCCTGGCCGAGCCAGGCGGTCGGATCGGCGTTCACCGCATCGCGCAACAGTCGCGCCCCGCTGGTCGGCGTCGCTGGGAGCGTCGTCAATCCGACCGCGGTGTCACCCGCCTGGGTCGTCACCGACGCGATCCAGTCCTCGGGGACGTGATCTCCGGTCGCCGCACCTCCTCGCTCGCCTCGGAAGGCGGCGATCCGCGGCCCGCCCCGGTAGAAGCGGTCAGCGGGCTGGTTCGCCGGGAGGAGGAGCGGAGCGAGCGTCACGGTCGACTCGCGGCAACTCGCGGAAGTTCGCGCCGCATCCAGTCGATCTGAAACCGCAGGTCGAAACGCCGGGAGCACTTGGCGCACGACAGCGCCCTGGTCGGCTTGCGGTAGCGGAAATGCTGGTGCCCGTTCGGGCAACTGCCCACCCAGGGCGCGAGTTCGTCGGCAATTGCGCCGCCATGCAGCCGCTTGCCCTCATAGCCGAGGTCGGTGGCGATGGCCTTCCACTTGGGGCCGTGCCCGGCTCTCGCACCGGCCAACGCGTGCGCCACCTCGTGCAGCAGCACCTGATGGATCTCGTCGTCGTCGTACCGCGAGGCGAGGTGCCGCGAGACGGTGATGCGGTGCGTCGAGTAGGAGCACAGGCCCGCGCGCGTCGTCGCGCGATCGAAGCCGAACGACCAGACTCGCGGGTCGAGGTGCAGGGCGATGAGGGCATCCGCCCATCGGCGCACGCGATCGAGATCGGCCATTACTGGGCCGCCGTCAGGGCAACCTGCAGGATGCGGTCGTCGCCCGCGTGCGGAGACCCGCGGCCGTCGGTGTTGTCGGTCAGGATCCACAGAGACGGGAGTGACCCGACGCTCGGCCCGACCGCCACGTCGCGGAGTCGCCCGTACTGGCCAACGTAGAGAGCGGTGGCGTTCGCCGCCCCCGCAGCATCCACATTGATCACCCACAGCCGCTTGCCGCCGAGCCCGGCCAAGAAGAAGGTGCCGTCGATGTACACCAGGCCGCTCGGACTGGCGTCGTCGGTCGACCACTGCACGAGCGGATCGACGAACCGGGGGTCGTGCGCGATGCCCTCGGCGATCGGCCAGCCGTAGTTCTTGCCGGCGGTGATCTTGTTGAACTCGTCCCAGGTGTCTTGACCGAACTCGGCAGCGTAGAGCTGACCGGTCGAATCCCAGGCGAGCCCTTGCGGGTTGCGATGTCCGTAGCTCCAGATGAGCGAGCCGGGGAACGGGTTGTTCTTGGGCACGTCGCCGGTGGGCGTCATGCGCAGGATCTTGCCGTTCAGGCTCTTCAGATTCTGCGAGTTCGAAGTGTCGCCGGCGTCGCCCACGGTGGCGTAGAGCATGCCGTCCGGACCGAATGCGATGCGCCCGCCGTCGTGATGATTCGCGGAGATGAGCCCCTTAAGGATGACCTGCGGCGGGCCGAGCGTGAACTGGTCATTCAGGCTCATGCGCACGATCCGGTTGTCGCTCGCCGTCGTCTCGTAGGCGTAGAGCCAGCTCGTGCGCGTGCCAGCGCTCGCTTCGAGAAAGGCCAGCCCGAGCAGGCCGGCCTCGCCGTCACGGACGACACCAGGAACCGTGCCGATCTTCTCCAGCTTGCCGGATGCCGTCACTCGCTCGATCACGCCGGAATCCCGCTCGCTCACCAGGGTCAGCGTGTCTGAGACGCGCAGGATCGACCACGGGCTCGCCAGGCCGGTGACCACATCTGCTGGGGTGCCGGCGGGCACGACGCCATTCGGGGTGGCGCTCGGGCTCGGGGTGGGAGGGCCGCTCTCGATGATCGTCTCGCTCGGGCCCGGCGTGGAGCATCCGGCGAGGGCGCCAAGACTCAACGCCACCGCGGCAAGCGCGGCGACCGAAGCGGGACGGAGGTGACGAGCCATGCTTCGACGCTACTCGCGCCCGCCGTCGTGCGGCCTGGAATCGCCGGGCCGCAGTTGGAACACGCTGCGATTAGGGGGTGGGGAGGGCAGGGCGGTGGCGTCGGTCACGACGGGGGCTCCGGCGATCCAGTTGCGCAGCTCTCGGCCCTGCACGAGCGTTGCCGGGTGCGGACCACGGGCGAGCAGCCGCGGCATCCACTCCAAGGGAAGGCGAGTTGTGGATGCCACCAGCACGAAGTTGCCGTAGCGCCGGCCGCGCAGCACCTGCGACTCGGCGAGCACGGCGAGCCGATCGCCCGAACCCGCGTCGAACACCATGTCGAGCGTCGCAGCCTGCCCGCGCGCGAACGCCGCGCCCGACCCGTCGGCGACGTTCACCAGCAGCACGCCATCGGGTGCGAGAAAGGCGGCGCACTCACGGTAGAACTCCGCGCTGGTGACATGGGCCGGGATGCGCGCCCCGCCGAACACGTCGACCACGAGCACATCGACCGTTCCCTTTAACCCTGCCGGAAGTTTCGCCAGGGTGGCGCGGGCATCCCCGTACCGCACCCGGATCGACGCGCCCCGGGGAAACGGCAGCTCCCGCCGCACCAGCTCGACCAGCTCGGGTTCCAGCTCGAGCACCTGTTGCCGCGATCCGGGCCGGGTCGCCTCGATGTAGCGCGGAATCGTCAGCGCACCCGCGCCCAGGTGCAGCGCGGTGAGCGGTTCGCCGGGCTCCTTGACCTGATCGATCACGTGGCCCATGCGGGCGATGTACTCGAAGAACAGCTCGGCCGGGTTGTCGAGGTTGACGTGCGACTGGGGGGTTCCGTCCACGACGAGCTCGAAGGCTCCCGGCACCCAGCGATCGGGGCGGATCTCGGCGTGCATGCCGCTCGCGAGCGTGATCGAGGGGGCGGCATCCATGTCTCGATCTTTCCACTCGCGCGCGGGGGTCCGAAGTACTCAGCCGACCGCCCGCCGCACCAGCGGCACCCCCGGCCTATACGCCAGATGCGACGCGCTCGGCGCGTCGAGCAGGGCGAGTCCGCCGGTTGCTCCGACGCGGAGGTGACCGACGTCATCCCGGCGAAGCGCCCGGGCGCCGCCCAGCGTCGCCGCGTGCAGAGCCTCGCGGGGCGTCATCCCCATCTCGCGCACGGCGAGGGCGATGCAGAACGGGATCGACGAGGTGAACGACGAGCCCGGGTTGCAGTCGGTGGCCAGCGCAACCTTCACGCCCGCGTCGAGAAGCCGCCTCCCCGACGGATAGGGCTGGCGCGTCGAGAACTCGACACCGGGAAGCAGGGTCGCGACGGTCTGCGATCCGGCGAGGGCCTCGACATCCTGGCCCGAGAGATAGGTGCCGTGGTCGACGCTGGCCGCGTCCAGTTCGACGGCGAGCTGCACTCCCTCCGACTCGCCCAGCTGGCCCGCGTGCAGCCGTAGCCCCAGCCCGCGTGACGCACCCGCCTCGAGGATGCGGCGGCTCTGCTCGACCGTGAAGGCCCCGGTTTCGCAGAACACGTCGATCCATCGCGCAAAGGGCGCGCAGGCGTCGAGCATCTCGCCGACGACCAGGTCGACGTAGCCGTCCGGGTCGTCGGCGAACTCGACCGGCACCACGTGCGCGCCCAAGAAGGTCGTCTCGGGCGTCAGCTCGCGCGCGAGACGCAGCGCGCGCTGCTCGTCGTGCACGGTCAGCCCGTAGCCGCTCTTGATCTCGACGGTCGTCGTGCCCTGTCGACGCATCTCGTCGACGATCTTCCTGGCCTGCGCCAGCAGGGTCGCGTCGTCGGCCTCGCGCGTCAGTCGCACGGTCTTGCGGATGCCGCCCGCCTCATAGGCACGCCCCGCCATCCGCGCCTCGAACTCGTCGGCACGGTCGCCGGCGAAGATCAGGTGGCTGTGGCTGTCGACGAACCCCGGAACTGCGGCCCGACCCTCGGCGTCGATCCGCTCGTCGGCGGCGGGTGCATCGGCGGTATCGCCGATCCAGGCGACGGCCCCCTGATCGAACATGATCGCGGCGTCGTTCCGAACCGGACGGTCGGGCTCCCAGGTGGTGAGTTCGCCGATCGAGGTGACGAGGGTGGATGTCACGGCAGCACGGCTCCGATCACTGCGGTTGGAATGGCGGTGGCGAGGGCGGCGCCGACGTCGCCGAGCCGGTGCGCGCCCGCGGTGACGACGCGCTCGCCGCCGACCACGACATCCATCACATCAGCGGCGGATGCGGCCAGCCAAAGTTGATCGAGCGCCGCGCCCGCCGTTCGGGGTGAGCCGGTTCGCACGGCGACGAGGTCGCACACGGCGCCGACGACCAACCCGCCCCGCCAGCCGAGTGAGCGATAGCCGTCGGTCGTTGCGGCGGCCAGCAACTCGGTCGGCGAGAAGATCCCGCGGCGGCCGGTAGCAAGCCGCTCGTGTCCCTCGAGCGCGCGCAGTTCGTCGAAGGGGTCGACGACCACGTGCTGGTCGCTGCCGATGGTGAGGTGCGCGCCCGCCTGGTGGAGGGCCTGAGCCGGCCCGATGCCGTCGCCGAGATCGCGCTCGGTGGTCGGGCAGATGCAGACGAATGAGCCGGCCAGGTCGGCGATGTCGTCAGAAGAGAGGTGCGTCGCGTGTACGGCTGTGAAGCGGGGGCCGAGCGCGCCCGCGTCGCGCAGCACGGCGACCGGTGATCGCCCGAAGGCGGCCTCGACCTGGGCGTTCTCTGCAGGCTGTTCCGAGACGTGGGCGTGCAGTGGCTCGTCGCCCGTGGCGACGACGATCCGCTCGACATCGGTGGGATCGACCGCCCGCAGGGAGTGGATCGCAGCGCCGCGTCGTGCGGTCCCGTGAAGCTCCAGTGACTGGTGCCGCGCCATCCACACCGAAACGCTGCTGATGAACGGACGCTGCGCCGCGCTCGGCGGTTGCGCCACTCCGTCGGCGTCGCGACCGCCATGCCGGTACAGCGTGTCGAGCAGGGTCAGCCGGATGCCGACGTCGCGAGCGGCGGCGATTACGGCATCCGCCATCACCGTCGTTGGGTCGCGGTGCAGGTAGTGGAACTCGCCGACGGCCGTGTATCCGGCGAGCAGCAACTCGGCGTAGAAGGCGGTGGCCAGCGAGTGGTAGGTCTCGGGATCGAGGCGTGCCGCCGCCGCGTACATCTGCTCGCGCCAGGCCCAGAAGTCGCCGCCCTGCGCGTGGGTTCGTCCGCGCAGCGCACGGTGGAACGCGTGGGAGTGCCCGTTCGCGATGCCGGGGAGGGTGAGGCCGGGCAGCTCGACGTCGTCGGGTTGCACCGGCCCGTCGGCGATGGCGGTGATCAGCCCGTCCTTCTCCTCGACGCGCACGCCGGCGCGGATCGCCCCGTCGACTGCGGCGTGTTCCAGCCAGAACGAGGTCATCCGGCCATTCTCCTGACGACAGCCGTGAGGGCCGCAACCCCGAGTTCGGCATCCGATTCCTCGGCGTGCTCCTCGGGAGAGTGCGAGACGCCGGTCGGATTACGCACGAATAGCATCGCCGTGGGCACTCCGGCCAGCGACAGCACACCAGCATCGTGGCCCGCACCCGATGGCAGTGACGGCACCTCGCCGCCGATCGCGGCAGACACATCGGTGGTCAGCGCCGCATCGAACCGGGTGATGTCGGTCCAGCTCTCCTGGTCGGCGGTGACGCCGAGTCGGCGCTCGACAAGGGCCACGAGCTCCCGCACCCGCGCCGGATCCTCGCCCCGCGCATCGACCCAGAGAGATGCCGACGACGCGATCGCGTTCACCGCACCCGGCACCACGCGCACCCGCCCGACCGTGCCCAAGATGCCCAATTCCTCGGCTGCCCGCCGCACCTCCACGATCCCCTCGGCCATCGCCAGCACCGGGTCGACCCGATCGGCCAGCGCGGTGGTGCCCGCATGGTCGGGGACACCTGCCAGGTCGATCCGCCAGCGGCCGTGCGGCCAGATCTCCCGCGCGACACCCAGCGGCCGCTCGGCGCCGGCGAGCCCGCGCGCACTGTCGGCCAGCGGCATCCGGCCCTGTTCGATGTGAAGTTCGACGAACGCGCCGATCCTGGCCAGCCGCGTCGGATCGGCGCCAACACGAGCGGGGTCGTGCCCGGCGGCCGTCATGGCTTCGGCAAGCGTCATCCCGCCCTCGTCAACGAGAGCCAACGCCTGCGACGGCGAAACGGCTCCGGTCAGCAGCCGAGATCCCAAGCACGCGAGCCCGAACCGCCCGCCCTCCTCGTCGGCGAACGCGACGACCGCGACGGGGCGGGTCGGCATCCATCCCGAAGCCCGAAGCGACGCGAGAGCCGCGAACGCCGACACCACACCCAGCGGCCCGTCCCAGTCGCCACCGCTGCGCACGCTGTCGAGGTGCGAGCCGACGACGAACGCCGTGCCTGGCAGATCAAAGCCCCACCACGCCCACAGGTTGCCGTTGCCGTCGGTCTCAACGTCGAGCCCGAGACCCGAGGCGCGGGCGACGAACCACTCCCGCAGCTCAAGCTCGCTGGCCGCCCAGGCGAAGCGCGTCACGCCGCCCGCGGGATCGCGGCCGACGTCCGACAACTCAGTGAGAAGCATCGCTCAGTCATGCTCCCGCATCGGGATGCGAACGCCGCGCTCATCCGCGGTGCGGATCGCGAGGTCGTACCCGGCATCGGCGTGCCGGATCACGCCCATCCCGGGGTCATTGCGCAAGACCCGCGCGATCTTCTCGCCGGCCAGAGCCGAGCCGTCGGCGACCGTGACCTGACCGGCATGGATGCTGCGCCCGATCCCCACGCCGCCTCCATGGTGGATCGACACCCACGTCGCGCCCGAGGAGGTGTTGACCAGTGCGTTGAGAAGCGGCCAGTCGGCGATCGCGTCGGATCCATCGAGCATCGCCTCGGTCTCGCGGTACGGACTGGCCACCGAGCCGGAGTCGAGGTGATCGCGCCCGATCACGATCGGCGCCGCAAGCTCGCCCGATGCGACCATGTCGTTGAACCGCAGCCCCGCGACGTCGCGCTCGCCGTAGCCGAGCCAGCAGATGCGCGCAGGCAGCCCCTGGAACGCCACGCGCTCCTCGGCCAGCCGGATCCAGCGCGCCAGCGACTCGTTCTCGGGGAACAGCTCGAGCACGGCACGGTCGGTCTTCATGATGTCTTCCGGGTCGCCAGACAGCGCCGCCCAGCGGAACGGCCCCTTACCCTCCGCGAACAGCGGCCGGATGTAGGCGGGCACGAACCCGGGGAACGCGAACGCATCGGCGTACCCAGCGGTCAGCGCCTCGGTGCGGATGTTGTTGCCGTAGTCGAACACCTCGGCACCGCGCCGCTGGAAGCCGACCATCCCCTCCACGTGCAGGGCCATCGACTCGCGCGCCCGCTGGGCGAACCCGGGATCGCGCCGAGCGTGAGCCCAGTCGTCAAACGCCACGCCGACCGGCAGGTAGGCCAGCGGATCGTGCGCGCTGGTCTGGTCGGTGACGATGTCGATCTCGGCGCCCATCGCGAGCAGTTCGGGCACGAGCGTCGCCGCATTACCGAGCACCCCGATCGACAGCGACTGCCGCAGGTCGCGCGCGTCGTATGCCAGCGTGAGCGCCTGTTCGAGCGAGTCGGCCCGCACGTCGAGGTAGCCCTGGTCGATGCGCCGCGAGATGCGCGAGGGGTCGACGTCGATCACGATCGCCACGCCACCGTTCATGGTGACGGCGAGCGGTTGGGCGCCGCCCATGCCGCCGAGACCGGCGGTGAGGGTGATCGTTCCGGCCAGGGTGCCGCCGAACGATTTCGCCGCGACGGCCGCGAAGGTCTCGTATGTGCCCTGCAAGATTCCCTGCGTGCCGATGTAGATCCACGACCCAGCGGTCATCTGCCCGTACATCGTCAGGCCGAGCGCCTCCAGCCGGCGGAACTCGTCCCAGTTGGCCCAGTCGCCCACCAGGTTCGAGTTCGCGATCAGCACCCGCGGCGCCCATTCGTGCGTCTGCATGACGCCAACCGGCTTGCCGGACTGCACGAGCAGGGTCTCGTCACCGCGCAGGGTCTCGAGGCTGCGGTAGATGGCCGCGAGGCTGGCGTGGTCGCGGGCGGCCTTGCCGGTTCCGCCGTAAACGATCAGTTCCTCGGGGTGCTCGGCGACCTCGGGGTCGAGGTTGTTCTGCAGCATCCGCAGCGCCGCCTCTTGCGGCCAGCCGAGGGTGTGCAGCTGCGTTCCGCGGTATGCGCCGGTCATGAGTTCTCCTTCAACTGGATGGATGCCGCCTCCAGCAGTGCCCCCGACCGCACAAGCTCGACGCTCGCCGCGATCTCGGGCGCCAGATACCGGTCGGGTCCCGCACCGGGGATCCGCAGCCGCATCGCGTCGATGACGCGCTGCGAGGTCGACGACGCTCCCTCGCCGCGCATCTCGAGACCGCGTGCAGAGGTGAGCAACTCGATCGCGATCACCCTGGTCAGCCCGTCGATCGCGCGCCGCAGCTTGAGCCCGGCGCTCCATCCCATCGACACGTGGTCTTCTTGCATGGCGCTGGTCGGGATCGAGTCGACAGAGGCTGGCGCGGCCAGCCGCTTCAGCTCGCTGACGATGCCCGCCTGCGTGTACTGGGCGATCATGTGGCCGGAGTCGACGCCCGGGTCGTGCGCAAGGAACGGATTCAGGCCGCCGTTGCGGGTCTTGTCGAGAAAGCGGTCGGTTCGCCGCTCGCTCATGCTGGCGACGTCGGCGACCACGATCGCCAAGAAGTCGAGCACGTACCCGATCGGCGCACCGTGAAAGTTGCCGTTGGACTGCAGGCGACCGTCGAGCGTGACGACCGGATTGTCGATCGCGCTGGCGAGTTCGCGCGATGCGACGGTTCTGGCGTGCTCGACGGTGTCGCGCGCCGCGCCGTGCACCTGGGGCGCGCAGCGCAACGAGTAGGCATCCTGCACGCGGGTGAACCCGCGCGTGCGATGCGCGGCGATGACGGGGGAGCCGGCGAGCACCTGACGCATCACGCCCGCCGAGACCGCCTGGCCGGGATGCGGGCGCAGCGCCTGCAGGTCCGCGGCGAAGACCGCGTCGGTGCCCGCGAGTCCCTCGACGCTCATGGCGGCCGCGAGGTCGGCGGTGGTCAGCAGGGCATCGAGGTCGATGAGCGAGAGGGCGAGCATCCCGAGCATGCCGTCGGTGCCGTTGATCAGGGCGAGGCCCTCCTTCTCGCGCAGCACCATGGGCTGGATGCCGTACAGGGCCAGGGCTGCGCCGGCAGCGACCAGCGTGCCGTCCGGGGTGCGCACCTCTCCCTCGCCCATCACGGCGAGGGCGCAGTGTGCGAGCGGAGCCAGATCGCCGGAGCACCCGAGTGAGCCGTACTCGCCGACCACCGGCGTGATCCCCGCATTGAGCAGCGCCGCGTAGCTCTCGGCGACCTCGACGCGCACGCCGGTCCGGCCGGTCGCGAGGGTCTGCAGGCGCAGCAGCATGGTGGCGCGCACCACCTCGCGCTCGACCTCTCGACCAGAACTCGCCGCGTGACTGCGGATCAACGAGCGCTGCAGCTGCTGCCGTTGCTCGACCGGGATCTGCGTGGTCGCGAGCGCGCCGAATCCGGTCGAGACGCCGTAGTGCGGGTTCGGGTCATCGGCGAGAGCCTCGATCACCGCGCGCGATTCGGCCATGCGGGCGATGGCCCCGGCGTCGATGCCGACGGGTGCGCCGTGGCGGGCGACGGCCACGACCTCGTCGGGAGAGAGGGGACGCCCGCCGATGGTGATCTGCTGCATGCCTCAGTGAACCGCCGCTGTTGGCCGCACGGGAGACCCGCCCGCCCAGTAGAGTCTGAAATCTCAGACACAAGAGGGGAGCCGATACCGTGCCAGCAGACGTCCCCGCAGCTCGCCACGCGCTTCGCATGCTCCGCCTGCTGGCCGAGCGCACCGCCCCGGTGCCTGCCTCGACGCTGGCTCGGGAGCTCGATGTTCCGCGCTCCTCTCTCTACCAATTGGCGCGCGCGATGATGGACGAGGGATTCCTCGTGCACTATCCAGAGGAGCGCGCATACGGGCTCTCGGCCCTCGTGACCGAGATCGGTGCCGGGATGCTGCAGACCGAGCGATTGCGCCGGCTCGCGCATCCGCTGCTCGAGCGACTGATCACCGAGACCCCGATCCCGTTGGTCGCCCACCTGGTAGTCCTGACCGGATCCGAGGTCACCTATGTCGACCGGCTCTCGGCCCCCCGCGCCCCGACCACTGTCTCGAGCATCGGCGTGCGGCTGCCAGCTCACCTGACCGCGACCGGGCGTTCGGCGCTGGCCGCGATGCCGCGCGAGCAGGTGCGCGCGCTGTACCCGCATCGCGATGCCCTCTACCGCCGCACCGGCCCGGGACCGTCGACGCTCGCCGAACTCGACGAGCTGCTGCGCACCGCCCGCGAGCGCGGCTGGGCCGTCGAAGACGGGGACATCACCGGCGACTACTCCTCGGTCGCCGCTGCCGTGCTCGACCGCAACCGCTATCCGATCGCGGCGATCGGAGTGACCTTTCGCACGGGGCCGGATGAGGCTGCTCGCGGCGACCTCGGAGCGACGGTTTCGGCTGCCGCGGGAGCGCTCACGGCCCGCCTGACGGGCCACTGACGGAGCCGCGATCGGGGTCGCCCGGCGGTTATAGCCCTATTTTGAAATCAAGTCAAGGAATACCTGGACATGCCGCCCAGTTATGACATACAGTTGATCCTTGCGCTCCCACCCACCTCGTCGTCATATTGCGGACGACGCTGTGCCCATTTGGGACAGTGCCCAGACCAAGCTCCCGAATATCACGGCGGGTCTTTTCTGAGGCTGTGAGAGTCGCCTTCTCCACTACCGACACAACGAGACCGACGGGTCTCACGGAGGTTGTTTCCTACCTTGGCCGCTGCGCGCTCCGCATCCAGCTCTAGCAAGAAGTCCACTTCTCTCAAGAACGGCCGCACCGCATCGCGGTTGTCGTTCGCGAAGATCACCGACACCCTGACCGTTCCAGATCTGCTCGCTCTGCAGACCGAGAGCTTCGACTGGCTCGTCGGCAACGATGCGTGGAAGGCGCGAGTCACCGAGGCCAAGGCCGTCGGCAACGACTCGGTGCCTCAGACCACCGGGCTCGACGAGATCTTCGAAGAGATCTCGCCCATCGAAGACCTGGGCGAGACGATGCAGCTGTCGTTCACGTCGCCAGAGCTCGAAGAGCCCAAGTACTCCATCAACGAGTGCAAAGAGCGCGGCAAGACCTTCGCGGCGCCGCTCTATGTGAACGCCGAGTTCATGAATCACATGACCGGTGAGATCAAGACCCAGACCGTGTTCATGGGCGACTTCCCGCTCATGACCGAGAAGGGCACCTTCATCATCAACGGAACAGAGCGCGTCGTCGTGTCGCAGCTGGTCCGTTCGCCCGGCGTCTACTTCGAGCGTGTGCAAGAGAAGACCTCTGACACCGACATCTACTCGGCTCGCATCATCCCCAGCCGCGGTGCCTGGCTCGAGTTCGAGATCGACAAGCGCGACCAGGTGGGCGTGCGCATCGACCGCAAGCGCAAGCAGTCGGTCACCGTCTTCCTGAAGGCGCTCGGCCTGACCAGCGAAGAGATTCTCGAGAAGTTCGCCGGCTACGAGTCGATCGCCGGCACCCTTGAGAAGGATGCGATCCTCACCAAAGAAGACGCGCTGAAAGACATCTACCGCAAGCTGCGTCCGGGCGAGCAGGTTGCCGCCGAGGCAGCGCGTGCGCTGCTCGACAACTTCTACTTCAACCCGAAGCGCTACGACCTGGCCAAGGTTGGCCGCTACAAGATCAACCGCAAGCTCGGCATCGACGCGCCGCTGAAAGACTCGGTGCTCTCGATCGACGACATCATCGGCACGATCAAGTACCTGGCAGCGCTGCACGCGCACCAGACAACGCTTCCGGGCATCCGCGACGGCAAGAAGGTCGAGATCCGTCTCGACGTCGACGACATCGACCACTTCGGCAACCGCCGCATCCGCGCGGTCGGCGAGCTGATCCAGAACCAGGTCCGCACCGGGCTCAGCCGCATGGAGCGCGTCGTCCGCGAGCGCATGACCACGCAAGACATCGAGGCGATCACCCCGCAGACCCTGATCAACGTGCGCCCGGTTGTGGCCGCGATCAAGGAGTTCTTCGGCACCTCGCAGCTGTCGCAGTTCATGGACCAGAACAACCCGCTCGCCGGGTTGACCCACAAGCGCCGCCTCAGCGCGCTCGGCCCGGGTGGTCTGTCTCGTGAGCGTGCCGGTGTCGAGGTGCGCGACGTGCACCCCAGCCACTACGGCCGCATGTGCCCGATCGAGACCCCTGAAGGCCCGAACATCGGCCTGATCGGTTCGCTCGCGTCGTTCGCCCGGATCAACTCCTTCGGCTTCATCGAGACGCCGTACCGCCGGGTCACCAACGGCAAGGTCACCGACAAGATCGACTACCTCACCGCCAGTGAAGAAGACGACTTCGTCGTCGCCCAGGCCAACGCGCCCTTGACGGCAGACTCGCACTTCGCCGAGCCCAAGGTGCTCGTTCGCCGCAAGGGCGAAGAGGTCGACCTTGTCGACTCCGGCGAGGTCAACTACATGGATGTCTCGCCGCGCCAGATGGTGTCTGTCGCGACCTCGCTCATCCCGTTCCTCGAGCACGACGACGCGAACCGCGCCCTGATGGGTGCGAACATGCAGCGGCAGGCTGTTCCGCTGCTGCGCAGCGAGTCGCCGCTCGTCGGGACGGGCATGGAGGGCTACGCGGCCATCGACGCCGGTGACGTGATCACCGCAGACAAGGCCGGCGTGGTGCTCGAGGTCTCGGCAGACGTCGTCACCATTCAGCTGGACGAGGGCGGAACGCAGGAGTACTTCCTGCGCAAGTTCGACCGCAGCAACCAGGGAACCTCGTACAACAACCGCGTGATCGTGGATGCTGGCGACCGTGTCGAGGTCGGGCAGGTGCTCGCCGATGGTCCCGCGACCGAGAACGGCGAGCTGGCGCTCGGCAAGAACCTGCTCGTGGCGTTCATGCCGTGGGAGGGTCACAACTTCGAAGACGCCATCATCCTCAGCCAGAACCTGGTGAAAGATGACGTGCTCAGCTCGATCCACATCGAGGAGTACGAGGTGGATGCCCGCGACACGAAGCTCGGCAAGGAAGAGATCACCCGTGACCTCCCCAACGTGAGCCCCGAGCTGCTGGCCGACCTCGACGAGCGCGGCATCATCCGCATCGGAGCCGAGGTGCGCCCCGGCGACATCCTGGTCGGCAAGGTCACGCCGAAGGGCGAGACCGAGCTCAGTGCAGAAGAGCGTCTGCTGCGCGCCATCTTCAACGAGAAGAGCCGCGAGGTGCGTGACACCTCGCTCAAGGTTCCTCACGGTGAAGAGGGCACCATCATCGGCGTCAAGGTGTTCGATGCCCAAGACGGCGACGACGAGCTCGGCTCGGGCGTCAACCAGCGCGTCGTGGTCTTTATCGCCCAGAAGCGCAAGATCACCGAGGGCGACAAGCTCGCGGGGCGCCACGGCAACAAGGGCGTCATCTCGAAGATCCTGCCGGTCGAAGACATGCCGTTCCTCGCGGACGGCACGCCGGTCGACATCATCCTGAACCCGCTCGGCATCCCCGGTCGCATGAACTTCGGCCAGGTGCTCGAGACCCACCTCGGGTGGATCGCCAAGCAGGGCTGGGAGGTGCAGGGCTCGCCCAAGTGGGCCGCGCACCTGCCGCAGGAGGCCCACTCGGCCGCCCCCGGTACCAAGGTTGCGACACCGGTTTTCGACGGTGCATTCGAAGACGAGATCCAGGGTCTGCTCGACTCGACGACCAAGAACCGTGACGGCGACCGCCTGATCGATTCGACGGGCAAGACCATGCTGTTCGACGGCCGCTCCGGCGAGCCGTACCCGGCACCGGTTTCGGTCGGCTACATGTACATCCTGAAGCTGCACCACCTGGTCGACGACAAGATCCACGCACGCTCGACCGGCCCGTACTCGATGATCACCCAGCAGCCCCTCGGCGGAAAGGCGCAGTTCGGTGGACAGCGCTTCGGCGAGATGGAGGTCTGGGCTCTCGAGGCATACGGTGCCGCGTACGCGCTGCAGGAGCTTCTGACCATCAAGTCGGATGACATCCTCGGCCGCGTCAAGGTGTACGAGGCAATCGTCAAGGGCGAGAACATCCAGGAGCCCGGGATCCCCGAGAGCTTCAAGGTGCTCATCAAAGAGATGCAGTCGCTGTGCCTGAACGTCGAGGTGCTCGCTGCTGACGGTTCCACCATCAGCCTGAAAGACACGGACGACGAGGTCTTCCGTGCCGCCGAAGAGCTGGGCATCAACATCTCCACCCGCTTCGAGTCGTCGTCCATCGACGACATCTGAGCCCGGGCCACCTACAACTTCTAGAACGAGCGAAAGAAGACACTACAAAGTGATCAACGCAGCAACTTTCGACCAGCTTCGGATCGGCCTGGCCACCTCCGCGGACATCCGCGCGTGGAGCTACGGCGAGGTCAAGAAGCCGGAGACCATCAACTACCGCACGCTCAAGCCCGAGAAAGACGGCCTGTTCGGCGAGCAGATCTTCGGACCCTCTCGCGACTGGGAGTGCTCGTGCGGCAAGTACAAGCGGGTGCGCTTCAAGGGCATCGTCTGCGAGCGCTGCGGCGTGGAGGTCACCAAGAGCTCCGTTCGTCGTGAGCGCATGGGCCACATCGAGCTCGCCGCCCCTGTCACGCACATCTGGTACTTCAAGGGTGTGCCGTCACGTCTTGGCTACCTGCTCGACATGGCGCCGAAGGACCTCGAGAAGGTCATCTACTTCGCGGCATACATGGTCATCTCGGTGGATGAAGACGGCCGCCACAACGACCTTCCCGGCCTCGAGAACGAGGTGAACCTCGAGATCAAGCAGCTCGAGCAGCAGCGCGACTCGCAGATCGCCACGCGCCTTCAGGCGCTGGAGACCGACCTGGCCGCGCTCGAAGAAGAGGGTGCAAAGAGCGACCAGAAGCGCAAGGTCAAAGACGGCGCCGAGAAAGAGATGGGTCAGGTCCGCAAGTCGTTCGACGAGCAGATCTCCCAGCTTCAACGCGTGTGGGATGACTTCCGCACGCTCAAGGTCGGCGACCTGAAGCCCGAAGACTCCGTCTTCCACGAGCTGCAAGACCGCTACGGACTGTACTTCGAGGCCTACATGGGTGCCGAGAGCATCCAGAAGCGCCTGGAGGCCTTCGACCTGGCCGCCGAGAGCGAACTGCTGCACGATCAGATCGCCAACGGCAAGGGCCAGAAGAAGATCCGCGCGATCAAGCGCCTGCGCGTCGTCAACTCCTTCCTGCAGACCGGCAACTCGCCGGCCGCGATGGTGCTCGACGTCGTGCCGGTGATCCCGCCGGAGCTGCGCCCGATGGTCCAGCTCGACGGTGGCCGCTTCGCGACCTCCGACCTGAACGACCTGTACCGCCGCGTGATCAACCGCAACAACCGGCTGCGTCGTCTGCTCGACCTTGGGGCACCCGAGATCATCGTCAACAACGAGAAGCGGATGCTGCAAGAGGCAGTTGACGCGCTGTTCGACAACGGCCGCCGCGGCCGTCCCGTCACCGGCACCGGCAACCGCGCGCTCAAGTCGCTGAGCGACATGCTCAAGGGCAAGCAGGGCCGGTTCCGCCAGAACCTGCTCGGCAAGCGCGTCGACTACTCGGGTCGTTCGGTGATCATCGTCGGACCCCAGCTCAAGCTGCACCAGTGCGGTCTGCCCAAGCAGATGGCCCTCGAGCTGTTCAAGCCGTTCGTGATCAAGCGCCTGATCGACCTGAGCCACGCGCAGAACATCAAGAGCGCAAAGCGCATGGTCGAGCGTTCGCGTCCGCAGGTGTGGGACGTGCTCGAAGAGATCATCCGCGAGCGTCCGGTTCTTCTGAACCGCGCGCCCACGCTGCACCGTCTCGGCATCCAGGCCTTCGAGCCTCAGCTCGTCGAGGGCAAGGCCATCCAGCTGCACCCGCTCGTCTGCGCAGCGTTCAACGCGGACTTCGACGGCGACCAGATGGCTGTCCACCTGCCGCTGTCGGTCGAGGCGCAGGCCGAGGCCCGCATCCTGATGCTCGCCAGCAACAACATCCTGAAGCCGTCCGACGGCCGCCCGGTGACTCTGCCGACGCAAGACATGATCATCGGTCTGCACCACCTGACGACGATCAAGGAAGGTGCTGTCGGCGAGGGCCGCGCGTTCTCGTCGATCGCCGAGGCGATCCTCGCCAAGGATCAAGGCACGCTCGATCTCAACGCGGTCGTGCGCATCCGTCTCGAGAACGTCTACTTCGGCGAAGATGTCGCTCCCGAGGGCTTTGTGCAAGGTTCGACCACCCTGGTCACGACCTCGCTCGGTCGCGCGATCTTCAACGAGACCCTTCCGGTCGACTACCCCTATGTGGAGGCCGTCGCCGACAAGGGCAAGATGAGCTCGATCGTCAACGATCTGGCTGAGCGTTACCCCAAGGTCGAGGTCGCCGCGGCGCTCGACCGCATCAAGGACGCCGGCTTCTACTGGGCCACGCGTTCGGGCGTGACCGTCGCACTGAGCGATGTGCTCACCCCGAAGGCGAAGGGCGAGATCGTGGCGCGCCACGAGAAGCAGGCTGCCAAGGTGCAGGCCGAGTTCGACAAGGGTCTGACCGACGACACCACGCGTCGCAAGGAGCTCATCGATATCTGGACCGAAGCGACCAACGAGGTTGCCCAGGCGATGCAAGACAACTTCCCGAAAGACAACAACATCTTCCGGATGGTGTCGTCTGGTGCTCGAGGCAACTGGCTGCAGGTGCGAAACATCGCCGGCATCCGGGGGCTGGTGTCGAACCCGAAGGGTGACATCATCCCGCGTCCGATCATCTCGTCGTACCGTGAGGGCCTGTCGGTGGCGGAGTACTTCATCGCTACCCACGGTGCCCGCAAGGGTCTCGCCGACACCGCTCTGCGTACCGCCGACTCGGGTTACCTGACCCGTCGTCTCGTGGACGTCTCGCAAGATGTGATCATCCGCGAAGACGACTGCGGCACGACCAAGGGACTCGAGCTGCGCATCGCGGCGAAGAACGACGAGGGCGTGCTGGTCCGCGACGAGAACGTCGAGAACTCGGTCTACGCTCGCTCGCTCGCCGAGGACGCGTTGGATGCCAAGGGCAAGGTCGTGGCGAAGGCCGGAGACGACGCGGGCGATGTCACCATCGCCAAGCTCATCGCCGCCGGC
>JBDSSQ010000015.1:0-8394 GCA_039928695.1 Pseudolysinimonas sp. | reverse complement strand
CCCCGCGCGGTAGCTGAGGAGATCATCCAGAAGAACAAGGGCGAGTAGCTTTCGTTACTCGCCGGTGGAGCGCTATTGCCCCGTCGGTCCCCGGAATATCGGCAGTAAACTAAACAGATACCAATTCGTGAAGCATTCGGAATGAAATCCGGATGCCGAACACCCGAGTCCTGAGGAGGACCCACAGTGGCGAAGGCCAAGTTCGAGCGGAGCAAGCCGCACGTAAACATCGGAACCATCGGTCACGTTGACCACGGAAAGACCACGCTCACCGCAGCGATTTCCAAGGTTCTCGCCGACAAGTTCCCTTCCGCGACCAACGTTCAGAGCGACTTCGCGTCGATCGACTCGGCTCCGGAAGAGCGCCAGCGCGGTATCACGATCAACATCTCGCACGTCGAGTACGAGACCGAGAAGCGTCACTACGCTCACGTCGACGCACCCGGCCACGCCGACTACATCAAGAACATGATCACCGGTGCTGCCCAGATGGACGGCGCGATCCTGGTTGTTGCAGCGACTGACGGCCCGATGGCCCAGACCCGTGAGCACGTGCTGCTCGCCAAGCAGGTCGGCGTGCCGTACCTGCTGGTCGCGCTCAACAAGGCCGACATGGTCGACGACGAGGAGATCCTCGAGCTCGTCGAGCTGGAGGTGCGCGAGCTCCTCTCGAGCCAGGACTTCGACGGCGACAACGCCCCCGTGGTGCGCGTCTCGGGCCTCAAGGCCCTCGAGGGCGACGCGAAGTGGGTCGAGTCCGTTCTCGGCCTCATGGAGGCCGTCGACAACAGCGTGCCCGACCCGGTGCGCGACAAGGACAAGCCGTTCCTGATGCCCATCGAGGACGTCTTCACGATCACCGGCCGCGGAACCGTCGTCACGGGCCGCGCCGAGCGTGGCACCCTCGCCATCAACTCCGAGGTCGAGATCGTCGGCATCCGCCCGACGCAGAAGACCACGGTCACCGGAATCGAGATGTTCCACAAGCAGCTCGACGAGGCATGGGCTGGCGAGAACTGTGGTCTGCTTCTTCGCGGCACCAAGCGCGAAGATGTCGAGCGCGGCCAGGTCGTCGTCAAGCCGGGGTCGGTGACGCCTCACACGAACTTCGAGGGCACCGCATACATCCTGAGCAAGGACGAGGGTGGGCGTCACAACCCGTTCTACGCGAACTACCGTCCGCAGTTCTACTTCCGCACCACCGACGTCACCGGCGTCATCACGTTGCCCGAGGGCACCGAGATGGTCATGCCCGGCGACACCACCGACATCACGGTCGAGCTGATTCAGCCGATCGCGATGGAGGAGGGCCTCGGCTTCGCCATCCGCGAGGGTGGCCGAACCGTGGGCGCTGGCAAGGTCACGAAGATCATCAAGTAATCTTCGGCACTAGTACGTGAGGGGTCGGGCCGCAAGGCCCGGCCCCTTCGTCGTTGCCAGGCGTATGGTCGAAAGATGCGACTGCGGCGGAGTCGATCGACCGACCAGGGCATCCGCCGAGTGAGATCGGGCACCGGCTTCTTCTACCGGGATGCCGCGGGCGCCCGGGTCTCAGACGCGGAGCTGCTCGATCGCATCGTCGGCCTGGCGATCCCCCCGGCTTGGTCGGATGTCTGGATTGCGCCGTACCCGAACGGTCACATTCAAGCGACCGGCCTCGACGCAGCAGGGCGTCGGCAATACCTCTATCACCCGGTCTGGCGGCAGCAGAAAGACCGGGCGAAGTTCGACAGGATGCTGGAGCTCGCCGAGACACTCCCGAGCGCCCGGCGCAAGGTCACCCGAGACCTGCGGGGCAGCCAGCTGAGTCGCGACCGCGTACTTGCCGGAGCCTTTCGCGTTCTGGACTCCGGGGCGCTTCGGGTGGGATCCGAGCGGTATCTGGATGAGAACGGCAGCTTCGGGCTCTCGACCCTGCTCTGCGCTCACGCCGTCGTGCACGACGGCGACATCGTGCACCTGCGTTTCCCGGCCAAGAGCGGGCAGGCGTGGGAATCCGAGCTCCAGGATGGCGACCTGGCGGCGCTCGTGACCTCGCTGAAACGACGAGGTGGCAGCGCCCGGCTTTTCGCGTGGCATGGCGGAGGGCGATGGCATCCGGTCAGCGCCGAGGAGATCAACAACGACCTGCGCCTGCGCACCGGGGGCGAGTTCTCGGCCAAGGACTTCCGCACCCTGCGTGGAACCGCGGCGGCGGCCGTCACGCTTGCGCGCATCGGGCCCCGAGCGACCGAGAGCGGGCGGCGGAGCGCCATCGCCGAGGCGATCCGGGCTGCGGCCGCCGTGCTGGGGAATACGCCGGCGATCGCACGCGCCAGCTATGTCGATCCTCGGCTGCTCGACCGCTATGCGCACGGGGAGACGATCGACCCGGCACGACCCGGATCCGTTGAAGCGCAGCTGCGTTCGATGTTCTTCTCCTGAACCTTTACTCGCAACCGCCTCACCCAGCAGACTGTGCTCGATGGGCGGATGTGCTGCCCCGCGGGAGGACATCATGGGACTCGACGACATCGTGGACAAGGCCAAGGACCTCGCGCGTGAAGCCGCAGACAAAGCCAAGGAGCTGGCCGGAGACGCGAAGGATGTCGCGGGCGACGTCGCCGACAAGGCGAAAGATGTCGCGGACAACGTCAAAGACCGCGCTGAGCACGCGATTCACGGAGATGACGACGCGGAAGCAGCTCCCGCGTCTGGCGGATCCGGGGCCTAGCTCCGGTAGTCCGACCAGGTAACCGTCACGGGGTGGCGGGGCCGTCTGCGGCGATCTCGGTTGAATCGAGCAACGCGGCGCCGCCCGCCCCGAGGGGCGGCGCTGTCGACGTTCTCATGATGAGTCTGGCGTGCAGACGCACGTATTGCGGGGCCCTGCTCGGGTCGTCGATCTGCTGAAGCAGCAGTTCGACTGCGGCTGCGCCTTGCTCGCGCGGGCTCTGCTCGAGCGTGGTCAGTCCGAACATCTCGGCGTATTCGTGGTCGTCGATGCCTACAACGCTGAGGTCGGTGGGAACCCGGATGCCCAACCGGCGCGCCGCGATGATGGTCCCAACGGCCACCTCGTCGCAGCTGGCGACCACGGCGGTTGGCCGGGATCGCACGTCTCCCAGCAGGTCGACGGCGGCCGCGTAGCCCCCCGGCATGCTCACCTCCGATGGAACGTGCCGCGCGCTGGTCTCGAGGCCGGCATCGGTCATCGATTCGCGGTAGCCCCCGAGTCGTCGACGGTCGACCTGAGCCCAATGCGCGTCGCCTCCGCCGCCCACGAACGCGATGTCGCGATGTCCGAGAGAGATCAGGTGCTCGGTGGCACGGCGCGCGGCGTCGTTGTCATCGATCTCGATCACGGTGGTCTCGGCACCGGCGCCGACCACACTGACCATCGGGCGGTTGAGTGCCACCAGTCGCTCAAGCTCCTCGTCGCCCGGCTCGAGGCCGACAATGATCAGCCCATCGAAGCGCTTGCGGGCGAGGAATTGTTCAAAGATGCGCTGGCGCCCCGCGGTGCCGGGGCGCGCGTCATAGAGGGTCAAATCGAGATCTTCGGCAAGGAGGGAATCCTGGATTCCCTCGAGAACTTCGGCGAAGAACCAGCGTGTGACGTAGGGCATGACCACACCGATGTTCTGCGTCCGGCCGGTGGCGAGACTCACTGCGCTGGTGGATGCCACGTAGTGCAGGGAGTCTGCGGCCTCCACCACGCGTGATCGAGTCGACTCGGAGACGTACCCGCTGCCCGTGAGAGCGCGGCTCGCTGTGGACTTGGACACGCCCGCGAGGCGGGCAACATCGGCGATTCCGCTCATTTCTGCCTGTCACCTCCTCGAACCCAGCCGCCCGTGGCCACCCATCTTAGAGGAGACCGACGAATACTGGAACCGTTCCCACAGAGTAGACAGGGTAGTCTGTCTCGCGCTTTGCCCCCTGTTTACAGGGTTATGGATTTGTGATGCCCGTAACATTGCGCCAGACCACCCGGGATGCATACCGTATGCGGGAGCGGTTCCCGAGGGATCGCGACTCGCGTGGAAAGCCCCACGCGCTCAATGAGGAGGATTTAATGGGCACATCACTTCGACGCGGCCTTCTGGCCCCGCTCGCCCTTCTGGGGGCGGCGAGCCTGATGCTGGCCGGGTGCGCCGAAACCGGATCGACCGGTGGCGGCACCAGCGTCAAGGGACAGACGGTCAACATAGCGGGCGGCATCACCGGTACCGAGGCCGACGCGCTGAACAAGACGTTCGACAAGTTCACCAAAGACACCGGCATCAAGGTCGTCTACACCGGTGACAAGAGCTTCGAGGGCAACATCGTCACGAAGGTCAACGGCGGCTCGGCGCCAGACATCGCGATCGTCCCGCAGCCAGGGCTGCTCGCGACGCTGGTGGGAACCAAACAGGTCGTGCAGCCAGACGCCACGGTCTCGTCCAACGTCAGCAAGTACTGGTCGAAGTCGTGGAAGACCTACGGCACGGTCGGCGGCAAGTTCTACGCCGCTCCGATGCTCGCCAGCGTCAAGGGCTTCGTCTGGTACTCGCCGGCCAACTTCAAGCAGTGGGGCGTCACGGTTCCCAAGACGTGGGACGAGCTCCTGACCCTGACCCAGACCATCCAGCAGAAGACCGGTTCGGCTCCGTGGTGCGCCGGGTTCGCGTCGGATGCCGCCTCGGGATGGCCGGGCACCGACTGGATCGAAGACCTGGTTCTTCGTCAGTCCGGCCCGGATGTCTACGACCAATGGGTCGCCGGCAAGGTCAAGTTCACTGACCCGCAGATCAAGGATGCCTTCGATGCGGTTGGCAAGATCCTGCTCGACCCGAAGTACGTCAACGCCGGCTTCGGCAACGTCAAGAGCATCAACTCGACGGCGTTCGCCGATGTCGCCGCCAAGGTGGCCGACGGCACGTGCCCGATGACCCACCAGGCATCGTTCCTGTCGTCGAACTTCTTGACGGTCACCAACAAGGCGGGCAAGACGCCGACCATCGCACCGGACGGCGACGTCTACGCATTCCTGCTCCCGGGCATCAAGTCGGGATCCAGCGCGGCGGAGGCCGGCGGCGAGTTCGTTGCGGCGTTCTCGAGCAAGAAGGCGGTTCAGATGGTCCAGGAGTTCATGTCGACTCCTGACTTCGCGAACGCGCGAGTCAAGCTCGGTGGCGTCATCTCGGCGAACAACGGCGCAGATCCCTCGCTGGCATCCAGCCAGTTCCTCACCGACACGATGAAGACGCTCCAAGACCCCAAGACCACGGTGCGGTTCGACGCGTCCGACCTCATGCCGGCGACCGTGGGATCCGGATCGTTCTGGAAGGGAATGGTCAACTGGGTCGACGGGACGCCGACCGACCAGGTGCTCAGCGCCATCCAGGCCGGGTACCAGAACTAGTTAGCCCGCCGGGGTTTCAGACGGAGCCGTTCGCAGCTTGCGGGCGGCTCCGTCTGGCCCTAGCGTCTGACACACTCCGAGCCCGAAGACGTGCTCAGAAAGGCAGCACCATGACTGGAACCCTCGCCGTCGGCCGCACCAACAAGACCCGCATCCCGCGTCGCGTGACCGGGATCATCGTGGCTGTCGCCGCGGTCTTGATCGTCGCGCTTCTGATCTTCATGATCACGCGAACCCCCAACGACTCCGCGCTGCCCACCTCGCTCGGGTTCTCGCTTAACAGCTTCTTCGTCTGGATCGGCGGCCTTCCGCCGCTTGCCCAGATCCCCATCGTGGTAGCGGTGTTCCTCGTGGTGGTCGGCATGATTCTCGTGCTCGTCGAGTTCGCCCCACGCCGCGGTCGCGGCTATTTCTGGCTCAGGGTCGCCGCTTGCTTCGTCATCCCGGTTCTCGCAGCCATGCTGCTGCGGCCGTATCAGAACGCGGTGCTCTACGTCGTGGCGATCGCCTTGCTGTGCGGCGCGCTGCTCTTCTTCGCCGACTATCGCGCTCGATCGGGCGCTGGCTACATCTATCAGCTGATCACCTTCATGGCACCGGCGACGATCCTGATCCTCGTCGGTCTGATCTACCCGGCCCTCTCGACGATCTACCAATCCTTCTTCGACAAGACCGGCACGGCCTTCGTCGGGTTAGGCAACTACGTCTGGGTCTTCACCAACCCAGACGGCTTCTGGTCGGTCATCAATACCGTCATCTGGGCGGCCCTGGCTCCCACGATCTCGATCGTGCTCGGCCTTGCGTACGCGGTCTTCATCGACCGGGCACGAGGCGAGAGGTTCCTCAAGGTGCTGGTGTTCATGCCGGTCGCCATCTCGTTCGTCGGGGCCGGCATCATCTTCAAGTTCGTCTATGACTTCCGGCAGGGCCAGCAGATCGGCCTGCTCAACGCGGTCATCGTCGGACTCGGTGGCCAGCCGGTCAGCTGGCTCGATGCGCAACCGTTCGTCAACACCTTCTGCCTGCTTGCGATCTTCATCTGGACGCAGACCGGGTTCGCCATGGTGTTCCTCTCCGCGGCGATCAAAGCCGTTCCCGTCGAGCAGAACGAGGCGGCATCCCTCGACGGCGCCAATGCATGGCAGCTCTTCCGAAACGTGACGGTCCCGGGCATCAGGACCTCGCTCATCGTGGTGCTGACCACCATCACCATCGCCTCGTTGAAGGTGTACGACATCGTGGCGGTGATGACCGGAGGTCGTTCCAACTCGACAGTCGTCGCGTTTGAGATGGTCAATCAGCAGCAACGGTTCCAGAGCTACGGGCATTCGTCCGCTTTGGCTCTCGTCCTCTTCCTGTTCGTGACGCCGTTGATCGTCTACAACGTCAGGCAAACGCGCAAGCAGAAGGAGATCCGCTGATGGCTGTCATCGATGCCGATCCGAGGTTCGACACCAAGGCCGCGCGAGCCATGGCACGTGCGTCACGCAGGGGCGAGGCGGATGCACAGAAGCGGCTGACGTCGCGCGGCGCCACCATCGCTGCCATCATCATCGCGATCATCTGGACGATCCCCACCTTTGGCCTCTTCGTGACCTCGTTCCGTCCCGGGAGTGCCTCGGCGACGACCGGATGGTGGACGGTCTTCGTCAACCCTGGCTTCACGCTGTCGAACTACTACGCGGCTCTGACCTCGGGCGGAACGGCTCTCACTCTTGGCGCGTCGTTCCTGAACTCGGTCGCGATCGCGATTCCTGCAACCGTGATTCCAATCTCGATCGCGACGCTCGCCGCGTATGCATTCGCGTGGATCCCCTTCAAGGGCCGTGGGATCATCTTCGTGTTCGTCTTCGCTCTGCAGATCGTCCCGATCCAGATGGCTCTGGTTCCGCTGCTCAGCCTGTTCTCGCGTGGCCTGTCGATCAACGGCGTTGGAATTTTCCCGGGCTTCACCCTGCGCGACGTCGATCACAGCTTCGCGACCGTCTGGATCGCGCACGCCGTCTTCGCGATGCCCCTCGCGATCTTCCTGCTGCACAACTTCATCTCCGAGATTCCGAACGAGCTCGTGGAATCTGCGCGGGTGGATGGCGCTGGCCACGGTCAGATCTTCTTCCGAATCATCGTTCCGCTGTCGATGCCGGCGATTGCGTCGTTCGCGATCTTCCAGTTCATCTGGGTCTGGAACGACCTCCTGGTGGCAACGATATTCGCCCCCTCGAGCTCGCTTCCTCTCACCCAGACGCTGAACTCCCTGTCGGGTTCGTGGGGCGATAAGTGGTATCTGCAGTCGGCAGGAGCCTTCATCTCGATCATCGTTCCGCTGATCGTGTTCTTCTCTCTGCAGCGCTTCTTCGTGCGGGGTCTGCTGGCTGGCGCGACGAAGGGGTAGCAGGCGACACGCCCGGCTTGCAGCAAATGCAGGCGTATGGCAAACTCGTCTAGTTCAACACTCTGCGCGTTCGCGCGCGGATCACTGTCAGTGCAGTGCACAACCGAAAGAACTGAGCCTCGTCGCAAGCGGGGGACCGGTTCTTTGACCAGGTTGGGCGGCGGGCAGCAGAACACAGCTTCACTCGAATCCGAGCCTCTCACGAGGATTGTGTGTGCTGCGCCCCGAAGGGGCCGCGACACGCCCGACCGCGTGGGTCGGACGGATTGACAGAAGAACAGCGGTGCGCGACCAGAACATGCGTCGCGCGGGTACGGACCTGTGATGGGTGCCGTGCGGAAACGGGAGAGAGACAACATGGCGGGACAGAAGATCCGCATCCGGCTCAAGTCGTACGACCACGCCGGCCTCGATGCGTCGGCGCGCAAGATCGTCGACACGGTGACCCGCGCGGGCGCGACCGTCGTCGGTCCTGTGCCCCTGCCCACCGAGAAGAACGTGATCGTCGTGATCCGCTCTCCTCACAAGTACAAGGACAGCCGCGAGCAGTTCGAGAAGCGCACCCACAAACGTCTCATCGACATCATCGACCCGACGCCGAAGGCCGTCGACTCGC
>JBDSSQ010000014.1:0-28049 GCA_039928695.1 Pseudolysinimonas sp. | reverse complement strand
ATGATGCACCAGCCCTCCGGTGGCATCGGCGGCACCGCATCGGACATCAAGATCCAGGCCCAGCAGATGCTGCACATCAAGAAGCAGATGGCCGAGCTCATCGCCCAGCACACCGGCCAGACCCTCGACCAGATCGAGACCGACTCGGACCGCGACCGCTGGTTCACGGCCGAGGAGGCCAAGGACTACGGCTTCGTCGACCACGTCTACACCCACGCCGGCCAGGCTCCTGGTGGCGCCGGCACGCTCGCCTGACCACCCGCCATACCTCGTGTTTGGAGCACTAATGATCAACAGCCCGTATGGCGGCCTGCAGGTTCCAGCGCCTTCCAGCCGCTACATCCTCCCGCAGTTCGAGGAGCGCACGTCCTACGGGATGAAGCGCACCGACCCCTACACCAAGCTGTTCGAGGACCGCATCATCTTCCTCGGCGTGCAGGTCGATGACGCGTCCGCGGACGACATCATCGCCCAGCTGGTGGTTCTCGAGAGCCAGGATCCCGACCGCGACATCCTGATGTACATCAACTCACCGGGTGGCTCGTTCACCGCGATGACGGCGATCTACGACACGATGCAGTACATCCGTCCGCAGGTCCAGACGGTCGTGCTCGGCCAGGCGGCATCGGCTGCTGCCGTCATCGCCGCCGCCGGAACTCCGGGCAAGCGCCTCGCGCTGCCGAACGCGCGCATCCTGATCCACCAGCCCGCCGTCGGCGAGGCCGGCCGTGGGCAGGCGTCGGACATCGAGATCCAGGCGAAAGAGATCCTGCGCCTGCGCACCTGGCTCGAAGAGACGCTCGTGAAGCACTCGAACCACGACCTGGCGCGCGTCAATAAAGACCTCGAGCGCGACACCATCCTGTCGGCAGACGAGGCGCTCGCCTACGGCCTGATCGACCAGGTGCTGACCAGCCGCAAGAACCTGCCAGCGCTGGTCAAGTAACTCGATCTCTGTCGAAGGGTCTGCCTGGGTGTTTCCCGGCAGGCCCATCGCCTGTTTTCAGGACGACCGTAGCGTGTCGTTATGGACATGAAAGCCATCAACGACCAGGTCATCACCGACTTCAGGGCCGGAGGCGAGATCTCCGTCGAGGGGATGCACCGCGAGCGGCTGGTCTTGCTCACGACCACCGGGGCGCGGACCTTCACACCCGCGACCGTGCCGGTGATGTTCACCACGACCGATCGCGGCATCCTGGTCGTGGCATCCAATGACGGAGCGAGCGACGACCCGCACTGGTATCGCAACATCGTGGCGGATCCCGTCGTTCACGTCGAAGAGCCGACGCGCGAATATGACGGGGCGGCCCGCGTGTTGGCCGAGAAGGCACGCGATGCTGCCTGGAAACGGCTGATCGCCGACTACCCGTTCTTCGTCGATCAGCAGGAGAAAGCAGGGCGCGAACTCCCGCTTGTCGAGATCACCGAGACGTAGGCGAGTCGGGTCGTCTGCGGGTGACCAGCAGGAGGGTGACGATCACCGCCAGCGCCACGGCAATGATGATCCCGCCGATCCACAGGATGTCGGCCAGCGGCACCGTCGAGTCACGGCTGCCATCGCTTCCGTTGCCGCTGGCGTCCGGCTTGGCTGGCCCCTTCGCGCCGTTGCACCCCGGGGGAGTCGCCACGCCTTTGCTGACCACAGCGGCGTCGGCGGGAGCCCAGGTGAAGGGGATCCTGCCGCTCACCGTGTGCCCGTCGGCCGAGACCAACTGATAGGTGATCGAGTAAGCCCCTGCGGGCCCGAGGCGTGCCGCCGTGAACATGCTGTCGTCGACGATCGAGACGCAACCGGTTTCATAGAACCTGCCCGCGGCATCCTGAATCTCGAAAGCGAAGCCGCGGCCCGTGCCGCCGATGTCCAGCAGCGGGTTGTTGGTGTCGATCTCGAACTGACCAGGCAGCGCGGTCAGCGTCTCGTTCGGGCTCGGCGTCGACGACACGATCTGGTTGTGCGCATATGCCGGGCCGTCGAGCGCGAGCACTCCGACGATCGCGAGCACCGTGGCCACGATCGCTGGCTTCACGCGCAACGGACCGCGGAGCATGAGCTACCCCACCCTCTTCTGCGCGCGTCGGCCGACGACGGCGATCACCAGCGCGATCGAGCCCAGAATCAGTCCGAGCCCGCCGAGAACGCGCCCAAGCACATCGGGGCCGCTTGTCGTCGTGCCGGTCGACGTCGTGACCGGGGTGACCGGCGCGCTGTCCGCGTCGTGGTCGCTTACCGGCTTGTCGGTGATGTACAGCACGGGTGCCGGGCGCTCGGCGCTGGCATCCCCGCTCCACGAAACGGTCGATCCGTCGCTATACCCCTGCTCAACGGGAAGCTCGAGTTGCCCGACATCCGGAATCGGGCCGACGAACAGCTTGAAGATGCCCTCGCTGCCGGGGCCGTACTCCGAGCCCGGGGTCGCGGTCCAGACCACCTGCGTTACTGCCTTGGTGATCGTGACATCGCCACGGGTGATCGGCGTCGCGAGCTTGGTGGTGACCAGCTCGGTCGTCCATCCGGCGATCGGGATGTAGCTGACGCTGTCGAGCAGGCCCGCCCCGGTCGGAAGAGTCACCGTCAGCTTGCTCGTCGAAGCCCCATCGGCTGTCTCGTTCGGCACGCGGAAGGTCAGGGTGGTGAACGTGCCGGGCGCGGCCGTGTTCTCTTCGAGAGAGACGTGCGCGCTGGCACTCATGGGCGCCGCGATCGCGAGCAGCACGGCGGCGCCAAATGCGAGGGCGCCCCGTCTGAGACTGCGGGGCATGGCGCCCATGGGCGCTCGCTGCGCTCTCGCGTGCCCGGGCATGGATTCAGCCTACGACGGCGCGCCGAGGGGGACATTTCCACACACTGCCGGTTGCCATTGGCGGTTCGGGTTAGGCTCGCATGCATGGCACGCATCGGGGAGAGCGCTGACCTGCTCAAGTGCTCCTTTTGTGGCAAGTCTCAGAAGCAGGTCCAGCAGCTGATCGCCGGGCCCGGCGTCTACATCTGCGACGAGTGCGTCGAACTCTGCAACGAGATCATCGAAGAGCGTCTGGCCGAGGCCGGCGAAGAGGTCTCGAGCGAGTTCGAACTTCCCAAGCCGAAAGAGATCTTCTCGTTCCTCGAGGAGTACGTCATCGGCCAAGAGCCGGCCAAGCGCGCCCTCTCAGTGGCGGTGTACAACCACTACAAGCGCGTTCGTGCCCGGTCGACGCTCAGCGCGGCCGACGCCGTCATCGACGACATCGAGATCGCCAAGAGCAACATCCTGCTGATCGGTCCGACCGGATGCGGCAAGACCTACCTGGCGCAGACGCTGGCGAAGCGGCTCAACGTGCCGTTCGCGGTCGCAGACGCCACCGCCCTCACCGAAGCCGGCTACGTCGGCGAAGACGTGGAGAACATCCTCCTCAAGCTCATTCAGGCCGCGGACTACGACGTCAAGCGTGCCGAGAACGGCATCATCTATATCGACGAAGTCGACAAGATCGCCCGCAAGGCCGAGAACCCGTCGATCACCCGTGACGTGTCGGGCGAGGGGGTGCAGCAGGCTTTGCTCAAGATTCTCGAGGGCACCGTCGCCTCGGTTCCTCCGCAGGGCGGCCGCAAGCACCCGCATCAGGAGTTCATCCAGATCGACACGACGAACGTGCTGTTCATCGTCGCCGGTGCATTCTCGGGCCTCGAAGACATCATCTCGGCCCGCGTCGGTCGTCGCGGCATCGGCTTCGGCGCCCCGCTCCATTCGAAGCGCGACGAGTCGATGTTGTTCAGCGAGGTGCTCCCAGAAGACCTGCACAAGTTCGGGCTCATCCCCGAGTTCATCGGCCGCCTTCCGGTGGTCACCACCGTGACGCCGCTCGACCAGCACGCGCTGATGGAGATCCTCACCGTGCCGAAGAACGCCCTGGTGCGTCAGTACCAGCGCATGTTCCAGATCGATGGCGTCGAGCTGGAGTTCGAAGAGGATGCACTCGAGGCGATCGCCGACCTCGCGGTGCTGAGGCAAACCGGCGCCCGCGGGCTTCGCGCGATCCTCGAAGAGGTTCTGGGCCCGATCATGTTCGAGGTGCCGTCGAGCGACGAGGTCGCCCGCGTCGTCGTGACGAAGGGCGCTGTGCTCGAGAACGCGGCTCCGACCATCGTGCCGCGCGCGCCACGGCGCACCGAGAAGTCGGCTTAGCTGCACCGGCCCGTTCACAGGGCCGTCACACTTCGCAGCCGCCTCTAGGCTGAATCCACCATGAAGCCGGTGTCGATCGTCCACCCGATCACGGCCGGGATCGTCGGGTCGATCGCGGGCTTCGCGAGTTCGTTCGCGCTCCTGATCGCTGGGTTGCGGGCGGTCGGGGCGACCCAGGCCGATGCGGCATCCGGACTGCTGGTGCTCTGCGTCTTTCAGGGCGTTCTCGCCATCGGAATGAGCCTTCGATACCGGCTGCCCTTGTCGTTCGCCTGGTCAACGCCCGGGGCGGCCCTGCTCGTGGCGGCGCACAAGACCACCGGCAACTTCCACGCGGCGGTCGGCGCATTTCTGCTCTGCGGTGTTCTGCTTCTGGCGACCGGGCTCTGGCCGTGGCTGGCACGCACGATGACGAGGATTCCGCGGCCGATCGCCAGCGCGATGCTGGCCGGCATCCTGTTTCCGATCTGTCTCGCCCCGGTGCAGGCCGCTGTGCAGTTGCCGCTGCTCGCCGTGCCGCCGATCGTGGTCTGGCTCGCGCTGACCCGGCTGGCACCGCGCTGGGCAGTCGCGGGAGCCGTCGTCGTGACGGCGGTGGCAGTCGTCCTGTCCGGACCGCACATTGCGGCAGCGCACCTGCTGCCGACGATCCGCTTCGTGTTGCCGACCTTCGAGCCGTTCGTGCTGATCGGTCTGGGGATCCCGCTCTACATCGTCACGATGGCCGGGCAGAACGTACCGGGGTTTGCGGTGCTGCGCACCTTCGGCTACGAGAATCCGCCAGCGCGTGCGATGCTCTCGGCGACGGGAGCCGCCACCGTCGTCGGTTCGTTCTTCGGCGCGTACACACTGAACCTCTCGGCGATCACTGCGGCGATGATGGCCGGTCCAGACGCGCATCCCGACCCCGATCGGCGCTGGATCGCCACCGTCAGCTCCGGCAGTGCCTACGTGGTGCTTGGCCTCGCAGCAGGAGCCACCACCGCCCTCGTCTCGGCCAGCCCGCCCATCCTCATCGAAGCCGTTGCCGGGCTCGCTCTGCTCGGCGCCTTGATCAGTTCTGTCACAGCTGCCCTCGAAGATCCGCAGCACCGGATCGTGGCGATCGTGACCTTCTTGGTCGTCGCCTCCGGCATTCAGTTGCTCAACATCGGCTCGGCGTTCTGGGGGCTCATCGTGGGCGCGATCGTCATGCTGGTGATGAATGTCGGGCGTCGGCGCGGCGAGCTAGGCTCGGCGGAATGACCGACTCCGCGGGACTATTCGAGGCGCTTCTCGATGGTGTGACCGGCGCGGGGGTTGTGGCTGGCGCGATGTTCGGGTCGCGTGCGTTCATGCTGAACGGCAAGTCGATCGGATGTCTGAAGGGCGACGTGCTCGCGTTCAAGCTTGGCGCGGGCACTCCCGAGCTCGCTGCCGCTCTCGCGTTGCCGGGCGCCGCGCTCTTCGATCCTTCGGCCCACGACCGACCGTTCAAGGACTGGGTCGCGATCCCGTTCGACCACGCTGAGCGCGCGCCCGAACTGCTGGCTGCCGCGATCGTCCGCGCGACGAGCTGAGGGAATCGGACTTCGCCCTGGCGCGCTAGGCGGCCACCGCCACCGCCCGGGTCGGTCGGCGTTTCAAGGCCAACGCCGGGCGCTCGATCAGCCAGCAACTGAGGAAGGCAAGCGGCACCGTGCCGACGAACGACAGCAGGATGAACAGCGGCACCGGCAGCTGCGGATGGAACGCCAACGCGAGCGTCTGCTGAACGGGCCAGGCGTAGATGTAGACGCCGTAAGAAATGTCGAACGATCTGCCAACCCCGTGCAGCGGCAGCACGTTGCCGAGGGTGAGGAGCAGATAAGCAAGAGGCAGCGTTCCCAGTTGCGGGATCAGCCCGAGCAGACCGATGAGGATGAGGGTAACCAGCGCCACGCCGGCAGTCAGCAGATTCGCGCGAAATCTGTCACCGAAGACGAAGAGCAGTGACCCGGCGGCAAAGGCGATGAGCATCGGGATGACGCGCCCCGCGAGTTCGGGGAAGGCGACAAGACCGGACGCACCCGCCAGCGAGGCAAGGGTCAGAAGCGCGAACAGCGCGATCACCAGGATCGGAACACCCTTGCGCGGCAGCAGGCTCACCGCGAGGCCGATCGCGACGTAGCAGCAGGCCTCCCAGAACAGAGTCCAGAGTGAGCCGTCCCAGAGGCCGGGAAAAGGAGTGCCGCTCAGGGTGTGCACGATGCCGGGCTGCCCGAGCAGCGGCGGATAGAGCAACAGGTTGCGCAGCACGAAGGTGACGGAGCTGATCGGGCGCCACGCGGCATCCGGGTCGAACAGCTGTGAAAGGGGCGCGAAGCCGACGGCCACCACGAGGAGCGCCACGATGAACGCCGGAAAGATGCGGAGCACCCGCGCCCGGTAGAAGTCGAAGGTGGAGCGGCCGCTCAGGCGGCTGCGGGTGATCAAGAAACCCGAGATGGCGAAGAAGCCGAAGACGGCCCAGGTGCCGAGGTTGGCCCCACCCCATTCCGGCTCGGGATTGTGGCCGGACAGCGGCCAGGAATGCGACACGATCACGAGCGCCGCAAGCAACAGCCGCAGCGCATTGAGCGAGTTACGACGAGGATCGAATCGTTCGAGCAGCGAGGATGCCATCGTCATCGATGCTAGCGCGGCCTTACTCCAGCCCGCGGCGCTTCAGCAGCGGCCCGATCTCGGCGGCGCGACCGCGGAAGTCGACATATGCCTCCAGCGGATCCTTTGACCCTCCGACGCCGAGCAGCCGGTCGCGGAACCGGTCGCCGTTGGCGCGGGTGAGTCCGCCGTTCTCCTTGAACCAGTCGACCGTGTCGGCGTCAAGCACCTCGCTCCAGATGTACGAGTAGTAGCCGGCGTCGTAGCCGCCCGAGAACACGTGCGCGAAGTAGGTGCTGCGGTAGCGCGGAGGCACTGCGGGGTTGTCGAGCCCGACCGACGTCAAGGCGTCGGCTTCGAATGCGGTGACGTCTGACACCGCCGCTGCGGCATTGGCGCTCAGGGAGTGCCAGGCCTGGTCGAGCAGCGCAGCGCCGAGATATTCACTGGTGGCGAATCCCTCGTTGAACTGCTCGGACTCGTGCAGGCGATCGACGATGCCCTGATCAAGCGGGGCACCGGTCTGGTAGTGCTTCGCGTAGTTCGCGAGTACCTCGGGCCACAGCATCCACATCTCGTTGACCTGGCTCGGAAACTCGACGAAATCGCGGAACACGTTGGTGCCCGCCAGCTTCGGATAGGTCACGTGGGCGAACAGGCCGTGCAGCGCGTGCCCGAACTCGTGGAAGAACGTCGAGGTCTCGTCGAAGGTCAGAAGGGTCGGTTCGCCCGCCGCCGGCTTGGGCACGTTGAGGTTGTTCACGACGACCGAGGTCTCGTGCCCGAGCAACTCTGCCTGCGAGATCAGCGGGTTCATCCACGCCCCGCCGCGCTTGGAGTCGCGGGTATACAGGTCGAGCAGATACAGCCCGAGGGGCGAGCCGTCTTCGTTGCGCACCTCGAAGACCCGCACATCCGGGTGATAGCCCACGAGGTCGGTGCGCTCGGTGAAGGTGATGCCGTAGAGCTGGGTTGCCGCGAAGAACACTCCATCGTGCAGCACGCGCTCGGCTTCGAACCACGGGCGAAGTGCCGCGGTGTCGACGTCGTACTTCTGCTGCCGAACCTTCTCGGTCCAGAACGACCAGTCCCACGACTTCACGCTTTCGGATGCAGCGGTCGACGTGGAGTCGTCGTCGTCGAGTTCGTCTTCGGTCACCAGGTTCAGGTCGGCCTGCTCGGCCGTGGCGTTGCGGGCCGCCGGGGGAGCAAGCCTGCCGAGCATGGCCGCCACCGCCTCAGGGGTCTTCGCTGTCGAGTCGGCGAGCACGAATGCCGCGTGGCTCGCGAACCCCAGAAGTCCGGCCCGCTCCGCCCTCAGGCGCGCGATCTCGAGCAGCACCTTCTTGTTGTCGAACTCGCCACCGTGAGCGCCACGCGCCTGGGAGGCATCCATGATCCGTTCCCGGATGCCGCGATCGGTCAGCGACGCCAGGAAAGGGTGCCCCGTGGGCAGCACGAGCGTCACGAGGTACTTGCCTTCGTCGAGCCCGCGGTCGGACGCCGCCTGCGCGGCCGCGCTGATCTCACCCGGTTCGAGTCCCTCGAGGTCGGCGACATCGTCGACGACGACCGCGAGCTCGTTGGTGTCGCTCAGCAGGTTCTTCTCGAACTTGGTGGTCAGCACCGACAGCTTCTGGTTGAACTCCTTGAGCTTCTCCTTCTCGCCATCGTCGAGACCGGCGCCCGCCAGCGTCATTTCGGTGTACCAGCGATGCACGAGGTACTTCTGTTCGGGAGTGAGTTCGGTGTTCTGCTCGAGCTGGTCGTAGATCGTCTTGATCCGCCAGTAGAGCTGCGAGTCGAGCAGGATCGCGTCGCTGTGGGCGGCGAGTTGGGGCGCCACCTTCTCTTCGAGCTCGTTCGTGAAGTCGCTGGAGTCGGCAGAGCTCTTGTTGAAGAACACGTTGGCGACGCGTTCGAGCAACTGGCCGCTCTGCTCGAGCGGCACCAGGGTGTTCTCGAACAGGGGCATGTCGCGCTTGACCACGATTGCCTTGACTTCGGCTAGTTGGTCGCTCATCCCCTTCTCGAAGGCGGGCTCGTAGTGCTCGTCGCGGATTTCGGCGAAGGGCGGGAGGCCGTATTCCAGGGTGCTGGGCTCGAAAAAGGGATTCTGTTCAACCATGCCTCCACCATAAGCCGGTCGGCCACAGATGCAAAGAATCCATTGCAAACACACTGTTGCAAAGGTCTTCTTGCAAAGAAGTCTTTGCAATGCTATTGTTGAGTCATGGCCGAGAACCCGATCCACTCCGAACTCACGGAGGGCTTGCCGCCCACCCGCGAGCTCGACCTGGAGAGCCTGAAGGCGCTCTCGCATCCCCTGCGGGTGCAGATCGTCAACGCGCTGTCGATCTACGGGGCGGCCACGGCGAGTGGTCTTGCCGAGCGTTTCGGTGAGTCCAGCGGGGCCACCAGCTACCACCTGCGTCAACTCGAGCGTCACGGCTTCATCCGTGAGGTCGAGGGCAAAGGAACAGGGCGCGAGCGCTGGTGGGAACGGGTGCCGGGAGCGCTGAACATCGGTTCGTCCGCCGCCGAAGAGACACCCGCAGGCCGCTCGGCAGCGCAACTGATCTTCCGCGAGTTCCGTGAGACCGCCGACCGTCTGCTCGTCGACTTCACCGAACGCGGCCCCGAGTTGCTTCCGCCCGAATGGATGGACACCAGCGAGATCACGACCGCGAACGCCCGCCTCACTCTCGAGCAGATGCAGACCTTCGTGCGGGCTGTCAACTCGGCGATCAACACCTATGTCATCCCGTTCCGCGGCCAGCAGGTCGATGGCACGCGGGCAATTCAAATCCATTTCAACGCCTTCCCGGTGCTCGATGCCGAGACTGCGGTCAACCCGTCGAAACCGTCTGGAGAACGCGCATGAACAGCCCAAGAATCCGCCATCTTGTGCAGCCGCCGGTGTCGGTGGTTGACCGTAATTTGAGCATCACGAACGAGGTGAGAACCATCATGACAACAACTGCCTTTCCGGCTCACGCCAGCCGTACTTCCCGCAGTGCCGCCAGCCGCGGCTCGACGCTGCAAGGCTTCGAGCTCCTGGTTTCACGCATTGCCGTCGGCATGCTGCGCTGGTCTCAGCAGCGCTCGGCGCGGCGGCGTCCGACGCACGACGAGATGATGCTGCTGCGCCAGAACCAGAAGGATTCGGCCAGGGCCAGCAACCTCGCCCGGCTGTCTTAAGCCGGGTCGTCTCGGCTGACGGAGTCGGTGACGGGGTCGTGGTGCAAGACGGTCCCGTCATCGAGTTCTACCACTGCTCGACCCTCGAGCCAGGTCAACGTCCAGCGCCAGCTGCTCGGGTCGACTCCCTCCGAAGCACCATCGTCGAGTTCTGACTCGACGTCGGCGATCGCGCCGACCATGACAGGCGCCAGCCCTGCGGGCGGCTCGTCACCGAAGTTCCAGCGCGTTCCGAGTTGCATCAGGTCTCCTTCTCGTACGTCACCCACGTGGTGCGGGTCGCGACCTTGTCGTAGAGCCGCTGCGCGGTGCTGTTGTCGGATGCGGTGATCCATCGAAGCGTGCCCCCTCCCGCGTCGTGGGCGGTTGCCGCGCAGGCCGCGATGAGCGACCGAGCGACGCCCGATCCGCGGAACTCCGGGACGACGTACAGGTCGTCGAGCGACCAAGCCGGGCCGGCGGTGAACGTGTCAGGCAGGCGGCGCAGGTGCGCGAATCCGACCAGGCTCTTGCCATCGGCGCCATCGGTGCCCTCGGCGCCATCGGTGCCCTCGGCATCGGCCTCGGCGACCAGAGCAGAGACCTCGTGGGCAGCATCCATCAGCCACCCCCAGACGCCGTCGAGGATGGCGGGCGAGAAGTCCGTCTCGTAGAAGACGCCGTATGCGGTGAACAACTCTCGCCAGCCGTCATGGTCGGCGGCGGCGATGGGTCTGATCGTGGTGGAACTCATCCGGCAGCATCCTTCTTCGAGGGAGGGGCACCGCGATCCACTTCGACGAGCAAAGTCCGTTTGGCGTTCTCGTAGGCGCTGGTCGCGGCGTCGCTGGGGTTTCCGCAGGCATCAACGGGGGCGTAGTACGCCTTCGTGGCGCCATCATGGCGCACCCAGATGGTCAGGGGATCGCTCGGGAAGTGCCCGCAGACCTTGGGTGCCTTGAGCGCATCCGGGGCGCGGTAGGCCGCGAGCAGGGCGTCGGGATGATCGATCCGGTATGCCACTTCCCATGGCCCGTAGGTCGAGACCCCGTCGGTAGCACGCTCTTCGTCGCCGCGGCAGATGTAGACCTTGTCGATGACGAGGGGATACCCCGAATAATGCACGGCGTCCAGAAGCGGGCAGAAGGCTAGGACACGAGGCACGACCAGCGGAGCCAGCGGCGCGACACTGATGGGGTGCGCGACCCCGCTGGGTTCGGTGCGCGGCAAAGAAGTCGCGGGAAAACAGCCGCTGAGTGCCAGCAGAACCACCGCTGCGAGGGCGGCGAATAACAGGCGATGTCTCGCCCGTCGTTCCGCCGCCTGAGTCATTCCGCCACGGCCTCCGCGAGCACGATATCGGTCACCGAGATCTCTTCGGCCTCGACGACGGTGAGCTCGGCGATCCGCCCCACCGCCTTCAGGTCGTCAGCGGCTTCGGCCAGCAATGCTGGCCCGCTCAGCGTGGCCGAGACCACGTCGGTCTTCTGCGATGCCTTGGCATCGGTCTTGGCACGGCGGATGCCGATCAGCGCGGCACTCACAGCAGGCAGCAGCCCCCTGGTCGCAGCAGAACCGCGGCTTTCGGGCCAGGCGGCGCGGTGGATCGAACCGTCATGCGTCCAACGCCAGACCTCTTCTGTTGCGAAGGGAAGCACGGGCGCGAGCAGGCGCAGCAGCACGTCGATCGCCTCCCGCAGGGCGCGGGTCGCGCTGCCGTCGCCGGCATACGCGCGCTCCTTCACGAGCTCGAGGTAGTCGTCGCAGAAGGTCCAGAAGAACTGCTCAGTCACCTCCAGTGCTCGGGCGTGGTCGTACTCCTCGTATGCGGTGGTCGCGATGCCGACCACCGCGTCGAGTTCGGCAAGCATGTCGAGGTCGAGCGGTGCGGCAATGGTCGCGCCAGATGGGGGCTCCGGAAAGGAGTAGACGAACTTCGCGGCGTTGAGCACCTTGATCGCCAGCCTGCGGCCGATCTTCATCTGCTTCGGGTTCTGCGGGTCGAACGAGGCATCGGTGCCGAGTCGACTCGATGCCGCCCAGTAGCGCACCGCGTCTGATCCGTGCTCGTCGAGCATGGCTGCCGGGGTGACGACGTTGCCCTTCGACTTCGACATCTTCTTGCGGTCCGGGTCGACGATGAAGCCCGAGATGCCGGCATCCGTCCACGGGATGCTGTGGTGCTCGAGCTCGGCGCGCAACACGGTCGAGAACAGCCAGGTGCGGATGATGTCCTGCCCCTGTGACCGCAGGGAGTAGGGGAACACCAGCTCGAACAGCTCGGGATCGGTCTCCCAGCCGCCAGCGATCTGCGGGGTCAGGGATGAGGTGGCCCAGGTGTCCATGATGTCCAGCTCGCCGACGAATCCGTTCGCCTGCCCGCGCTGGCTCTCCTCGTAGCCGGGCGCGGCCGTCGACGCCGGATCCACCGGCAGCAGGTGCTCACCCGGGACGATCGGCTGCTCGCGCAGCACCTCTCCATCAGCGTCGATCGGATACCAGATCGGCAACGGCACGCCGAAGAAGCGCTGGCGCGAGATCAGCCAGTCGCCGGTCAGCCCGCCGACCCAGTTCTCGTAGCGCACTCGCATGAAGTCGGGATGAAAGCTGATCTGCTTGCCGGCCTCGAGCAATCGATCGCGCAAGGCCTCGTCGCGCGCGCCGTTGGCGATGTACCACTGACGCGTCGACACGATCTCGAGCGGCTTGTCGCCCTTCTCGTAGAACTTCACCGGATGCGTGATCGGCTTGGGGTCGCCCGTCAACTCGCCGGACTCCTTGAGCAGTTCGACCACCTTCGCTTTGGCGCTGAACACCGTCTTGCCGACGAGTTCGGCGTATGCGGCACGCCCGGTGTCGCTGAACAGGTCGGCGGCCGGGGCCTCATCCAAAATGCGTCCGTCTTTGCCGATGATCGCGCGGGTCGGCAGGTCGAGTTCGCGCCACCACACCACATCGGTCACGTCACCGAAGGTACAGACCATCGCGATGCCCGATCCCTTGTCTTTCTGCGCCAGGTGGTGGGCGAGCACCGGCACCTCGACGCCGAACAGCGGGGTGGTCACCGTCGTGCCGAACAGCGCCTGATAGCGCTCGTCGTCGGGATGTGCCACCAGCGCAACGCAGGCGGGCAGCAGTTCGGGCCGAGTGGTCTCGATTTCGACGGTGGTCGCGCCATCTGGCCCGGGCGTCGCGCGGTGGAACGACACGCGGTGGTATGCGGCCGGCTGGTCCTTGTCTTCGAGCTCGGCTTGGGCCACCGCGGTGCGGAAGGTCACGTCCCACAGGGTCGGGGCGTCCGCCTGGTAGGCCTCGCCTCGTGCCAGGTTGCGCAGAAAGGCGCGCTGAGCGGCCAGTTGCGCTTCGTGGCCGATGGTGCGGTAGGTCAGCGACCAGTCCACGCTCAGGCCGAGGTCGCGCCAGAGCGCCTCGAACTGCTTCTCGTCTTCTGCGGTCAGCTTCTCGCAGAGTTCGATGAAGTTGCGCCGTGAGATCGGCCCCTGGTCGCCGGCTTTCGAGCCGGCGCTCTGGGCGCCTGTGCTCTGGCCACCCGTGCTTTGGCCGCCCTCGAGCGGCGGCGTGTATCCCTCGACGTACGGGAGGGTGGGGTCGCAGCGCACGCCGTAGTAGTTCTGAACGCGGCGCTCTGTCGGCAGGCCGTTGTCGTCCCAGCCCATCGGATAGAAGAGATGCCGACCGCGCATGCGCTGGAATCGGGCCGCGAGATCCATGTGGGTGTAGCTGAAGACGTGGCCGATGTGCAGGCTGCCCGATGCGGTCGGCGGGGGAGTGTCGACGCTGAACACGGATGCCTTGCCGGCCTCGAGCGCAGCAGCGCGATCGAACCGATGGGTGCCTTCGCGCTCCCAGACAGCGCCCCATGCAGCCTCGAGGCCCTCGAGGGCGGGTTTGTCAGGGATGCCAGCAGACGTCATTGCAGGAACTCCGGTTCGATATGCGCGGCACCGTGTCGTTGGTGAGGTGCCTGGTTGTGTCGCCTGATTCTACGGTGTGGCGACGCAGGAGGTGCTCGGACCGGAATCCGAGAAGGACCGACCAGGCTCACGCCGGCCGGTCCTTCTCTGGATCAGTGCGAATCAGCCCTGTGCGTTACGCGCAAGTTGCAGCGCCTGTTGTGGGAACCAAGCCCCGGCGGCCGGATCGGTGATCCCCCACAACGGGTCGTTCTGCTGTTGCGCAGCGGTGTCCCAGTTCCAGGGGTTGTACTGGGAGTAGTCCCAACTTCGGGCGCCGCCTGCGATGTTGCATTGGCCGTCGGACTCGCCCGGGTTCTTCACCCAGAGGTAGGCATCCACGAGAGGTACGCCCGTGCTCGCCGTGGGGCGGTGGCCCAGGCCCGCACCGGGGGGATTGCACCATCCGCCGTTCTGCAACGCCGAGATCACCGAGGCGGGCTGGTTGTACGGCGCGGCCGCGTATGCGGACATGTCATTCGGCCCGCGCCCGTTTCGACTGGTGTCCACGATGAAATGAGCGGTGGGAACGACGCCGTTGAGCATGGAGCTGAACCGTTCGTCGATGGCCCCCGTGTAGTGCGTCGGGTCGTCAACGGCTGTGCTGGACCACGGCTGGTAGCGGTCGAGTGCGACTCCTGTCCAGTTGTTCGACGGGCCGCCGTTCCAGTACTGGTTCGGGCAGCTGTCGTATCCGCCGGGACTGACAGTGGTGGCATAGGCCAGGCACTCCGCGACCCAGGTGCCGTAGTCGTCCGAGTTCACCGTGTACTGATAGTTGGAGACGTTGAGGGCGAAACCGTTGACCGTGTTGACATCGGCGAGCAGGAGCCGCCGGGTGATCTCCCCGACGTTCAGCCAGGCGCTATTGCCCGCATCCAGATAGATGGATGCATTCGGCGCGCGATTCTCGAGCGTGTCGGCCGCGTACTTGATGTCGGCCAGTCGACTGGTGGTCAGTGCGTCGACATCCTGTCCCGGATAGGCCGATGCGCAGTCACTCGGGAGGTTCGCCAGTCCGTCCGGTTCGACGACTACGACGGCTTTGCCGCGACCGAGGCCGCTCACGAACGCGTCGATCCAGGCACGGTAGTCGGCGTCGCTGGCGGCGCCGCCCGAGGAGTACTGCGAGCAGTCGCGCCCCGGCACGTAGTAGATCACGAGCGTCGGGGTGCGACCGAGAGCGTTGGCGATGGTGACGGTCTGGTTCACCTGTCGGCGCACGGTGGCGGGGGTGCCCTTCGTGAACCAATCGGCTTGCGGTGTGGCCAGCTCAGCCCCGATCAGCGCAGCGTCATGCAGCTGACGCTGGCGCACCAGGCTTGCCACTTGCTTCACCGCGTCGGCCGACGGCTGATGCAACGCGAACCGTGTGGTCGGCGGCAGCGCGTGCCCGGATGCACCACCTCCCGTCGTGGCGTTGGCAGGTGCCGCGGCGAGAACGCCGAGGATCACAGCCGCGACCGCGGCAAGAGGGAGGTACCGCGTGCGTCGGTCCCGAGTGCCATGGGAGCGCTCCCATGGCGAATGAATTCGAATCACTTTTCGCTCCTTTGCGACGATCCGCTCCGGGCGTCGGGCCGGACTGAGCGGTGGGGGTCTCGGACGGACAGGAGGTCGGCCGAGGTGATTCGACTCTGGACCAGCCGGGCGCAACTTGTCAATCACTCGAAGAAGTCGGTCGGCTCGGCACGGAACTGTGCCGGGCAGCCATTCTCGACCTGCGGCGCTCAGCCCTGCCAGTTGGCGTCGGTGATCGTGGCGTGCTTGCTGACGTGCTCGCCGCCCGGTCCTACCAGGGTGATCGTGACGTCCTCGGTCTGACGGTGATTGCAGTCGAACAGGTGCTCGTCGGTCAAGTCGTTCTGGTTGCCGGTGGTCGGAACCTGCATGTATGCCTGGTCTTTGGCATCCACGTTCGCGGGCGAGAACCAAGCCTCGACCGCGTTCTGGCTCGCCCAACTGAGCGTGACCACCGGTTTGGGCGAGTTGCCCGTTGTGTCGCAGTGGACGGTGGTCACCACGTTGAAGCTCGTGAAATGAGTGCTCTTGTCGACGGGCGCGGCGGTTGCCTTGGTTCCGCCGTTGTCAGTCGTCGGCGTTGGGCTCGGAGTCGGCGACGCGGACGTGTTCGCGCTCGACGAGGGTGTGCCCGATGCGTCGGCCAGCGTCGATCCGCCTCCACGGGTGAGCAGCACGATGAGCAGCACGATGATTCCGACTACCAGGACTCCGCCGACGGCGAGGAGGGCGATGAGCAGGCGTCGATCGAGTCCGGACGGGGCGGGGGTGGGTGTGGTTGTCATGGCTTCTTGGTCACCGTGAATTTCTTGCTCGTCTTGCTTCCGTCGTTCCCGAGGATCGTGATGGTGTACTCGGTCGAGTCGTTGCCGCAGAGCGCCTGGTATGGGTGATACCCATCGGGGAAGTCGGCGTCGGAGCCCGTCGGCGGAAGCACCCAGCCCATCCCTCCGGTCATCGCGTCGTTGGTGTTCACGCCGAAGTAGGCGTGCTTGCCGTTGACGCTCTTCCAGTGGATGGACAGGTTCGGCGTGCCCCCGCTGCAGTCGAGCTTGGACGGTGAAATGGAATAGCTCGTGATCGACGGCTTGGTCGAGGGCGGCGGCGGGGGTGGAGGAGGCGGGGTGGTCGGCGTCAACGTCGGTGTGGGAGTCGGCGTGGGCGTCTGGCTCGGGGTGTCGGACGGGGTGGCGCTGGCCGTCGGACTGGTCGTCCCGGTAGTGACTGGCTTTCCATTTCCGCCCAGGAGCACGATCAGCAGGATGATCAGAGCGATCAACAGCAGTGCGCCGATCGCGATCAGCGCGATCATCAGCCCGCGCGACTTCTTGCCCTCCTCTTCGACCGCCTCGTTGCGTTCGTTGTTCGACGGGCTGTCGAGACGTTGTGTGGGGGTGTCGTCGCTCACGAGAGACTCCTCAGCGTCTTGCCGAGGGACGCCCCCGGGCGGGTCACAGTTTAGGGGTGAGCCGAGTACGGCTCAACGGGCTGACGTTCCCGTGCCTTAGAATCGTGCTCAACGACAGTGATCCGGCCATCACCGGGGAGTCGCCGGAAGAACGGGCTTCGGCCTCACTAGACCCGGACTGAATGAGTGGCATCGCCGGTCGCACGCGACCAGCACGGCGCGATGCAATCGAGGTGGTACCGCGGTGAAAGTCGCCCTCGGATGTGAACATTCCTGAGGAGCTCGATGTACCCGTCCATCCCCGCCAGCCCCGACTTTCCCGAGATCGAGCGCGGCATCCTGGCGTTCTGGAAAGGCGACGACACTTTTCAGGCCTCGATCGACAACCGCGATGGATGCCCGGAGTGGGTGTTCTACGACGGCCCGCCATTCGCCAACGGCCTGCCGCACTACGGCCACCTGCTGACCGGATACGCCAAAGACCTGTTCCCGCGCTACCAGACCATGCGCGGCAAGCAGGTGCAGCGCCGCTTCGGGTGGGACACCCACGGCCTGCCGGCCGAGCTTGAGGCGATGCGCCAGCTCGGCATCACGCAGAAGCACGAGATCGAGGACATGGGCATCGGCGTCTTCAACGCCAAGGCCCGCGAGTCGGTGCTGCGCTACACGAAGGAGTGGGAGGAGTACGTCACACGCCAGGCGCGCTGGGTCGACTTCGAACACGACTACAAGACGCTCAACGTTGACTACATGGAGAGCGTGATCTGGGCGTTCAAGCAGCTCTACGACAAGGGTCTCGCCTACGAGGGCTTCCGCGTTCTGCCGTACTGCTGGAACGACGAGACGCCCCTGAGCAACCACGAACTGCGGATGGATGACGACGTCTACCAACTGCGGCAAGACCAGTCGGTCACGGTGACCTTCCCGCTCGTGGGCGAACGGGCTGAGTCCCTCGGCCTCACCGGAGTCGAAGCCCTCGCCTGGACGACCACCCCGTGGACTCTGCCCACCAACGCGGCGCTCGCGGTCGGCCCCGAGATCTCGTACGCCGTGGTGCGCAGCTCGGACGGCGTGCATCAGTACCTGCTCGCCGCCGACACGGTCGGCGCGTACGCCAAGGAGTTCGGTGACGAGGCGGAGGTGACGGCCACCTTCACCGGCGCCCAGCTCGCCGGGGTGCGGTACGACCCGCTCTTCGACTATTACCTCGGCGAGTACGGCGAGCACGCATTCCAGATCCTGGTGGCCGACTACGTCGCGACCGGCGAGGGCACCGGCATCGTGCATCAGGCTCCCGCGTACGGAGAAGACGACCAGGTGGTGTGCGCCGCGGCTGGCATCCCGGTCATCCTGTCGCTGGATGACGGCGGCCGGTTTCTGCCCGCGGTGCCCGAGGTCGCGGGCCAGCACTGGTTCGAGGCCAACAAGCCGCTGACCCAGCTGCTGCGGGATGCCGGGCGCCTCATCCAGGTCAAGAGCTATGAGCACAGCTACCCGCACTGCTGGCGCTGTCGCAACCCGCTGATCTACAAGGCCGTCTCGAGTTGGTTCGTGCGGGTGCCCGAGATTCGCGACCGCATGGTCGAACTCAACCAGCAGATCACCTGGGTGCCCGAGAACGTCAAAGACGGCCAATTCGGCAAGTGGCTCGCCAATGCCCGTGACTGGTCGATCAGCCGCAACCGCTACTGGGGTAGCCCGATCCCGGTGTGGAAAAGCGACGACCCGAACTATCCGCGCATCGACGTCTACGGCTCGCTCGACGAGCTGGAGCGCGACTTCGGGGTGCGACCGACAGACCTGCATCGCCCGGTCATCGACGAGCTCACTCGGCCGAACCCCGATGACCCGACGGGCCAGTCGACGATGCGGCGCATCGAGGACGTTCTGGATGTCTGGTTCGATTCGGGCTCGATGCCGTTCGCTCAGGTGCACTACCCCTTCGAGAATCGCGATTGGTTCGACAGCCACAGTCCGGCGGACTTCATCGTCGAGTACATCGGCCAGACCCGCGGCTGGTTCTACCTGCTGCACGTGCTCTCGACGGCGCTGTTCGACCGGCCGGCATACACGAATGTGCTCAGCCACGGCATCGTGCTGGGCAGCGACGGTCAGAAAATGTCGAAGAGTCTGCGCAACTATCCCGACGTCAACGAGGTCTTCGACCGCGACGGCTCGGATGCGATGCGCTGGTTCTTGATGGCCAGCTCGGTGATCCGCGGCGGCAACCTCGTGGTCACCGAGGAGGGCATCCGCGCGGGCGTACGCGAGCTGCTGCTGCCGCTCTGGAGCACGTACTACTTCTTCACCCTGTACGCGAACACAGCGGGTGACGACCACGCCGGCTACACCGCGACCTTCCGCACCGACTCGACGAACGTGCTCGACCGCTACCTGCTGGCCAAGACCCGCCAGGTGCTCGAGCAGGTCACAGAGCACCTCGACGACTTCGACACTCCCTTCGCCGCCGCCGCCCTGCGCGACTTCGGCGACGTGCTGACGAACTGGTACGTGCGGCGCAGCCGCGACCGCTTCTGGGGCGGAGACGATCGCGACGCGTTCGACACCCTGTTCACCGTGCTCGTCACGCTCACGCAGCTCGCTGCACCCTTGCTGCCTCTGGTCGGCGACGAGATCTATCGCGGGCTGACCGGCCAGCGCAGTGTGCATTTGACCGATTGGCCGGATGCCGCTGCCTTCCCGAGCGATCCGGCCCTGGTGGCCGCGATGGACGGGGTGCGCGAGATCGCCTCGTCGGGGCTCGCGCTGCGCAAGGCACGTGGACTGCGGGTGCGCCTGCCGCTCGCGAGTCTGACCGTCGTGGTACCCGATCCGTCAACGATTCAGGACTTTCACGAGATCCTTGCCGACGAGCTCAACGTGAAGCTCATCGTTCCTGAATCTTTCACGCCCGAAAGCCTGCAGGCTCACGGGCTCGAGCAACGTTTAACGGTCAATGCCCGCGCGCTGGGGCCGCGGCTCGGCAAGGGCGTGCAAGACGTGATCCGCGAGGCGAAGGCGGGCAACTGGTCGGCCGAGCCGGTGGTGCGCGTTGGCGACGTTGAGCTCCAGCCCGGCGAGTACAGCCTCGACATCGACGTCACAGACCCCGAGACGGCCATCTCTCTCCTTGCGGGCGGCGGGTTCATCGTGCTCGACACCCACCTCACTCCCGAGCTCGAAGCCGAGGGCATCGCGCGCGACATCGTTCGCGCGGTGCAGCAGGCGCGCAAAGACGCCGGCTTCGACGTCGGCGACCGAATCGCGCTGACGATCTCGGGAGATGGAGCAGCCGTCGCGGCGGTCGAAGCTCACCGGGACTTGATCACCTCTGAAACCCTTGCGGTCTCGCTCGACGCCCGGGAGGCTGAGACGGGCTCGGAGGCTGAGACGGGCCCGGAGGCGGTCACGGTCGGGTCCGGGTCTTCTGTGACGATCGAAGTGGAGCGTGCATGAGCGACGACTCAAGCGACCTCGAGTTCGATGATGCCGAGGCGGCGGTTTACGAAGCCGAGTACCAAGAGGCGGCTGACGAGGCATACCGCGAGTTGTTGGCACGCATCGGCGAGGGCAGCCCGAAGCCGCGGCTCGAGGCGACCCGTCGAGCCGTCGAACTGCTGGGCGACCCGCAGCGCGCCGCGCCGATCGTGCACATCACCGGGACGAACGGCAAGACCTCGACCAGCAGGATGATCGAATCGCTGCTTCGCGCGACGGGGCTCAAGACCGGGCTGCTGACTAGCCCGCACCTGGTCCGGGTCAATGAACGGATCGTTGTCGACGGGCGCCCGGTCACCAACGAGGCCTTCGCGCGCAATTGGGACGACATCACGCCGTACCTGCTGATGACCGACGCCGAGCTGATCGCGAACGACGACGAGCCGTTGACCTTCTTCGAGGCGCTCACCGTGCTGGCCTTCGCGGTCTTCGCGGACGCTCCCGTTGACGTCGTCGTGCTCGAGGTCGGGATGGGCGGTGAGTGGGATTCCACCAACGTCGCAGACGGGCAGGTCGCCGTCTTCACGCCGATCGCGCTCGACCATCAGGCCCGGCTCGGCAACACGGTCGCCGAGATCGCCCGCACCAAGGCGGGCATCATCAAGCCGGCGGCATCGGTCGTCACGGCGATGCAGACGATCGAAGCGATGGACGAGCTGCGTCAAGCCGCCAGGATCGACGAGGCCACGATGTCGATCGAGGCCGTGGATTTCGCCCTCGAGTCGACGACCGTCGCGGTCGGCGGTCAGGTGATCGACGTTCGTGGTCGCGCAGCGCGCTACGAGGGCATCTATCTGCCGCTCTACGGTGACCATCAGGCGCAGAACGCGGCCGTCGCGCTGGCCGCGGTCGAGACCTTTCTGGGCGACGGCACCGTTCCGCTCTCCGACGACGTGGTCACCGAGGGTCTTGGGACCGTCACCTCGCCTGGGCGGCTGCAGCTCATCGGGATCGACCCGACGGTGTTGGTGGATGCCGCGCACAATCCGCATGGCGCACGCGCTCTCGCCGCGGCGCTCGGCGAATACTTCGACTTCGACGAGTGGATCGTCGTGCTCTCGGTACTCGGCGACAAAGATGCGGCCGGCATCATCCGCGAACTCGCTCCGGCGGTCGATCGATTCATCGCGACCAGCTCGCACTCCGATCGCGCGATCCCGGCAGACGAGCTGGGCGAGCTGGTGGCCGAGCTCGCCGGACAGGAGGTCGCGTTCACGATCGGTCAGCCGAACGACGCCCTCGATCGGGCTCGCGAGTGGGCGCTCGAGGCACCGCGCCGTGCGGTGCTCATCACCGGATCCATCACCCTTGTCGGCGAGGCGATGGCGCGCGCAGCTGCCGAGGGCTGGAAGCCATGAGCGGGTCGAGTGACGGCGACGCGCTCGCATCGAGACCCCCGCGCCCGAGGCGCCGCCGCAGCACCACCGAGAGTCTGCTGTCGATCGTGCTGCTGCTCGAGGCGGTCCTGATGTTCTTCGTGGCGCTCGCGCTGTTCGGACTCAAGACCCTGCCGCCCCTTGTCGCGTTCGGCGGGGGAGCGGCGTTCGCCGTGGTGATCCTGGTCACGATCGGGCTCATGCGTTGGCCGGCCGGGATCGCGCTCGGCGCTGTCATCCAACTTGCCTTGATCGCGCTCGGCCTGCTCAATCCCGTCATGTATGTCGTCGGAGCCGGCTTCGCCGCCTTCTGGCTGTGGTGCCTCGTGCGCGGCCGCCAGATCGACCGCAAGCGCCGCGAGTATTTCGAAACCACCACCCCTGAAGGAGACGCCCCGTGACCACCCCCATCGAGCAGGCCGAAGAGACCCTCGTCATCGTCAAACCCGACGGCGTCGCGCGCAATCTGACCGGCGAGATCCTGCGCCGCATCGAGGCGAAGGGCTACCAACTCGTCGACCTCCGGATGCTGCAAGCCGACCGCGATCTGCTCGCCCAGCACTATGCAGAGCACGAAGGCAAGCCGTTCTACGAGCCCCTGATGGAGTTCATGCAGAGCGGCCCCGTTGTCGTCGTGCGCGTGGCCGGCCACCGTGTGATCGAGGGCTTTCGCTCGCTGGCGGGCACAACGGACCCGACGACCGCGGCGCCCGGAACCATCCGCGGTGACCTCGGCCGCGACTGGGGCCTCGCCGTGCAGCAGAACCTGGTGCACGGCAGCGACTCAGCCGAGTCAGCGCAGCGCGAGCTCGCGCTCTGGTTCGCCTGAGCGATTGGGCCGCGACGGCAAGAAACTCAGCCGGCCAGCACCTGCTGCACGAAATCGGTGAACGCGGCGCCGTCGGTGAGGCTGCCTGTGTATTCCTGACCATTGACGAGCACCGTCGGTGTGTGAGCCACATTCGGAACCGTCGTGTTCGGCAGCGGCCCCTTGCCAGATCGAATAGTGGCCGAGGTCACCCACGACTTGAATGTCTCGCCGCTAATGCACTTGTCGACGTCGCCGTTCTTGAGCCCGGCGCCATGGACGATGCTGACCATCTGGGCGTTGGTCAACCCCGCCGTCTGCTCTTTGCCTTGGCCCGCATACATCGCTTTCATGACGTCGTAGAAGCTGTTCGGCGCAAAGTTCGCGACGCAGGCGCCCACATTGTTAGCCCGGCTCGAATATCTCGATCCCACCGTGAAGTGGGTGTCGAGAATAGCGATGGGGTGAACCTCAAGGGTGGCCGTACCCTGCTCCACCATCTGCTGGAGAGTGTCCGCGTTGGTCGCTTCGAAGGCCTGGCATGCCGGGCACGTGAAGTCCACGTAGGTGACGATGTGAGCGAGGCCGTCTTTCGGCTGATCGTTCGGAGTGGGGTTGCTGCTCGCCTGCACGGCGCCCGTCGTCGTCGGGACCATCTTGCCGCCCGAGCCGGTGAAGAGGATGCCATCGCTGATCATGTTCTTCGGCCCGGCCTTGGACTGCGGCGGCGGAGCGCTCATCGAGACCACGAGCACCACGATCGCGACGATCGCCACGACGACGACCGTCACACCGGTCGGGATCAGCCAGCGTCGCAGGTTCTCGGCGCGCTTCTGCTTTTCGCGAGTCAGGCGCGCCTGCTCGCGGGCAGCGTCGCGTCGGTCGTTCTTGGTCAGGCGGTCATCTGGCACGTGGGCAACCTATTGGGTAGGAGTCGGAAATTGCTGAATATCAGCCGAGTGGCGCAGATTCGCGGAACTCACAGGCGGTGGATCACGTCGAGCACGAGTTGGGCGATCACGGCGACCACCAGGTAGCTGAGCACAGAGATCAAGATCACCCAGCTCAGAAGTGCCGAACCGACGCGCTGAGCCCGTGAGCCGTAGACGCCTTCCGCGAGGTTTCGCAGAGTGACGACCCAGAACAGCGGGATCGTCACGAACCAGACGAGCATGCACCAGGGGCACAGCGTGCCGAGCACGAAGATGCTCTGTCCGATCAGCCAGATGACGAAGGCGAGCGCGCCCGCGATACCGAGGTTGAACGCGATCCAGTACCAGCGTGCGAACTTCGCGCCAGCAAGGAGACTGACCCCGACCGCGATCACGGCCGCGAATCCGCCGAGCCCCAGAATCGGATTGGGGAACCCGAACGCGGATCCTTGCCACGAGTCGAGGTTCTTGCCGCACTGAACAAGAACGCTGAGATTGCAGTTCAACGCTGCGTGCGGGTGTGCGAGCGTGAGGAACTTGTCGATCGTGAGCTGGAAGGCGGCCCACCAGCCGGCGGCACCCGCCACGATCAAGAAGATGCCCAGAATCCAGGGGCGGCGGGGTGCGATGTCGACGTCGGTCACGCGCTGATTATGGCAACGCGATGGTGGGGATACGCCGACAATCGCCCTGGCGTGCGATAATTGACGAGAAGTCGTTACGAGCCGCGCTCGCGACGACACCACACACAGCTTGACCGGGCACGCTCCGCTGATGATCTTTGATCGGCACCGGGGCGAATCGGGCCACGAGCGCATAGAGCAGACAACTCGTGCAGCACGTGTCGGATAGCCAGTTCCGAGGCGCAGATCGCGAACCGCGATATCCGCGCCGTGCCGTGACAGGGCGCGAAAACACAGGATTTGGGGGGCCTCGAGGGGCCTCGCACACGAGAGTACCCGGCATGGCGCGGCCATGGTCCGGACGAGGAGTGCACCAGCGATGGTGAAGAGCACACGTTCCGAGAATCCCAACGACGAGTCCGCGGCCGACAGCCCGGTCGAGAAACCCCGGCGCCTGCTGCGCAAACGGGTCACCGCCGCCAAGAGCGCCGCGACGCACGTGAACGCCGGCGCCGAGATCCCGCTCGACGTGGTGCAGGATGCCCAGCCTCCGGCCCCGGCGCGGCGCGCGGGCGGCAGAAGGAAGAAAGGCGACGCCGAGCTCGAGGGCGCAGCATCCACCGCTTCAGTGGAGGCCGCCCCTGCGGCAGCACCCGCTCGCGGCGGCCGCGGCTCGATCGCTCCGCTACTGTTCCAGGCACCCGATCTGCCAACGCCGTCACCCGAAGCGATGGCCCGCCCGGCCCAGACATCACGGGGCGGGGGAGCGCCGGCATCCGATGACGAGACCGGCGCGACGACCCGCCGCCGCACCCGCCGCCGTTCCGGTGACGCGCCGCGCGATGGCGAGGACGCCCCCAACACGACCGTGCGGGTGCGCCAGCCGCGCCAGCAGCAGGAGCCCAAGCTGATCACCGAGCCGCAGCGCGTCAAGGGCTCGACGCGCCTCGAGGCGAAGAAGCAGCGCCGCCGAGATGGGCGCGACGCAGGTCGTCGCCGTCCGGTGGTGACCGAGGCCGAGTTCCTCGCCCGCCGCGAGAGCGTCGATCGCGTGATGGTGGTGCGCAGCAAGTTCGGGCGCATCCAGATCGGCGTGCTCGAAGACGGCGTGCTGGTCGAGCACTACGTGGCACGGGCCGCTGACGCCAGCCTGATCGGCAACGTCTACCTGGGTCGCGTGCAGAACGTGCTGCCGAGCATGGAAGCAGCGTTCGTCGACATTGGCCGCGGCCGCAACGCGGTGCTGTACGCCGGTGAGGTCGACTGGGAGGCCGCGTCCGCCGCCGCCGACAGTGACGGCCGCGACGGCAAGAACCAGGCCCGCAAGATCGAGTTGGCGCTGCATCCCGGCGATCGCGTGCTCGTGCAAGTCACCAAAGACCCGATCGGGCACAAGGGCGCCCGGCTCACCAGCCAGGTCAGCCTGCCCGGCCGCTACCTGGTGTACGTGCCCAACGGCTCGATGAACGGGATCAGCCGCAAGCTGCCAGACACCGAGCGCGCGCGCCTGAAGAAGATCCTCAAAGAGGTGCTCCCGGATGACGCAGGCGTCATCGTCCGCACCGCAGCAGAGGGCGCGACAGAAGAGCAGTTGACGCTCGACGTGCAGCGCCTCACCAGCCAGTGGGCCGAGATCGAGCACGCGGTCGAGACCCAGCAGGCACCCGCGCTGCTGCACAGCGAGCCCGATCTGCTCATCAAAATCGTGCGCGATGTCTTCAACGAAGACTTCCAGAAACTGGTCATCGAGGGCGACGACGCTCTCGAGACGATTTCGTCGTACGTCGGAGCGGTCGCGCCCGACCTCGTCGAGCGGATCGAGAAGTACGAGTCGGGCGTCGACTCCTTCGACCAGTACCGCGTGAGCGAGCAGATCGAGAAGGCGCTGGAGCGCAAGGTCTGGCTGCCGTCGGGCGGTTCGCTGATCATCGACCGCACTGAGGCCATGACGGTCATCGACGTCAACACCGGCAAGTTCGTCGGCTCGGGCGGCAACCTCGAAGAGACGGTTACCAAGAACAACCTGGAGGCCGCAGAAGAGATCGTGCGCCAACTACGGCTGCGCGACATCGGCGGCATCATCGTCGTCGACTTCATCGACATGGTGCTCGAGAGCAACCGCGACCTCGTGCTGCGGCGTGTCGTCGAATGCCTCAGCCGCGATCGCACGAAGCACCAGGTGGCGGAGGTCACGAGCCTCGGCCTCGTCCAGATGACCCGCAAGAAGCTCGGCCTCGGCCTCGTGGAATCGTTCAGCGAGAACTGCGAGGTGTGCGCGGGGCGCGGCATCGTCATCCATCACGATCCGGTGTTCAAGCACCGCTCGCCCGATCAGATTGGCTCGTCGGGGTCATCGGCGGGCTCGCAGAACGGGTCGACCTCGTCCCGCGGTCGACGTGGTCGTGGCGGTTCGGGAGGCGGTCAGTCGTCGCAGAGCACCGTGAAGAACGGCGTCGGGTCGACGGGGACGCACGCGATCACCGAAGACGTGCGCAACGCTCTGGCTCAGATCGCCAAGAGCACGGTTCCGCATGTCGATCACGAGCATGCCGAGGCGGGCGAGCGAGCCGCCGCGGCCCCGGGTGAAACTGCGCCCGGTCACGTCGAGGCCTCAACCGTCTCAAGTGCGCCCGCGGAGGCCGCGGTGGAGATCCTCGACATCCCGGTGCCCGTTGCGAAGAGCTCGCGCTCCTCGCGCCGGATCAGCACTCAGGATGCCGAGCAGCTGCTCGGTTCCGTTCTGGGCGCGCTTCCCGAGCCGAAGCCTGCTGGCCAGGGTCGGGTGCGCGCATCGCGTCGCGCCTCCAGCGCGGGAGCGGTCGTCACGCCCTCCGAGACTCGGGAGCAAGCGGCCGACTGACGCGCGACGGTCAGCGCCCGCGTTTGGCGAGATCCTTCTTCTCGGCCTGCGTGACGCGCAGTCCAGATCGCTGCAGACGGCTCAGAAGCTCACGCCCCGACACCGGTTCGGCGCCGAGCTCGATCATCGCCTCACGTCGTTCGAGCGGGACGTCGTAGTGGTCGTGATCGAAACCGCGCTCGGGGATGCCCGCGCGTCGTGCAAAGGAATGCAGCTCATCCAGCGAAGAATCGCTCACAAGGTGGGCCCAGACGGTGCCGTGCGCTGGCCAGACGGCCTCGTCGATCAGCACGGTCATGGGGCGATCCTAGGCGCGGAGGGGTGCGGATGTCTGAGACCATCACGAAGGCGATGAGGCGGCCAGGGGTGGTCCCGGCGGCTCTCGCAGCGCTCGGCGTGTTCGTCGTGCTGTTGGCTATCGGGATTCTGCAAGCGCTGTTCACGACCCTGAGCGTTGTCGCCACCGCCTCCATCGCGGGTGATTTTCTTGGGCAGATCTGGCTCGGCCAGTTGCTGAGTTCGCTGACCGGGCCGCTGCCCTTCGCCGTCGGCGTGTTCTTGTGCCTGTGGCAGGTGGCACCCATCGCGCCCGGTCTTCGCCTGGCGCACGTTGTGACCCGATCGAGCCTGGCGGCGCTGCTGGGCGCCGCGGTGATGTGGATCGTTGCTTGGGTGACGCAGGTCGTGGGCGACGTCGCGAGCCTCGCCCCCGAGTTTCGAGGAAGCATCGTGTTCGGCAAGCTCGGGCCGGACGCGCTCCAGGCTCTTTTCCGGGCGTTAGCGGTTACCGCTGGGTACCTGCCGGTGGCTGTGCTCGCCGGGATTCTGCTCTGGGGATGGCTGCAGCGGCATCCCCTCGACAAGCCGGTGCACGGCACGCTCGATGAGGTTTGACCCTGCCCCGATTTTCCGGGTATTGTTGACCTTTGGTGTGCGTGTGGCCAAGCCCGCGAAGAGCACCAAGACTTCTCACATTTCAGTTAGGAACACTCGTGGTTTACGCAATCGTGCGCGCCGGTGGGCGGCAGGAGAAGGTCGAGGTCGGCACGATCGTCGTCCTCGACCGCATCAAGGCCGACAA
>JBDSSQ010000013.1:0-8960 GCA_039928695.1 Pseudolysinimonas sp. | reverse complement strand
CGGCATCATGACAGCGCTCCTGCCGGCGGTGCCCCGACCCGCGTCGCGAGACCTCCCGCGTCTGGCGAGCGTGATGGTCGGCTCGGTCGCACGTGCGGCGAGTCGCGACGAGCTCGTCGACACCCGTCAGTTCGACGTGACCGAGTTCGTGCGAACCGAGTATCCGCGCGTCGTCTCGGCCGTGCGAATGATCGCCGGCGACCGGGATGCTGCGGTGGATGCCGTTCAAGAGGCGCTCGTGCAACTCTTGACCGATCGCGACCGCTCCTGGCCGCGCAACGTCGCCGCCTGGATCACCGTGGTCGCCAGCAACCGAGCGCGCGACGTGCATCGCCGCGATGCCGTTGGCCGTCGGGTGGTCGATCGATTGCGGCCAGCGGCCCCCGAGGATCCGGTTGACCGCGTCGGCCGCGACCTCGACGTGCTCGCGGCGCTCGACTCCCTTCCGCAGCGCATGCGCCAGGTCTGTGTGATGCACTATCTGCAGGATCAGTCGGTGCGCGAGATCGCCCTGGCCCTCGGCATCGGCAGCGGCACCGTGAAGACCCAGCTGCACCGCAGTCGCATCGCGCTGGCGCGCCTGCTCGCATCGTAGGTCGGGCGAGCGCCGGCATTCCAGTACGGTGGCGTCATGGCCGGGGGAACTGCGTGATCGTCAACCAGCGCTGGGGGTTCTCGGCGGTCATCGCCGCGATCGTCGGAATCGGCGCGGGTGTGTTGATCGCGGTGCTGTCGGGGCTGGGCTCCGGATCGCGCCTCGTCATCGGGGTCGGCGTCGGACTGCTCATTGGCGGCGCGCTGCTCACGATCTTCGACCGGGCGATCGTGCGGCCCGCTCTCGACACCCCGAGCGCAGCTCATGCGGTTCCGGCCTTCGACCCCGAGACGGGCGAAGCACTGCAGCGCGGGTCGACCTCGTCGTTTGTCGGCCTCTCGCTCGAGGTCTGGACGCTGATTCTGGTCGGCCTCGGCATCCTGGTCGTCGGCGTGGGGGTCGTGCTGTACCTAGCCGGCTGAGCCCCGCGGGTCGATGGCGGGCGTTGCGGCGGCTGGAGCATCCGTCAGCGGCACGAGCGGTGCCCCGTTGACCGTGAGCACCTCCCAGTGATCGCCCTCGAGGCGGAACGTCGAGATCGAGCCGTTCTTGATCGCGTCGAGCGGGCGTCCAGCGAGGGCGGCCAGGGTGTAGCGGATGATCGTGCCGTGCGCCACGATGACCACGTCGCGGTCGCGAAAGTCGTCCGCAACCTTCGCGAGGCCGGCCAACCCCCTGCTCACCACGGAGTCAAGACTCTCGGCCCCCGGGTAATCCCGGTTCGGCCAGCGTGCAACGGTCTCACTCGACGATTGGCCCTCGAGCGGCCCGTAGCCGCGCTCGACAAGGGCGGGGTAGCTCGGGCCGAGCTCGAGGCCCAGGTCGCGCGCGATGATCTTCGCGGTCTCGCGCGCGCGCTTCAGCGGAGAACTGACGACGACCTCCCAGTCGCCGTCCGCGAGGATGCCAGCGGCCTCGTGCGCTTGGGCCCGCCCCTCGGCGTTGAGGGGGATGTCGCTGGAGCCCTGGAGCTTGTCGTCCTTGTTCCAGTCGGTCTGGCCGTGTCGGATGAAGGCGAAGGTCACGCCACCATCCTCCACGATCACGCGTGTGAGCCACGACGCCCGGTCCCCGCTGATTAGGCTGACGGCATGGCCCGGCCCAGTTGGAGAGAACGTCGTGCCGCCCGGCGCGAGCAGGCGCAGACTCCCGAGCAGGCGATGGAGCAGGCGGCTGAGCAGCCGATCGAGCAGCCGATCGTGCAACCGATCGAGCACCCGATCGAGCAACCAACGGAGCCGGTGGAGCCGCCGGAACACGTGGAACGGGCCGCTCCGGTCAAGAAGACCGCCGCCCCCGCGGTCAAGCCGCCCGCCCCTGAGACGCCTGCAGCCGTTGAGCCCGCAGCGGTTGAGCCTGCAGCGGTCGAGCCCGCAGCCGTCGAGCCCGCAGCCGTCGACACCGCCTCATCCCGCCCCGCCCCGTGGTCGCTCGGCCATGCGCTGCGCGGCATGTTCTCGCGCACGACCATCGACGACGAGACCTGGAGCGACCTCGAAGACGCCCTGCTCTCCGCCGACTTCGGGCCGGACATCACCGACGCGATCGTCGATGAGCTGCGCGCCAATGTCGCGAAGTTCAAGACCACCGATCCTGCAGACCTGCAGCGGATGCTCCGCGAGACGATCGAGACGCGTCTCGCGCGACTCGACTCCACCCTCACCCTCAGCAATCGGCCCGCGGTGGTGCTCGTCGTCGGCGTCAACGGGGTCGGCAAGACGACGACGATCGGCAAGTTCGCCAAGTTCTTGACGAACTACGGCAGGTCGGTGATCGTCGGCGCCGCCGACACCTTCCGCGCGGCGGCGGTCGAGCAGGTGGCGGTCTGGGCCGAGCGCGCCGGGGCGCAAGTGGTGCGGCCGCAGCAGGCCAGGCAGGATCCAGCATCCGTCGCCTTCCAGACCGTCGAGAAGGCGGTGCAAGACGGCATCGAGATCGTGCTGATCGACACCGCGGGGCGGCTGCAGACCAAGAGCGGCTTGATGGACGAGCTGAGCAAGGTGCGGCGCGTTGTCGAGAAACTCGCTCCCATCGCCGAGGTGCTGCTGGTGCTCGACGCGACCACTGGTCAGAACGGCGTTGCGCAAGCGGAGGCCTTCATCGAGCACGCCGGTGTGACGGGCCTGGTGCTCACCAAGCTCGATGGCTCGGCCAAGGGCGGGTTCGTGCTAGCGGTGCAGGAGAAGACCGGCATCCCGATCAAGCTGATCGGTCAGGGTGAGTCGATCGGCGACCTCACCGGCTTCACCGCCCGCATCTTCGCGGCGCAGCTGGTCGGCTGACCGGCCGCCTGAATCAGCTTTTGGGGCGTGCGATGCCCCAGCCTCTGCGCGAGCCCGTCGTGGCCGAGTTCGGGTGCGGAACGGCGCGCGAGTTCGCCGGCGAGGACGGCTGAATGGGCGCGTGCGAGTCGCTCGTGCGTGGCCGACTGCGCGGGGAGGGCCATGTAGCCATTTTCCCGCGTCGAACACATATTCGAAAGGAGAAGATCTTTTCGGATTCGCGCCTGTGGAGGAAAGGACGGCCCCGACGAACTGCGGCTACTTCGGCAGATCGTCGGCCGTGCCCGGCACGTAGCCCGGCGACCCCGGCCCGAAGGCGAACCAGCCCCAGACGAAGATCCCGGCCACCAGCAGCAGCGCGATGATCAGCGACCACCAGAACGGGTGCAGCTCCGCGCGCCTGATCGAATTCGGATGCAGCCTCTCGAGTTGTGCGGTGTGCATCGACTGCGTGATGAGGTCGGTGGTTGCGTTCGGGAGCGCCGCCGCGATGCTCTGCAGTTGAGTGAGCGTCCAGATGCCGCCCGCTAGGCGGAACAGGCGCTGGCCGGAACGGCCGAACACGAACAGGTTCAGGCCGTTTGCGGGCGGCGGCTGCGCGCCCTGCGTCCTGACGTCCGACTTCAGGTCGGTTGTGATCACGGCGAGTGCCGCCTCGTCGAGCAGCCAGCTGCGCTGCACCCCGACCGGATTGCGGTGGGCGAGCCGATCGCCGATGATCGTCACCCGGTCGAACGTCATCATCAGGGCAATGTAGGTAACCGCGGCGACCACAATGGCGATCAACGGCTCGAGTCCGATCAGACCGAACTGCAACCAGGCCGCGACGAAGATCCCGATCAGGCCCGGCAACGCCACGAACACGAACAGGTGGCCGTATCCGCGTGCGTATGCGCTCCAGCGCGGTTGCCAGACGCGGCTGCCGTCGGCGCGGAGCCCCGCGTCCTGAGCTCGTTGCGCCGCGGTCGGACCACCGTGCGCGACGTCGGCATCCGGATCCGGCTGAGCCGGATCATCGACCGGCTTGCTCACGCCTGAGCCGCTCGATGCCGCTCGGCGAGCTCCTGGTATTGGATCGCATTCAGGCGCACCCGCTCGGCCCCGGCCTCGTCGAGTGCACCGCGCACCTTCGCCGGGACGCCGGCTGCCAGCATCCCGCTCGGAATCTCTTGGCCCTCGAGCACCAGGGCCCCGGCCGCGACAAAGGCCCCGGCCCTGATGACCGAGTGGTTCAGCAGGGTCGCCCCCATGCCGATCAGGCAGCCGTCTTCGATCGTGGTGCCGTGGATGATCGCGCCGTGCCCGATCCCGACGCCCGCGCCGATGGTGGCCGGGATGCCCGCGTCGACATGGATGGTCGAGTTGTCTTGCAGATTGCTGCCCTCGCCGAGCACGATGTCGGCGAGGTCGCCGCGCAGCACGGCACCGTAGAACACGCTGGCGTGCGCGAGCACCCGAACCCGGCCGATCAGGGTGGCGTTCGGCGCGATCCAGGCTGTCGGGTGGATCTCGGGAAAATGGCCGTCGAACGGCAGCAGAAGAGGTGTCATGATGCCCTCACCGGCAGTGGCTTGGCACCGTCGCGCACAGGCGTCGGGGCACGCCGACGGTGGGCCATCACGATCAACTCGGCGACGAGAGCGATCACGGCCAACGAGATCGACACACACAGCACGACGAAGCTCACCGCGGACAAGGCGACGACCCCAGCGCCGTCTGCTGACCCGTTGCGGCCGAGGATCGAACCGATCTGGCCGGCCCCGTCGGAATCCTCCTGGATGGTCAAGGGCCAGATGGCGCCCGCGATCCAGGCGATCCAGATCAGAACGCTGAACACCGGAGGCATCCGCTTCGCGCGACGGATGCCTCGAGCCGCGACCGAGACGATCGCACCGACGAGCAGCAACAAAGTGGCGGGGATGGCAGCCACCATGAGGAAGATCAGATTCCATCCGGTACCCGCAGCGTATGCGGTGGTCACGAACCAAATCGGCGTGGCGATCGTCGCGGGCCACTGAAGTTGCCATGCGAGCCGGGTGACGCCGTTCATGAGACCTCCCTGGGCGAGCCTATCCGGCGCGGTCGCGTGGGTGCGATCCGTTCGGCCGTCGCTAGGGTGAGACCATGTCGAGCCCCGTTTCCGCCACCGAAGGTGCCGCAGAGGCGGCGCCCCTGAAAGCGAAGCACTCGCCGCTGCTGTCGTTGCTGGCGATTCTGCTGGCGCTGGTCGGCGGATTCCTGATCGGCTACAGCTTCCTCACCGGGATCACCGCCCAGTTCGACCCCTCGGGCGGCCACAGCTCGCTCTATATCGCCCTGTTCTTCATCGGGCTCGGGATCGTGATCGTCGGCATCGTGTTCGCGCTGGTCGGCATTGTGCGTCGCGCACACCGCAACATCTCGCTCATCGCGCTCGTTCTCACCATGCTTCCCTCGTTCGTCGTGCTGGTGATCGCGGCGCTCACGTTCCTCTAGCCGTTAAACTGGCCGAACCATGGCCACCTTCGGAACGCTCTCTGATCGCCTCACCGCGACCTTCCGCAACCTGCGCGGCAAGGGCAAGCTCACGCCCGCAGACATCGACGGGACGGTGCGTGAGATTCGGCGCGCGCTTCTCGACGCGGACGTCGCCCTCGAGGTCGTCAAAGACTTCACCGGCAAGGTGCGCGAGCGAGCGCTCGGCGACGAGGTCAACAGGGCGCTGAACCCCGCGCAGCAGGTCGTGCAGATCGTCAACGAAGAGCTGGTGGCGATCCTCGGTGGTCAGCAGCGTCGCCTCGAGTTCGCCAAGAAGCCACCGACGGTCATCATGCTCGCGGGCTTGCAGGGTGCCGGTAAGACAACACTGGCGGGCAAGCTCGCCAAGTGGCTGGTCAAAGACGGTCACACCCCGCTGCTGGTGGCCGCTGACCTCCAGCGACCGCAGGCGGTGCAGCAGTTGCAGGTGGTCGGCGGCCAGGCCGGTGTGCCGGTCTTCGCCCCCGAACCGGGCAACGGCGTTGGCAACCCGGTCAAGGTCGCACAGGCCGGCGTCAAAGAGGCCGAGCGCAAGCAGTACGACGTGGTCATCGTCGACACAGCAGGCCGACTCGGGATCGATGCCGAGCTGATGAAGCAGGCGTCCGACATCCGGAAGGCCGTCGATCCCGACGAGGTGTTGTTCGTCATCGACGCGATGATCGGACAAGACGCGGTGACCACCGCCCGAGCGTTCCAAGACGGCGTCGACTTCACCGGCGTGGTGCTCAGCAAGCTCGACGGCGACGCGCGAGGCGGTGCTGCCCTCTCGGTCGCGTCGGTGACCGGCCGCCCGATCATGTTCGCCTCGACCGGGGAGGGTCTTGACGATTTCGAGCCGTTCTATCCGGACCGGATGGCCAGCCGCATCCTCGACCTGGGCGACATTCTCACCCTCATCGAGCAGGCGCAGGGTGCTTTCGACGAAGAAGAAGCGCGCAAGACCGCCGAGAAGTTCGCCACAGACAGTTTCACGCTGGACGACTTCCTCAAGCAGATGCAGCAGCTCAAGAACATGGGCTCGATCAAGGGGATGCTGGGCATGCTGCCCGGGGCGCGCGGCATGCGCGAGCAACTTGAGAACTTCGATGAGCGCGAGATCACCCGCACCGAGGCGATTATCCAGTCGATGACGTTGAAGGAGCGCACCACCCCGAAATTGCTGAATGGATCGCGCCGGGTGCGCATCGCCCGCGGCTCCGGCACCACAGTGACTGACGTCAATCAGCTGGTCGCCCGTTTCGAGCAGGCCTCCAAGATGATGAAGACCGTCGCCAAGGGCGGGGTGCCGCAGGTGCCCGGCATGGGTCCGATCCCGGGTGCGAGCTACGGCAGCAAGAAGAAGGTGCAGGCGAAGAAGGGTTCGCGCTCGGGCAACCCGGCCAAGCGTGCCGCCGAGAATGCGGCGCTCACCGGGGGCGTCAAGCCTGCTGGCGGGTCGGCATCCGGTTCGGGATTCGGCCTCGGCTCTGCCCAGGGCGACGGCAAGCCGGGCGGGCCGACCGAAGAAGAACTCGCGGCGCTGCAGAAGTTCATGGGCCGCCGCTAGTGGTTGGAGCAGACCGCAAGGTCAGAATTGGCGTGCAGGTCGCGCCGCAGCACGCGCTGTATGCGACGATCCGCGAGACCGTGCAACGGCTCGAAGACCTGGGTGTCGACATCATCTTCAACTGGGACCACTTCTTCCCGCTGTCCGGCGCTCGTGACGGCCTGCACTACGAGTCGTGGACCATGCTCGCGGCGATGGCCGAGCAGACCTCGCGGGTCGAGTTCGGGTCGCTCGTCAACTGCAACAGCTACCGCAATCCCGATCTGCAGGCCGACATGGCCCGCACCATCGACCACATCAGCACCCATTCCGGCGGTGCGGGTCGCTTCATCTTCGGCACCGGCTCCGGATGGTTCGAGCGCGACTACACCGAGTACGGCTACCCATTCGGCACCGCTGGGTCGCGGCTCGACGCGCTCGCCGAAGATCTGCCGCGCATCCGGGCCCGCTGGAGCAAGCTCAACCCTGCGCCAACGCGGCGCATCCCGATCCTGATCGGTGGGGGCGGCGAGAAGAAGACGCTCAGGATCGTTGCAGAGCACGCAGACATCTGGCACAGCTTCTCTGACTCGGAGACCCTGCAGCGCAAGCTCGGTGTGCTGCACGAGTGGTGCGCAGAGGTCGGCCGCGACCCCGGCGAGATCGAGCTGTCGACGCACGTGAGCACGCATGGGGCTGGCGGGATCCATCGCGACGTTCTCGAGAAGCAACTCGAGCTGGGCGTCACGCTGTTCGAGGCGTCGACGTCGGGCCCGGACTTCGATCTCGGCCACGTGGTCGAACTGCTGGCGTGGCGGGATTCGCTGGGCTGATGTCCTAAACCCGCTCTCGCGCATCGGCGGTTCGCCGTAGCGTCTTGATGGTGAGCATCTCTGCAGCGTCGACCACCGAAGGCCCGATCGCCGATGGGCCGCGCGAACGCGCGCTGGTCTGGACAGCGGTCATCATCACCCTGCTGGCGTGGGCCAGCGCCTTCGTCGTGATCCGTGGCGTTGCTCCGCACGTTCCGGGTGGAGCGCTCGCGCTCGGCCGCCTCATGGTGGGCACGGTCGCGCTCGGGGTTGTCGCGCTCGTGCAGCGCCACTGGTTGCGTCCGACCCGCCGCGAATGGATCCAGATTCTGTTCTACGGCGTCGCCTGGTTCGGCGCATACAACGTGACGCTCAACATCGCCGAGCACAGTCTTGACGCGGGAACCACGGCGATGATCGTCGGCGTCGGCCCCATCCTGATCGCGCTCGGGGCAGGGCTGTTCTTGGGCGAGGGCATCCCGAAATGGCTCGCGATCGGCGCAGGGGTCGCCTTCGTCGGCGTCATTCTCATCGGCCTCTCGACCAGTCTGACCACCGCCAAGGGGGTCGACCCGATCGGCGTCGTCTGGTCGCTGGTCGCCGCGGTTGCCTACACGGTCGGCGTGCTGGTGCAGAAACCGGCGATCCGGCGCCTTCCGGCCAGCCAGGTGACCTTCATGGGATGCGCGATCGGCATGATCGTGTGCCTCCCCTTCCTGGGGCAGCTGGCCTCGTCTCTCGCGGGCGCCCCGGTCTCGGCCATCCTCGGAATCGTCTACCTCGGCCTCGTCCCGACCGCCATCGGCTTCTCGACATGGGCGTACGCGCTGCAGCGCACCCCGGCCGGCAAACTGAGCGTGTCGACCTACATCGTGCCGGCGATCGCGATCGTGCTCGCGCTGCTGTTCTTCGGTGAGATTCCTGCTCCACTGGCGATTGCCGGTGGCGTTGTCTGCCTGGTGGGCGTTGCGATCAGCCGACGTCGCAGCGCGGTTAACGTGCCACCAGAAAATCTGCCAGAATAGTGCGTTGGGTCTGTCGCGTCCGACCCTCTATCAGACGCGTTGGGCCCCCTTCAGAGCTTTCTGCCGCGTGTGCCCCACGCACACGGCCGCAGTTCGAACTTCACACACCGAGCACGTCCGTTCGTCGGGCGTGTCAGAACTCAGGAGAATTGTGGCTGTCAAGATCCGCCTCAAGCGGCTCGGCAAGATCCGTGCCCCGTA
>JBDSSQ010000012.1:0-47105 GCA_039928695.1 Pseudolysinimonas sp. | reverse complement strand
GCACTTGGCCAGCAGATCGAGCATGATCGGCACGGCGGTCGAGGCTCCCGGCGAGGCACCGAGCAGGCCCGCGATCGATCCGTCGGCCGACGAGACGACCTCGGTACCGAACTGGATGACCGGCTTGCCCTGGGCATCCCGTTTCATGATCTGCACGCGCTGACCGGCCGTGATCAATCGCCAGTCGCCCTTCTTGGCCTTGGGCGCGAACTGCTGGAGCGCCTTGTGCTTGGCGTTCGAACTCGCCAGCAGTTGCCCGACCAGGTACCAGACCAGCGAGAGGTTGGTCAGGCCGGCCCCGATCATCGTGCCGAGGTTGTGCCAGCGGATCGAGCCGAACAGATCCCACAGCGATCCGGTCTTCAAGAACCGGGGGGTGAAGCCGGCGTACGGGCCGAACAGCAGACTCGGAGTGCCGTCGACGACGCGGGTGTCGAGGTGCGGCACCGACATCGGCGGGGAGCCGACGGCGGCCTTGCCGTAGACCTTGGCCTGATGCTGGGCGACGACCGCAGGGTCATCGGTGCGCAAGAACTCACCGCTGATCGGAAAGCCGCCGTAGCCGCGGATCTCTCTGATGCCCGACTTCTGCAGCAACTGCAGGGCAGCCCCGCCGGCACCGACGAAGACGAATCGCGCGGTCAGCTCGAGCGGGGTGCCGCCGACATCGTGACGGATGCCGAGGTGCCAGAGTCCGTCACGCTTCTTGGCAAGACTGGTGACCCGGTGCTCCAACTTGAGCTTCGCCCCCGACGCGACGAGCCCGTCGAGAAGGAGGTGGGTCAGCGAGCCGAAGTCGACATCACTGCCGGCCATGATGCGCGTGGCGGCGATCGGCTGGTCTTTGCGACGTCCGGGGATGAGCATCGGCGCCCAGCCGCGAATCACCGCAGCATCGTCGCTGAACTCCATCCCCTGAAAGAGCGGGTGGTCTTTCAGCGCATCGAAACGTCGGCGCAGGTAGTCAACGTTGTCCTGACCCCAGACGAAACTCATGTGCGGCACCGGGTTGATGAAGCGATCGGGTTCGGGCAGCATCCCCTCGCTGACCAGGAACGACCAGAACTGCCGGGTCACCTGAAACTGCTCGTTGACCTTCACCGCCTGGCTGATGTCGATCGTGCCGTCGGCCTTCTCGGGCGTGTAGTTGAGCTCGCACAAAGCAGAGTGACCGGTGCCAGCGTTGTTCCAGGGGCTCGAGCTCTCGAGGGCGACGTCGCCAAGTCGCTCCAGGATGGTGATTGACCAGTCGGGCTCCAACTCGTGGAGGAGCGCCCCCAGCGTCGCGCTCATAACTCCGCCGCCGATCAGGGCGACATCGACGGGTGTAGGCACGTCTTCCAGTCTAAGCCGGGGTCACAGGCCGAGCTTGGTCAGCGCCGCATCCATCTGTGCCGCCATGTGGGCGTAGCCAGCGTCGTTCGGGTGCAGGTCGTCAGGCGCCATCCACTCGGGGTGGTGCTCGATCCAATGCGAGGCTCCGGAGATGTAGTCGGCGCCGATCGCCTTCGCCTCGGCGCGCACCCATCCGCTGATCACGGCAAGCGATTTCGGGCGGTCGTCGGTGTACCAGAATGGCTCGACCACGATGAAGCGCGCGTCGGGCAGTCGCTGCTTGAGCCCCTGGAGGTCGCCGATGATGGCGCGGTGGATCTGGGCGGCGGCCCCGTCGTAGCTGAAGTTGTCGTTCAGGCCCATGGTGATGAACACGATGTCGGGATGCTGCGCCACGATCAGCGCCGGCTCGTCGATGCCGTCCAAGGCACGGTTGTTCACGAAGCCGAGCCCGTTCACGCTCGGATTGAACTCGTTCCAGCCGCGCTGAGCACAGATGATCGTCGACCAGCGCTTGGACTCGCTGCTCGCGCCCGTGCCGAGGGTGTACGAGTCGCCGTAGAAGGCGACGACTGGCGCGTCGGCGGGCAACGGGGCCCCTTTCGATGTGGATGTCGCGGGCTGAGACTCGGCGGAGCATGCGTTGAGCACGCTCACGGCGAGCACGAGCGAGACAGCGGCGGCGGCGATGGCGCGGAACCCCATGCTGGGAGTTCGGAGCCGCCATCGTGGTGGAGGGCTAGGCGACAGGCTGTGCAGCGGGCTGGGCGGCGGCGAGCTTCGCCGCGACCAGCTCGGCGATCTGCACGGCGTTCAGCGCAGCGCCCTTGCGCAGGTTGTCGTTCGAGATGAAGAGCGCGATGCCGCGGTTGCCGGGCACTCCTTCGTCGTGCCGGATCCGACCGACCAGGCTCGGGTCGATGCCGGCCGCGTCGAGCGGGGTCGGAACGTCCATGAGTTGCACGCCCGCGGCATCCCGCAACAACTCGGTCGCGCGCTCGGGCGTGATCGCCGAAGCGAACTCGGCATTGACGCTGAGCGAGTGGCCCGTGAACACCGGAACGCGAACGCAGGTGCCGCTCACCAGCAACTGCGGAAGCTCGAGGATCTTGCGGCTCTCGTTGCGCAGCTTCTTCTCTTCGTCGGTCTCGTTCAGCCCGTCGTCGACGATCGAACCGGCGAGGGGCAGCACATTGAATGCGATGTGCTTAACGAACTTGTGCGGCTCGGGCATCGACACCGCGTGGCCATCGTGCACGAGACCGATGGCGTTCTGCGAGACGGCGGATGCTGCCTGCTCGAGCAGTTCGTCGCCTCCGGAGAGACCCGCTCCTGACACCGCCTGGTAGGTGCTGACGATCAGGCGCTGGAGGCCGGCCTCGGCATCCAGGACCTTCAGAATGGGCATCGCAGCCATGGTGGTGCAGTTCGGATTGGCGATGATGCCCTTGCCGGCGGCACCGGTCGCCAGGTCGATCGCGTGCGGGTTGACCTCGCTGACCACCAGGGGGACGTCGGGGTCCATGCGCCACGCGCTCGAGTTGTCGATGACGAGCACGCCAGCCGAGGCAAACCGCGGCGCCTGCACCTTCGACATCGTGGCGCCTGCCGAGAAGATCGCAATGTCGAGGCCGCTGGGATCGGCTGTGCTCGCGTCTTCGACGGTGATCTGCTCGCCGCGGAACGGCAAGGTCGTGCCCGCGCTGCGAGCGCTTGCGAAGAAGCGGATCTCGCTGATCGGCACGTCGCGCTCATCAAGAAGCTGGCGCACGACAGCGCCGACCTGGCCGGTAGCGCCGACGACGCCCAAGCGGATGCCTGGTCGGGTGCCCGTGTTGCTCATGGGTTAAGAGCGTACTGGCGAGCTGTCGGTCTCTGCCGCGTCGCGGGGTTCATGTCCCTTCCTTCACAGGGGCGATCGCCGAAAGATCTTGTACTACCGAACACACGTTCGAAGGAGGAAAATGGACGCATGCCGACCCCCACAGACCTCCTCGCGCGGCTGAATGCGGCCGTTGATGCGGTGGCGGCGGTGCCGAATGGTGTCGATGGTTACCGTGCGTTGAGCGATGACCGCCTGAGCGATGCGGTGCGGGTTCTTGCCGATCTGACCCGGGTGGCGGGCAGCCGTGCGGCAATCGCAGCGGGGGAGGTTGCTCGGCGCTCGGCGCCCGAGCTCGGGCATGACGGGCTTGCGCAGCGTTCGGGTCATCGCACGGCGATCGAACTGATGCGTGCGATGACGGGGGCCACGGCACGCGAGGCTGCGACCTCGGTGGAGGCCGGGTTGTTGGTGCAGCAGACGGTTCCGGATGCGGCGACTGGCGAGGTCTACGGCGACCGTCCCTGGTTGCTGCCGGTGGGCCGTGCGGTGGTCTTGGGTGTTATTTCTCCGGCCGCTGCGGAGGCAATTCGCAACGGTTTGGGCTCGCCATCGGTCGGGGTAACGGAAGGCGACTTGACGGTCGCGGCAGAGCAGTTGTGCGACGAGGCGTTGACCTTGGATGCGGATCGGTTGCACCGTCGTTCGCGAGAGTTGCGCGATCTGCTGGATGAGGCCGGCATCGCCGATCGCGAGCGTCAGCGCCGCGAGCAGCGCGGCTTGAAGTTCTGGCGCCGTGCCGACGGGATGGGTCGACTCATCTGGGACCTCGACCCGGAATCGACTGCCGTCGTCGGTGAGATCTTCGACCGCGTCACCTCACCCAAGCGCGGGGGCCCACGCTTCGTCGATCCCGAGAAGCAGTCCGAGGCTGATGTGGTGCGCGCCGATGAGCGCTCGCCCGAGCAGTACGCCTCCGACGCCTTCGTGCAGCTGCTGCGCCAGGGCGTCGGCGCGGACTCATCCCGCCTGCTAGGCGGTACTCCACCAGCGGTTCGCGTACTCGTCTGCGCCGAAGCGCTCAACAACCACCACGGTCACGGACACATCGAGGGCCAGCACGACCCCGTCTCGATCCAGACGGTCGAACGGATCGCCTGCGGAGCAGGGATCGTGTCGCTCGCCTTTGATGATCAGGGCGAGGGCATGAACGTCGGCAGGGAGCAGCGCCTCTTCACCACCCGTCATCGCATCGGGATGGCCGTCCGCGACGGAGGATGCATGTGGACCGACTGCGATCGACCACCATCCTGGACAGAAGCTCATCACATCGACTTCTGGGATCGAGACCACGGCGAAACAGACGTCGAACGAGGCATCCTGCTCTGCAAACACCACCACCTGCTCGCGCACGACCACGGATGGGAGATCCGCCGCGAACAGGGAACGTTCTGGCTGATCCCACCTGCGACGATCGACCCGGCCCAAGTACCGCGAGAGTTGCGGTCGAAGAGCGCCGCGTTCCGTGAGCTGATCGGGCAGCGCTCAGGCGCGCCGCGGTCTCGCGCTGGTGGAGTTTCCGCGCGCTGAGGCCGCTGGCGCTCAGCTCGTGGCGCACACCGGGAGCTAACGCCCGGTGCCCGCGTGCACCATCGCCACGTCGTCGGCGTCCAGCCCGAAGGCGGTGTGCACGACGCGCATCGCCTCGTGAAGCATGTCGGCGCGGGTGACGACGGAGATACGGATCTCGCTGGTCGAGATCATCTCGATGTTGATCCCGGCATCCGAGAGCGCCCGGAACAGCTGAGCCGAAACTCCCGCACTGGTGCGCATACCCGCGCCGACGACCGCCAGCTTGCCGATCTGGTCGTCGTACTGCAACGAGTCGAAGCCGACCTCAGGTTGTGTCGCCCTCAACGCGGCGAGCACCTTCTCTCCCTCGCCCTTGGGGAGGGTGAACGAGATGTCGGTGAGGCCAGTGACCGCCACAGACACGTTCTGCACGATCATGTCGATGTTGGCGCCCGTCCTCGCGACGATGTCGAAGATGTCGGCGGCTTTGCCCGGCACGTCTGGCACCCCGAACACCGTGATCTTGGCCTCGTTCAGGTCGCCAGCGACTCCGGTGATGATCGGCTCTTCCATGGCGGTGCCTTCCTCAGTGCCCGGATCGCGATCTGCGACGACCCAGGTTCCTTCGTTGTTGTTGAACGACGATCTCACGTGCAGAACGACGCCGTGCCTGCGCGCATACTCGACTGCGCGGATGTAGAGCACCTTCGCTCCCGCGGCGGCCAATTCGAGCATCTCTTCACTGGTGATCCTGCTGATCTTGCGGGCTCGAGGCACGACACGCGGATCGGCAGTGAACACGCCGTCGACGTCTGTGTAGATCTCGCACACATCGGCACCCAAAGCGGCAGCGAGCGCGACGGCAGTGGTGTCTGAGCCCCCCCGGCCCAGCGTGGTGATGTCTTTCGAGTCGCGATTGAAACCCTGAAAACCCGCGACGATCGCGATCGCGCCCTCGTCGAGCGCCTCGCGCAAGCGCACCGGCGTCACGTCGACGATGCGCGCAGATCCGTGCCGGGCATCCGTGATCATGCCGGCCTGGCTGCCGGTGTAGCTGCGCGCCTCGACCCCCATGCTCTTGATCGCCATGGCCAGCAACGCCATCGAGATGCGTTCGCCCGTGGTGAGCAGCATGTCGAGTTCGCGCGCATCCGGGAGTGGCGTGACCTGGTGGGCCAAGTCGAGCAGATCGTCTGTCGTGTCGCCCATCGCGCTGACCGCGACGACCACCTCATTGCCGGCCTTGCGGGTCTCGACGATGCGCTTCGCGACGCGCTTGATGCTCTCGGCGTCCGCGACGGACGAGCCGCCGTACTTCTGGACGATGAGACTCACCGCACCAGATTACCGGGGGTGAACAGCGGGTACGGGCGAAGGGTCGTGCGTACGACTAGGGCGTACGGTCGGACAGAAACCCCTCGATGAACTGCGCGGTCTCGTGCCAGTTCTCGACGGCATGGGTCGGGACGCCGAGCGCCTTGACCGGGTAGTCGTTGCCGTCGATGTCGAGGCGGTCGCCGACGAACAGCATGTCGTCGATCGAGATCTCGGTGAGCTCGGCGAGCTTGCTGATTCCATATGCCTTGTCGATGCCCATGCGGGTGATGTCGATGCTGGTCGAGCCGCCCGATCGCACCTCCAGCTGCGGCAGCAGTTTCTGCACGGCCTCACGCAGGGCGTTCTTCTTCTCGCCGGTGGGATCCCAGGCCTTCTTGGCGTCGACCGGCGCGTGCTGCCCGAGTGCCGAGAAGGTGATCTGCGATCCACGATCCTCGAGGATGTCGCCCCAGGTCTGCTCCTCCCAGAACCCGAGCCGCTTCGCCTCGGTCTCGACCGCGGTGAGCGCTGCCTCCTTCTCGTCGCTCGACAGGTTCTCGGCATACTGCTGATGCCAGAACGACTCCTGCGGGTTGTCGCCGACGTAGCGGTAGTACTGCGTGCCACAGGTCGGCATCAGGTGCAGCCGGCCGAGCGCCTCAGGATCGGCCGGCGGCAGTTCGTCGATGACCTGAGTCTTGAATTGCTGAAACTGGCCACCAGAGATGATGCAGACCTCGACAACGTCGAGCAGCTGCACGAGCAAGCCAGCGATCACGGGATCGACCGGCGACTTCGACGGGGCAAGGGTGTCATCCAGGTCGAAGGCAACAAGCAGAGGCCGTGTACTCACAGCGAATAGTGTGCCAGAGCCCCCTGCAACCCGGATGGGGCTACACCTCGATCGACCTGAACGTCAGCTATCTGCGCGGGGTGACGCTCGACTCGGGATTGATCACCTTCACCGGGCACGTCATCAAGCGCGGCAGGCGGGTGATGTTCGCCACCGCGGAAGGGGTGGATGCCGCGGGCAACACGGTCGCGACGGCGACGAGCTCTCTGCTGGTGATGGCGCCGACGCAGGCCTAGGAGTTCGCGCCATCCTCATACGCCAGGAACGCACCCGCTTGGCCGGGACCCTGGATGCGGAATCGCAACTCGAGCCCTGCATCCCTGATCAGCTCGACTTGTTGCGCGCACTGCTCGTTAGTAACGAATACATGCCGCCCCAGTTGCCAGTCGCGGGCGATCCACCCCCGCAGCGCGTCGAGTAGGCGACCGTCGAGGCCGCTCGCCAGCCGTGACGTGCGCACCCAGAAGTAGACGGCAGCGCCGACGTCGCTCCACCGATCATCGCCGAGCGGCGCAATCTCGGAATGGGTGAATGACGTGGCATCCGGCGGCATCAGGTACACGCAGCCGAGGCACTCCGTCTCGTCGAGGTTCATCACCGTGTAGGTCAGCGACCGGCGGTCGCGGTGACGTTCTTCGAGATCGACCAGATCGACGAGGTCGTCGGCGACTGTGAAATCGTCGGCAGGCCAGCCGGTCTGCTCCCAGGGTCGCAGCTCGATCTTGCTCTCCATCACGGCGGCGTAGTCGAGCTCGACGTCGGTCGTGAGAAGCGGGCGCAGCAAGAAATCGGCTGTCGCCAGCCCGCTGGGGATTTCGGATGGCAGCTGAGCGAACGGCACGATCTAGGCCTCGACGACCCGTCGGCCTTCGAACGCGCGCCCGAGAGTGACCTCGTCTGCGTACTCCAGGTCGCCGCCGACCGGCAGCCCCGAGGCGAGCCGGGTGACGCGCAGGCCGGGCTGGACCAGCAGTCGCGACAGGTAGGTGGCGGTCGCTTCGCCCTCGAGGTTCGGGTCGGTGGCGATGATCACCTCGGTCACCGTGTTGTCGGCGAGCCGTTGCACGAGTTGCGTGAAACGGAGTTCGTTCGGCCCGATGCCGTCGATCGGGCTGAGGGCACCGCCGAGCACGTGGTACAGCCCACGGAACTCGCGCGTGCGTTCGATGGCCGCGACGTCTTTCGCCTCTTCGACCACGCAGATGATCGCCTGGTTGCGGCGCGGATCACGGCAGATGGCGCAGGTGTCTTGTTCGCTCACGTTGCCGCAGATGTCGCAGAACTTCACCTTGTCGCGCACATCCATGAGGATCTGCGCGAGCCGGGTGGTGTCGAAGCTCTGCGTCTGCAGAATGTGGAAGGCGATGCGTTGCGCCGACTTCGGCCCGATGCCGGGAAGCCGACCGAGCTCGTCGATCAGCTCCTGAACGATTCCCTCATACACGCGCTATTCCGCGCTCTCTTGCGCGGTGGATCCCGGAGCGGCGCTCGCGGATTCCGACGCGGGTTCCAGAGTCACCGGCTGGTCGCGCGGGGCGATGGTCTGCTCTTCGATGAAGCTTGCACCCAGGAGCTCGCGCACGACGGCCTCACCGTACCTCGATGACGCGCGCGCACGCTGATCAATTGATTCGGTAGCACCCCCAGCAGCCGAAGACTCTTCTGCCTCAGGCTCGACCTCGGGCTCGGCAGCCGCCAGTGCCGCTTCGCTGCCCGGAATTGCCGTGACGTTCCATCCGCCGTTCGCCGGTTCGGCCACGGTTTCGGTGTCTGCGGTCGCCGGCGCTGGGGCCGCGGCCGCACCAGTGGCATCCACTCTCGCCACGAACTTGACCCGGATGCCGAGCACCGCGGTGATCGCCGCGCGCAACTGCTCGCTCACGCTGTCGCCCGAGGTCGGACGCTCCTTGAAGTTGCTCACGTCGGTCTCGCTCGGGAACGACAGCGTGAGCACGTCGTCGTTGAGCACGCGCGGCGTCGAGGTGTAGACCACCATCCAGGCGGTGCGTTTCGCCTTCTGCACGACCTCGAGAATCTCGGGCCACGAGTCGCGCAGCTGGGCGAGGGTGACAACTGCTGCAGGCGCCGCGATGGGCTCGACAGCCGCCTTCGCGGCTTTCACGACTTTCGCTGCGTTCTCGACAACAGGCTCCGGTTTCGCGATCGGCTGAGGAGCGGGCCGCGAGCGCTCGGGCGCGTCGGCCTGTTTCTCGACCGCGACATCGGCGTCAATGCCAATCCGGCGTTCCAGCCGCTCCACCCGGGCCAGCGCTCCGCGGTCAGAGTTGTCGGCCGCCGGAACGAGCAGGCGAGCCACCATGAGTTCCAGGTGGAGCCGCGGCGAGGTCGCTCCGGTCATCTCGGTGAGCGAGCTGTTGACGACATCGGCGGCACGCGACAGCTCGGCCGCTCCGAACGCCACGGACTGCACGCTCATCCTGTCCAACTCGTCTTGCGGGATGCCGCGCAGCACCGACGCCGCCCCGTCACGAGTCGCCGCCACCACGATGAGGTCGCGTAACCGCTCGAGCAGGTCTTCGACGAACCGCCGTGGATCTTGACCGGTCTGGATCACGCGATCCACCGCCGAGAACGCGGCAGCGGCATCCATCGCCCCGAGCGCGTCGACCGCCTCGTCGAGCAATGCTGCGTGCGTGTAGCCCAGCAGGGCGACCGCGCGCTCGTACTCGACCGTGTTGCCCTCTGAACCGGCGATCAGCTGGTCGAGCAGCGACAGCGTGTCGCGCACCGATCCCCCGCCTGCCCGCACCACGAGTGGCAAAACACCCGGCTGCACAGTCACCTTCTCGGCCTCCGAGAGCTGCTGAACGTAGTCGAGCATCTGTGCGGGCGGCACCAACCGGAACGGGTAGTGGTGAGTGCGACTGCGGATGGTGCCGATGACCTTCTCGGGCTCGGTGGTCGCGAAGATGAACTTGACGTGGTCTGGCGGCTCTTCGACCAGCTTGAGCAGCGCGTTGAATCCCTGCGGCGTCACCATGTGCGCCTCATCGAGGATGAAGATCTTGTAGCGGTCTCGCGCCGGCGCGAACGCGGCGCGCTCGCGAAGGTCGCGGGCGTCATCCACGCCGTTGTGCGATGCGGCATCGATCTCGACGACGTCGAGCGAGCCGCTGCCGTCTCGAGCGAGCTCGATGCACGAAGCGCAGACGCCGCACGGGGTGTCGGTCGGACCCTCTGCACAGTTCAGGCAGCGGGCCAGGATGCGCGCGCTGGTCGTCTTGCCGCATCCACGTGGCCCGCTGAACAGGTAGGCGTGGTTGACCCGGTCGGTGCGCAGCGCGGTGCGCAGCGGATCGGTCACCTGCGACTGGCCGATCAGTTCGGCGAATGTCTCCGGCCGGTAGCGGCGGTAGAGGGCGGTGACCACGTCCCCAGAGTAGCCGGGACCCCGGACCCCGGCTGGTCCGGATCAGGCGCGGGTGTAGTAGCCCGCGTCCAAATCCTCGACGAGGGTGGGATGCGTCGGCGTCCAGCCGAGCAGCCCCTGCGTCTTCTCGCTAGACGCGAGGGCACTCACACCGAGGAATCGCTCGAGCCAGGCGAACTGTGGCGCCTTGTCGACCACCTCGCCCTCCGCAAAGGGACGCACGGGCAGCCCGGTGCCTCGGCCGATGGCTTTGGCGATATCCAGGTGCCTCACGCCCTGCTCCGCCACCGCGTGCCACACAGACCCGGCGGGCGCCTTGTCGACGGCCAACGCGACGAGCGCCGCGGCATCCGCGATGTTGACGGCCGGCCAGGTGTTGCTGCCGTCGCCGACGAAGCCCGCAGCCCCGGTCAGCCTGTCCATCGCAACGTAGGAGGACATGAAGCCGTGATCGCCCTCGCCATGAACGGTGGGCGCGAATGCCACGGCCACCGTGCGCACGCCGCGGTCCGCGTAGTCGAGAGCGAGTTGCCCATTCACAATCCGCGGAGAGGCGGCGGTCGCCGGGTCGATGATGGTGTCTTCGGTCGAGAGGACGCCGGGCGCCGCCTTGCCGAGGACTCCAGACGCGAAGACGAATGGCCGATCCGATCCGGCGAGCGAGTCGAGCAGAACCGTCATGACCGCGCGGTCGGTCGCGATGGCGGTCTCGTGCGCCGAGAAGTCGTGATTGAAGGCGAGATGGATGACGCCGTCCGATGCCTCGGCGGGTGCGCGCAGCGCCTCCGGCTCGTCGATCGAGCCGCGGAACACCTCAGCGCCCGCTGCCCGGATCTTCGCGGCCGAGTCGTCGCTCCGAGCGAGACCGACCACCTGGTGACCATGGGAGATGAGGTCGGCGGTGACCGCGGCCCCGATCCATCCGGATGCTCCGGTGACGAAGTACTTCATGATGTGCGAACCTTTCCTGGCGGATGTCACAGACTGACATGACTCACGCTAGCACTGATGTCAGTCGCTGTCATCAAGTACGATGGTCGCATGACGCGCTGGCAGCCGGATTCCCGGGGCCGCCTCTCGAAGGCCGCAACCGAGCTCTACCTCGAACGAGGCTTCAGCCAGACCACGGTCGCCCAGATCGCCGAGCGGGCGGGCGTGACGGAGCGCACCTTCTTCCGCTACTTCGCCGACAAGCGCGAGGTGCTGTTCGACGGCTCGTCTCGGCTGCAAGAGCTGATGGCGGACGCGGTGATCAATGCTCCGGCCACCGCGCGGCCGCTCGATGCCGTCGGCGCGGCGCTCGACGCCTGTGGCGCCGTGTTCGTCGACCTGGAGTACTCACAGTCGCGCCAGGCCATCATCGACTCTGACCCGTCGCTGCAGGAACGCGAACTGATCAAGCGGGATCGGCTGGTCGGCGCGATCGTTCACGCGCTCCAGGCTCGCGGCGTCACCGAGCCGACCGCCTCACTCGCGGCGCAGACGGGTATCGGCATCTTTCACGTCGCCTTCGCCACCTGGCTGGCGGAGGGCACGACGCGCAGCTACTCCGAGATCGCCCGAGACCTGCTCACCGAGTTGCGGACGGTCGCCGCGGCCTGACTACAACCGGATCTTGTCGTCGGCTTCGGCAGCTTTGTAGCGCGCCATCGCGAGACTCGACTTCGCCTTGTCGCCGATCAGGTACAAGAAGAGATTCGGGTTCTCTGAGAGCGGATGGATGATCTGCACCTGACTCGACAGGGTGATGAGCACGTCCGCGATGTCCTGGTCGCGACCAAGAGCTTCGTTCGTCTCGAGACGAGCACGGAGGATCACCGAGGCACCTGCCGCGGACAATCCCAAATCGCTGGCGGACCCTGCCTCGCCGAGCACCATGCCCGACTGACCGTCAACCAGTGCGACGCCGATCGAGCCGTCGAAAACCAGGAGTTCTTCGAGCACCGACTCGAGAGACTGGCGGTCTTCCACCGCCAAGGCCACGGCCACGGCCACGGGCGCGGAGGAGGTCTCGGTCTCCGTCACTGCGACGGCGGTCGCCGCCGGCTCGGCGGCGGCCTTGGTCGCCCCGTCAGAGAGGGTCGAGAGGTCGACACCGAGACCTGCGGCCCACACCGCTGCGCGCGGTTTCGGGGCAGGAGGGCGTAGCAAGTTCCGGGCGGCTGCTAAACGAGACTCCGTGCTCATGGTGACTTCCCTGACTTCACGACCATTGGTGACTAGGTGGTTCCATCTTCCCCGCGAAGTGCGCAAAGCAATACGCCGCTTTCGGGGGTGGTCCGCCAAAAGGCGGACACGAGATCGCCCAGCGAGGAGGGGCGGCGCGGCCAGAATTGGAATGACTCCCCGCGCACCCGTCAGAGCCGGGTTACCCTTGCTGCGTTTCCGCCCTAGGGGAGTTGGCCTGGATGGCGCCACGCGGGGAGCCGTGCCCATTGTACGGCGGGTCCCCCTTTCGTGCGACGTGACCGGGCGCATCCGCCGAGTAGGATTCACCATGGCCACCGCTCCCGAGCGGTCCAGGAGGATTCGCCTAGTGGCCTATGGCGCACGCTTGGAAAGCGTGTTGGGTGAAAGCCCTCGGGGGTTCGAATCCCCCATCCTCCGCCCCCCGCTCCGAAACGCGCAGTAGCTCCCCGCACCAGCTCGGCACCACATCCAGCACAGGAGAATCGCGATGACAGCGACCGTGACCAGCCTTCGGGTCCGGCCGCGTCCTTCTCTGGTGACGACCGCCCTCGTCTCCATCGTGCTCGCCATGATTCCGGTCTTCGGAGTGCTCTACTGGTTCGCCGTCCAGCACGGCAACTGGGTCCTGGTGTTCGCCGTCCATCTGGCGGTCACGATCGCGTCGTTGGCGATACTCGGGCGGCAGCTGACGGTCTTCACCGCCGTCACCGACACCGAGCTGGTGGGGCGCGGCATCTTCAGCCCACTGATGAGGGTTCCCCTCAGCGCCATTGCCAGCGTCGTCATCGTGCCGACCTACATCGGGCAGTCTCTCGAGCCGGTGCCACAACTGCTGGTGCGCGACGCGTCGGGTAATCGCCTGTACCGGATGCGCGGCAGCTTCTGGAGCCCCGACGATCTGAGGGCGGTCGCCGACGCCTTGCCCGTCGCGCCCACCATCGTGCAGGAGCCCATCAGCATCGGCGAGTTCTACCGCAGCTATCCCGGCAGCGCGTACTGGTTCCAGAACAAGCCAGCCCTGTGGATCGTGGCGTTCGGGCTGGCCGTACTGCTCATCATCGCGATTATCGCGTGGGTGATGCGGATCTTCGGGATGCCCGTGGGATTCCTGCCGTCCTGAGGCCCCGCCCCGCTAGCGCGTCGAACCGAACAGCTTGCCGATGAGGCGGCGCGCAATCCCGCCGCGGGGTCGGGCGGGGCGCGCAGCCTTCTTGGTCGGCCGCGCCGCTGGCCGGGGCTCGGATTGGTGCTCCGCTTCCTCGGCGTGGTTCCCACGCATCAGGACGTCGCGCGCCGACGTCGAACGAACCGGCGTTCCGAACTCGGCGAGCAGCGGCGACGCGGCGACGCTCACTTCGCGCTGCTCACGCGGAGTCGGCGACATTGAGCTCTGCGGCACCCGCATCCTCGTCCACGCCACCGGCGACGGCGCGCCCGTCTCGTTCATCACCGTGACGATCGCCTCTCCTGTCGCCAGATTCTGCAGCACCTGAGTGAGGTCGTATCCCGAAACGGGGTAGGTCGACACAGTCGCCTTCAGGGCCCTGGCGTCATCCGGGGTGTGCGCGCGCATCTGGTGCTGCACCCGGCTGCCGAGCTGCGCGAGCACGTCGCCCGGTACGTCTTTGGGCGTCTGCGTGACGAAGAAGATGCCGACACCCTTCGAACGGATGAGTCGAACGGTCTGGGTGACAATCTGCAGAAAGTCCTTCGATGCCTCCGCAAACACCAGGTGCGCCTCGTCGAAGAAGAAGACCAGCTTCGGCTTGTCAATGTCGCCCACTTCGGGCAACGCGGCGTAGAGCTGCCTCAGCAACCACATCAGAAAGGTGGAGAACAGTTCAGGCTTGTCTTGCACGCTCGGGACCTCGAGCAGGCTGATCATGCCCCGCCCGTCGGCGGCGGCCCGCAAGAAGATCTGCACATCGATCGCCGGCTCGCCGAAGAAGACGTCGGCGCCCTGATCCGCGAAGCCCACCAACTCGCGCAGGATCACCGCGGTCGTCGCCCTCGACAACCCACCCAGCTCGGCCAGTTCGGCCTTGCCCTGATCGCTGATCAGGTGCATCAGAACGGCTCGCAGGTCGTCGAGGTCGGTCAGGGGCAGCCCGGCGCCATCGGCGTAGTGGAACACCAAGCCGAGGCTCGACTCCTGTGTCGGGTTCAGCCCGAGCACTTTGCTGAGCAGCAGCGGCCCGAAGCCCCGCACGGTCGCACGGATCGGGATGCCGGTGCCCAGCCCGCCGAGCGTGAAGAACTCGGTGGGCGAACTCGCCGGCTGCCAGCGCTGACCGACGCTGCTCGCCCGCGCGAGGAGCGCTGGACTCGCCACACCCGGGCTCGCGATCCCGCTGAGGTCACCCTTGATGTCGGCGGCGAACACCGGCACTCCGGCGTTCGACAACTGCTCCGCCAGCATCTGCAGCGTCTTGGTCTTGCCGGTTCCGGTGGCACCGGCCACCAGCCCATGGCGGTTGACCATGGCCAAGGGGATGCGGATCGGCACCTCGGGCATGGCGGCGCCGTTGACCAGGGCCCCCAGCTCGATCGCGGGCGCGCCGAAGCCGTATCCGGCCCGAACTGCCGCGACTTCGGCCGACGTCAGGGGTCGATCGGTCACGCGAGCCGGTCTTCCAAGCCCCACGTCTGGCCATAGCCGCCCTCGGACTCCGGCTTCTTCATCAGCTCGAGGAACGGCGTGGCGGGGAACGCCTCTGGACCGAGCACTCCGACGCCGCTCCAGGTGCCGATGGCGAGCAATTCGAGAGCGATCACCGGGTTCAGGGCGGTCTGCCAGACCACGCACTGACTCTCGTACTCGGCCATCGTCCACTCGTTGTCGCTCACGTGATACAGGTACACCTCACGCGGCTTACCGTCCTTTCCGGTGCCAGTGACCCACATCCCTGCGCAGGTCTTGCCGGTCATGCGCGGGCCGATCGTGGCGGGATCGGGCAGCGCCGCCGCGACCACGTCGCGTGGCGCGACCTCGACAGGGCCGTTCGCGCTGCGGACGCGCAACGGGGCGACCGCATCCAGATGCAAGGTGTGGAGAGTCTTGAGCACTCCGATGAACTCGTCGCCCAGTCCGTATTTGAAGGTCACGCGCTTTGCGTCGAGCCAGCGCGGCATGAGCAGCACCTCTTCGTGTTCGACGTTCACGCACTCCACAGGGCCGATCCCCTCTGGAAAGACGAAGGTCTCGGGCTCCGAGAACGGCGGGGTGGTGAACCAGCCCTTGTCTTTCTCCCAGATCACCGGCGGGTTCAGGCACTCTTCGATCGTTGTCCAGATCGAGAACGAGGGCGCGAAGATCTCGTTGCCGACCTCGTCGCGCACCACCAGATTGGCGCCGTCGCGAGTGCCGAGCTCGTCGACCGATGAGAACAGCTCGTCGACCGCGTAGCGCGCGAAGACATCGCTCAGGCCCGGCTCGACGCCCATGCCCACGAGCGCGAGGCGTCCGGCCTTCTCCCAGTCGGGTGCCTGCTCGAACTGGTCGTCGCCCAGCTTCACGCCGGTCTCGCTGTACGGGTTCTCGGGATGCGGCTCTGACAGGCTCATCGCCATGTCGAGGTAGTTTGCACCGGCGGCGAGAGCTCCCGCGAAGATCGTCGGCACGAACTTGGGCTCGACGGCGTTCATGACATGAGTGACGGCATGCTTGCGGGCGACGGCTGCGACGTTGTCCGGATCCGACGCATCGATTCGCTCGGCCGCGAATCGCCGGCCCTGATCACCGTGCTTGGCCGCGATCCAGGCGATGGTGCGTTCGGCGCGCGACAGATCGTAGTCGCTCACGACCATCAGTTCGAAGAAGTCGCGGCGGGCCGCGATCTTGGCGATGGCGTCGCCGACGCCGCCGGCACCCACGAGGAGGATTCTCATGGGTGCGAGGTTATCCCGCCCAGTCCACGACCGGCCAGGATCACCCCAGCTCAATGGCGGTCCAGGAGACCGCAGGAAGGGTGACGCTCACCGCGCCACCGGATACCGTGACGCTGCCGTTGGCGGCGAGCGCGACGCGATCCGGTTGATGGAGGGTGTTCTTGGCGGTGACATCGGCGTCCGAGAGCGTCTCGGCAGACACCAGCCGCACCTCGCCGAGGGTGCCGATGTCGATCGTCACGGCCGCCTCGTCGATCTGTGAACGGTTGACCAGGAAGATCGCGGTGCGTCCGGTGGTGGCGTCGTGGGTTGCCACCGCGTCGATCAGCGGCACGGTTCCGTAGACGGCGGTGTCGTACTCGGGCGACTCGAGCTTGACCTCGAGCGCGGACCCGGTGGCGAGCCGAGAGGTGGTCGCGAACGGGAAGAACGTGGTCTGCCGCCAGGCCGGCCCGCCCGGCTCGGTCATGATGGGTGCGATCACGTTGACCAACTGCGCAAGCGAGGCGCTGGTCACGCGGTCGGCGTGCTTGAGCAACGAGATCATCAGGTTGCCGAACACGACGGCGTCTGCCACCGAATAGACGTCTTCGAGCAGTCGCGGGGCGACCGGCCAGTTGTAGAGCCCGGTGAGCCTCTCTTCGTTCTGATAGCGGTCGACGTACCAGACGTTCCACTCATCGAACGAGATGTTGATGCGCTTCTCGCTACGCTTCACCGACCGGACCTGGTCGGCGGTGTCGATCACGGTCTCGATGAAGTGATCCATGTCGACGGCGGATGCCAGAAAGCTTCCGCGGTCGCCGTCGCGCTCCTGGTAGTAGGCGTGGCACGAGATGTAGTCGATGTCGTCATAGGTCTCGGTGAGGACGACCCGCTCCCACTCGCCGAAGGTCGGCATGTGGGCACTCGACGAACCACAGACCACCAATTCGACGGAGGGGTCGAGCCGCCTCAGCGCCTTCGCGGTCTGCGAGGCGAGCTTGCCGTAGTCCTCGGCCGAGCGGTGACCGAGTTGCCACGGCCCGTCCATCTCGTTGCCCAGGCACCACATTCCCACCGCGAACGGCTCGGTGCGGCCGTTCGCCACGCGGCGGTCGGCAAGCGCCGATCCACCGGGGAGGTTGGCGTACTCGACCAGATCCAGGGCCTCGAGCGTTCCGCGCGTGCCCAGGTTGAGCGCGAGCATCAGCTCGCTGTCGACCTTCTCCAACCAGCTCGCGAACTCGTGGAGCCCGACCTGGTTCGTCTCGGTCGAGTGCCACGCGAGATCCAGTCGGCGCGGACGCTGGTCCCTGGGGCCGACACTGTCTTCCCAGCGGAATCCCGAGACGAAGTTTCCGCCCGGATAGCGGACGGTCGAAACGCCGAGTTCTTTCACCAGGTCGATCACGTCTTGGCGAAAGCCCTCGGCATCCGCCGTCGGATGGCCCGGCTCGTAGATGCCGTCATACACGCATCGGCCAAGATGCTCGACGAACGAGCCGAACAGCCGTCGATGGATGGGCCCGACCTCGAACTGAGGATCGACGGTGAGCTGGGCGGTGATCATCGGGTGCTTTCGATCGACGGAACCGTGCGCGGCCGCACCAGAATCCACAGCGACAAGATGGCGACGGCGAGCGTCACCACCATCACCTCGGCCATCGGCAGGGCCGTAGAAATGCCGAGCAGCCCGACGATCGGCGAGATGAGGCCGGCCACTCCGAAGTTCACGGCACCCAGAAGCGATGCCGCGGTGCCGGCCTCCTCCCCGTGATGGGCGAGGGCGAGCACCTGCACGATCGGGAAGCAGAATCCGCACCCGGTCAGGATGAACCAGAGCGGGATGAGCACCGAGAACAGCCCACCGCCATTCGCAGCAAGCACCCCGATCACGATCGCGCCGATGATCATGACCGGAAGCGCCACGACCAGCACCCACTGCGGAGCCACCCGACGCACGATCCGAGAAGAGGCCTGAGAGCCCAACACCACGCCAACAGAGTTGAGGCCGAAGACCAGGCCGAACTGCTGAGCCGTGAGGTGAAAGACATCCTGAAGCAAGAACGAAGACGACGAGAGATAGGCGAACAGCGCCGAGAACACCATGCCCCCGATGATCGCGACGCCCACGAAAACGCGATCAGAGAACAGCGAGCGATAGCGGGATCGCGCGGTGCGGTGGGCGCCCAGGCCCCTTGCCCCCTTCGGCAGCGTCTCGACGATCAGCAGGGCGGCCACGATGAGAACGACCACGCCATATGCGGCGAGCACGACGAAGATTCCCCGCCAATCGGTGATCCGCAGCAACTGCGAGCCGATGACGGGAGCGAGGATCGGTGCGAGGCCGCTCACGAGCGCCAGCCGCGAGAGCATCCGCACGAGGGGCAGGCCGCCGAACAGATCCCGGACCGTCGCCATCGCGACCACGCCGCCGCCGGCGGCCCCGATGCCTTGAAGCACCCGCAGCACCGTCAACCACTCGATGGTGGGGGCGAATGCGACTCCGATGCTGGCGATCACATGCACGGCCGTCGCGATGAGCAGAGGAGTCCGGCGTCCGATCTTGTCGCTCAGCGGCCCGACCAGAAGCTGCCCGGCCGCGAAGCCGAGCGAGGTCGCCGTGAGGGTGAGCTGGACTGCCGCATCCGACGCGTTGAAATCGTGCGCAACGGCGGGGAACGACGGCAGGTAGAGGTCGACAGTGAACGGTCCGAGGGCGACCAGCGCTCCCAGAGCGACGATGTAGATCAGACGTTGATTGCGCGTCAGCGAGTCGCCAGGGTGGGCGGAGTCTGGCAGCGTGATGGACCCGGTGGCGTTGGAAATGGGCACTGAGACGAGCCTTCGTTGACGGGAAAAGCTTGGGGAGCGAGTGGGAGAACTCAGGCCAGCGAGGCCGGATCGGCGAACAGGCCCGTGAAGGCCAGCTCACCCGCTCCCACTGTCAGAATATCGGCGCCCAGTTCTGCTCTGGTCAACTCGACGGCCTCACCCGATGCCCGCAGCGATTGCTGAGCCACCAACTCATCGAGCCTGCCGGGGGCGACGGCGTAGAGCGCCGAAAGAAAGCCCCCGAGAAGCACCCGCTGAGGGTTCAGAATGTTGATGGCATTGCGAAGCGCGACAGCCAGGTATCCGATCTGGCGGTCCACTTCGGCGAGTACTGCTGGGTCGCGACTGTCGTGCAGGGCCTGTTCGAGTTCGTCGGCACGGGCATCCGTGAGGCCGGTGAGTGAGAGCAGCGAGGCCCGAGCTACCTCGGTCTCGAAGCATCCGATCGCTCCGCAATGGCAGAGCACGCCTGCTGAGTTCACCAGGGTGTGACCCAGTTCGCCCGCATAGCCGTCCGCGCCGGTCAGGGCGCGCCCACCGACGATGACGCCACCGCCGATACCGCTCGCGCCGCCATTGAGGTAGACGACATCCTGGATGTCGCGGCCCGCCCCGAAGGTGCTTTCGGCCCGCACACCCAACGATGCGTCGTTCGCGGCCGCGACGGGCAGCCCGGTGCGCGCTGACAGGCGCGCGGTGAACGGCTGGTCGACCCAGCCGAGGTGCGGAGCAAGCCGCACCAAGCCGTCGTCGGCTCGCACCTGACCGGGTACCGCGACGCCGATGCCGATGATCCGGCGACCAGCGAGGCTCTCATCGATCAGGGAATGGATCGCTCCTGCCGTGATCTCGACGGCGCCATCCGAGTCGATACCGGGCGGGCTATTCACCCGGCGCCGCTCGAGCACCCGACCGCCGAGGGCGATGGCGGCGATCGAGATCGCATCCACCTCGGGATTCACCGTCAGGGCGATCACGTGATCTGCCGCCGTGACGATCGGGCTCGGCCTGCCGACTCGCGCGTTGGGCGGCGGGTCACGCTCCTCGACCAGCCTCAGACTCTCGAGTTCGCCGACCAGGGCGGCGATCGTCGACCGGTTCAGGCCCATGAGCGCCGTCAGTTCAGATCGGGAGTGTCCGGACGCGCCCGAGCTGTGCACCAGACGGAGCAGGTTCGAGAGGTTTTCACGGCGCAGCGACTCGTTGCCCAATCCACGGGCAGTCGAGTCGGGGAGCGTCACAAGCAGCACACTATGCCGCCAGGACCAGGGATTCCGGCGATGGCACCGTTTTGTTGCTCATCACGCCAAATCGGAACGGATGATTTTGTTGTGCTTGACCCCAAATGAACGGCGCTCTATGATCCCAATCACCCAATCACTTTCGACGCAGCGGTCGAAACTTTCGAAAGGTTCAAAGATGAACAGACACAGCATGAGGGGCATGGTCGCACTCGGTGCGGTCGCAGCCCTCGCGGCGGGAGCCCTCGCCGGATGCAGTTCGGGTACCCCGGCGAGCGGCGGCAAGGTCACCCTGACCTGGTGGCACAACGCGACAGCAGACCCGCTGAAGGGACTGTGGGCGAGCGTCGCGGCGGACTTCCACAAGCTCCACCCGAACGTGACCGTCAAGGTCACCGGATTCCAGAACGAAGACCTGCAGCGCACACTCATACCCAACGCGCTTCGCTCTGGCAACCCGCCGGACCTCTTCCAGGCCTGGGGCGGCGGCGAGATCGTCGACCAGGTGGCGGCCGGCTACGTGAAAGACCTCTCGGCCGACGTCAAGCCAGAGCTCACCGCCATCGGCCCGACCGTCAGCGGCTGGCAGGTCGACGGCAAGACCTACGGGCTCCCGTTCAGCTACGGCATCGAGGGATTCTGGTACAACAAGGACCTCTTCAAGCAGGCCGGGATCACCGACGTGCCGACCACCCTCGACCAGCTCAACGACGACGTGACCAAGCTGAAGGGCGCGGGCATCGCCCCGATCGCCGTCGGCGCCGGTGACAAGTGGCCTGCCGCCCACTGGTGGTACAACTTCGCGCTGAAAGACTGCACCCCGGCAACGCTGAAGAAGGCGACCTCGAAGCACACCTTCACCGACAAGTGCTTCACGCAGGCCGGGACCGATCTGAAGAAGTTCATCGGCACCAGCCCCTTCCAAGACGGATTCCTCGCCACCCCGGCGCAGACCGGAGCCGGCAGTTCTGCGGGCCTGGTCGCCAACGGCAAGGCCGCCATGGAGCTCATGGGGCACTGGGATCCCGGAGTGATGAGCGGTCTGACCGCCGACAAGAAGGTTCCGCCCTTCCTGGGCTGGTTCAACTTCCCGGGCGTTCCGGGATCCGCCGGTGACCCGACGGCCGCCCTCGGCGGTGGCGACGGATTCGCCTGCTCCAAGAAGGCTCCGCCGGAGTGCGTCGAATTGCTCAAGTACATCGTGAGCGTCGACGTGCAGAAGAAGTTCGGTGCCAGCGGCGCGGGCCTGCCCGTGACCAAGGGATCGGAGTCGAGCGTCACCGACCCGAACCTCGTTCAGGTTCTCGACGGCAAGAACAAGGCGTCGTACGTGCAGCTGTGGCTGGACACCTCATACGGTGCGAACATCGCCGGTGCCATGAACGACGGCATCGTCAACCTGTTCGCCGACAAGGGAACGCCTGAGGACATCGTCAAGGCGATGCAGGCGGCGGCGGCCCAGTAGCGCATGTCGGTCGGCACCATCACGGCCGGGCCCGCGGTTTCCGCGGGCCCGGCCCCCGCTCGGCGCAGTCGTTCACGACGGCGCCAGCGCATCGAGATCGCCCTGTTCGCGGGTCCAGCGTTCCTCGTCTACGTGACGTTCGTGCTCCTCCCCGTCGCGCTCGCCGCGGTCTACAGCTTCTTCAGGTGGAACGGCCTCCAGGCCCTCACCGACTTCATCGGGCTCGAGAACTACCGCCGCGCCCTCAGCGACCCGGTCTTCATCGGAGCGATCGGGCACAACCTCTTCGTCGTCGCGATGTCGCTTCTCGTGCAAGGCCCCATCGCCATCGGCATTGCCCTGCTGCTCAACCGCAGGCTGCACGGTCGCACCTTCTTCCGCGTCATCATCTTCATCCCCTACGTGCTGAGCGAGGTCATCGCGGCGCTGAGCTGGAAGCTGCTGCTGCAGCCCGCCGGTCCCTTCGACACCTTCCTCCACGCGATCGGCCTGGGCAGCCTCAAGCAGCTCTGGCTCGCCAACAGTGACGTCGTGCTCTGGACCCTGTTCGCCGTCCTGACCTGGAAGTACGTTGGCTTCGCCATCATCCTGTTCCTCGCGGGTCTGCAGGGCGTGCCGGCAGAACTCGAGGAGGCTGGCCGCATCGACGGCGCGTCGTGGTGGCAAATCCAGCGCTACATCACGATTCCCCTGCTTGCCCCGACCATCCGGATCTGGGCGTTCCTGTCAATCATCGGATCGCTGCAGCTGTTCGACATGGTCTGGGTGCTCACCGGCGGCGGCCCGGCCGGCGCAACCACGACCATGGCGACCTACATGGTGCAATACGGATTCCAGCGCTCGCAGCTCGGCTTCGGCAGCGCCGTCGCGGTCATCCTGTTCATCATCTCTCTGGCCTTCGCGCTGCTCTATCAACGCTTCGTGCTCCAGCGCGATCTGCGGGACCCGCTGTCGCAGGGGGTGCGCTGATGACTGTGTCACTCGGCTCCCGAGCGCTCAACTCGCCCGACCGGGCGGCGCGACGCCTTCGGCGATCGCGCTTCGACTGGGGCCAGCCCTTCGTTTACGTGGTCGCACTGGTCATCGTCGGGATCACCGTCGTGCCCGTTGCGTACATCTGGATCAACGCGTTCCGAACCACCGCCCAGATCAACGCCGACCCGGCCGCGTGGCCGACCCCGTGGATCGTGCAGAACTTTGTCACGGTACTGAGCACGTCGGCGTTTTGGACGCAGGTGCTCAACAGCAGCATCACCGCCCTGGGGACGACCGCAGGAGTCGGCATCCTCGGCGTGCTCGCCGCATTCGTGATCGCGCGCTACCAGTTCCGCGGACGCGATGCCCTCTACTCGCTGTTCACCGCGGGACTCCTGTTCCCGATCACCGTCGCGATCCTGCCGCTGTACCTGATGCTGCAAGGGCTCGGACTCGTCAACACCCTGGCCGGGGTGATCATCCCGCAGATCGCCTTCCAACTGCCGGTGACGATCATCATCCTGGTTCCGTTCTTGCGAGCCATCCCCGCCGAGCTCGAAGATGCGGCATCGATCGACGGCACCAGCCGCTTCGGCTTCTTCTGGCGGATCGTTCTGCCGCTCTCCGGCCCCGGGCTGGTGACCGTCGGGGTGCTGGCGTTCGTCGCGAGTTGGAACGCCTACCTGCTGCCCCTTCTTCTGCTCGGCGACCCGACGATGCAGACGCTTCCATTGGGCGTTCAACTTTTCTCGACCCAGTACTCGCAAGACACCGCCCTGGTGCTGGCCTTCACCACGCTGGCGATGCTGCCCGCGATCATCTTCTTCACGATCGCCCAACGCAACATCGTCGGCGGCCTCACCGGCGCGGTGAAGGGCTAGGTCACCGCCGTGGACACCGACGCTGACACCGACGCGACGCAGAAGGACGCCGTCCAGATCGTTCCGGTCTGGCGTGACAGTTCGGCACCGGTCGACGCCCGCGTGGAGGCTCTGGTCGCAGCGATGACCCTCGACGAGAAGCTGGGTCAGTTGATCGGGGTCTGGGTGGGAGCCTCCGCCGACGGCGGCGAGGTCGCCCCGCACCAGAACGACATGTATGACGACGTCGACCTCGACGCCCTGCTGCCGCAGGGTCTCGGTCAGCTCACGCGTCCCTTCGGCACCGCGCCGGTCGATGCGGCGCTTGGCGCTGTCTCGTTGGCCCGCGCCCAGGAGCGCGTCGCGAGCAGCAACCGCTTCGGCATCCCGGCCCTTGCCCACGAGGAGTGCCTGGCCGGATTCGCGACCTGGGGTGCGACCGCGTACCCGATCCCGTTGTCGTGGGGCGCCACCTTCGACCCGGAGTTGATCGAGCGGATGGCCGAGCGCATCGGCGCAGACATGCGCGCGGTCGGCGTGCACCAGGGCCTCGCCCCTGTGCTCGACGTCGTGCGCGACGCGCGCTGGGGCCGGGTCGAAGAGACCATCGGCGAAGACCCGTTCCTGGTCGCGACGGTCGGCACTGCATACGTCCGCGGGCTCGAATCGGCAGGCGTCATCGCCACCCTCAAGCACTTCGTCGGCTACTCGGCGTCCAAGGCTGGCCGCAACCTCGCGCCGGTCTCGGTCGGCAGGCGAGAACTGGCCGACGTGCTGCTTCCCCCCTTCGAGATGGCAGTGCGCGACGGCGGAGCGCGCTCCGTCATGAACTCGTACAACGACATCGACGGCATCCCGTCTGCTGCTGACGCCTCGCTGCTCACCGAGCTGTTGCGTGACACCTGGGGTTTCGACGGCACCGTCGTGGCCGACTACTTCGCCGTGGGTTTCCTGAAGTCGCTGCACGGCATCGCCGAGACCTGGGGCGAGGCCGCCGCCGCGGCGCTGAGCGCCGGCATCGACGTCGAATTGCCCACCGTCAAGACCTTCGGCCGCGCCCTGGCCGAGCAGATCGAGTCCGGCGCCGTCGACGAGTCGCTCGTCGACCGCGCGCTGCGGCGCGTACTGCGGCAGAAGGTCGGACTGGGACTGCTCGACGCCTCGTGGTCGCCCGTGCCGCTCGCCCTTGCCGATGTCGACCTCAGCGACGCGCTCGCGAATCCCGGCGCGCTGCGTGGCAGCGTCGAACTGGACACCGCCGAGAATCGCGAGCTGGCCCGCGAGATCGCAGAGCGGGCGATCGTGCTGCTGCGCAACGACGGGACGCTGCCGTTGGGCGCCCCGAAGAGGATCGCCGTGATCGGCCCGAACGCCGGCGACGCCTATGCGGTGCTCGGCTGCTACTCGTTCCCCAGTCACGTCGGCGTGCACCACCCGGAGGTGCCGATCGGCATCGAACTGCCGACACTTCTCGACGCCCTTCGTAGGGAGTTTCCCGACGCCGAACTCGTCCACCGACTCGGCACCACCGTTGACGGCGGCGAACTCGATGGCATCGCAGATGCGGTGGACGCCGCCCGCGCCGCGGATGTCGTCGTGCTCGCCCTTGGCGACCGGGCCGGCCTGTTCGGGCGCGGTACCAGCGGCGAGGGATGCGACGCCGCGTCGCTCGACCTCCCCGGCACCCAGCAGACCCTCCTCGACGCGGTGCTGGCGAGCGGAACGCCGACCGTCGTCACCCTGCTCTCGGGCCGCCCGTATGCCCTCGGCTCAGCGGTGACCGACGCCGCGGCGATCGTGCAGACCTTCTTTCCGGGCGAGGAGGGCACCGACGCCATCGCAGGCGTGCTCAGCGGTCGCGTGAACCCGAGCGGACGGCTGCCGGTGAGCGTGCCATCGCACCCAGGAGCGCAGCCAACCAGTTACCTTGCGGCGCCCCTGGCCGCCAAGAGCTCGGTGTCGAACATCGACCCGACTCCTGCCTACTGGTTCGGGCATGGACTCAGCTACTCGTCGTTCGCGTGGGAGGGGCTGGCGGCATCCGGAGCCGATTTCGACAGCGAGCTGACCCTCTCGCTCACGGTGCGCAACACCGGCACGCGCGCAGGAGCCGACGTCGTTCAGCTCTACCTGCATGACCCCATTGCGAGCGTTGTGCGACCGGTGCGCAGGTTGATCGCATACCAACGAGTCGAGCTCGCGACAGGCGAAAGCGCGACAGTGTCGTTCCGGGTGCCTGCGGATCTCGCCGCGTTCACCGGACGCGACGGAGAGCGGATCGTCGAGCCGGGCCGCCTCGACTTCGAGTTCGGACGTTCGGCAGGCGACATCGTGCTCACCCACACGGCGCAGTTGACCGGCCCGGTGCGAACGGTCGACCACACCCGCGCGCTGACCGCCGCGGTCGAGGTGCGCCGAGGCTGATAGCTCAGGCTGCGGGCGGCGGGGCCGTGCTCTCGCGGATCACCAGGGTCGTCGCGAGATCCATGCGGGGCACCGCCTCGAGGGGTGCCTGGCTCATCCGGATGACCAGCCGCGACGCCTCCTCGGCCATCCGCCTCAGGGGCTGATGCACGGTTGTCAGCGTCGGGCTGACCCACTTGGCAAGCGGGATGTCGTCGTAGCCGACCAGCGAGAAATCGTCTGGCACCCGCAGGCCAAGGCTTCGAGCCGCGTCGAGCACGCCGAGCGCCTGAAGGTCACTGCCGGCGAAGATCGCGGTCGGGCGGTCGGCGGTCGAGAGCAGTTCGCGGCCGTTCAGGCTGCCGCCCTCGATGTGGAAGTTGCCGAAGCGCACCCAATCCGGGTTGATCGGCAGACCGGCAGAGGTCATTGCCGAGCGGAAGCCGTCGATGCGGGCGTGCGAGCACATCATGTCTTCTGGGCCGCTGATCGCCGCAATGCGCGTGTGCCCGAGCTCGATCAGGTGGCGCGTGGCGATCAGGCCGCCCGACCAGTTGGCCGAGCCGACAGAGGGCACGTCTGGCGACGGATCGCCCGCCGGGTCGATGATCACGAAGGGGATGGCACGCGAGCGCAGCCGGTCGCGGTATTCCGGTGGCAGATCCGAGAACACCAGCACGACGCCGACAGGACGGCGGCGCATGACGCTCTCGATCCATTCCGGCCCAGGAGCGTGCCGCGAGCCGCTCTCGGTGAGCACGACGCTCATGCCGTGCTCGGCCGCGACATCTTTGACGCCACGGATGATCTCCATGGCCCATGCGCTCTCGAGTTCGTGAAAGACCACCTCGAGCAGTTGGGTGCGGGTCTGCCCGGCGTTGCGGCGCAGGTAACCGTGCTCGGCGAGAAGTCCTTCGACCTTGGCGCGGGTGGCGCTCGACACGTCACTGCGCCCGTTGAGCACCTTCGAGATGGTGGAGAGCGACACACCGGCCTGCTCGGCGACCTCAGACAGGGTCACGCGCGGAGCATCTTCGGTGATCGACATGTGCAGAAGTTTAGCGAAACTATCGGAACGATTTCGCGGCCATGCGCCCCTTGCGGTGACCCGCTGGTCCGGTAATATGTTGTTGCATCCAACAATCACCACTTATTCACCACCGTCGCTGAAAGCAGGACCCCGTGGCCACACTCACCCCGACCCCCGCCGACAAGTTCTCGTTCGGCCTCTGGACGATCGGCTACAACGGTGCAGACCCGTTCGGTGGACCGACTCGCGCTCCCATGGACATCGTGCACGTCGTCGAGAAGCTCAAGGAGGTCGGCGCATACGGGCTGACGTTCCACGACGACGACTTGTTCGCCTTCGGCTCATCCGACGCCGACCGTCAGAAGCAGATCGACCGCCTCAAGGGCGCGCTTGCTGACACCGGCCTCATCATCCCGATGGTCACGACCAACCTGTTCAGCGCGCCGGTCTTCAAAGACGGTGGCTTCACGTCGAACGACCGCGAGGTGCGGCGTTTCGCCCTGCGCAAGGCGCTCAGGCAGCTCGACCTCGGCGCCGAACTCGGGGCGAAGACCTTCGTCATGTGGGGCGGACGCGAGGGCGCCGAGTACGACTCGGCCAAAGACATCCAGCTGGCGCTCGAACGCTACCGCGAGGGCGTCAACATGTTCGCCCAGTACGTGACCGACAAGGGCTACGACATCCGATTCGCCATCGAGCCGAAGCCGAACGAGCCGCGCGGCGACATCCTGCTGCCGACGCTCGGCCACGCCATCGCGTTCATCAACACGCTCGAGAAGCCCGATCTCTTCGGCATCAACCCCGAGGTCGGTCACGAGCAGATGGCCGGGCTCAACTTCGCCTCCGGCATCGCACAGGCTCTGTACCAGGGCAAGCTCTTCCACATCGACCTGAACGGCCAGCGCGGCATCAAGTACGACCAGGACCTCGTCTTCGGACACGGCGACCTCTACAACGCGTTCGCCCTCGTCGACCTGCTCGAGAACGGCGGCCCGAACGGTGGCCAGGCCTACGACGGACCGCGCCACTTCGACTACAAGCCGTCGCGCACCGAAGACGAGACCGGCGTGTGGGATTCGGCCAAGGCCAACATCGCGAACTACCTCATGCTCAAGGAGCGCGCAGCGGCATTCCGCGCCGACCCCGAGGTGCAAGCGGCCCTCAAGGCGGCGCGCGTCGACGGCCTGGCAACTCCCACGCTCGCGAAGGGTGAGAGCTACGACGACCTGCTCGCCGACCGCTCGGCGTTCGAGGACTTCGACCCGAGCCCGTACTTCAACGGAAAGGGCTTCGGGTTCGTCCGGCTGCAGCAGCTCGCGACCGAGCACCTTCTTGGTGCTCGTTAGTGCCTATTTTCTCCGGAGATCTCGGATGCTGAATCCCGGCTTTCCTGGTCAAACTCGCGCCACACACCGCAAAACTCCGGAGAAACGACTGTGACGTTGGTCGTGGGCGTCGACTCGTCGACGCAGAGCTGCAAGGTCGTGATCCGCGACGCGTCGACCGGCGAGGTCGTGCGCACGGGACGATCCCCCCATCCCGAGGGCACAGAGGTGGCTCCTGACTCCTGGTGGATCGCGCTGCTCGCCGCGATCTCCGACGCCGGTGGCCTCCACGACGTTGCGGCGATCTCGATCGGCGGCCAGCAGCACGGCATGGTGGTGCTGGATGCCGATGGCCGCGTCATCCGCGATGCGCTGCTCTGGAACGACACCCGTTCGGCCGCCGCGGCCGCCCAGCTCACTGCCGAGTTCGGCGCCGCCGAGCTGGCGAATCGCACCGGACTTGTACCCGTCGCGTCGTTCACGATCACCAAGCTGCGCTGGCTGCGCGACGCCGAGCCTGAGAACGCGGCCCGCGTCGCCGCCGTGGCGCTGCCTCACGACTGGCTGACCTGGCGACTGCGCGGCTACGGCCCCGCCGGACAGAGCCCGCTCGGGCCGGTGCTCGACGAACTCACGACCGATCGTTCAGACGCAAGCGGAACCGGGTACTGGTCACCGGCATCCGGTGAATACGACCGCGAACTGCTCATCGCCGCCCTCGGCCACGACGCGGTGCTGCCGCGCGTGCTGGCCGCGCACGACTCCCCGGGGGTGTCGGCCGAGCACGTCGGCATCCCCGTGGGCCTCCTGGTAGGCGCGGGCGCTGGCGACAACGCGGCCGCCGCGCTGGGGCTCGACGCGCGCAGCGGTGACGTGGTGGTATCCATCGGCACCAGCGGCACGGTCTTCGCGGTGACGGACGCGCCGACGGTCGACCCGAGCGGTTCGGTCGCGGGATTCGCGGATGCCGGCGGCGACTTCCTGCCCCTGGTCGCGACCCTGAACGCGGCCCGCATTCTCGATGCGATCGGCCGACTGCTCGCCGTGGATCACGCCGAACTCGGTCGCCTGGCTCTCGCCGCAACCCCGGGTGCCGACGGCCTCGTGCTGCAGCCCTATTTCGAAGGCGAGCGCACCCCGAATCTGCCGGATGCCACCGCCACCCTGTTCGGCATGACCCTCGCCTCCACGACCCGCGAGAACCTGGCGCGCGCCGCCATCGAGGGGATGCTGTGCGCGCTCGCCGACGGACTCGACGCGGTCGAGCGTCTCGGCGTCACCGCGAGCCGCCTGTTGATCGTCGGTGGGGCCGCCCAGAACCCGGCGGTCGCGGCGATCGCGGCACAGGTGTTCGCGGTGCCGGTCGAGGTGCCGCAACCGGGCGAGTACGTGGCGCTTGGGGCCGCGGTCCAGGCCGCGTGGGCGCTGACCGGCGAGAGGCCGAACTGGCCGGTCGCGGTGAGCTCGTCGCCGCGGCCAGACACCCGTGCCGTGATCCGCGCACAGTATCGAGCACGGGCATTGCCCGGCTAGGCCGAACGGGAGCCCGCGTCGGCCTCGGCTATGCCTGCCAAGCTCTGCCACTCGCTTTCACTGATCGGGACGATGGACCCGTGGCTCGCCCGAGTCGGCAGTCGATAGCTTTCGCACATCGTCCAGTCCCCGGCGAGGTCGCTCGCTTCGAAAGGGATGTAGCCGCGAAGTTGGAACTCGTCGATGAGCAGCAGCCACGTCGCCGATGTCTCATTCCGCAGCAAGATCGGTCCTTCGCCGTGCCGGAGTCCCGTGCCGGTGACCGGCAGAGCCGAGCCGATTCCGTCTTGAACGAGTTCCCACCGAGTCGAGTCCAGCTCGCGTGATCGCTCGAGTGTGAGGTATTTCGCGGTGGGCAATGTGGAATCAGCTGATCGTTCGTCTTTCAGAAGTCGGTAGAACGCCCCCTTATGATGAACGACTGTCGCGTCGATCACCGACCATCCTGGATCGACCCAGACCGTTGGAGTGGTGAAGCTTCGAAAGTCGACCGTCCAGCTGGCCAGCATTCTGTTGTAGCCGGGGCTCACCCCGTCTTGACGAGTGGAGGCCCAGAACACGAAATAGCGCTGCGACTTCTGGTCGAAAATCGCCTCCGGCGCCCAGGCGTTGCCCGCGTCCGGTGGTGCCACCTCGGCGAGACGCGGCGCGGACCAGTGAATGAGATCACTCGACTCCCAGACGACGATCGACCGACTGCCGTGCCGTTGGGCCTCGTCCCAGGCGGTGTCAGGGTCAAGATCATGGACGCGAAGGTCGGTCGCGATCAGATAGAACACTGCCGTCTCTCCGGCAAGACCGGCTGATCGGATCAAGAACGGGTCGCGAACTCCTCCGGTGCCGACGGTCGACAGCAAGACAGGCCTGCCGTCGGCGAGCGACTCCCAGTGCAGGAGGTCGATGCCCTCGCTCCGCGCAAACCGCACTTGCTCACCGTCGGCGTCGTCTTGCGAGGTGAAGTAGGCGAACAGGGCGTGGTCGCGACGCTCGGCGGATGTCATCCCTTGATGCTGCCCTGCAGCAAGCCGCTGACGATGTGCCGCTGCATGAAGACGAAGAAGACCACCATCGGAATCAGCACGACGACGGTCAAGGTCATGAACGCCGGCCAGTTGGTGGTGAACTGACCAACCGCCGTATACACCTGCAGCACCAGGGTCTGTTTCTCGGGAGAACTGATGAAAACGTTGGGGTAAATGAAGTCGTTCCACACCCACATCGTTTGAAAAACTCCGACCGTGATCAGAATGGGGCGGATCAGGGGAAGAACGATCATCCAGAAGATTCGATGCGGGCCCGCGCCATCGATTCGCGCCGCCTCCAGGATCTCGGCAGGGACGCTGCGCATGTAGCCGAGGATCAGGAAGTAGCAGAAGATCGAGCCGGTGCTGTAGAGCACAATGAGACCGTTGAGCGAGTCGACGAGCTGCGCACCAACGAGCATCCGATAGAGCGGGATGAGCGTCGCCTGGCCCGGAATGAGGAACGCGATCAGCAGCACAATGCCGATCCCGACCGACACCCGTCCTTTGCCGATGATTCGGCCGAATGCCGCCATCGCCCCGATCACGAGCATGATCGCGACTGACACCGCGGTGACATAGAGGGTGTTGACGAAGGTTTGGGGGATGTTCGTGTTCTGGAACACGTTGATGTAGTTGTCCAGGTACAGGTGCGTCGGAAGTGCGAAGGGCTCGTTCGCGGTCTCTGCTTGCGTTTTGAAGGTGTTGACGAGGATGTAGTAGAAGGGCACGGCGACCACCGCCGCCAGAGGAATCATGACCACGCTGATCAGGATGTTTCGGCGGCGGGTCACGTGTACTTCCTCTCGAGCAGTCGAGACAGCCCCAACTGAGCAAGGACGACGATCCCGACGACCAGAAGGAACAGCACCGCCAGAGCCGACGCCTGGCCCACCGCCGCAGAGGCGATTCCGTCTTGAATGATCGCCTGCGTGATCGTGGTGGTGGCAAAACCTGGCCCTCCCCGCGTGAGAGTGATGGGGAGGTCGTACACCTTCAAACCATTGGTCATCAGCAGTAGCCAACTGACGGTCATCGCGGGCGTGAGAAGAGGAAGCGTGATGAAACGGAATATCTGCAACCGGGACGCTCCATCGATGGTCGCCGCCTCAAGGAAGTCAGATGGGATGGACTGGAGGTAGGCGAGATACAGCAGTGCGTGCCATCCCGTGAGCGTCCAGACGGCGACCGCGATCGTTGACAGTTGAGCCAGCGTGCTGTCGGCGAGCCACGGGACCGGCCCCAGACCAGTCAGCGCATGGATCACAGTGTTGAGCACGCCGTCGCCGAGCGGATTGAGAATGAATCCCCAGACAAGACCGAGGATTGCGACGCTCGGTATGGCCGGAAAGAAGTACACCGAGCGAACGAAGTTTCGGCCAAAGAACTTGCGGTTGAGGATCAAAGCCAGCGGGATGGCGAACAAGGTGACGAGCACGGTGAGCGCGATCGCGTAGGTGATCGTGAATCCGAGAGCCGATGCAAGCGTCGGGTCGGTGAAGATCAGAGCGTAGTTGCGCAATCCGACGTTCGCGAAGTCATTCGAGTAGCCGTTGAAGTTGGTGAAGCTGTAGTAAACGGACTGGCTCATCGGTATCGCGAATAGCACGACGAAGACGATCAGAACGGGCACCAGGAACAGCGACGCACCTGCCTCTTCGCGCCAGCGGCGCAACCGTCCCCTCTGAGGACGTCGCAGGGCGAGTCGACTTTGCGGCATCGCTGCCACCGTTTCGAAGGCCATGAAGCTTCTCTGTTTCTTTCAGATGGAGTGGGGCGGCGCGGTTGGTTCCGCGCCGCCCCTTCGTGGATCAGCCCGCGAGCGACTTGAGTTTCGCGTCGAGGTCGGCAGCCACTGCGGAGGGTGTGGTCTTGCCCTGGATCAGTTCCTGCAACTGCGAGGTCGCCTCGGTATTCAGCTCGGCCGAGTGCGTCGGCCAGGAAACCTGTGGCAGGTAGAAGTCACCACTACGGACGGCGGCGGTCATGGTGCTCAAGGCCGGGTCGAGCGTCGGGGTGAAGTCTTTCGTCGTAGTGATCGACGCAGTGGCCTTCTGATAGAGCGCAACCCCGGCAGAACTCTGCAGGTAGCTCACGAACTTCTCGGCCGCAGACGTGTTCTTGCTCTTGGCGTTGATGGCGTATCCAGGCGAGACGGCCCCCGCCCAGTAGGTCGATGACACACCGGGGACGGCGAGGAAGTCGAGCTTCAGGCTCGGCGCAGCAGCCTGGATTCCGCCCAGGGCCCACGACCCGGTTCCGATCATCGCGACATTGCCCTTTTCGAACTCGGTGGTGACCTGATCACCGGTCAGCCCGGCAACCGATCGTGACTCGGCGCCCGATGAGAACAGCTCGCTCCATGTCGTGATGGGTCCGGTCCACGTCTTGGCGAACGAGCTGGAGCCGTCGAAGATCTTCGCATCCATCTGGCCGTTCAGCTTCTGATTCTCGATTCCGAGGAGCGCGGCCAACGACACAGAGATCCCATCAGCCGGCTCGTAGAAGGGCGTGATTCCTGCATCCTTGAGCTTCGTGCAGAGCGAAATGAAGTCTGCCCAGTTGGTGGGTGGTGTCGTGACACCGACCTTGGCGAGCAGGTCTTCGTTGGCCAGGATGCCACCGCCCCACGATGCGACGGCCGCCCCGTACAGCTTGCCATTCTTCGTGTACGTGTCTTTCGCCGCTGTTGCCAGATTCGAGGCGAACGGCTCGTCGCTGAGGTCCTTGACGAAACCGCCATCCATCAGCTGCTGCTTATTCTCAGCGGTGATGATGAACACGTCAGACGCCGTGCCGCTGTTCAGCCGCGTCTGCAGCGTGGAGATGTAGCCCTGCACCGGGGTCCCGTAGCTGGCCTGGATCTTGATGGTGGGGTTGGCCTTCTCGAACCCGGCGATGACCGGCTTCATTGTTGCGGTGCCGTCCCAGGAGTAGAAACTCACCGTGGTGGTGCCTGAACCCCCGGCTGATGAGCAGCCGGCTAGGGCTGCGACGGCGACCAACGACGCGCCGAGCGCGATAGCGGTCCGGCTGACCAATCGGCTCCGGTTGGACGGGGATGTGCGGAATAGCGACATTGCTTAACCTCTCATTATTCTTCGTTGTTGTGGGTGTTGATAGTGGGTCGGAAAAGATCAATATGGATCGGAGTTGCTGACGGGACGACCGCTTCAAGGCGTCCGTCAGAGGTGTGGCAGAGCCGGTCAATCGTGACTTCGCGGCGATGCCCGTCCCCATCCGGAATGGCGAACCGGTGGTAGGCGATGAGCCAGCCATCGGTTCCGGGCACCCGCAGGATCGAGTGATGACCGGTGCCGAGAATGCCTCGTTCGGGATGCATCTTCAGCAATTCGCCGCGAATCGCCCAGGGGCCGCTCGGCGACGATGAGGTCGCGTAGTGCACGCAGTACTCCCTGTCTCGGGTGTCGTTCTGCGACCACGACAGGTAGTAGGTGGAGTCGCGCCGATGCATCCAGGCGGCCTCGCGAAACTCGGGAAGATCCCACGAGCTGACGTTCCGCGGGTCGAACGACACCATGTCATCGTTCAGCCGGACTCCGTGGGCAACGGTGTTGCCCCACAGCAGGTAGTGCGAGCCGTCGTCGTCGACGAAGACGGATGGATCGATCGCGCGGCCTCTGAACTGCCCCCTGGCAACAAGTGGTTTCCCAGAATCGATGAATGGCCCGAGCGGCGTCTGCGCCACGGCAACGCCGATGTTGTCTTGATCTGCGGTGTAGTACAGATAGAACCGGCCGTCGCGACGGCTGACCGTCGGCGCCCACGCGAACCCGTGAGCCCATGTGGTGTCGTCGGCCACCGAGAAGATGATCCCTCGGTCGTCCCAATCGACGAGGTTCGTCGACGAGAACACCGAGAACGAGCTGGCTCCCCAATCATCCAGGCCGTCGGTGGTGGGGTAGATGTAGTAGACGCCGTCGAACTCGATCAGGTTGGGATCGGCGTAGAAGCCATCCAGGATGCTCGGAGCCGCCCGCGGGGCGACATCACTTTGTGCTGCGAAATCCGTCACCGTGATTTCCTCATTTCGCGCGGGAGGGACGGTCGGTTCGCGTACAGTGATGGCCCGGAAGGAGAAAAATGGTAACGATACAAGATGTGGCAAAAGCGGCCGGCGTTTCGCCGATGACCGTCTCGAACGTGATCAACGCCCATCCCCATGTCAAGCCCGCTACCAGAGACCGCGTGGTCAAGGCCATGAACGACCTCGACTACCGCGTCAATGTCGCGGCTCGCAACCTGCGCTCGGGTCGAACCTTCACCATCGGACTCGCCGTCGCCGAACTCGACCGCCCCTACTACGGCCAACTGGCCGCCAAAATTGTTGCCGAGGCCGCACGGCACCATCTCCACGTGCTCATCGAACTCACCGGCGCGTCTCGCGAGAACGAAATCGACGCCCTCGGGCTTTCGCGCAACCGCATGTACGACGGCCTCATCCTGAGCGCGGTCGGCTTGGGGGCAGCAGATGTCGACGTGCTCAAGGTCGACTTCCCTGTCGTCATCTTGGGAGAGCGCATCTTCGACGGCCCTGTCGATCACGTCGCGATGGCCAATACCGCCGGAGCCCAGGCCGCGACGCGCCACCTGATCGACCGAGGCTGCCGACGCATCGCAATTGTCGACGATCACCGGGACAACGAGACCGACGCCTCCTCGCTGCGCTACGCGGGCTACCGCGCCGCCCTGGAGGAAGCGAGCTTGGACGTCGACCCGGGTCTGGCGGTCAACCTGGCCGTTCCATCGTTCTCGCTGCGCGATGGCCGCGACGCCGCGCGTCGGCTGGTCGACTCCGGAGTCGCATTCGACGGAATCTTCTGCGTGACCGACACTGTCGCGCTGGGCGTTATGCGCGGTCTCGCGGATGCCGGAGTCCGCGTTCCCGATGATGTGCTGGTGATGGGCTTCGACAATATCGACGAAGCGGAATTCAACGTCCCGTCGCTCTCGACGATTGATCCCGATCACGAACTCATGGCCAAGACCGCGGTCGATCTGCTGGTACGTCGAATCTCCGAGGCCGGCGACCGATCGGCCCCGGTCGAGTTCGTCAGTTCGTACCGAGTCGTCGAACGCGAATCGACCACGCGGCGCGACTAGCGGGCGGGCTTGCCGCGATCGTGGCTTCATTGCCATGGTTCCGTTCCTCAATCTTTTGTATCGATACAGCGCGACACTACCCCGCCGACCCCGTGAAGCAAAGTCGAGAAGATCACATTCCTGTATCGATACAGTTTTCCCGGCTCGCTGACCGGAACCCGCCCGGGCTGGCCGGTCGCAGTGAGCTAGTCGCCCGCACCGGACACGCGCCGCTCAACGCCGTCGCGCCGGGCGTGGTCGAGACCCCGATGACCGCCGCATTCACCGGCTCGAAAGAGGCACGGGAATCGATCCTGACGATGGTGCCGATGCCGCTCAACGGTATTTTCGAGCCTCGCGACGCCGCCTACCTGCTCGCCTGGCTGACCAGCGAAGAGAACGCCCACCTGTGCGGCCAGGTCGTCTTCATCGACGGTGGATCGGATGCGGTGATCCGCGGCGACTCGACCTGGTGAACCGGCGAGAGGTCACCCCTTCGTCAGCGGCTCCAGCGTCGGGTCGCTCGCGTACGACTCCGCGGCGTTCTCGCGGGTGACCAGCTGCGGCGTGAGCAAGAAGGTCGGCACGATCTTCGCCCCGTTGTTGTAGGAGGTCGGGTCGTTGACATCCACCGGCGTGCCCTTCTGAAGTTCGCCGACCATCTTGATCGCCTCGGCGACGAGCTTGCGGGTGTCTTTGTTGATGGTCGAATACTGGATGCCGGCCATGATCGACTTCACCGACTCGGCCTCCGAATCCTGACCGGTGACGATCGGGTAGGGCTTGCCTGCCGTGTTGATCGACTGCAGGATCGCGCGCGCCAGAGTGTCGTTCGGCGAGAGCACCCCGTCGAGTTCGGTGCTCGTGTAGAAGCCGGCCAGCAGGGTGTCCATGCGGGTCTGCGCGTTCTGAGCCAGCCATCCCTGGGTGGTCACCTGCTTGAACGCCTTCTGCCCAGAGACCACCTTCAGCGTGCCGTCGTCGATCCTCGGCTGGAGGATCTTCATCGCGCCCTGAAAGAACACCCCCGAGTTGTTGTCGTCGGGCGAGCCGGCGAACAACTCGATGTTGAAGGTCTTCTTGCCGGGGTACTTGGCCTTCATTCCGGCGAGCAGCGCCTGGCCCTGCAGTTCGCCGACTCGCTCGTTGTCGTAGGCGACGTAGTAGTCGACGTTCGTGGTGTTCAGGATGAGGCGGTCGTACGAGATGACGACCGCACCCGCCTTCTTGGCATCCGCGACCTGGGTGGAGAGCTGGCTGCCGTCTTTGGCGCCGATGATGATCACCTTGGCGCCGTTGGTGATCATCGCCTCGATCTGGTTCTGCTGCTCGGCCACGGTGTTGGTGGCGGGCGCGTACTGCACGTCGGGCGAGTAGCCGGCATCCACCAGTCCATCGGTGAAGAGCTGGCCGGCGATCGCGAAGTTCTCGCTCGTCTTGTCTGGTAGCGCAACGCCGATGGTGGCGTTCGCCGAAAATCCGGTGACGTCGCCGGCCGCGGCCTCTTGGGTGCGCGAGGTGCATCCGGTCATGGCGAGTGCCGTCACCACGAAGGCGACCAGCACCGCGCTCGACACCGCTCGGGCGTCGCGTCTGGTCATGCGTCACTACCTTCCTGGTCGAGCGGCGCCTTGTCGGGTGGCGACACCTCTGCCGTCGGGGCGAGGGCACGGCGTTGCAGGCGCGCGATGATCGAGGGACGGCCGCGGCTCTTGCTATAGACGTCGACGCCGACCGCGACCAGCAGCACGAGGCCCTTGATGATCTGCACCCGGTCAGAACTCACGCCCAAGAGCGAGAGCCCGTTGTTGAGCACGGCGATCACCAGACCGCCGACCACCGAACCCACAATGGTGCCGATGCCACCAGAGACCGCTGCGCCTCCGATGAAGACGGCCGCGATGGCGTCGAGTTCCCAGCCGATACCGTCACCAGGCCCGGATGCCGCAGCACGGGCAACCCACATCTCGCCCGCGAATGCGGCGATGATCGACATGTTCACCATCACGAAGAAGTTGACGCGGCGGATCTTCACGCCCGAGAGCTCAGCCGCCCGCCAGTTGCCGCCGACCGCGTAGATGTGGCGGCCGATGATGGTCCGGTTGGCGAGGAACGAGTAGCCGAGCACCAGTGCGACCAGGATCACCCCGGCGACCGGAAAGCTGGTTCCGAGGGGGCCCTTGGCGAACAAGTAGGTCGCACCAGAGATCACGGCGATCAGGAGGACTGCCCGCACCACCGCGACCCAGAGGGGGCCGGCATCCGCTCCCATGCGTCCCAGGCGCCGTCGCAGGAGCACCTCGCGCGCAACCACTCCCGCGATGGCCAGAACACCGAGAACGACCGTCCACAGGTTCAGCTGCACGCCCCAGGCCGGATCGGGCAGGTAGCCGCTGCCGATGAACGAGAAGCTGTCGGATGCCGGCAGGCTCACGCTCGTCGAGTTGCCGACGAACTGGTTGGCTCCGCGGAAGATCAGCATGCCCGCCAGGGTGACGATGAAGGCGGGAACGCCGACATACGCGACCCAGAAGCCCTGCCAGGCGCCGGCCAGAGCTCCGACGCCGAGCCCGAGCAGGAGGGCGAGCGGCCACGGCCAGTGCCACTGGTTGACCGAGATCGCGACGATGATGCCCGCGAAGGCGGCGACCGATCCGACCGAGAGGTCGATATGGCCCGCGATGATCACCAGCACCATGCCGATCGCCAGGATCAGCACGTACGCATTGCCGTTCACCAGGTTCAACAGGTTGATGGGGTCGAGCGTCTTGCCGCCGGTGAGCACCTGGAAGAAGATCACGATCGCCACCAGGGCACCGAGAATGCCGAACTGCCTGCCTGACGCTCCGAAGATGCGGCGCAGATCGGTTGCCCTGAATCCTGGGCTCTTCTGGACTGGTGCGCTCATCGGGCCAGATTCAGTCATCGGGTCTGTGCCTTCTTCTGGGTGGTCGTGATGCTGCGCATCAAGGTCTCGGGGTCAGCCTGATCGACGGGGATGTCGTTGGTGATCCGGCCCTCGAAGATCGTGTAGATCCGGTCGCAGATGCCCAACAGCTCCGGTAGCTCTGACGAGATGAGCAGCACGCCGCTGCCCTGAGCGGCCAGGCGCTGGATGATCCCGTAGATCTCGAACTTGGCACCGACATCGATGCCGCGGGTCGGTTCGTCGAGGATCAGCAGCTCGGGGTCGGTGAACATCCACTTGGCCAGCACCACCTTCTGCTGGTTGCCGCCCGACAGCTGCCTGACCCCTTCGTCGACGCTGGGCGCCTTGATGCGCAGCCCCGCGCGGAACCCTTCGGCCGCGCTGCGCTCCATGGACTCATCGACGACCCCGCCTCGCGCGACCTTGCGCAATTTGGCAGAAACGACCGAGTTCTTGATGTCGTCGAGCAGGTTCAGGCCGAGCGTCGTGCGGTCTTCGCTGACGTAGGCGATGCCGTGGGCGATCGCGTCCGAGACGCTGTTCAGCACGACCTCGCGGCCGTCGATGAAGATCTGGCCGGACACGTAGCTGCCGTACGAGCGACCGAAGACGCTCATCGCGAGTTCGGTGCGCCCCGCGCCCATCAGCCCGGCGAGTCCGACGATCTCGCCGCGCCTCACCTCGAAGCTCTCGTTCTTGCAGACCAGCCTTTCGGGAGCCTGCGGGTGACGGACCGTCCAGTCGCGCACCTCGAAGAACACCTCGCCGATGCGGGGGGTTCGATCGGGAAAGCGGCTCTGCAGGCTGCGGCCGACCATGCCCCGGATGATGCGGTCCTCATCCACCTCGTGCGACTTCACGTTGAGCGTCTCGATGGCGTGGCCGTCGCGCAGGATCGTGATCGAGTCGGCGATCTGCTCGATCTCGTTGAGCTTGTGACTGATGATGATCGAGCTGACGCCGCGCTCCTTCAGACCCAGGATGAGGTCGAGCAGGTGCTGCGAGTCCGTGCCGTTGAGGGTCGAGGTCGGCTCGTCAAGGATGAGCAACTGCACGTCCTTGTGAAGTGCCCGGGCGATCTCGACGAGTTGCTGTTTGCCGACCCCGAGGTGCTTGATCTGCGTCTCGGGGTCTTCGCGCAAGCCGACCAACGCCAGCAGTTCTGCGGCGCGGCGATTCTGCTCGCCCCAATCGATGACGCCGACCCGCGTGATCTCGCTTCCCAGAAAGATGTTCTCGGTGATCGAGAGCTCAGGGATCAGGGCGAACTCCTGGTGGATCGTCACGATGCCGACGGCCTCGCTCGATCCCACGTTCCTGAAGCGCTGCAGCTGCCCGCGATAGACGATGTCGCCCCGGTATGTGCCGTAGGGATAGACACCCGAGAGCACCTTCATCAGGGTCGACTTGCCAGCGCCGTTCTCGCCGGCGACCGCGTGGATCTGGCCGGGGCCGACCGAGATCGACACGTCGGAAAGGGCCTTCACCCCAGGGAACTCCTTCGAGATCCGACGCATTTCGAGGATCGGCGCTGGCGTCATGTCGGCGCTCATGCGCTGCCCCCCGGAGCGCCAGTCGACGAACGCAGCATCAGCACCGGCCGGATCGGCTCGGCGTGCCGCTGCCCGCCGACACCCAGCTCGGCTAGCAGGAGGTCGATCGAGCGCCGCCCGATCTCGGCGAAATCCTGACGGATCGTGGTCAGCGGCGGCCAGAAGTGTGCGGCCTCGGGGATGTCGTCGAATCCCACGATGCTGACGTCGTCGGGCACGCGCACATCGTGTTCGCGAAAGGCGTGCAGAAGGCCGAGTGCCATCTGGTCGTTCGAGCAGAACACGGCGGTGAAATCCTCGCCCGCGAGCAGCTCCTGGCCTGCGCGGTATCCGAACTCGGCAGTCCAGTCACCGAGCACCGGGGGACGCACCATGAGCTCGGCGTCGGCGACCTCACGCAAATAGCCCTGCATGCGGGCCTCGGCCTCGATCCAGTCCTGCGGTCCCGCCAAGTGGATGATGCGCCGATGTCCGAGCTCGATCAAGTGCCGAGTGGCCATGCGTGCGCCCTCGAACTGGTCGACCGAGATGCTGTGCGGCACGTCGCGGCGCTCGGGATCGAGCAGCACGTACGGCACGTGCAACGGGGTCGAGCTCAGCAGATCGAACACGCGCGACTGCGGAGCTACCACGACGACCGCCTGCACCGCCTGTCCGTCGAGTTGCTCGAGGGCGCTGCGCACCGAGTGATCGTCACTGGCGGTCGTGACGATGGCGAGGGTGTATCCGGCTTCGCGTGCGGCATCCTCGATCTCGTAGAGGATCGTCTGCACTCCGTAGTTGGCGACTCGGGTGGCGACCAGCACGCCGATCACCCGTGAGTTGCTGGTGACGAGGGCGCGCGCTGCTGGGTTCGGCCGGTATCCGAGCTGCTCGATGACCTCGAGCACCCGCGCGCGGGTTTCGGGGCGCAGGCGTGGGGAGTCGTTGAGCACCCGCGACACCGTCTGATATGACACGCCCGCCTCACGCGCGACATCGCGGATGTTCGGTGCGCGTGTCACGGTTGGCTCGCTCGTCACGGGCCTCCCGACTCGGCGGTATCAGCGCACGTGTCAGAGGGCTCAGCGTTGAACGGCTCCCGAGTGGCTGCAGACCATTATGCACAGAATGTGACAGCGCGCCACATTGTCACATGGCGGTCACCCGGCTGTCACATGGTGCTACAAGACGATGGCGAAGGCTCGCACGGGAAAGGTGCCGAACCGCTCTATCGCGGGCGGAGCAGCGGTGAACCGCGCCCCACGCGGCGGGAGCTGCTCGAGATTCGTCAGGTGTTCGACCACATGGATGCCCGCGGCAAGCAGTCCGCTGTGCGCCGGCCGTTCGCCGCCCGACTCGGTGTCGTCGATGTTCAGCGAGTCGATGCCGACCAGCGCGACGCCCTGACGGACCAACTCGTCGACCCCGGCCGCGCCGAGGAACGGCGCGCCATGCGCGTACTCCGGGGTGCCGAAGAACCGGCTCCAGCCGGTATCGAGCAGCACGGCCGCCCCGCGGAGGTCACGATCGTGGAAGACGGTTGCCGGGATCTCGCGCTGCCCTGTGCCGCCGGGCGCGACATCCGCCAGGTGAAAGACCTCGGCAGGAAGGTCGACAAGGGTTGCCAGGTCGAGACCTGCCAGATCGGTACCGCCCTCGTACCGGTGATACGGGCTGTCGAGGTAGGTGCCGGTGTTGCCAATCATGCTGATGATGTCCATCGCGAACTGGGTACCGGGGGCATATCGGGCCATCGACTCCTCGCGGGTCAGATGCGGCGTGATCACCGGCGCTGGCAGGCCCGGGTAGGTCACAAGCCCTTCGCGGATGACATGGCTCAGGTCGACAACGCGGCGGTTCACGCGTGGGTCAGTCTCGGGCATGGGTGCGGATCCTCCTGATGATGGTCACCGCGATGGCGACGATGGCAAGTGCGGCGGGCACGACGAGGTGCCAGCCGGTGAGAACCAGGAGTCCGGCCATCAGAACGACCGAGATCACCGCCATCACCCAGCCGGCACTGCCGACGCGGAGCAGCTTGACCGCCGCAATCATGCCGAGCGCATAGACCGCGACCATCGAGCTGATGTGGATCAGGACGAACGTCTGCAGATCGAGGTGGAACATGAAGAAGGCCGCCGTGTAGACCAGCGACTGCACGCCGAACCACCCGAGTGCGCGCCGCGGAACCGCGCCGGCCTCTGCGCCGCGCGCGAACCACTTCGGCAGGTCGCCGTCGCGACCGAGCGACGCCCCGAGGTTGGCGAAGGCAGGCAAGTACGCGTTCGCGACACCAATCACCACGACGGCGGCGATCACGGCCACGACGCTCGGGCCGAACCCCGGCAGCGTGATCGCGACCAGATCGATCAGTGGCACGGTGCTGGCGGTCGTTGACGCCCCGAGCACGCCAACGGTGACGAATTGCAGAGCGAGGTATGCAACACCGACCACCGCGATTGCGATGGCGGTGGCCAGGGGGATGGTGCGCCGCGGATTGCGGAACTCACCGGCGATGTGCGTCACGGCCTCCCATCCGGCGAATGCCCAGACGAAGAGGCTGATGGCGAGGCCGACGCCACCCCAGCCATGCGGCAGGAACGGGGAGAAGTGCGCGGCTCGCACCGAGGGAAGCGCCGTCGCGACGACCCCCACCACGACCACCACGAGCAGAGCCGAGAACACGAGTTGCACCCGGCCGCTCACCTTCAGGCCGAAGAAGTTGAGCGCCAGGGGCAGAAGCACGACGACAAATCCGATGACCGGAACGGCCGCGGGGCCGAGCCCCAGCGCCGCAGCCAAGTAGCCTCCGCCCAGTGCCGCGAGCACCGGGACGCCGAATCCGACTCCGAAGAAGAACCAGTAGCCGGTCGCCCGCGCGGCGGTCGGGCCGAGCGCCAGGCGAACGAAGGTGGCGACTCCGCCGGCATCCGGATACCGGGCGGCGAGCGCTGCGAAGGTGCCGGCGAGCGGGATCGAGAGCAGCAGCACCGCGCCGACCGCCAGCACCGAAGCGGGGCCGGCCGCGTTGGCGGCGAGACCGGGAAGCACGAGCACCCCGGTGCCCAGCACCGCAGCCACATAGAGCGCGGATGCCGTGGCCAACCCGATGCGGCCGGCACGCGCTGCGGCGGGCGCCGCGGGCTTCTCGGTCGTGGTCACGGCTCTCATCCTGGCAGGGGCGGGATCGGAGCCAGTGCCCCGATCCCGCCACCCTTCGTGGTGTTCACGCCACGATGCCAGGCGCCGCAGACGTCAGAAGCTCCGACGTCAGGCAGCGTCCGTCAGCTGCCGCTCAGGTCGTACAGGGTCACGCCATCCACGGTCGTCGCGGTGTACGTGGTAGCGACCCAGCTCGCGATCGACGACGCGGCCGCCGAGCCGCCGTTCGGGGCGCCCACCGAGCTGCCGATGAACCAGTGGATCTCGTGGTTGGCCACTAGTTTCTTGAACTCGGCGAGGGTCGGCGACGGGTCGCTGCCGTTGAAGCCGCCGAGCGGCATGACGGCCAGCCCGGTCGCCAGCTGGTAGCCCGCGGCGGTGTTGGCTCCGACGGCCGCTGCCGCCCAGGTGTACGACGACGAACCGGTGCTGATTGCCTTCGCCAGCGCGCTGCTCACCGACCCGGTGCCGAGCAGACCGCCCGGTCCGCCGCCCGCGCCACCGGGGCGGCCACCCGCGGGGGCACCGCCGGTTTGCGGCCCGAAGCCGGCGGCCGGAGCACCGCCGGGGGCACCGCCGGGCGCGCCACCCGGTGCGCCGCCGCGACCTCCTCCAGGCCCGAAGCTGCTGCTCGCCACCGTCGGGCCGGCCGTCACGATGGACCCGCCGTGCGCGGTCGTCACCGTTTCGATCGTGTAAGCGGCAGGCGCGAGCAGCACTGCGACGAGCGCGACCGACGCGGTAACCACCGAGAGCAGCCGCGAGCGCGGCGGGATCAGCAGCATCCCGGCACCGATGACAGCCAGGATCACCACGATCACCTTGAGCGCCGGCAACCAGCTGGAGGCCTCTGACAGCAGGGCCCACGCCCACCCCGCGGTGAGCAGCACGAGGGTTGCCAGCACGATGCGGGCGGGGAGGGCGGATCGGCGGGTCCACAGAAGGGAGGCACCGATGGCCACGACGGCCGCGATCGCGGGAGCGAGCGCCACCGTGTAATAGGCGTGGAAGATGCCGGCCATGAAGCTGAAGGCGACCGCGGTCACCAGCATCCATCCGGCGAAGAGGGTCAGGGCAGCTCGCTGCGGCGAGGTGCGCGGGGCACGCCGGATCAGCACGTAGCCCACCACGACGAGCACCAGAGCCGCAGGAAGCAGCCAGGTGATCTGGCCGCCGATCTCGTTCTCGAACAGGCGGAACAGTCCGGTGGCTCCCCACATGCCGCCGCCGGTCGGGTTGCCGCCTCCGCCGGTCACGCTGCCCACCTCGTTGCCGGTCAGCCGGCCGAAACCGTTGTAGCCGAAGGTGAGTTCCAGAAACGAGTTGGTCTGCGATCCGCCGATGTAGGGACGCATGGATGCCGGAGTCAGCTCGACGATCGCCACCCACCAGCCCGCAGACACCACCATGGCGCCGAGCGCCGCCAGTCCGTGCAGAAGCCGCTTGCCCAGCTTGAGCGGCGAAGCCCAGAGGAACACCAGTGCGATCGGCGGCACGATCAGAAGGACCTGCAGCTGCTTGGTCAGAAAGCCGAGGCCGACCATGACGCCGGCCCACAGCATCCAGCGCAGGCGGCCATCGTCGATCGCCCGGAGCGTGAAATATGCCGCGAGCGTGATGAGCAGCACGAGCAGCGCGTCGGGATTGTTGAAGCGGAACATCAGCGCCGCCACCGGGGTGAGCGCGAGCACGGCCCCGCCGAGCAGCGCGGTGCCCGCGGAGAACCGGCGGCGCAGGGTCGCGTACAGCACGCCGACCGTCGCCACACCCATCAGGGCCTCGGGCAGCAGGATGCTGAACGAGCTGAGTCCGAACATTCGCACCGACAGAGCCATCAGCCACAGGCTCGCCGGCGGCTTGTCGACGGTGATGGAGTTGCCGGCATCCGAGGAGCCGAAGAAAAACGCCTCCCAGTTCACCGAGCCGGCCTGAGCCGCCGCCGAGTAGAACGAGTTGGCCCAGCCGCTTGAGGAGAGATCCCAGAAGTAGAGCAGTGTGGCTGCGGCCAGGAGGCCCAGGAGAGCAGGCCGCTCCCACTTCGCGGATTCAGGGCGGCCCCGCACGACCCACGTCGCGCCGGATCGAAGACGATGGCCGACGCTCCGCGGGGCAGCCTCGCGCCCGGGGGTCTGCACCTCATGGGTGATCGTGGTGGTCATCATGCACTCTCTTTCTGGGTCGGTTCGGCCAAGTCGGCCAGGAGGGACTCGCGGGTCATGACCTCGCGACGGACGGGAAAGGGGATCGGGTCGGCCTCGGCCGGGGCAAGCGTGCCTGCTGGTCGCCGCTGCTGCCGGAACACCCAGAGGCGCAGGAGCAGGAAGCGCACGAGCGTCGCCAGCAGGTTCGCCGCCGTGAGCACGGCGAGCGACAGCAGGGGCGATGCATCCGGGCGCGCCAGGTGCAGCAGGGCGAGCGAGCCGCTCGTGATGCCCCAGGCGATCCCGAACACGATGAGGCCCTGGAACTGATGCCGAACGACCCCGCGTCGGCCGCGCACCCCGAAGGTGAAGCGCCGATTGGCCGCGGTGTTGGCGATCGCAGTGATCAGCAGCGCCAAGAAGTTCGCGAGTTGGCCGGGCACCACGAACTGGAACAGCAGATAGAGCAGTGCGTAGGCGATCGTCGAGGCGACGCCGACGGCTGCGAAGCGCACCACCTGGCCGAAGAAGCTGGGCACGCGCGGCGTCTCGAGGGGATGCCGGCCCAGCTCCGCGTAGATGCGCTCGAGCGGGATCTGCCCGGTCGCGATCGAGCGGCCGACCCGCACCATCCCCTTCAGGTCTTCGAGGGCCGTGCTCGCGATATCCACCGAGCTGTGTGAGTCGTCGACCCAGTCCACCGGCACCTCATGGATGCGCAGTCCGGCCCGCTCGGCGATCACCAGCAGCTCGGTGTCGAAGAACCATCCGGTGTCGTGCACGTGCGGCAGCACCTGCTCGGCCACGTCGTGGCGCATCGCCTTGAAGCCGCACTGTGCGTCGCTGAAGCTCACGCCGAGGTAGCGGCGCAGCAAGAAGTTGTAGCTGCGCGAGATGAACTCGCGCTTCGGCCCGCGCACCACGCGGGAGTTCGCCGAGAGGCGGGTGCCGATGGCGACATCCGAGTGCCCGCTCAACAGCGGGGCGATCAGCGGAGGCAGAGCGCGCAGATCGGTCGACAGGTCTTCATCGAGGTAGGCGACGACCTCCGCCTCGCTCTCGAGCCAGGCGCGTTTGAGTGCGCGGCCGCGCCCCTTCTCTGCGAGGCGGATGGCGTGAACGCCCGGCAGCGCCATCGCCAGTTTGTCGGCGATCACCGAGGTGGCGTCGGTCGACGCGTTGTCGGCGATCGTGAT
>JBDSSQ010000011.1:0-4834 GCA_039928695.1 Pseudolysinimonas sp. | reverse complement strand
TTGTGGCTGTCAAGATCCGCCTCAAGCGGCTCGGCAAGATCCGTGCCCCGTATTACCGCATCGTTGTCGCCGACTCGCGCACCAAGCGCGACGGCCGCGTGATCGAAGAGATCGGCAAGTACCACCCCACCGAAGAGCCCTCGTTCATCGAGATCGACTCTGCCCGTGCGCAGTACTGGCTCGGAGTCGGCGCGCAGCCGACCGAGCAGGTCACCGCGCTGCTGAAGCTCAGCGGCGACTGGGGAACCTTCAAGGGCGAAAAGGGTGCCAAGAGCACCATCCGCACCAAGGCGGAGCCCGAGCTGTTCGTCGCCGACGAGAAGAAGAAGCCGGTTCTCAAGCCGAAGTCCGAGAAGCCGGTCAAGGTCGAGGCGCCCGTTGAGGCCGCTGCGGTCGCAGAGGCTCCGGCCGAGGCGGCACCTGTTGAGGCACCTGCTGCCGAGGCCGTTGCCGCTGACGAAGCTGTTGCCGCTCCGGTCGAAGACGACATCGTCGAGGCCGAGCCCGAGGCTGCTGCCGAGCCGGCGGCTGCTGCCGAGCCGGCTGCTGCCGAGCCCGAGACACCCGCCGAGACCGTCACCGATGCCGAAGACGCGGTCGATGAGGCCGAGGGTTCAGGCGCCGATGCCGACGAGGCTGCTGCTGAGACGCCCGCCGACGAGGCTCCCGCCGCCGAGGCTGACGCCGACGCCGACAAGGCCTAGTCATGTTGGCATCCGCCGTCGAGCACCTGGTCAAGGGGATCGTCGATCACCCTGATGAGGTGCAGGTCGGTTCCGCAAACTCGCCGCGTGGCGAGGTCATCGAGGTGCGCGTGCACCCGGATGACCTCGGCCGCGTGATCGGCCGGTCCGGTCGCACCGCGAAGGCTCTGCGCACGCTGGTGACCGCGCTTGCCGACGGCCGACGCGTGCGCGTCGACGTCGTCGACACCGACGAGGCGTGAGCGAGCATCCCGCTCCGCACGCGGGTGCTGGCGCCGCGAAAGGCACGGGCAAGGCGGCCGATCAGGTTCGCGTCGGCAGGCTGACTAAGGCGCACGGCCTCAAAGGCGCGCTCAAGATCGAGCTCTACACCGACGATCCCGACCGCCGGTTCGCCCCGGGCGCGATCTTTGATCTGCAGGTGCCGACGTCGTCCCCGTGGCACGGCAAGACGCTCGAGCTCATCGAACTGCGCTGGTACAACGGCAGCCCCGTCGGCTTCTTCGTGGGCGTCGCAGACCGTGACGCCGCCGAGTCGCTCGCCAAAGCCATCCTCTGGGTCGATCACGACCTGGCCCAGCTGCCCGACGAGCCGGACGCCTGGTACGACTACCAGCTCGTCGGCCTGCGCGCGCTGCGCGACGGCGTCGAGGTCGGCACCGTCGCCAGGGTCGACCACCTGCCCGCCCAGGATCTGCTGGCGATCGCCACGGAATCCGGCGAAGTGCTTGTGCCGTTCGTTGCCGCGATCGTGCCGTCGGTGGACATCGCGGCCGGGACGGTCACGCTCACCCCGCCGCCCGGGCTCTTCGAAGAGCTGCCCGACGACGATCCGGAGCAGAGTGTTGCCGAGGTCGAGCCCGCCGAGCCGACGCAAGACCTGCGCACGGAATCTGCGGATGACACGGCCGCGAAGCCGCTCTGACGCGCGAACACTCGCTCATCCGCTGGAAGCGGCGTCGAGGTGCCGTGCGCGCCAGAGATGCTCATCGCGGCGGACCAATGCGAGCAACAGCCGTTCGGTGGCAGCCCACTCGAACATCACCTGCTGGTAGCTGAGACGCACGGCCGAGTATCCGCGCGCCTGGGCAGACAGATCCCGGCGCCGGTCTGCAGAGAACGCCAGGGTGGATTCGTGATGTTCACGGCCATCAGCCTCGATGATCAGACGATCTCCCACGATGAGGTCGACTCGTCCGACGCCGGCAATTGGCACCTGAGCTCTGCAGCGGACTCCACGGGCGCGTAGACGCACTCGAATGAGGGTCTCAATCCCCGACTCGCTAGATCCGTCGGCCCAATCAAGCACTCTCAGGTGCCGAGGTCGGTCCTCGAAGCACCGTCGCAGGTGCGGCAGCGTGACCAGTCGCTTGTTCAGCGCCGAGTCGACGGCAACCACAGCGCCCTCAAAGCTCAGGCAGTGGATCGCGACGTTAAGCGCTGTTGCCGCGGTATCCAGGCCTGCGCGCGGTGCCTCGGAGCCGGCAAGCCAATGAACACGTACTCCTGCCCTGGCGCCAGCGTGGTGCCGAGGATCGACGCGTACGTGGCAGTCCTCGTAAGGCATCAACCAGACGCCGAGCTTCTGCAGGAGCGACACGCAACTGAGCGACCCGCCTGCCGCAACCGCACAGACCTGCAGCGGATCGGCGTCCGGGAGCGCGAACCACCCTCGCCGGATGCGCACAATGAGTCGGCTTCGAACCGCTCGGTCGATCCGGTCCTGGTTGATGCCTCGCGAGAGCAGTTCGGAGGCCGCCGCGATGCCCCCGGCTGCTCTCACCGTGCCCACCGCATCCACGGTTCGAGCATGCTGCGATAGCGGGGGTCGACAGCTCGCCGACCCGATGGCGGACTTCTTGAGCTCACGCGATGACGCTGTGCAGGACGGGACGTGCGCGGCCCCGCGCGGACCATGACCCCGCCGAGCACGAGGACCGGTTCGTCCGCGTCTGATCCGCCCGAAGCCGCGCGGCAGGTATCGGTGGGCCCGGCCGCGCGGCACGCCCGACCCCCGGCTGCGCGGCACCCCCAGCCGCACACGCGGGCCGACCCCTCCCCAGCCGAACTACGCTGAACCCGTGCGCATCGACATCGTCACGATCTTTCCGGAGTTCTTCTCGGTGCTCGACGTGTCGCTGCTGGGCACGGCGCGCAAGAACGGGCTGATCGACGTGGTCGTGCACGATCTGCGCGACTACGCGCACGACCGGCATCGCACCGTCGACGACACTCCCGCGGGCGGCGGGGCCGGCATGGTGATGCGGCCAGAGCCATGGGGCGAGGCACTGGATGCCGTCCTCACCGAGCAGAGCACCGTCATCTTTCCGACGCCGGCCGGCTCGCTGTTCGTGCAAGCGGGGGCGCGTGAACTGGCCGGACGCGAGCACCTCATCTTCTGCTGCGGGCGCTACGAGGGGATCGATCAACGCGTCATCGACTACGCGCGCACGCGAGCGGCCGAGGTGCTCGAGCTGAGCATCGGGGACTACGTGCTCAACGGGGGAGAGGTCGCCGCCATGGCGGTGATCGAGGCGGTCGGGCGTCTCATCCCTGGGGTGGTCGGCAACCCCGAGAGCCTCGTCGAAGAGAGCCACGAAGACGGGCTGCTCGAGTATCCGAGTTACACGAAGCCGGCCGAGTGGCGAGGTCTCGAGACCCCGCCCGTGCTGCTCAGCGGCAACCACGCCGCCATCGCTGCCTGGCGCCACGAGCAGCAGCTCGAGCGCACCGAGCGCGTGCGGCCCGAGCTGCTGCCTAAGACGACCGAGCGCTGAGGATCAGCGGCCCGTCGTCGGTGACCGCGATCGTGTGCTCGCTGTGGGCGCCGCGTGACCCGTCGCGCGACCGCAGAGTCCAGCCGTCGTCATCCGTGTAGATCTTGTCTGTGCCGAGCATGAACCACGGCTCGATCGCGAAGACCAGGCCGGCGCGCAGCGGAAGGCCGCGGTTCGGGCGTCCATCGTTCGGAATGTGCGGGTCGCCGTGCATCACGCGCCCCACCCCGTGGCCGCCGAAGTCGGTGTTCACCTTGAGGCGAGCCGCGTGCGCGACATCCCCGATCGCCGCCGAAATGTCGCCGATCTTGTTGCCAACTGTCGCGGCGGCGATGCCGGCAGCGAGCGCCACCTCGGTGAGTTCGATGAGTTTCAGATCCTCATCACGCGGGGTGCCGACCACGATCGACAGCGCCGAGTCGCTGACCCAGCCATTGACGGATGCCGCGAAATCCAGCGAGACCAGGTCGCCATCCTGCAGCACGTAGTCGCGGGGCAAGCCGTGCAGCACGGCGTCGTTGACCGAGATGCAGATCACCTTGCCGAAGGGGGAGGCTCCGAACGACGGGTGGTAGTCGATGTAGCAGCTCTCGGCGCCCTCTGCGCGGATCATGTCGTGCGCCAGCGCGTCGAGTTCGAGCACGTTGACCCCGACTGCCGCGGCGTCGCGCGTCGCAGTCAACACGCGCCCGACGAACTCGCCAGCCGCCCGCAGCTCGACAATATCGGCGGGGGTGCGGAGTTCGATCACGCTTTGAGCTTAACCGTGCCGGATGCTGAAGTTCCTGCCGCGGTAGCCGAGGGGACCGACGCTAGATTGATCCGGTGAAGCAGGCACGGGCCGTTGTCGTCGCGCTCCTCTGCGCCATCTTGCTCGCATCGTGTACTCCTGCACCCTCCGAATCTCCCCATACGCTCTACGTCGATTCCGGGCAGAAATCGATTGACCGGATGCAGCAGATCGCCCACGCGGTGAAGAAGCACGACGCTGCCGCCCTGAAAGCGATGTTCTCGCCGCGCGCCCTCGATCAGGCAACGGACATCGACGCGGGGCTGGACTATTTTCTCTCGCTGTTTCCGAACGGCCTGACCTGGAAGTCATGGAACGGCCCGGCTGCCGAGCGGCAGTACAAGAACGGCAAGTTGACTGAAGTGCTCCTCGAGGAGTTCAAGGCTTCCGCAGGTGGCCACGAATACTCGGTGTTCCTCGCTGAGTTCACGGTGAATGACGTCATTGATCCCGACAATGTCGGGTTGTATGCGCTGGGGGCAATGCCGTGGCCCAAGGACCACGATTCGTGGCTCCGAGATCAACCGTCAGGCGCTGGCGTTGCTTACTATGCCTGGGCACGT
>JBDSSQ010000010.1:0-17585 GCA_039928695.1 Pseudolysinimonas sp. | reverse complement strand
GATGTGGTCGATGGTACGGGCCATGTCGGCTTGCAGATCGGCGTTTCGATAGCTGTTGCAGTTGACCAGTGCGCCGAGTTCGATCGTTGACGTCTGTTCGGCCCAGGCCGCCAGCAACGACCAGGATTCGAAGTGCAACCCGCCGGGGTCGCCCGATAACGGGTAGAAATGATCCCAGTTGAAGACGATGTCGGCGCCCGCGGCTTCGACCTTGGCCACGGCTGTTCTGATTGAGGTGTAGTCGGCGTGCTGCGGCGCCAACTGCACGCCGAGGCGCACCGGCCGTTCTGAAGACGTCATTGCGACAGCCTAAGGGGCTGCACGGCCTCCGTGCCATCCCGCCTCGGCCAGCTCGAAGCCGGGCCCGGGTGGAGCCGGGGTCGTGGTCGGGCTAACGGCCGAGCATCTTCTGCAGCGCGGCCATCTCGTCTGCACTCGGTCCGCCGGCCTTTTTCGCGCCGGCGATTCCGAAACCTGTTCCCGCCGCTTCGGCGCCGAGCGGCTTCACGCCGGCCTCAATCGCCGCGTTCTCCACCGCACGCTTAGCCGGGTTGCCCGATTTCGAGCCCTTCTTCTTGGGCTGCTGCTTGCCACGCCCGCCGCCGAATCCGGCGCCGGGGATCGGGCCCATGCCGGGAATGTTCGGCATTCCGCCCTTGGCGACGGTCTTCATCATCTTGGCGGCCTGCTCGAAGCGAGCCACCAGCTGATTCACGTCGGTCACCGTGGTGCCGGAGCCGCGCGCGATGCGCACCCGGCGCGATCCATTCAGCAGCTTGGGGGTTGTGCGCTCCTGCAGGGTCATCGACTGGATGATCGCCTCGGTGCGCGTGATCTCGCGCTCGTCGAAATTGTCGAGCTGCTCGCGCATGCCGCGCGCGCCGGGGAGCATGCCCAGCATCCCCTTGATCGAGCCCATGTTCTTGAGCTGCTGCATCTGCTTGAGGAAGTCGTCGAGCGTGAAGCTGTCGGTCGCGAACTTCTCGGCGGTCTTGCGCGCCTCATCTTCATCGAAGGCCGATTGCGCCTGCTCGATGAGGGTGAGGATGTCACCGAGATCGAGGATGCGGCTGGCCATGCGGTCTGGATAGAACGGCTCGAAATCGTCGAGACCCTCGCCCGTCGAGGCGAACATGATCGGGCGGCCCGTCACGGACGCAACGGACAGGGCCGCGCCACCGCGCGCGTCGCCGTCGAGCTTGCTAAGCACCACGCCGGTGAAGTCCACGCCCTCTTGGAACGCACGTGCCGTGGTCACGGCGTCTTGCCCGATCATCGCGTCGATGACGAACAGCACCTCGTCGGGGTCGACGGCCCTGCGGATGTCGGATGCCTGCTTCATCAGCTCGGCGTCGATGCCGAGGCGACCCGCGGTGTCGACGATCACCGTGTCGTACTGCTTGCGCTCTGCCTCTTTCACGCCGTCTTTGGCGACCCGCACGGGATCGCCAACACCGTTGCCCGGCTCGGGGGCGAAGACAGGCACCCCTGCCTGGCTTCCGACCACCTGCAGCTGTTGCACCGCTTGCGGACGCTGGAGGTCTGCGGCAACCAGCAACGGGGTGTGGCCATCTTTGACGAGCCACTTGGCGAGCTTGCCCGCCAGCGTCGTCTTACCTGCGCCCTGCAGGCCGGCGAGCATGATGACGGTCGGCGGCTTCTTGGCGAAGTCGAGGCGGCGTTGCTGGCCGCCCAGAATCGCGACCAACTCGTCGTTGACGATCTGCACTACCTGCTGGGCCGGGTTCAGCGCCTTGTTGACCTCGTCGCCGAGAGCGCGCTCGCGCACCTTGCCGGTGAAGTCTTTGACGACCTCGAGGGCGACGTCGGCATCCAACAGGGCACGGCGAATCTCGCGCACCGTTCCGTCGATGTCGGCAGGGGTGAGCTTGCCCTTGCCGCGAAGATTGCGGAAGGTCGCGGTCAGGCGATCCGAGAGGGTTCCGAAGGTGGCCATATCGCCGTCCAGCCTAATCGCTGGGATCGGGAGGGGGCTTCTAGAGGAACTGCAGCGCCGCGATGACCAGCACCGCGAACGACGGCAGCATGGTGAACACCAGCGCGACGAGCGACATACCGCGATATGCGCGACGCACGATCCCGACCAGGGCGAACACGATGCCGACGATCACGATGCCGAGCCCGATGAAGAACAGGGCGATGTAGAGCGAGCTGTGCTTGACAGCGGGATCGAGCTCGGCGGTGATCCCGCTCAGAAAGCTGTAGCCGATCAGAAATCCGCCGACCAGGGCCAGCACGATCGCGAGGATCGACAGCAGCGGTGATCGCTTCTTCTTCGCGGGCGTCGCGGCGGTGGCATCCGGGGTCGCTGGGTCGGTCGTCGTCATGCCGCCGAGCATAGCCGTCAGCCCCCTCCGCCTGGATAGGGTCAGTGCGTGCCCCTTCTGCTGCCGTTCGACGGCCACTCCCCCGAGATCGACCCGACAGCATGGGTCGCTCCGAACGCCACGCTGATCGGCCGGGTGCGCGTGCTCGCGCACGCGAGCGTGTTCTACGGCGCCGTGCTGCGCGGCGACCTCGCCGACATCGTGCTCGGCGAGGGGAGCAATCTGCAAGACAACTGCACCATTCACGTCGACGCGGGAGTCGACGCCACGATCGGAGCAGGAGTCGGGATCGGCCACGGCGCGATCATTCACGGCACGACGATCGAAGACGGCTGCCTGATCGGGATGGGCGCGATCCTGCTCAACCACTCGATCATCGGGGCAGGGGCCTTCATCGCGGCGGGCGCGCTGGTGCTCGAGGGGCAAGAGATTCCGGCAGGGATGCTGGCAGCCGGGGTCCCCGCGAAGGTGCGTGGTGCCCTCGACGAGGCCGGGGCCGAGCGGGTGCGGCTGAATGCGATCCAATACCAGGAGCTAGCCGAGCGACATCGCGCGCTGGAGCTATAAGCAAAGGCCATTTCTGGCCTTTGCCGCGACGCCAGCGCCGACGCCCGTCTCGGGCGTCGGGTCACATGAGCCGCGCCTGTGCGCCGCCTCCGAGCCTGAGCCTCTCGCATTCCCGCGCGCCAGGATGGCGCGCATGAGGATCACCGATACCAGCGATTTGTGGTGGAAGAGCGCCGTGATCTATTGCCTCGACGTCGAGAAGTTCTTGGACTGGAACGACGACGGCGTCGGCGACTTCGAGGGCTTGGCGAACCGAATCGACTACCTGCACGAACTCGGAGTCACCTGCCTGTGGCTCATGCCGTTCTCGCCGACGCCCAACCGCGACGACGGCTACGACATCTCCGACTTCTACGGGATCGACCCGCGGCTCGGGGATTTCGGCGATTTCGTCGAGATGATCCGCACGACCCAGGATCGCGGCATCCGCGTGATCATCGACCTGGTGGTCAACCACACTTCGGATACGCACCCCTGGTTCCGCGACTCACGCTCGAGCATCGACTCACCGAAGCGCGATTTCTACGTCTGGCGAAAGAAGCCGCCGAAGTCGGGCGACCAACCCGTGTTTCCTGACGTCGAAGACAGCATCTGGCAGTTGGACGAGCGCACCGGCGAGTACTACCTGCACCACTTCTACCGCTTTCAGCCCGACCTGAACGTGACCAACCCCGAGGTGCGCGACGAGATCGCCAAGGTGATGGGTTTCTGGCTGCAACTCGGGGTCTCGGGATTCCGGGTCGACGCTGTGCCGTTCCTGCTGCAGATGGAGGAGGGCGACACCCCCGAGAACTACCTCGAGACCCCGCTGGAGTTCCTCAAGTCGTTGCGCGGCATCCTCGGACGCCGCTCGGGCGACGCCGTGATGCTCGGTGAGGCGAACCTCCCGCGCGACCAGCAACTGGAGTATTTCGGCGGGGCGGAGGGCGACGGGCTGACGATGCAGTTCGACTTCATCACCATGCAGAACCTGTATCTGTCGTTGGCCCGCGAAGATCCGGAGCCGCTCGAGAAGGCGCTCGCGTCACGCCCGGCGCTGCCGCGGCAGTCGCAGTGGGCCAACTTCGTGCGCAACCACGACGAGCTGACGCTCGACAAGCTGACCGACGAGGAGCGCCAGGAGGTCTTCGACGCGTTCGGTCCCGAGCCCGAGATGCAGGTCTACGGGCGAGGGATCATCCGCCGCCTGCCGACGATGCTGCACGGTGACCCCCGTCGCATCCGCATGGTGTACAGCCTGATGTTCTCGTTGCCGGGCACGCCGGTGCTGTACTACGGCGAAGAGATCGGCATGGGCGAAGACCTGCCCGTCGGCTCTCGCTCGGCGGTTCGCACTCCGATGCAGTGGACGAAGCATGCCAACGGCGGGTTCTCGCGCGCGCCGAAGCGCAAGCTGGTCGCACGAGTGGTCTCGGACGGCTTCGGGCCCGAGCACGTGAACGTCTCGGACCAGCGGCACGATCCGGAGTCGCTGTTGAATTTCATGCGGCTGCTGATCCGACGCCGCCGCACGTCACCCGAGATGGGATGGGGCGGCTTCGAACTCATCCGCCAGAGCGCGCCATCGGTGCTCGTTCACAGCGTGGGCGGCGCCGAAGGGCGCATGGTCGCCATTCACAACTTCCGGGGCGAGCCGGCGACGGTGACGTTCCAACTCGAGAGTTTGAGGGAGGGCGACCGCCTGGTCGATCTGCTTGTCGACGGACGCGTGCTGGAGCCGGATGACGGCGTCATCACGGTCGCCATCGACGGCTATGGCTATCGCTGGCTGCGCGTCGTCAACCCGGAGGGCAAGCGGCTGGGTTGAACTGGGGCGGCGGCGAGCGCGCCGTCAGCCGACCAGCTGCGCGGCGAAGACACGCGCCGTGAAACCGGTCAAGTCACCGATCGATTCGCCCTGACCGATCAGCTTGATCGGGATGCCGGTCTTCTCTTGCACGGCCAGCACGAATCCGCCCTTGGCCGAGCCGTCGAGCTTGGTGAGAACGAGCCCGGTGACTCCGGCGTGCTGGATGAAGGCCTCCGCCTGCGCGACGCCGTTCTGACCCGTCGTTGCGTCGAGCACCAGCAGCACCTCGGCGACCGGCGCGAGCTTTTCGACGACCCGACGCACCTTGCCCAGTTCGTCCATCAGGCCGCTCTTGGTCTGTAACCTGCCCGCGGTGTCGATGAGGACGATCTCGATGCCGTCTTGGATGGCCTTCTCGACGGTCTGGAAGGCGACGGATGCAGGATCCTGCCCCGCCTGCTGGGGCCGCACCACCTGCGCCCCTGCCCGCTCTGCCCAGGTTGCCACCTGCTCCACCGCCGCCGCGCGGAAGGTGTCGGCCGCACCCACGACCACCGACCTGCCGTAGTTCGTCAGGAACTTGGCGAACTTACCGATCGTCGTCGTCTTGCCGACTCCGTTGACACCGACGACCAGCACCACGGCGGGGCGGTTGCTCAGAGTGAGAGTGGGGTCGAGGCGTTCCAGACGCAGCTCGATGATCTCGCGCAGCATCCGCTGCAAGTCTGCGGGGTCTGTCGTCTTGAACTTGGCGACGTTCACGCGCAGTTCGTCGACGATCGCATCGGTGATGTCGGGGCCGAAGTCGGCCGAGAGCAAGGCGTCTTCGAGGTCGCTCCAGGTCTCGTCGTCAATCGTCTTGCGCGAGAACATGCCGCGCAATGCGCTCCCGAGCGACCAGGGGGCGGGTGCGGGGGCGGGTTCGGCCGGTGCCGGCTCGACCGGTGCCGGCTCGACGGGTGCCGGCTCGACCGGTGCGGGCTCCACGGGTGCCGGCTCGACCGGTGCCGGCTCGACGGGTGTCGGCTCGTCAGGCTGCTGCTCGTCTACCTGGTCGACTTCGGCGGTCTGCTCGCGGCGTGCCGCACGACGCTCTCTCCAACTCGGCCGGGCCATGCCGTCAGCCTAACCAGCGGGCCGTCAGGTCGCGGGCAGGAAGACCGAGACGACGACAATGAAGAAGATCACGATCACCGTGACAAGCGCCAGCAGCAGGCCAAGGGCGACGGGATGCGCCTCCCCCCAGCTGATGGCCTTGGGATAGCGGTCGCGCAGTCCGTCGGCCGTGATCGGCTCGTCGACCGAGGTAGTGGGAACGCCATGTGAGTTCAGGTCGGAGGCGAGTCGAGCGAACTGCTCAACCTCCCAGGTCTGGCTGCGGAGTTTCAGCAGCTTGCTGCCATCGGGCCGAAGCACCATCAAGAGAGCAGTGCCTTGCAAGCCCGATCGGGTCAAGGATCTCACCGTGACGACGGATGCCGCATCGCTCGCCGCGAAGGTGCGGTGCGAGCCGAACATCGACACCGCCGTGTAGCGGCCGCCATCGAACTCGATCCGCGCGTTGCGGAAGTAGAGCAGAACTCCCCCGATGCTCAGCAGAATCGCCACGACGAAGACCGGCAGCAGCCACCAGTTGGTCCCGATGCGGAACAGCGAGACGGCGATCAGCGGAATCGCCACCAACAGGTTGGCTCGCAACGCCTGTGCGTATGCGGCGCGGGAGGGACGAAGAACGGCAGAGCCCCCGGGCGCGGAGGCGGGAACGGGGACGGCGTCAGAAGTCACGGCCCCATCATGCAGGATGGACGCGTGACCTTCGCCTTCATCCGCCACGGCCAGACCGATTGGAACCGTGACGACAAGCTGCAGGGCTCCAGCGACATCCCTCTCAATGCCCAGGGCCGCGAGCAGGCGCACGAAGCCGCGGGGATTCTGGCGGATGGCGGATGGGATGTCGTGGTCAGCTCCCCCCTGCTGCGAGCCCGCGAGACGGCGAAGATCATCGCGCACGACCTGGGGCTCGAGCTTGGCCCGAGCTACCCCTCTCTTGTCGAGCGCGACTATGGGCCGCTCGAGGGCACGTCGTCGAGCGAGACGGTCGCTCGCTGGCCACATCGCGACTATCCGGGGGCAGAGAGCCTGGATCCCGTCGTGAGCAGAGGGCTCGCGGGCCTCGCGAAGGTGGCAGACGACTTTCGCGATCGAGACGTGGTCATCGTGGCGCACGGCACGATCATCCGGTACACCCTCGCCGCCCTGGCCGGTCGCCCGCTCGACGCGATCCGAAATGGCTCGATCTCGACGTTCCGCCTCGACGGCGACCGCTGGGAGGTGTTGACGGTTAACGGGCAGCCGCTGGTGCCGCTGACGGATGCTCCCGGCGCCCTAACGCCGACCAGCGATCCGCGCGGTTCGGCCGGTTAGCTGGGGAGCCGCGCTCACACCGACAGGTAGATCACGACACCAACGCCGACGACCAGAACGCCGACGCCGACCAGAACCAATGTCCACGCCTCCAGCGAAAGCGCGACGAACGACGAGCGCGCCGCGGGTGCCAACCGTTCCCCGGTCTCAGGATCGAACGAGGCCATGGCGCGGTGCGTGATCCTGCGCGCTACCGACCTGTCGAAGATCGCGAGCATTCCCCCGCCGATGAGCAGACCAACGCCGGCGCCGATCACGAGACGCGATCCAGAGCCCTCGCCGACCAGAACGGCGATCAGTACACCGATGCCGATTCCGACGATGGCCGCGACGACTACCGAAAAACCCCAACCCCGATTGACGCTCATGCGGTTCCCCCGGCCATGACGCCACCGTAGTGGAGCAGCGCGATCGCCAAAGCAGGATCGCCGGGTCGCCGACGCCGAGATGGCGGTTAGTTTGCGAGCCGCCGGGCCAGGGCGATGCGGCTCCTGTGCAGCTGGGTCTTCACGGTCCCTGTGCCGATGCCGAGCGCCAGCGCGATCTCGCGAACCGACTGATCCTGCAAGTAGTGCAGGACGCACACCTGCCGCATGCGCTGCGGAAGGGTCTCGAGCGCCGCAAGCACGTCGAGATCGCAGCTGACCCGATCCACCGGGTCTTCGGGCGCTCCGGGGCGCAGCCGATCGAGCGCTCGACGGCCGACCGCATCGCGGCGGTGTACGTCGCGCGCCCGATTGCTGGCCACGACCGTCACCCATGCCGCCACGTTGCGAGGCCACTCCCGGTCACGATCGGTCAGCAACTGAACCAGGGCGTCTTGCACGGCATCGACGGCGGCATCCCGGTCGCCGGCGATCATCCTGACCGCCGAGACGACCCGCGGATATTCGTTGAGCACGAACTCAGTCACATCGAAATGACGTGCTCGGCTCGGATTGTCGGCTGCCACGATGCTGGACGCGGGAGCGCTCGGCGGGGCCGAGGCAACCCGAGCCGCAACTCGGGGAACAGCTCGAGGCACCGCCGGAGAGAGCGCTGTCATGATGCGGCCAGAGTAGCGCCGGGGCTTTGTCATATGCTCGCCATGTCAGATACCGGTCAGCGCACCGCCAGCCCGAGTCGGCGCGCAGGAAAGGCGCGAAGATGGACCCCGTTCTTGCCGATCCAGACGCCCGTCGGGTGCTGAGCACCATCTATCGCGTCCGGCCCCGCACCCTGGCCGAGTTGCGTGCGCTTCAGGGGCTGCCACATGACCGCCTTCCCGCGCTGCTCCGGCGTCTGGATGCCGCGGGCTTGATCGTTCTTCACGGCGACACGATCGAGGCACTTTCGCCCGATCGCGCGATGGCGACTGCCACCGAGCACGTCGTCACCTCCGAGCTGGAGGGCCTGCGCGCCCTCGCCGTCTCGGCCGCCGCGCTGTCGGCGCTCACCCGCGACTGGGAGGTCGGAAGCTCACCCGATGACACGGCTCCCTGGGCCGAGTTCGTGCACGGTCACGAGGCGCAGTGGAAGGCGTGGCCCCGGTACGCCGTGACGCACCCGCCGCGTGATCCGGTGAACCTCTACCCCGACCTCTCGCTGCTGCGCGACGTCATGGTTGCCACGATGACCGAGGAGGAGAAGCGACTTGTCGCTGGCGCCAGCCTGCGGGGCGTCTTCCCGCGTTCGGTGCTCGCCGCCGCGGATGACCGTGCGTTTCTCGACGAGCTGCGCGGGCTCGGCACGCGGATCCGCATCATCGACGAGGTTCCGAGCTGGGTCTACGCCGACCGCGGCCTATTGTGCGCGCTTCCGCTGGATTGGGGCGAGCATCCGCCAAGCAGTATCGCCATCGTGACCCACCCGTCGATCACCGAGATCGTCTCTCTCTATGTCGAGAGCATCTGGGAGCGGGCCGTCGACTACCCCCTTGGCGGCGGAGACGGCTGGGCCCCCGTGCTGCGTCTTCTGGAACGCGGACTGTCGGATGCCGCCATCGCCCAGAGCCTCGACATCTCACCGCGTACCGTCCACCGTCGCATCGCCGAAGCAATGGCGCGTTTCGACGTCAACTCTCGGTTCGAGCTCGGCGCCGCATGGGCGCGGTGGAGCTCTGAGTGAAGGCCATTTCTGGCCTTCACGGCAGGGTCGCGAAGCACCCGTCCCAGCGCCGACGCCCGTCTCGGGCGTCGGGTCACGCGGTCGCGCTCTCCGGGGCCGACACGCGCTGACCCACAACGGCGCTTACGCCGTCCTGGCGCATCGAGACGCCGTAGAGGGCGTCTGCGATCTCCATCGTGCGCTTCTGGTGCGTGATCACGATGAGCTGCGAGCTGGCGCGAAGATCTTGCAGGATCGACAACAGCCGACCGAGGTTGGCGTCGTCGAGCGCGGCCTCGACCTCGTCGAGAATGTAGAACGGACTCGGCCGCGCCTTGAAGATCGCGATCAATAGAGCCACGGCGGCGAGGGAGCGTTCCCCACCGCTCAGCAGCGACAGCCGCTCGATCTTCTTGCCGGCCGGCTTGACGGTGACCTCGATGCCCGTGGTGAGAAGCTCATCGGGGTTGGTGAGGAACAGGCTGCCGGTGCCGCCAGGAAAAAGCACCGGGAACACCTCGTCGAATGCGGCACGGGTGTCTTCGAAGGCCGCCGAGAAGATGTCCTGCATCTTGTCGTCGATCTCGTCGATGATCGTGAGGAGGTCTTTGCGGGTGGCCGTCAGATCCGACAGCTGTTCGGTCAGGAACTTGTGACGCTGCTCGAGCGCCGCAAACTCCTCGAGCGCGAGCGGGTTGACCCTGCCCAGCTGCGCGAGCTTGCGCTCGGCTGACGCGAGGCGCGCTTGCTGCTTGGTGCGGTCGAAAGGCGTTGTCGCCTGAGCTGATCGAGTAGCCGTCTCCGACGGCGTATCGAGATCTTCGGGGTCCGTCTCGACCAAGTCCACGTCGAGAGGCACTGGCACGTCCGGCCCGTACTCGGCGACCAGCACCTCTTCGTCGAGCCCGAGCTCCTCTGCAGCGCGCTCGAGCAGCGTCGACATGTGCAGCTTCTTCTCGTACGCCTGCATCTCGAGACCGTGCACGTTGTCGTTAAGCGCCTGGAACCGGTCGCGCAGGCCGTTCTCGTTGCGGCGCAACTCCTGCAATTCTTCGTTCTGCTTGGCGCGCTCGGCCTCGGCGGCGGCGAGTGCGACTCTTGCCTGCGAGACCGAGCGGTCTGCGACATCCAGAACCGCGGGCAGGGCGTCTGTCACGCCGGTCGCCGCCTGCACCTGGCGCTGGCGCAACACGGCAAGCCTCGCGGATTCTTCTGCCGCTGCGCGCTCCGCCTCGAGCCGCTTCTGCAGGGAGTCGGCCTGTGCGTGCTGCGCGCGCACCCGTTCGCGCGCCGTTTCGAGCTCGATCCTGGCCTGCACCTCTGCGGCTCGAGCGACCTCGAGTTCGGTGACCAATGCGTCGCGCGCGCCGACATCGAGGATCGGGCGTGGCGTCGCCGCGTGAGCGTCACGATCGCCGATGGCACGCTCAACCGCCGAGTCGGCAGCCTCGGCCGCCTCGGTCAGCTGCCGCACTGCCTCGGCGAGGCGCTCGCCCTCTGCCTGCGCCCCCTCGAGCTGTGCGCGGGAACGTCCTACGGCCTGGCTGCGTTCAGCCAGCCGAGTGTCGAAGGCTCGAAGCGCCGCGACGGCCTGCGCAGCGTCGATCTGCGCGCCATCTAGTGCCTCGCGCTTCTCGGCGAGCGCGAACCTGCTGCGCTCGATCGCCGTCGTCACGCCGACCAGTTTCTCTTGGGCGGCGTCGCGCTCGGCGACCAGTTCGAGGGTGCTGCGTCCAGCCCCGGTGCCGCCGCGCAGCACGTACTCGGTCAGCACGTCACCATCGCGGGTGATGACCGTGAGCCCGTCGACCTTCAGCTTGGCAAGAGCAGGCCATGCGGAACGTGCCACGGCGAGATCATCCACAACGACCGTGCGCGACAGCAGACCCAGGATGCCGCGGGGCGCCGTGACCAGCATGGTTGCCGCCTTCGCCCCGGACGGCAGGGGTTCGAGCGCCGCGACATCGTCGTCGACCTCCGCCACCACGATCTCGACTCGCCCGGCGTCGCTGTCGCGCGCCTGCGCAAGAGCCGAGAGACCCGCCTCGCGCGAGTCGGCGAGAACCGCATCGGCGAGAGTGCCGAGCGCGGCGGCGATCGCCGCCTCGTAGCCGGCCTTCACCTGCACGTGCTCGGCCACCAGACCCCGGATGCCGCCGGCAGACAGGATCGATGCCGAGCCGTCTTTCTGCTCCACCGCCATCGAGAGGGCCGAGGTGCGGGCAGCGAGAGCATCGCGCTCGCGCTCGGAGGCGTGCAACTCATCCCGCAGCGCCTCCACCTCGACCTGCAGTGCCGCCACCGCGGCGTCTGCGGCCTCGACGGCTGCCGCCAAGTCGCCGTCGGCACCGGCCTCTTCTGGGCCGCCCTCGATCTGCAGCAACTCGGCGCGAGCCTGCTCGCGACGTTGCTCAGCAGCCTCGAGCGCCGCGCGCTGGCGGTCGAGCTCGCCTCGGGTGGCAGTGCGGCGCGACTCCGCGGCATCCACCTGACCGGTGAGCCGCCCCTGCTCGAGGTCGTGCTGCGAGATGAGACTGCTCTGCGCGCTGATCTCGTCGTCGAGCGACTCGAGCGAAGCACGGGCGGTCGCGGTGACGGCGCTCGCCCGGCCGAGCAGCTCTTCGACCTCGGCAACGCCCGCGGCGAGCCGTGACGCCTCCTCGCGCGCGTCGTCGACCATGCGCGGCGAGATCGTGGCGGTCATTCCGGGCAGCTCGGCCTGCTGTCCCAGCAGCGAGAGCCGTTGGTTGGCGAGAGTGAAGAGCGAACGCAGGTGATCCTGCACCTGCTCGAGGCCGAAGGCGATCTGGCGGGCGGCATCCACCGAGTCACCGGTCATGGTCTGCTCGAGCCGCGCCTGGCGCAGCCTGGCCTGGTCGAGCTGCTCTTGCAGCACAAGTCGCTCGGTCTTGCGTTCGCTCTCGCTGCGACTCACGTCGCCGATGGCCGTGCGCAACTCGACGACCTCGTCGGCGAGCAGCCGCGCTCGGGCGTCCCGCACGATGGCCGCGATGGTCTGCGCCTCGCGGGCGATCTCGGCCTGCTGCCCGAGCGGCTTGAGCTGCCTCCGGATCTCACCCGCAAGGTCAGAGAGGCGGGTCAGGTTCGCCTGCATCGCCTCGAGCTTGCGAAGGGTCTTCTCTTTGCGCCGACGGTGCTTCAGGATGCCGGCGGCCTCTTCGATGAACCCGCGGCGCTCTTCGGGGGTGGCATGCAGCACCTGGTCGAGCTGGCCCTGCCCGACGATGACGTGCATCTCGCGACCGAGACCTGAGTCGCTCAACAGCTCTTGGACATCGAGCAGCCGGCACTGCTCGCCGTTGATCGCGTACTCGCTTCCGCCATTGCGGAACAGCGTGCGCGAGATGGTCACCTCGCTGTAGTCGATCGGCAGGGCGCCATCCGCATTGTCGATGGTCAGCAGAACCTCGGCGCGACCGAGCGGACCTTTGGTCGCTGTACCGGCGAAGATGACGTCTTCCATCTTGCCGCCGCGCAGGGTCTTGGCTCCCTGCTCGCCCATCACCCAGGCGAGCGCGTCGACGACGTTCGACTTGCCAGAGCCGTTGGGGCCGACCACAGCCGTGACGCCGGGCTCGAATGCGAAGGTGGTCGGTTGCGCGAACGACTTGAAGCCCTTGAGGGTCAGGCTCTTGAGGTACACACCGACCTCCGTCCGCTTCGCCGTTGCACGGGTCTACGGTACCGGTACGGATGCGGTGCTCCTCCTCCGGCCGACCCCCGGCCTGCGTCGGTGACGATGCCGAGTCCGCGAGATATTGTCGGGGAATGAAATCGGTTTTCGCCGTTGCCATGCTGCTCGCGCTCGCCGGCTGTTCCGCCCAGCATGGTCAGGCCGCGACGTCTCCGAAACCGGTGTCCTCGGCACCGCATGTCTTCTCGGGGATCGGGTCGTCGCAAAACGCCGTGCCCGTACCGGCCGGGGCGAACTCTGCCGACATCAGCATCACCTGTGGTGGCCAAGATGGGGTGGTCATCTCCGTAACCGTGGGAGTCCAAGACCAGCCACGCAGTGGCAGATGCCCATCGACGGTGGAATTGCGCTCCGCAGCCCACGGGACGCTCGACGTGAGCGTCGACTTTTCGGGCGGCGCCGGCCGGTACGTGGCGCAGGTGCGCTTCTCCTCCCAGAAGTTCGCCTCCGACTCACGTGTCGCCGCGCAATGCACCGCGCTGAGCAGCGCGTTCTCAGACACCGCAAGCGCGCGGAATGGCTACCCGAACGGGCCGCTCGACCTCGCTGGATGGCAGGGACTGATGGCGTCGGCCGGTCACAAGCTGAAGGATGTCCCCGACTCCGGCGCGATCGGCACCCAGCTCACGACGTTGACCGAGTGGTACGGCCGAACAGACCTCACCCCCGCCGAGCACGAAAGCGCCGATGTCAACGGGGCTTTCGAAATCGTGAACAGCCTCTGCCTCGACAACGGGACACCGCTGGTCATCTCATCTCAGTACGGCGGGTGACCAGCACGTTCACCATCGACGAGGTGGCGATTCCGCGCAGCATCGCCGAAGACCGCGACGGGGTCTTCGGCGGGATGATGGCGATACGCAACGCTGTCGAGGTCGCGGCCTATGGCATCCCCGAGGTCGCGGTCAGCCCCGAAGAGATGCTGCCGCACTATCTCGACGAGAACGAGCCGAAGCGGGTGCTGCTTGCGCGGGTCGATGGCGCGATCGTCGGTCGTGCCATCTTCGAACGGCAGCTCGACGATGACGAGGTCGGCTGGCTCGAGGTGCAGGTGCTACCCGAATTCCAGGGGCGCGGTATCGGTCGGGCGCTCACCGACGCGATCGAGGATGTCGCGCGCGAGTACCGTCGTTCTCGGTTGATCACTTACGTGGTCTCGGCGGATGCCCCCGGCGACCGCCTGCTCGCCCCCACCGGCTTCGGATCCGTGCCGGCCGCCAATCGCGAGGTGCGCTTTCTTCTGGCGCGCCGGTGGACCCTCGAGCAGGTCGAGCGCGGCAGCCGGTTTGCGCTTCCCGCCGACTCGACCGCTCTTGCTGCCCTCCGCGCCGCAGCCGAGGAGCACTCCGACGGCTACCGCGTGCTCACCTGGGCGGGCGCCACGCCGCCCGAACTGTTAGACGATCTGGCGATCCTTCAGACCCGGATGAGCACCGACGCGCCCAACGCCGATCTCGGCGAACCCCCGGACGTGTGGACCGCAGAACGCTTCGCAACCAAGGAGGCGCTGCTGCTCGACGCGCCGCAGCAACTGCTCACGGCAGCAGCGCTCCACGAGCCGAGCGGGCGGCTCGGGGGCTTCACACGGCTGTGCGTTCCGCACGACGCGAGCAGGGCCGTCGGGCAGTGGGACACAATCGTGCTCGGCGAGCACCGCGGGCACCGTCTGGGGATGCTGCTGAAGGTCGCGAATCTTCAACAGCTCAGCGAGACCGCACCCGGGCATCCCTCGGTGCTCACCTGGAACGACGAGGAGAACCGACACATGCTCTCGGTCAACGAGGCAGTGGGATTCGTGCCCATCGGCTACGAGGGCGCCTGGAAGAAGACCCTTTAGGGCTTCGCGCAGTCCTGCCAGGCGGGGCTCGCCTTGAGCTCCTTGGCAAGGGACTCGATCTTCGAGCCATAGTCACCCGCCAGGGCCTTGTCGGCGATGGTGTTCGCCTCCTTGACCTTGTCGGCCTTGCTGCTCTCGCCGTGGAGGGTCTTCAGGTCGGCTTTCAGGTTGTCGGGCAGCGGGCGGATGTGGGCGTCGCCCTTGTGCGCCTGCAGCCACTTCGCCTTGTCTTCGACGGCCGCCCCGTAACCGCCGTCGAGCGCCTTGGTCGCGATCGCCTTCAGGTCGGAGCGCCGCTGCGGTCCCGGCTTCTCTGCCTTGGCGGCCTTGAGGTCGTCGCGCATGGCCTTCGGCACCACGAGCCAAGCTGACACCAGGTGCTGGCCGAAGCTGCAGGTGGACGCGGTCGCCGGCGCGTGAGTGGGAGCGGGAGTTGCGGCGTTCGCCGCGACGGCACCGCCGAGCACCAGAGCGGCAGCAGCGAGAAGGGACGTGGTGGTCATGGCCAGTGTTTTCATGCTCAGACTCTGCGCGCCCAGCGTCAGGAATGCGTCCGAAACGTGTTCGGGGTGTGTAAAGGTCAGGCGGCCTCGTGACCCGATGCCCGAGACGGGCATCGGCGCTGGCGCCGCGCGAAGGCCAGAAATGGCCTTCGCATTCAGCGAGGCGCGCGCTGGCAGAACGCGCAGAAGTGCGAGCCGCGGTTCATGAAGCTCTTCCGCACGATGGGGCGGCCGCAGCGCGGGCATGGCTCGCCTTGCCTGCCATAGGCGTTCAGCGAATGCGAGAAGTATCCGGACGCCCCGTTGACGTTCACGTACTGCGCGTCGAAGCTCGTTCCGCCCTCGGCGAGCGCCTTGCCGAGCACCGACCGGACCTCGGCCAGCAGAACCTTCGCCCGATGGCCGCCGAGCGTCGCGGTCGGCTGGTCGAAGTGCACGCGCGCGGCCCACAGCGCCTCGTCCGCGTAGATGTTGCCGACGCCGCTGATGAGGGTCTGGTCGAGCATCGCGCGCTTGATCGTGGTCTGCTTGCGCGCGAGTGCCGTCAGAAACGCGCGGTCATCGAAGAACGGGTCCATCGGATCGCGGGCGATGTGCGCAACTCGGCTCGGCACCCGCTGCTCGGGATGGTCGAACGTCGGCACCAAGTGATCGAGCGCCATCGAGCCGAAGATCCGCTGGTCGACGAAGTCGACGCGCGACTCTCCCCGTTCGGGATGCCGCACCTCGAGAACAACGCGGGTCAGCCTGTCGCGCGCAGCACCCCGCTCGCGCAGCAGCACCTGGCCGCTCATCCCGAGGTGGATGGTCAGTGCCTCGGTGGGCTCGCTCCCCGACGGCTCGGCTACGGGCACCCACAGGAACTTGCCGCGCCGTTCGGGCGCACCCAGCACGGCGCCGGTCACCCGCTCGATGAAGTCTTCCGCCGGGCCATCGTGTCGCCGCAGCGAGCGCTCGTCGAGCACCTCCACGTGCGTGATGGAGGCGCCCGTCACGACAGGCGCGAGCCCGGATCGAACGACCTCGACCTCTGGCAACTCAGGCATCGAACAACTGCGGCATCTGGCAACTAACGTTTCGGGCGTTGCAGCACTGCCCAGGCGGCGAGCGCAGCAGCCATCTCTGCCTGCTTCTTGCTGGAGCCGTCGCCACTGGCGACCGGGGTGCGGCCGACGGTGACCGTTGCGTGGAAGCGCTTGGAGTGATCCGGCCCGCTGTCGGTCACCTCGTAGATCGGCAGGCCCCTGCCGGTGCGGGTGGAGAGCTCCTGCAGGCTGGTCTTGGGGTCCATGGCGGCGCCGAATCGCTCGGGATCGGCGAGCAGCGGCGCGATCAGGCGCAGCACCAGGGTGGTCGCGGCATCCGGACCCAGAGACAGGTACGCGGCTCCGATCACGGCCTCGACGCAGTCGGCCAGGATGGACGACTTCTGGCGGCCCCCGGTGAGTTCCTCGCCACGGCCGAGCAGGATGTGCGAGCCGAGGTCGATGCCGACCGCGATCTCGGCCAACGCGACCGACGACACCAGACTGGCGCGGCGCTTGGCGAGTTCGCCCTCATCCAGTTCGGGATTCTCGGTGTAGAGCATGACGGTGACCGCCTGGCCGAGAATCGAGTCGCCCAGAAACTCGAGTCGCTCGTTGTGCGCCAGCCCGCCGTTCTCGTAGGCGTACGAGCGGTGGGTCAAAGCAAGCTGCAGCAGCTCCGGGTCGATCTCGACCCCGAGAGTTTCACTGAGACGAGCGCGTTCCGGAGGGATGAGTCGAGGACGTTCCGGAGGAACGCGGGCATCGCCCGTAGGGCGAGCCATGAATTCAGACGTCCGCGACCTTGCGGCCCTTGTACTCCAGGTACAGAGGGGTGCCGGTCGAGTCCTCGACCACCTTGGCGCGGTGCGGGAGGCTGTAGACGGTCTTGCCGTTCTCGATGGTCTTGACCAGCTGAACCGGCGTCGCCTTCCACTGCGAGCGGCGAGCGTGCGTGTTGCTGCGCGACTGCTTGCGCTTGGGAACGGCCATGACTGTCTCTTCTCTTGCTGTGGATCCGGGCGCTCAGGCGTCCGGGCTCTCCTGGTCTGGGGTGAAACTCTGCAGCGCCGCCCACCGGGGGTCGAGCACCTCACGCGCCTTCCGATCCGGATCGTCCACCAGTTTCTGACCCGTTTCCGGATCGAGACCAGGGCAATCCGGCCGGCAGACCGGCTGGAACGGCAGTGCCAGCACTACCGCATCCCGCACGACGGGTTCAAGATCTACGTAGTCATCGTGAACCGCGAAGTCGAAAGCTTCATCAGGAGAATACGCGAAAAGCTCTTGGA
>JBDSSQ010000009.1:0-41822 GCA_039928695.1 Pseudolysinimonas sp. | reverse complement strand
TCGCGGATCAGCCGGTTGAGCTTGCGGTTGCGCACCACTCGGTCTTGCTGCTCGCGCAGGTTGTTGCCGACCACGCCGCCGATCTCGTCGAGATGCTCGAGCACCTCGGCCGCCGTGCCGTACTGCTGGATCCACTTCACCGCGGTCTTCTCGCCGACCTTGTCGACGCCGGGCAGGTTGTCGCTGGTCTCCCCGACCAGAGCGGCGATCTCGGGGTACTGCTCGGGTTCGATTCCGTAGCGCTCGCGCACGGCGTCCGAGTCGTAGACCTTCAACTCCGAGACGCCGCGGGCATTCGGGTAAAGCAGCGTCACGTCGTCATCGACCAGCTGGATCGTGTCGCGGTCGCCAGACACGACGAGCACCCGGTAACCCTGCTCCTTGCCCTGCAGCGACAGGGTGGCCAGGATGTCGTCCGCCTCGAAGTCCTCTTTGGTAATGGTGACGATGTTCATCGCGTGAAGCGCCTCTTGCAGCAGCGGCACCTGGCCCTTGAACTCGGGCGGAGTCTCGCCACGGGTGCCCTTGTACTCCTCGTACTCGCGGTTGCGGAACGAAAACCGCGAGATGTCGAACGCAACCCCGAGGTGGGTCGGCTTCTCTTTCTGCAGCAGCAGGATGAGCATCGACAAGAAGCCGTGGATCGCATTGGTGTGCTGACCATCGCGGGTCACGAAGCTGTCGATCGGCAGCGCGTAGAAGGCCCGGAACGCGAGCGAATGGCCGTCGATGAGCAGAAGGGTAGGCTTTTCGGAGTCCGGCACGGGCTCAGCCTATCCGCCGGTTCCGACACCCTTTCGGAGAGTCTGCGTGACCAAACTGCCTCCGAATCTCGACCCATCGCTGATCGCGCGCATCACCGACACGGGCGGCGGCGGGCTCGCGTCCAAGATGGGCATCGAGTTCCTCGAGTTGTCGGCGGAGTTGTCGATCGCACGGATGCCGGTGGCCGGCAATACCCAGGTGGTCGGCATCCTGCACGGCGGTGCGCACGTCGTGCTCGGCGAATCGCTCGGCTCGATCTCAGCGGCCATCCACGGCGGCCCGACCAAGTACGCGGTGGGCATCGAGATCAATGCAACGCACAGCCGATCGATCAGCGAAGGGTGGGTCACCGGCACGTGCACCGCGCTCGAGCTCGGCCGCACTCTGTGCACACACGAGATCGTGATGACCGACGAGGCGGGTAGACGCCTCTCGACCGTGCGCATGACCAACATGCTTCGCGCGCTGGAGCCATAGGGCGAAGGCCATTTCTGGCCTTCGCGGCGACGCCAGCGCCGATCGCCGTCTCGGCGATCGGTTTGACGTCGCTACTTCTTCGCGGCCAGTTGATCGATGATCGCCTGCGCGACGTCGTGCATGGTGAGGCGGCGATCCATCGATGCTTTCTGGATCCAGCGGAACGCCTCGGGCTCGCTGAGTCCCATCTTCTCGTTGAGCAGGCCTTTGGCGCGGTCGACGAGTTTGCGGGTCTCGAAACGCTCGACCATGTCGGCGACTTCGGCCTCGAGGGTCACGATCTGCTGGTAACGACTGAGCGCGATCTCGATCGCGGGAAGCAGGTCACTCGGGGTGAATGGCTTCACGACGTAGGCGAGAGCGCCTGCCTCGCTCGCTCGCTCCACGAGCTCCTTCTGGCTGAACGCGGTCAGCAGCACAACGGGAGCGATGTGGTTCTTGGCGAGCTTCTCGGCTGCCGAGATGCCGTCGAGTTGGGGCATCTTGACATCCATGATCACCAGGTCGGGACGCAACTCGGTGGCCAGCGCAACGGCGGTCTCTCCGTCGCCGGCCTCGCCGACGACATCGAAGCCGTTGTCGCGCAGGATCTCGACGATGTCGAGCCGGATCAGCGACTCATCTTCGGCCACAACGACGCGTCGGGGGGCTGGCGGGGTCTCCTGCACGTCACTCACAGTGGGAGCCTACGGTATCGTTCCAGGTGCCGTGCCCCAGTGGCGCGAGCGCCGGATTGGCGGAATGGCAGACGCGGGGCACTCAAAATGCTCTGTCCGCAAGGGCGTGAGGGTTCGAGTCCCTCATCCGGCACCGAATCGCTGAGGCTAGCCTGCCGCGACGACCCAGGTGACAGCACCGGTGTCGTCGGTCACGGTGACATTCAGGACCTTCGCGGTGCCGTCGGCCAGTGTCTCGGTGCATGTAAAAGTGCTGTGCGCGGTCGGGAGGGCGTCGGTCGGGCATGCGGCACCGGTGGCGCCCTGCTGGAAGTCCTTCTGCGCGCCAGCGACAAGCTGACTTTCGACGGTGGTGTGGAACAACACCGTGTGAGAGACGGTCTGGTTGATTTGGTTGACCTCCGCGGCGCTGGGCACCCCCAGCAGAAGCGGCACCAGCGGGAGAACTGCGAGCACCGTTGCCACCCCGGACAGCAGAACCCCGAGTAGCGAAACCGCGAGTCCGTCGCCGGTGATGCGCGCGCGCCGGAAAGCCGGCACGGCGCAGATCAGACCCACGACGCCTGGGACGAGGGGAATGATCGTCGAGTAGTTCAGGGCCATCGATCCGAGGTAGGCGGCGACGGCGATCAGTCCGATGACGATCGTCACCGTGCCCGATCGGTTCTTGGCTGACGGGCCGTGAACGACGTCGGCGTCCCAGGAGTTCTCGAAGCTCGAGGTAAACGGGCTCGCCCCCTGCTCGGTGAACTGGAAGGCGTCAGCGCCGATGGAGAGCTGTTGGCCCGTCGCATCCGTCGCCCACACCGATTCGGCCGACGGCGCCGCGGTCAGGTGGTCGGTCCACGCACCGCCGCTCCACCAACGGTATGCCCGAGAATCCGTCGGATCCGGGTACCACCCGGCCTGCGGCGTGATGATGTCGGTCATGCTTCTCCCCGGGGCAGTCGTGCACTGTGCACCCTTCGATCTTCCCGGCAACGGCGGCCGATGGCGACCCCGCATGCGGGGCTCCCCCGGACGGGGGAAGCCGCTACGCTTGCCGACACCACCCCCGAGGAGGCCGACATGGCGACTGGTTCCGGCACAAGAGACGATCCGTGGCAGTTGACGACGCCGCCGGGCTCGTCGAGCTACACGATGTATCGCGATGACACGTCGAGTCCGCCGTCGATTATCTGTCAGGTCGGCTCGACGAAGCTGCTCTACAACGCGCGGGCGATCAACGATTTGCGCTTCTGGCTCGAAGAGAAGGCCGACTGGGTGCCACTGGGTGCCGCCGACGAGGGCAAGGACGCTGCAGAAGGCACTGTTGAGTGGTTCGGTCGCTGGGACAGCAACCCGATCGGCGGCTGGTACGGGCTGCGCAACGGCTACCGCGGACGGTTCGGCATGTACATGCCGCCGCTGCTCGAGGCGCTGGGCTTCGCTGAGCTCACCCATGACCCTCGCAACAACAGCATGAGGGCGATCGCCTGAGCGCCAGGTCGCCGCGGATGACCTACCGGGCGACGATGAGGCGCAGGGAGCCGTCGAACTCAGGCTGAGTGCGCAGCGCCCCGAAGCGCTTGTCCCATTCGCCGGATGCCAGGTCGGCCGCGAGAGCCGCGACGTACCGGTCTGCGGTCGCGGCATCCACGAAGCTCCACGCTGAGTTGGCGCGTCGCGCTCCGGGATCCAGAAGAGCCTCAGGTCTGCCGTAGTAGGCCTCGCCAAAGCCGTCTGTGCAGTCCAGCGGGATGGGGACAGAACTCACGTCGATCGCTCCCCCCACAGAGCTCGCCAGCCGTGACATTGATGGATAGCGCCCCGCTTCGGTGACAATGACCTGCGGTGCATACTCGCTCAGCCAGAATCGCCCGAGTTCGTCTGGATCGCAGGTCAAGATGACCACCGGTCCGCGACTGACCCTGCGAAGTTCGGCAAGCCCCGCGTCGAGATCAGACCACTGGTGCACCGAAAACGTCGTCATGGCCGCGTCGAAGCTCTTGTCGGCGAACGGGAGACGCTCGGCCGTCGCGTCGATCGCACTCGGCAGCGCGGCTGGTCGCTGGGCGCGCATCGAAGCCGAGGGCTCGACGGCCGTCACCTCTCGGTCGGTCGGCTCGTACGATCCCGCGCCGGCTCCGACGTTCAGGACCGTTCGCGCGTTGCCGAGAGCGGTCACGATACGCGCGGCGATCCGGGCATCGGCTCGACGGTACCGGCTGTACTGCTCGCCGATGGTTCCGTAGTCGGCATCACCGGCGCTGCCGTCAGCGAAACCCGCCGAGCCGCGGTCAGTCGGCGTGCTCACCGCTTTCCCAGACCGGTGCTGCGGCGTTCACCGCGTCGCCGACGACGTGAACGCGCAGATCGTTGGTGGAGCCTGGGATGCCGGGAGGGGATCCCGAGATCACCACGACCTTGTCTCCGATCTCGGCGAGCCCCGCCTCGATGAGGCAGGTGTCGACCTGTTGATACATCGCATCGGTGTGGGTGACCCGATCGACGAGGAACGACTCGATGCCCCAGGTCAGCGCCATCCGGCGGCGGATCGCCTCATCGGGCGTGAACGCCTTCATCGGAATGCGGAACCGCAGACGCGACATCCGGCGGGCCGAGTCGCCGGACTCTGTGAACACGCAGACGTACCTCGCGTCCACGAAATCGGCAACCTCGGCTGCTGCGAGCGTGATGGCCCCGCCCTGCGTGCGCGGCTTGGTGCCGAGCGGAGGGATCCGCTCCAGCCCGTGATCTTCGGTTGAGCTGACGATGCGAGCCATGGTCGACACCGTGATGACGGGATATTCCCCCACGCTCGTCTCACCCGAGAGCATGACTGCGTCGGCTCCGTCGAGCACGGCGTTGGCGACGTCCGAAGTCTCGGCGCGGGTCGGCACAGGGCTCGAGATCATCGACTCGAGCATCTGTGTTGCCACGATGACCGGCTTGGCCATGCGGCGCGCCAGCTCGACCGCGTGCTTCTGGACGATCGGCACAGCCTCGAGGGGCAGCTCGACGCCCAGATCGCCGCGCGCGACCATGATGCCGTCGAAGGCGTCGATGATCGCTTCGAGGTTGTCGACAGCCTGTGGCTTCTCGATCTTGGCGATTACGGGAACCTTGCGGCCCTCCTCTGCCATGATCTCGTGCACCCGATCGATGTCCGAGGCGTCACGCACGAACGACAGCGCGATGTAGTCGGCGCCCAGCTTGAGTCCCCAGCGCAGGTCGTCTTCGTCCTTCTCCGAGAGCGCGGGCACGTTGACTGCGACCCCTGGGAGGTTGATGCCCTTGTTGTTCGAGACGGGGCCAGCGACGATCACCTTGGTGCGCACGCGCGTTCCATCGGTGTCGAGCACCTCGACCTTGACCTTGCCGTCGTCGATCAGCAGAAAGTCGCCGGCCTTGACGTCTTGGGGCAGACCCTTGAAGGTCGTACCCGAAAGCTCTTTGGTGCCGACGACCTCCTCGGTCGTGATGGTGAAGATGTCGCCGACCGCGAGCTCGTACGGGCCGGCCTCGAACTTGCCGAGTCGGATCTTCGGGCCTTGCAGGTCCACGAGTACGGCGACCGGGATCCCGGTATCTGCCGCGGCCTTTCGCACGTTCGCGTAGACCTCGCTGTGCACGTCATAGCTGCCGTGGCTCAGGTTCATCCTCGCCACGTTGACCCCCGCCTCGATGATGGCGCGGATGTTCTCGTAGCTCGACGTGGCGGGGCCCAGCGTCGCGACGATCTTGGCTCGTCTCATGACTTCCTTCTGTGTGTGATGTGGTGCGTGGCTGTGATGCAGGCGGCGCGCCGGTGGCGGTGCGCGCCGTCTTTGAGTCTCTTGGAGATTAGACCGTGATGGCGCGATCGGTGGGTCGGACCGGGAACGGCAGTTGCGTCTCACCCTCCAAATAGCGATCGACCGCCGATGCAGCCGCACGTCCCTCTGCGATCGCCCAGACGATCAGCGACTGCCCGCGACCCGCGTCTCCCGCGACGAACACGCCAGACTCAGAGGTCTGGTAGTCCGCGTCGCGGACCACGTTGCCGCGCTCGTCGAAAGGCAGACGCAGTTGGGCGTCGAGAGTCTCGGACTCTGCGCCGGTGAAGCCCAGGGCGAGCAGAACCAGGTCGGCAGGGATCTCGCGCTCGGTTCCTGACTTGGGGACGCGTCGTCCGTCGAGGTATTCGGTCTCCGCGACGCGAAGTGCGAGAACCTCGCCGGCCTCGTTGGCCAAGAACTCGACCGTCGAGGCCAGATAGACGCGTTCGCCGCCCTCTTCGTGCGCGCTCGAGACCTCGAACAGGTTCGGCGACATCGGCCACGGTTGGTGCATGGGTCGCTCGGTGGGCGGTTGCACGCCGATGGCCAGGTTGGTCACGCTGAGCGCGCCCTGCCGGTGCGCCGTGCCGATGCAGTCCGCCCCTGTGTCACCGCCGCCAAGCACGATCACGTGCTTTCCCTCGGCGGTCACCTGGTTGAGCACGGTGTCTCCCGCGCCTGCCTTGTTCTGCTGCACCAGGTAGTCCATGGCGAAATGGACGCCCAGCAGGTCGCGGCCGGGGATCGGCAGATCGCGCGGCACCATCGCCCCGGTGGCCACCACCACGGCGTCGTAGCGCGACTTCAGGTCGTCCCACGTGATATCGACGCCGATCTCGACCCCGGCTCGGAAGCGGGTGCCCTCTGCCTGCATCTGGGCGAGGCGCAGCTCGAGCTGCTTCTTCTCCATCTTGAAATCCGGGATGCCGTAGCGAAGCAGTCCGCCGATGCGATCGTCGCGCTCGAACACCGCGACCGTGTGGCCCGCGCGCGTCAGTTGCTGCGCCGCCGCGAGTCCCGCGGGACCGGAGCCGACGACGGCGACCGTCTTGCCGCTCAACCGCTCGGGGGGATGAGGCGTCACCCAGCCGTTCTGGAAGGCCTGGTCGATGATCGAGACCTCGACCTGCTTGATCGTCACGGCCGGCTGGTTGATTCCGAGCACGCAGCTGGACTCGCAGGGTGCCGGACACAGCCGACCCGTGAACTCGGGGAAGTTGTTCGTGGCGTGCAATCGTTCAATAGCCGCGCGACCTTCGTTGCGCCAGGTGAGGTCGTTCCATTCGGGGATCAGGTTGCCGAGCGGGCAGCCGTGATGGCAGAACGGGATGCCGCAGTCCATGCATCGACCGGCTTGGCGGCGCAACTGCTCGGAGTCCTGAGCCTCGTAGACCTCTTTCCAGTCCATGATGCGCACCGGGACCGGTCGGCGCTTCGGGAGCTCGCGCTCCTGCGTCTTCAGAAAGCCCTTGGGATCAGCCACCGGTGACCTCCATGATCCGTCCCCACACCACGTCGCCGTCCGGGTCGAGCCCCTCGGCGACCGCGGTCTGACGGGTCTTCTGCACCGCCGCGTAGTCACGCGGCAGCACTTTGACGAACTTCGCCATGCTGCCGGGGTCGGCCAGCATGCGCGCAGCAAGCGTCGAATCGGTCTCGGCGACGTGCTGGGTCAACAAGTCGGTGAGAATCTCGATATCGGCGCTCTCCAGCGGCAGAAGAGACAACTCGCCGCTCACGAGGGCGTCGATGTTGACACGTTCCGGCCTGAGGTCATAGACGTACGCGGTACCGCCAGACATCCCGGCGCCGAGGTTGCGGCCGGTCGAGCCGAGGATGACAGCGAGACCGCCCGTCATGTACTCGAGCGCGTGGTCTCCGACACCCTCGACGACCGCACTCGCACCCGAGTTGCGGACCAGGAATCGCTCCCCCACCACACCCCGGATGAACATGCTGCCCTGGGTCGCGCCGTAACCGATCACGTTGCCGGCGATCACGTTGCGCTCGGCGGGGAAGACCGCCGCGCGGGGTGGCCTCACCACGATCCTGCCGCCAGACAGCCCCTTGCCCACGTAGTCGTTGCTGTCGCCCTCGAGCCTCAGCGTGATCCCGTTCGGCATGAATGCCCCGAGCGACTGCCCAGCCGAACCGGTCATCGACACCTCGATGGTGCCGGCCGGCAGGCCGTGCTCGCCGTACTTCTTCGTGACCTCGTGGCCGAGCATGGTGCCGACGGCGCGCTCGGTGTTGCGCACCGGCAGCTCGATGCTCACATGCTCCCCGTGCTCCAGTGCTGCCTGCGAGAGGCGAATGAGTTCGACGTCGAAGTGCTTCTCGAGGTCGTGCTTCTGCCCGCGGCGGTTGCGGCGCGGCTCGTCGGCGGCGAACTCCGGACCGACCAGGATCGGCGTCAGGTCGAGCCCGTCAGCCTTCCAGTGATCGATGGCGCGGTCGATGTCGAGCAGCTCGGAATGGCCGATTGCCTCGTCGAGCGTGCTGAATCCCAGTTCGGCCAGGTACTCGCGCACCTCCTGGGCCAAGAACTCGAAGAAGGTCTCGACGAACTCCGGCTTGCCGCTGAAGCGCGCGCGCAACTCGGGGTTCTGCGTCGCGACGCCGACCGGGCAGGTGTCGAGGTGACACACCCGCATCAGGATGCAGCCGCTCACCACGAGCGGCGCAGTGGCGAAGCCATACTCCTCAGCACCGAGCAGCGCCGCGATGATGACGTCGCGGCCGGTCTTCATCTGGCCGTCCACCTGCACGACCACGCGGTCGCGCATCCCGTTGAGCATCAGGGTCTGCTGGGTCTCGGCCAGGCCGATCTCCCACGGAGTCCCCGCGTGCTTCAGCGAGTTGAGCGGCGACGCGCCGGTGCCTCCATCGTGGCCGGAGACCAGCACGACGTCGGCCAGCGCCTTGGTGACGCCGGCTGCGACCGCGCCGATGCCAGACTGCGACACCAGCTTGACGTGCACGCGGGCATCGGGGTTGGCCCGCTTGAGATCGAAGATCAGTTGCTTGAGGTCTTCGATGGAATAGATGTCGTGATGCGGCGGTGGTGAGATGAGCCCGACGCCCGCGGTGCTGTGCCGGGTGCGCGCGATCCACGGGTAGACCTTCGCCGCTGCCAGCTGTCCGCCCTCGCCCGGCTTGGCCCCCTGCGCCATCTTGATCTGGATGTCGGTGGCATGGGTGAGATACATGCTGGTGACGCCGAAGCGGCCACTGGCCACCTGCTTGATGCGGGAACGCCGCTCGGGGTCGACCAGCCGCTCGACATCCTCGCCGCCTTCTCCCGTGTTGCTGCGCCCGCCGATCCTGTTCATCGCGATCGCGATGGTCTCGTGCGCCTCCTGGCTGATCGAGCCGTAGCTCATCGCGCCCGTGTTGAAGCGGGTGATGATCGACTCGATCGACTCCACCTCGTCGATCGGAATCGCCGGCCGGCCATGGGTCTTGATCCCGAACAACCCGCGCAGGGTCTGCAGACGTTCGGCCTGATCGTCGATCAGCTTCGTGTACTCACGGAAGATGTCGTAGCGCTTGGCGCGCGTCGAATGCTGCAGGCGGAAGACGGTGTCCGGGTTGAACAAGTGCGGCGGACCCTCACGCCGCCACTGGTACTCGCCACCGATCTCGAGGCGCTCGTGCGCCAGGATTGCCCCGTCTTGCGGGTAGGCGGCCGCGTGACGTGCCGCGTTCTCGGCAGCGATGACGTCGATGCCGACGCCGCCCAGCAGGCTGGTAGTGCCGGTGAAGTACTGGTCGACAAACTGCTGGTTGAGCCCGACGGCCTCGAAAGCCTGTGCAGCGGCGTACGAGCCCACGACCGAGATGCCCATCTTGGACATGATCTTGAGCACCCCCTTGCCGAGTGCCTTGATCAGGTTCTTGACGGCCTTCTCGGGAGTGAGTCCGGTGATCATGCCGCTCAGCACCAGTTGCTCAGCAGTTTCCATCGCCAGATAGGGGTTGATCGCCGAGGCACCGTAGCCGACCAGGAGGGCTACATGGTGCACCTCGCGCACGTCTCCGGTCTCGACGATCAGGCCCACCTTCATCCGGGTCTCCTGCCGGATGAGGTGGTGGTGAACGGCCGCGAGCATCAGCAGCGACGGGATCGGGGCGAGATCGGCGTTCGAGTCCCGGTCACTGAGCACGAGGAACTGCGAGCCGTTCTCGATCGCGACGTCAGCCTCTTCACACATGCCTTGCAGGCGCTGCACGAGCCCGTCCGTGCCCTCCGTGACCCGGTACAGGCCTTTGATCACGTGGGAGGGTTTGCGCCCGCCCTCTGTCTCGAAGTGCTGGATCTTGGCAAGCTCGTCGTTGTCGATCACCGGAAAGTCGAGCACGATCTGCCTGGCGTGCTCGGGGGTCGCGTCCAGGAGGTTGCGCTCCGGACCGAGGCCCAGCTTCATGCTCGTGACCACCTCTTCGCGGATGCTGTCCAGCGGCGGGTTCGTCACCTGGGCGAATGCCTGGGTGAAGTAGTCGAACAGCAGACGCGGTCGATCACTCAGGACGGCGATCGGGGTGTCGGAGCCCATCGCCCCGAGCGGCTCCGCACCGTTCTGCGCCATCGGAGTGACCAGGATGCGCACTTCCTCCTCCGTGTACCCGAAGGTGCGCTGACGGCGCACCACCGAGGCCGGAGTGTGCGTGATGTGCTCGCGTTCTGGCAGCTCGGCCAGATGGATCCGGCCCGCGTCGAGCCAGTCCTGCCAGGGCTCGGCCGCAGACAGCTCCGCCTTGATCTCGTCGTCCTCGACGATTCGCCCCGCGACGGTGTCGACCAGAAACATCTTGCCGGGCCGCAGCCGGCCCTTGCGCACGATCTTGTCTGCGGGGAAGTCGAGCACGCCGATCTCGCTCGCCAGCACCACGAGGCCGTCGTCGGTCACCAGGAACCGGCCGGGGCGCAGACCATTGCGGTCCAGGGTGGCGCCGACCAGGGATCCATCGGTGAAGACCAGGGCAGCTGGGCCGTCCCATGGCTCCATCATCATCGAGTGGAACTCGTAGAAGGCGCGCCGCATGGGGTCGATGTCGACCTGGTTCTCCCATGCCTCTGGCACCATCATCATGATCGAGTGCGGCAGTGACCGCCCAGACAGCAGGAGCAGTTCCGCGACCTCGTCGAACGAGGCAGAGTCACTCGCGCCCTCGCTGACGATCGGAAACAGCGGACGCAAGTCGCCGAGCAACTCGGACTCGAGCTGGCTCTGACGGGCGCGCATCCAGTTGCGGTTGCCCTGCACCGTGTTGATCTCACCGTTGTGAGCGATCACCCTGAACGGCTGGGCCAGCGGCCACGACGGGAAGGTGTTGGTGGAGTATCGCGAGTGCACGAGTGCGAGCTTCGACGCGAAGCGCTCATCGCTGAGGTCCGGATAGAACGGCTCGAGTTGCAGGGTGGTGACCATGCCCTTGTAGACCAGGGTGCGGGCCGACAACGACGGGAAGTAGGCGCCAAGCTCGCGCTCAGCGCGCTTGCGCATCCGGAACGCCTGGCGGTCGAGTTCGATGCCGGCGAGTGGCTGGCCGCCCTCGCCGACGCGGGTGGACTCGACGAACAGCTGCTCGAAAGCCGGGGCGGCCTCGCGCGCCAAGTGCCCGAGATGGGTCGGATCGGTCGGAACCTCTCGCCAGCCCAGGACGCGCAGCCCCTCGTCTTGGGCGATCGTGGCGATGCCGTCTTTCAGCGCGCTGCTTGCAGCGGCGTCGAGCGGCAGGAACGCCATGCCGACGGCGTAGCGTCCGACGGGAGGCAGGTCGAATCCAGCGACCGCGCGCAGGAACGCGTCGGGGATCTGCGTGACGATGCCCGCGCCGTCGCCGGTGCCGGCATCCGAGCCCACAGCGCCCCGGTGCTCAAGGTGGCGGAGCGCGTCGAGGGCCAGGGCGATGATGTCGTGTCCAGCGGTTCCGCGCAGGGTGGCAACCATGGCAAGGCCGCAGGCATCCTTCTCGCGGCGTGGGTCGTAGAGACCCTGCGCCGCGGGCACGCCGCTGAACCCGGTGAAGGGGTTGGGTGCCGGAGCTGAGTGCGCCATGAGTACCGTCCTCACGATGGTGCTGGAGATGGGACGTCAATGGCCCAACGAGTGGAGGGATGCCGGGCGTGGTGTCGCTGGACTATTAAGAGTTGTGGACCGCCCCGCTTGTGGCGGGTGCTTCCTTCTTGCTCGAGCCCGACGTGCCTGAAGGTACAGCGGCGTCATCGCCTGAATCGTCGGTATCGGAGTAGATGTCCTCTGAGTCTACCTCAGAGGGCGGGGTCCACTCCTTCCCTGGCCGGTAGACACTCGGTTCGACCCCAGGATGACGCCGCGACTGGACCGCGATGATGACGAGTCCGAGCACGATCGCGCCGAGGGCGCCCCAGACGTTGTCACGGATCCCGAGGAAGGTCTGACTCGGATCGATGCGGATGTTCTCGAACCACGTGCGACCGGTGCCGTACCAGATCAGGTACAGGCCGAGCACCTTGCCCCACTGCCACTGCGGACGCGCGGCCGCGCGGAACGAGCGCCGACCGTCGGCCGACGTGAGCACCGTGACCTTGTACTGGATCAGCAGAATGATCACGAATCCCGCCATGTTCCAGATGATCTCGTAGAGGAAGGTCGGGTGGAAGTACACCCCGCTCGTGGGCAAGCCGGCAGGATATGCGGCGTTGTCCGAGGAAATCTTCAGACCCCATGGCAGGTTGGTCGGAAGGCCGTAGAGCTCATTATTGAAGTAGTTGCCGAGGCGGCCAAGCGACTGCGCGACCAGAAGCGATGGCGCGATCGCGTCAACGACGGAGGTGTAGCGCAGCCCCGTGATGCGGCAGCCGACGTACACGCCGAGTGCGCCGAGCAGAAGAGTGCCCAGGATGGCGTCACCGCCGTCCCAGATATTCCAGATCGCACCCGGGAGGAAGGGATTCCAGGTGTTCTTGCCCGGGCCGAAGTAGTCGCTGATGTGAGTGGCGACGTGCCAGGCGCGCGCGCCGATCAGGCCGAAGATGATGGTCGGGATGATCACATCGATGATGATCCATGGCTCGGCACCGCGGGCGGTCAGTCGGCGATTCGTGATGATCAGGGCGACAACGATGCCCGCCAGGATGCAGAGGGCATAGGTGTGAATCTGGAGGCTCGCATCCGGGGCAACGCCCGGAAACACGCCGTGTAGCCACCCGGTCGGAATCGAGACCGGAACCTGCCAGGCCGGAGGCGGACTGGGAATGGTGAGCGGAAGCACGAGGCACCCTTCGGTGGGAGGACGGGCAGGATGGGCGGCTGGCGGGCCGGAACGAAGTCTACCGAGTGCGACCCTGAGCGAGCGCCGCAGCCAGGCGAGCGACGCCCGCCACTCCGCGCTCGGCCAGCGCCGTGACGAGGGCGGCACCGACGATCGCGCCGTCGGCGTACTCGAGGACCTCGGCGACCTGGTCACTGGTCGAGATCCCGACCCCGACGCAGACGTTCTCGGCGTGAGCGGCGCGGAGCCGGGCCACGAGTCCGCGCGCGGCGGCATCCACATTGCTGCGTGCGCCGGTCACTCCCATGGTCGAGACGGCGTAGACGAAGCCACGGCTAGCCGCGACGGTATCGACGAGCCGAGCATCGGTCGAGCTCGGGGCGGCCAGGAACACCCGCTCGAGACCTGTGCGGTCGCTGGTCGCGATCCACGGGCCGGCCGAGTCCGGGGTGATGTCGGGGGTGATAAGGCCCGCTCCCCCGGCGTCGACGAGAGCGTCGGCGAATCGGTCGGGGCCGTACTGCAGCACCGGGTTCCAGTAGGTCATGACCAGCACCGGCGCGTCGACTCGCGCGCGGATCGCCTCGACCGCCGTGAACATGTCGCGCACCCGGAATCCGGAGGCCAGTGCCGCCTGCGTCGCCTTCTGGATCGCCAGGCCGTCCATCACCGGGTCGGAGTAGGGAACCCCCAGCTCAAGCGCGTCGACGCCGCTCTCCACAAGGGCGACGGCCGCGTCGATGCTGGTGGCGAGATCCGGGAAGCCGACGGGCAGGTACCCGATCAACGTGCCCGTGCCGGCCCGCCGGTTGGCGTCGATCGTGGTCGCGATGGAGCCCGCAACCGTCGCGCCGCTCACGACTGCACCGCTCCTTCGTCGAACAAGCCGAACCACTCGCCAGCCGTCTGCACGTCTTTGTCGCCTCGGCCGCTGAGATTGACGAGGATGATCGCATCCGGCCCGAGTTCGCGGCCCAGCTTCAGCGCGCCGGCCAGGGCGTGCGCAGACTCGATCGCTGGGATGATGCCCTCGGTGCGACTGAGCAGCCGCAGGGCCTCCATCGCCTCGACGTCGCTCGCCGGCAAGTAACTGACGCGGCCGATGTCGGCAAGATAGGCATGCTCGGGTCCGACTCCTGGATAGTCGAGCCCGGCCGAGATGGAGTGGGACTCAACGGTCTGACCGTCGTCGTCCTGCAAGAGATAGCTGCGCGCCCCGTGCAAGATGCCTGGACGGCCGCGTTCGATCGCCGCGGCATGCCGGTCAGTGTCGATCCCGTCGCCAGCAGCCTCGTAGCCGTACAGCTTCACCGACTCGTCGTCGAGGAACGCGTCGAAGATGCCGATCGCATTCGAGCCGCCGCCCACGCAGGCCGCAACCGCATCCGGGAGCCTGCCGGTCAGCGCGAGAACCTGCTCGCGCGCCTCCTCGCCGATGACCTTCTGGAAGTCGCGAACCATGGCCGGAAAGGGATGCGGGCCTGCAGCGGTCCCAAAAATGTAGTTGGTGGTCTCGACGCTCGTCACCCACTCTCGGTATGCCTCGTTGATGGCGTCTTTGAGGGTGCGGGATCCGGTGGTCACCGACACGACGTCCGCCCCGAGCAAACGCATTCTGGCCACGTTCAGGGCCTGGCGCTTCGTGTCGACCTCGCCCATGAAGATCGTGCACTCGAAGCCGAATAGCGCAGCGGCCGTCGCGGTGGCAACGCCATGCTGGCCGGCCCCGGTCTCGGCGATCACACGCGTCTTGCCGATGCGCCGCGTCAGCAGCGCCTGGCCGAGCACGTTGTTGATCTTGTGCGAGCCGGTGTGGTTGAGGTCTTCACGCTTCAGGATGATGCGCGCCCCGCCGGCGTGCTCGGCGAAGCGCGGTACCTCGGTGATGATCGATGGGCGGCCGCTGTAGCTGCGCTCGAGCTCGCGCAACTCGGCAAGGAACGCCGGGTCGATCTTCGCCGACTCGTACGCCGCCGCCAGCTCGTCGATCGCGGCGATCAGCGACTCGGGCATGAACCGGCCGCCGTACTCGCCATAGAACGGCCCGGGCAGTTCGCGCAGGCTGGTCACGCGCTGACCGGACTCACGTGCGACCCTGCTGGGCGGAACGGGCTGGCCGTCAAGAAGCTCTGCAACATGGCGACCGGATCTCCGCCCGTGACCAGTGCTTCGCCGACGAGCACGACATCTGCGCCCGCTGCACGGTACCGCGCGACGTCGACTGGCTCGCTGACCGCCGACTCTGCAACCCGGATGACGCCAGACGGGATGCGGTCTGCAACCGTTCCGAACAGCTCGCGGTCGAGCTCGAAGGTGCTGAGATCTCGGGCGTTGACACCCACGACGGAGGCGCCGACGTCGAGTGCGCGCTCGACCTCGTCTGCCGAGTGGGTCTCGACCAGCGCCGTCATGCCGAGTTGCGAGACCAGGTCATGCAGTTCGGCGAGCAGCGGTTGCTTCAGGGCAGCGACGATCAGCAGTACGAGATCCGCGCCCGCCGCTCGTGCCTCGAACACCTGGTACGGATCGGCGATGAAGTCTTTGCGCAGCACCGGGATGTCGACGGCGGCCCTGACCGCGTCCAGATCGGCCAGCGATCCGAGAAAGCGGCGCCCTTCGGTGAGCACGCTGATCGCGCTCGCCCCGCCGGTTTGATACGAAACGGCAAGTGACGCCGGGTCGGCGATGTCGGCAAGCGGCCCGCGCGAGGGGCTGGCCCGCTTGACCTCCGCGATGATCTTCACGCGATCGGAGGGTGCGAGAGCAGCCATGACGTCGAGCGCGGCTGGGCGGGCAACGGCGTCCGCCTCCACCTGTTTGAGGGGACGAAGTGCGCGTCGCTCCGAGGCGTCCGCGACGGCCCCGGCGACGAGTTCAGGGAGCACTCTAGGAATGCACCTTCGGCACATAGCGCGGGCCTTTGACGCCGTAGCCCAGTTTCGACAGGATGCCGCCCACAAGCGCGCCGACGACGACGAGTCCTGCGAAGCTCCACACCAGCCATGGCACGTCGAACCAGAAGGCGAGAGCTCCGCCAGCGATTGCGGCCAGCATGATGATCACGGCGACCCAGGCTGCGGGCGAGTTGCCCTCTCCGGGTTCGGTGGCGTCGCTCACTGCTGCTCCTTCTGATCGAATCGTGGTCAGTCTAGCGGGGCGTGACGACCGCTCCCGAGCCGACGCCTGCTCATCGCCGGGTCGGGTCGTCGCCCTCGCTCAGGGCATCCCACTCCTGCACGGGATCTTGGGGATCGGCATCCGGCGCTGCCAGGCGCGAGCGGCTGTACTTGCGCCCGGACTCGGGCCACGATCGCGCGGTTGGCGCGATGGCCAGGCCCAGCAGGGTGAGAAGCACCCCCAACACGATCGCGATGATGGGCCAGGCCGTGATCGAAGTCGCGGTCACGAGCTTCGCGACGGACTGGGTGCCGGCGACTCCTGTTGCTTTCGTGATCGCCGATGTCGCGGCGACGACCGGATTGCCGATGGCGAACGCGGAGACCGCGATGACGCACACTCCGAGCAGCGCGAGCAGCACGCCCAAGATGGCTCGGAAGAATCGGCCGGCGATTGCCAGTGCCGCGATCAACGCCAGCGAGGCCAGTGCGAGTGCCGACAACGCACCACCCGCAACCTGTCCCGACACCGGGAACGACTTGCCCTGCACCACGAGCGTGAACCAGGTCTGCGACCAGTCGGCGAAGATCAGCGCAGCCAGCACCGCGATCCCGACCAGCGAGATCAGCTTGAGCGAGCCGCGCGAGCGGCTCGCATCGCGCTGAGCAATCGATGGCTGCTCGTGAGTCACGATAGGCGGCGCATCGCATTGGCGATGGCGATGGCGCGCAACGGTGCCGCCGCCTTGTTCTGAGCCTCCTGGTGCTCGGTCGCGGGATCCGAGTCGGCGACGAGTCCGGCCCCGGCCTGCACGCGCGCGAGGCCGTCAACAATGGTTGCGGTGCGGATCGCGATCGCCAGATCGGCATCTCCCGCAAGTCCGAAGTAGCCGACCACGCCGCCGTACACGCCGCGCTGCGCGACCTCGAGCTCGTCGATGATCTCCAAGGCGCGCGGCTTCGGCGCGCCAGACAGAGTGCCGGCCGGGAAGGTGGCCGTGAAGACGTCGATGGAGGTGGCGTCGGGCCGCAGGTCGCCCTCGACGCTGGACACCAGGTGCATGATGTGGCTGAAACGTTCGACCTGCATGAATTCGGTGACCTCGACCGATCCGGCCACGCACACCTTCGAGAGGTCGTTGCGCGCAAGGTCGACGAGCATCAGGTGCTCCGCCTGTTCCTTCGGGTCTGCCAGCAGTTCATCCGCCAGCTCCAGATCGCGCTCCGGGGTTTCGCCGCGCGGCCGAGATCCCGCGATCGGATGCGTGAAGACCCGCCCGCCCTGCACCTTCACCAGTGCCTCGGGAGACGAGCCGACGATCGAGTACGAGTCGCCAGCCGGCCCTTCGAGGGTGAGGAGGTACATGTACGGGCTCGGGTTCAGCGCCCGCAGCACGCGATACACGTCGATCGGCTCAGCCGTGATCTCGTGGTCGAAGCGCTGCGAGATCACGACCTGAAAGACGTCGCCCTCGCGGATGTACTCCTTCGAGCGCTCAACGGCGACTTCGTATTCCGAGGCGGTCACTCGCGGAATCGGGGTGGCGGACGTTGTCAGGTCGACGTCCGCGATCCACGCCTCGGACGGCTGGGCCAACCCGGTTTGCAGTGCGTCGAGCACGCTCTGGGCTTGCGCCCACTGCGTGTCGGCGTCATCGGTCCCGTCATTGAGCACCGAGCAGATCAGGGTCGCCGTGCCTTGACGATGATCGAGCACCACCAGTTCGCTCACGAAACTGAGCGCCTGACCCGGCACCGAGAAATCGGCGGGCGGCACATCGGGCAGTCTCTCGAGCTGTCGGACGGCTTCCCAGCCGATGAACCCCACCAACCCTCCGGTCAAGGGCGGGTGACCGTCGACGTGCGGCGTGCTCCAGCGCGCGTAGAGGTGCGCCAACGCCGCCAAGGGTGCGCTCGGGGCGTCGTGTCCCAGCGCTCGCTCCGCCGAGACGCCGTAGTCGAGCCAGACCGCGCGGTCGGCGCCGTCGTCGGCCCGGCCCTGGGTGAGCACGCCGAGCGAACCGACCCCGACGAACGAGAACCGCGACCAGATGCCGCCCTGCTCTGCCGATTCAAGAAGGAAGGTGCCCGGCTTGCCGATGGCTAGTTTTCGGTACACGCCGATCGGGGTCTCGCCGTCGGCGAAGAGCTCCCGCAACACCGGGACCACGCGATGCCCTGCGGCCAGCGCTGCGTCGAAGTCAGCCCGGCTGGTGGTCGTCATGCGCCGCTTTCGAGTGCTGCGCCCGTCACGTTCGACACAGTCACGAACGGGAAGAGCGGGTCGACGTCGAAGCAGGCGTGCGCGCCGGTGTGGCAGGCGGGCCCGTGTTGCTCGACCTGGACCAACAGCGTATCGCCGTCACAATCGAGGGCCGCTCCGAGCACCAACTGCACGTTGCCGCTGGTGTCGCCCTTACGCCAGTACTCCTGCCTGCTGCGCGACCAGAACGTCACCCGGCCCTCGGTGAGCGTGCGGCGCAACGCCTCGGCATCCATGTAACCGAGCATCAGCACCTCGTGCGAGTCGTGCTGCTGAATGATTGCAGGCATCAAGCCCTCTGCGTTGAATCGCGCGCGCTCGATGACCGCGCCCACCGTCTCGGATGTCAACATCTCGCTCATCGCACGGCAATCCCTTCGGCGCTCAGCGCCGCCTTGACATCGGCCACGGTCAACTCGCCGTTGTGGAACACGGATGCCGCGAGCACGGCGTCCGCGCCAGCTACGACCGCTGGCGCGAAGTCCGCCACCGAGCCAGCACCGCCGCTAGCGATCACCGGAACGGAGCTCAGTTCACGCACCGCGGCCACCAGTTCGAGGTCGTAACCCTGCTTGGTTCCGTCGGCGTCGATCGAGTTCACGAGCAGTTCGCCCACTCCACGCTCGATCGCCTCGCGGGCCCAGTGCAGCGCGTCGACATCGGTCTCGGTGCGGCCGCCGTGGGTCGTGACCACGAATCCGCTGGTCGTTCGGGCGCTGCGCTTCACATCAAGTGACAGCACCAGCACCTGCGCGCCGAACCGGTCCGCGATCTCGTCGATCAGCGCCGGCCGCGCGATGGCGGCACTGTTCACCCCGACCTTGTCGGCCCCGTAGCCGAGCAGCCGGGCGACGTCGTCTTTGGAGCGCACTCCCCCGCCGACGGTCAGCGGGATGAAGACCTGCTCCGCCGTCGCCGTCACCGTCTCGTACATGGTGGACCGGTCTTCGACGGTCGCCGTGACGTCGAGAAAGGTGATCTCGTCCGCTCCCTGCTCGTAGTAGCGGCGCGCCAGCTCGACCGGGTCGCCCGCGTCGCGGAGGTCGAGAAAGTTGACGCCCTTCACGACTCGTCCGGCCGCGACATCCAGGCAGGGGATGACCCGCGTCACGATGCTCATGTCTGCACCGGCATGATCAGATCCGCGCGGCGTGGATCGCGCTCACCAGAATTGCCCGCGCGCCCAACTCGTAGAGGGCATCCATCACGTGGTTAGTGTCGGCGCGAGGCACCATCACTCGGACGGCCACCCACTCGGAGTCGCGCGTCTGCGACACCGTCGGCGACTCGAGCCCCGGCGTGATTTTCGACGCTGCGTCGAGCAACTGCGCGGGCAGGTCGTAGTCCATCAGCACGTACTGGTGGGCGACCATCACTCCCTGAAGGCGACGCCGCAGCGTCTCGAGGCCCTCCACCTTGTCGTGGGCGGCGATGAGCACTGCGTGCGATTCCAAGATGACCGGCCCGAAGATCTCGAGGCCCTGCTTCTTGAGGGTCGAGCCGGTTTCGACCACGTCGGCGACGGCATCCGCGACCCCGAGCCGCACGGCCGACTCGACGGCACCATCCAGACGCACCACGTCGGCGGTAACGCCTTCTCGCTGCAGGAAGTCGGTGACGAGAGCGGCATAGCTGGTCGCGACGCGTACGCCGTTCAGCTGGGTCAGCGACTCGAATCGGCCGATCGGCCCTGCGAAGCGGAATGTCGAGCCACCGAAGTCGAGTTCGTCGATCTCGATCGCTGTCGAGTGCGAGTCGAGCAGCAGGTCGCGGCCGGTGACGCCGACGTCGAGAGCGCCCGAGCCCACGTAGGTCGCGATGTCGCGAGGCCGCAGGTAGAAGAACTCGACATCGTTGCGCGTGTCGCTCACGATCAGTTCTTTGGGATCGCGACGCGTCGCGTAGCCCGCCTCCTGCAGCATCTGCACGGCGGTTTCAGAGAGGGTGCCCTTGTTGGGCACCGCGATTCGGAGCATGGGATGAGTCTTTCAGTCGACGGGCGTGCGGGCAGCGGAGCTGACTACAGGTGTCGCTGCACGTCGTCGAGCGAGAGTCCCTTGGCGATCATGAGCACCTGCAGGTGGTACAGCAACTGCGAGATCTCTTCGGCCGTCTCGTCGTCGCTCTGGAACTCGGCGGCCATCCAGACCTCTGCCGCCTCTTCGACGATCTTCTTGCCGATGGCGTGAACGCCGGCGTCGAGCTCTTCGACCGTGCCAGATCCCACCGGGCGCTCAGCCGCCTTCTGGCTGAGCTCCTCGAAGAGGGCGTCGAAGGTCTTCACGCCTCCAGGTTATCGATTACTTGACGCCGAGAAGGTCGATGACGAAGACCAGGGTGCGTCCGGACAGGCGATGCCCACCACCCGCGGGGCCGTATGCCCAGGCGGGCGGGCAGATCAGCTGACGGCGGCCGCCGACCTTCATGCCGGGGATGCCTTCCTGCCAACCGCGCACCAGGCCATTCAGCGGGAACTGGATCGATTCGCCTCGACCCCAGCTGGAGTCGAACTCTTCGCCGCTCTCGAAATCCACGCCAACGTAGTGCACGTCGACCGTTGCGCCTGGTGTGGCCTCGGCACCGTCGCCCACCACGAGGTCGGTGATGACGAGTTCGGTCGGGGCGTCGCCCATGGTCGGTTCGATCTCGGGCTTGGTCATGTCAGTCATGGTTCTTCCTTGGTTGTTCGGGGGTTAGACGCTCTTGCGGCGGAACTGCCGCTTGCCGCCGGCCTTGCCATGTGCCCCATGAATGCTCGACTCGGAGCCGGGCGCCGCGATGCGGCTGTCACCCTGCTGCTTCTTGCGCTCCAGAGCCTCGCGGAACTTCTTCTTGGTCTCCTCAGCACTGTCGGGCACTGAAGCAACGTCCGGCTTGCTCTTTTCCGTCATGGCTCCAGTCAATCAGATTGGCCAGACGGGATGGATCAGGTCGGGGTCGTCAGGGCCGCCACGGCCGATCGCACCAGGTCGAGCAGGGTCGCCGGGAAGATCTGCTCCGAAGTGGATGCCAGGTCATCGAGGGGCCACCAGCGGGCACCTAACAGGGAGCGGCGCTCACCCTCTGTCCACCCCGACGCATCCAGCGAGAACGACCGGACTCGGATCGTGAAGTAGCGTTCGCGCTGTTCCCAGACCCGACCGTCGAAGTCGAATACCGCCGTGCGTTCGCCTTCCAAGGGGATGACGGCGGCCACACAGAGACCGGTCTCCTCCTGCAGCTCCCGAAGTGCAGCCAGCTCGAACGACTCACCGGGTTCCACTCCGCCACCGGGCGTGAACCACCAACTCCCGGCCGCCGCGTCTGCGGGGTCGAAGCCGTGCAGCAGCAGCACGTTGTCGTCAGGGTCCAGCACGATCACTCGGGAGACATCCCGAATCACTCGTTCCGGGTTCGTCATGCGTGCCGGTGTGCTCCAACCGCGGCCGCGCGCAGTGCGTCGATCGCCGTCGCCGCATCCTCCGCGCCGTAGACGCTTGAGCCCGCGACGAAAGTATCGGCCCCCGCCTCTGCCGCGCGGATGATCGTACGGTCGGTGATGCCGCCGTCGACCTGCAGCCAGATATCGAGGCGCTCGGCATCGATCGCCGCGCGTGCGGCCGCCACCTTCGGAAGCATCTCGGCGTTGAAGGCCTGGCCACCGAATCCGGGCTCAACCGTCATGATGAGCAACTGGTCGAACTCGGGAAGCAACTCGAGATAGGGGGCCACGTCGGTGCCCGGCTTGAGCGCGAGCCCTGCGCGGGTCCCCATCGCGCGAAGGTGCCGTGCGAGAGCGACCGGATCGGCGGTGGCCTCTGCGTGAAAGGTGACCGAGAACACGCCCAACTCTGCGTACCCGGGGGCCCAGCGGTCGACATCCGTGATCATCAGGTGCACGTCGAGCGGAATCGACGACACCGCCTGCACGCGGGTCACCATCTCGAGCCCGAAGGTGAGGTTCGGAACGAAATGGTTGTCCATGACGTCGACATGAACGGCGTCGGCAGTCGCGATCGCGGCGACATCGCGCTCCATGTTCACGAAGTCGGCACTGAGAATGCTCGGCTGGATGCGCACGGTCACGCCTCGACCTTAGCCATCAGCTGGATGAACATCGCGTCGGTGCCGTGCCGGTGCGGCCAGAGTTGCGCGTGGCTCGCGGTCGGCAGGTCGAGGTCGCCGGTGGCGATGCCTGCCAGCAGGGCAGGGGTGTCCAGGGCAGCAATATCGGGATGCCGATTCAACGCACCCGCGACCACTTCTCTTGTTTCGTCCAGGTGCGGCGAGCACGTGACGTAGGCGATCAGGCCGCCAGGGGCGAGAGCGTGGATCGCCGCGTCGAGCAGCTGCGTCTGCAGCGCGGTCAACTCGTCCAGGTCGGACGGTCGCTTGCGCCAGCGTGCCTCGGGTCGCCGCCGGAGGGCACCCAGACCGGTGCATGGCGCGTCGAGCAGGATGCGATCGAACCGCTCGTCGCCCTCAACGAAACGCCGGCCGTCGCCCTCAACGACCTCCGGCGGCTGGTCGAAAACCGCCAGAGCGTTGCGAACCAGTCGCGCTCGGGTCGGAATCAGTTCATTGGCGAGCAGGACGGCGCCCCCGATGAGCGCCTCTGCCGCGAGCACGGCGGCCTTGCCGCCCGGGCCGGAGCACAGGTCGAGCCAGCGCTCCCCCGCGACGATCGGCCGAGCCCGGCTGAGGGCGAGCGCCGCCAGCTGAGAGCCCTCGTCCTGCACGCGCGCGCGTCCCGAGGCGACCAGAGGGTTGCCGGATGGATCTCCGCCTGCTGACCTGGCGGCAACGGGCGACACCGCGCCCGGCTCTCCCACCTCGTCGGGCGTCGCCAATCCTGGCAGGGCGACCAGGCTGACCCGTGGCGCTTCGTTGTCTGCTTGCAGGAGGTCGCTCAGTTGATCGGCGCGGCCCTCAGCGGCCAGCGCCGCACGAAAGCCCTCAACCACCCAGAGGGGATGCGCGTGCTCCATGGCGAGCCTGGCATCGCCGACGAGTCCGTCGAGAGCCCGCGCTCTCCACTGTTCGGCCGTGCCGCGCGAGATGGATCGCAGCACGCCGTTGGCGAAACCGGTTGCAGAGCGCTTGCCCGCTGCAGCGACCAAAGCCACGGATTCGTCCACAGCGGCGTGAGCTGCGACCCGCATCCCGATCAGCTGATGCACCCCCAGTCGCAGCGCGTCCAGCACCTCGGGGTCGATCTTGGTCAACGGCCGACCGCTTGCCAACTCGATGATCCGGTCGTAGTAGCCCTGGCGCCGCAGGGTGCCGTATGTCAACTCGGTGGCCAGCCCGGCGTCCGCCTCGTTCAGACCGGCATCGTGGAGTTTCACCGGCAGCAGCAGGTTCGCGTACCCGTCGCTTTCGTGCACGGCGCGCAGCACGTCGTACGCCACCCTGCGGGCGGCTTGGATGCGATAGGGGCCGGTGCGGGGAGGCTTCGGCCCGCGAGCACCGCGGCGTGGCGAACTCACGAGCCGACGACCAGAGGGCCGTCCGAGGCGCGGTCGGCAGCGCCCGGCGGACGACCGCGCCACCAGTCGGCGGCGTTCATGGGTCGCTTGCCGGCAGGATGGACGGTCACCAGTTCGATCGGATCGCTTGCGGTGCCCACTAGGACTCGCCCGGCGCGCAGCTCGACACGACCGGGATCGATGGCGGGCGCGCCGTGGGCAATGAGCGCGTCCACCACCTTCACCCGCTCCTCACCGAGCTCGGTGAATGCGCCCGGCTCGGGTGATGTGCCCCGGAACTGCGCGTCGACCCGATCCGCAGATTCGGACCAATCGAGGCGGCCATCGGCGAGCACGAGCTTGGGGGCGAGGGTGACCTGGCCCTGCTGCGGAGCCGCCACCGCTGTGCCCTCCGCGAGGCCGTCGACGACGGTGGCGAGCAACCCAGCACCGGACTCAGCAAGAGCTGGGAGCAGGTGCGCGGCGGTTTCGTGAGCACCGATCGGTCGACGCAGCGTCGCGTAGACGTCCCCGGCGTCCAATTCGGGCACCAACCGAAAGACCACGGCACCCGTCTCGGAATCGCCGGCCATGATGGCGCGCTGCACCGGCGCCGCCCCACGCCAACGCGGCAGCAGCGAGAAGTGCAGATTGATCCAGCCGAAACGAGGTGCACCGAGCAGCGGTTCGCGGATCAGCCCGCCGTACGCAACGATCACCCCCAGATCGGCTTCCAGCGCAATCAGCTCGTCTGTCACAGGCCCGAGTCGATTGGCCTTGATGACCCGGATGCCTGCACGCTCTGCCTCGTCAGCAACAGGGGTTGCCGTCAGCACCTTCTTGCGCCCGAGTGGCGCGTCTTCGCGGGTCACAACGGCGACGACGTGGTGCGGGCCGGTGTGGAGTCGCCGCAGGCTCGGGACCGCGGCGGCGGGGCTTCCCGCAAACAGGATCCGAAGTGGAGGCACCCGTCGATTCTGCCCTGCCCGGCGGCACGGTGCGGTGCGAGCGCCTACTCGGAGAACGGCTCGGGATCGTCGAAGCGCGCTCGTAGTGGCAGCGACTGGCGCCCCCGGCGTGGCGGCGCGCCCGGGACGGATTTGCGGCGCGCGGTCGCCTGGCGGATGATCTCGGACCGAATGGCCTCGGCCACTGCCGCACCGTGCGCATAGTCGAAGCGCACGATCGCGCGGGCGCGTCCCTCGGCTTCGGTGGTGCCCAGCGACTCGGCACCGGGCGGGAGGGCTCGCAGTGCCGCAGCCACGGCGTCCGGAGCGCCCTGCAGCGTCGCTACCCGTGCGGCGGGGGGAAAATGCAGCGCCCGGCGATCGATCAGCTCGTGGCGGGCGTAGTCGGCTTGGCTGCCGGTCACCAGCGCCGATGCCAGCGCGCCGCCAACGCCGACCAGAACCACGGGAGCATCATCTGCGGCCAGTGCCGCGGCATCCGACCACCATCGCAGGCAATCCTCGCCAACGCGTAGGCTCTCGCGCGCCACCATGCGATCACCGTCGAGCAGCAGCACGGCGCGATAGCCTCCGGCCGCGATCGGTTCGGCGCCTCGGGTGGCGACCACGATCGCGGGCTTGGAGTCGACGGCCTGGATGCTCCGCTCGCCGTCGGCCACGATGATCCGCACTCCCGGAAAGGCCTTGCCCAGCTCCTCGGCGGTGCGGCTGGCCCCTACCCCCGCCGGACGCAGGCGGGTGGATTGACAGTTCGAACATCGCCACGAGGCCTCGGGCGCTCCGCACCACGTGCAGGCTGGGATGCCGCCGGCGCGCTTCAGATGGAGTGGGCCCCCGCAGATCCGGCACCGCGCCGACTGACCGCAGTCGACGCACCGCAGCCCGGGCGCGTACCCGGGACGCGCGACTTGCACCAGCACTGGACCTGTCTTGCTGCCCGTTGTCGCCTCGCGCCATGCGATGGACGGAATGCGCGCCTGGGCAGCCAGCCGGTCTTGAGCGGCGATATTCGCGGTCGGGATGACGCGTGGATGACGCGGGCGCGCGAGCGCGACCTCTCGCAGGTAACCAACCTCGACCAGCCGCTGCACTTCGGTCGTGCGGGTGTGGCCAGCAAAAATCAGGGCACCACCCTGCTGCTCCTGTCGTACGAGCGCGGCATCCCGAGCGTGCACATACGGTGCCAGAGGTTCCCCGAGAAGCGGGTCGCCATCGTTCCAGACCGCGATGAGGCCGAGCTTCTCGGCCGGCGCGTAGACCACCGAGCGATTGCCGATCAGCACGACAGGGTCCAGACCTAGCGCACGCAGGAGGCCCCGGTACCGATCGGGATTCGACTGTCGGGCGTCGAGCCTGACGACGGCATCCCCCGGAAGCAGCACCGCAAGCGCAGCGGCCAACTGCTCTTGGTCGCGATAGTCGGGTGCGATCACGATGGCCGAGGCGCCGCCGGCCACCGTCCGGGCGGCGGCACGCGCGATGGTCACGGCCCAGCGGCCAATCCACGGCCCGTCCGGCTCCAGTTGTGCCACCCCGGGCGCGACGCCGAGTGCCATGCGCTCACCCGCCGCGAGGGCGGACTCGAGCAGGCCGGCCGGGTATCCCTCCATCGTCGGGGCCGGTAGGCGTTCGCGGACGGGCTGCTCCCCGCGCGCAAGCCATGCCTTCTCAACCCGCACCTGCCGCGGCGGGATGGCGAGCCGCAGCACGTCGCTCGCCGAGCCGGCCGCGCGATCGGCCACCGCGCGGGCGAGCGCCCAGACCTCGGGTTGGAGCACGGGCACCGGCGATACCAGCGCGAGGATGTCACTCAACGGCCCAGGAAAGTCTTGCTGGGCGCTGAGGGCGACCACGAATCCCTCGGCAATGCGACGGGCGGCGCGCAACGGCACCGACACGCGAACCCCGGGCACGACACCCTGCATCCCCTCCGGGATGCGGTAGTCGAGCAGGCGGTCGAGTTGCGGCAGCGGAGAGTCGACCAACACACGCGCGATAGACCCCGACCCCGCCACCGGCACTGCCTCAGAGACCGGCGGCACCGCGCAGAGCATCGACGCGGTCGGTCTTCTCCCAGCTGAAGTCGGGCAGCTCGCGCCCGAAATGACCGTAGCTCGCCGTCTGCGCGTAGATCGGTCTGAGCAGATCGAGATCGCGGATGATTGCCGCCGGCCGCAGGTCGAAGACCTCCCTGATCGCGCCGATGATCGACTCCTCTGGCACGTGGGCGGTGCCGAAGCTCTCGACATACAACCCGACAGGAGACGCCGTGCCGATGGCATATGCGACCTGAACCTCGAGGCGGTCTGCAAGACCCGCGGCGACGGCGTTCTTGGCGGCCCACCGCAGCGCGTAGGCCGCGGAGCGGTCGACCTTCGAGGGATCCTTGCCGCTGAACGCGCCTCCACCGTGGCGTGCCGCGCCGCCGTAGGTGTCGACGATGATCTTGCGACCGGTGAGACCGGCGTCGCCCTGCGGACCGCCGATCTCGAACCGACCGGTCGGATTGATCAGCACGCGAGCGTCGGCCGACGGGAGGTCGATGCGGCCCAGCACGGGTCGGATGACCAGCTCTTCGATCTCGGCCCGCAATTGCTCGGTGCTCACCTTGGGCGAGTGCTGCGTCGAGAGAACGACCGTCTCGATCGTGCTCGGCGTCGAACCCTGATACCCGACGCTGATCTGGGTCTTGCCGTCTGGTCTCAGGTAGTCGACCAGCCCATCGTGCCGCACCTCGGCGAGCCTCTCCGACATCCGGTGGGCCAGCCAGATCGGCAGCGGCATCAGGGAAGGAGTCTCGGTCGTGGCGTAGCCGAACATGATGCCCTGATCGCCTGCGCCCTGCCGGTCCATCGCGTCGGCACTCGACTGCTCACGTGTCTCGAACGCCGCGTCGACACCGCGCGCGATATCGGGCGACTGGCCGCCGATCGAGACCGAGACGCCGCACGAGCGGCCGTCAAACCACACCTCAGAGGAGTCGTAGCCGATGTCGGTGATCCGCTTGCGAACGATCGAGGGGATGTCGACATATCCCGTTGTCGTGACCTCGCCCGCGACGTGCACGAGTCCGGTCGTCACCAGCGTCTCAACGGCGACGCGTGCGTGTGGATCGACCCTCAGCAGTGCGTCCAGGATCGAGTCGCTGATCTGATCGCAGATCTTGTCGGGATGCCCTTCGGTCACCGATTCTGAGGTGAAGAGACGCAGCGATGAAGTCACGGTCAGCCTGTCAGATAGCGGGTGTGCGAGTCGATGGGCGAGCCACCACGTCGAGGATACGGTCGGCGACCGACTGCTTATTGCCTTGAATGTCGGCCACGTTACGTCCGGTTGCGTCAAGCAGCATCACAGCGTTGTCGTCGCTGCCGAAGGTCTCGGTCCATCCGACCCTGTTGACGACGAGAAAATCGACGCCCTTGCGTTCGCGTTTCGCCACCGCGAGAGCGAGCAGGGCGTCGCGATCGGGCTCGGTCTCGGCGGCGAAACCGACGATCACCTGGTTGTCATGCCGACCGGAGGTGAGCTCACGGAGGATGTCCGGATTCTTCACCAGATGCAGATCGAGCGTGTCGCCTTGCGTCTCTTTCTTGATCTTGCCGTCGGCAACCGTCTCGGGTCGGTAGTCGGCGACGGCGGCCGCCATGATGATGAGTTCGGCCTGTCCCGCCGAGAGCAACGAGGCCTCTTGCAGCTCCAGGGTGGTCGAGACATGCTGCACGCGCACCGAGTCCGGCAGCATATCCAGCACGCCGTCATCCAGGTTGGCCACGATCAGGGTCACCTCGGCGCCGCGCGCGGCTGCCGCTCGAGCCAGCGCTACGCCCTGCTTGCCGCTTGACCGGTTGCCGATGAAGCGAACAGGGTCGAGCGGTTCGCGGGTGCCGCCTGCGGTGATCAGGATGCGGCGTCCGACCAGATCGTGCCCGCTGGCACCTTCGCTTACCGTGCCCGTCCCGACCAGCGCGAGGGCTGCTGCGATGATCTCGTCGGGCTCCGCCATCCTCCCAGGGCCGGAGTCCAGCCCGGTGAGCTGCCCGCTTGCCGGCCCCACGAAGTGAACCCCGCGCGCGCGGAGTTCCGCGACATTCGCCGCCGTTGCCGCGTTCTGCCACATCTCGGTGTGCATCGCCGGGGCGAGCAGCAGCGGAGCGCTCGAGGCCAGAATCGTGTTGCCCAGCAGATCATCGGCCAGGCCGGCAGCGATCTTTGCGATCGAGTTCGCGGTCGCCGGAGCCACCACGATCAGCTCGGCTGCCTGCCCGATCGCCACGTGACGCACCTCGGCGACGCCTTCGTAGAGTTCGCTGTGAACGGGATTGCGGCTGATCGCCTCAAGCGTCGGGCGTCCCACGAAGCGGAGCGCGCCCTCCGTGGCGACCACCTGCACGTCATGACCTGCCAGCACGAGCCCCCGCACGACGTTCACGGCCTTGTAGGCCGCAATGCCGCCGGTGATTCCGACGACGATGTTCATCCGCGCGCTCCGCTGAAAGCGACGGTCATTTCTGACCGTCGCCGCGACGCCAGCGCCGGCGCCCGTCCCGGGCGTCGGGTCACTACTCGGGAGCGTCGAACGGCGTCAGCGTCAGCTTGTCGTCGTTGATCTCACGCAGGGCGACCGACAGCGGCTTGTCGTCGATGGTCGAGTCGACAAGCGGCCCGACGTTGTCGAAGAGCGAACCCTCGTGCAGGTCGGCGTAGTAGTCGTTGATCTGGCGCGCGCGCTTGCTTGCGAAAATCACGAGCTGATACTTCGAGTCCACCCGCGAAAGCAGGTCATCGATCGGCGGGTCGATAATGCCGGAGTTCTTGTCGGCCATGAGGTCCTCCCTGAAAGCGTTCGCACCCGAATCAGGGCACTGCGAGCAATTCTACGACCTCGGCGGCCGCTTGGCCGACCTCACGGTTGACGACCTTCACGTCGAACTCGTCTTGAGCCTGCATTTCGACCTTGGCGGTCTCCAACCTGCGCGCCTGTTCAGCCGCGTCTTCTGTTCCGCGGCCGACCAGGCGACGCACCAGTTCGTCCCACGACGGCGGTAGCAGAAAGACCAGCAACGCGTCTGGCATCTCACGCCGAACTGCACGCGCACCTTGCAGATCAATCTCGAGCAACACGCTCTTGCCATGCTTCAGGGCCGCGTCAATGGGTGGCCGAGGGGTGCCATATCGCGAGGCGTTGTGCACCGTTGCCCACTCCAAGAACTCACCGTGCGCGACCATGGCGTCGAACTGTGCGTCGCTCACGAAGTAGTAGTGCTCACCGTCTACCTCGCCCGGGCGAGGCGCCCGAGTCGTCGCCGAAACGCTCAGCAGCACGTTCGGGTAGTGCTCGCGGATGTAGCGAGAGACCGTTCCCTTGCCGACAGCTGTAGGCCCGGCCAACACCACGAGCCGACTGGTCGGCGACTCGGTGCGGCCCTCGCGAAGCGAGAGGTACTCGCGCAACTTGACCCGCTGGCGCACGCCTAGTCCGCCGACCCGCTTCGACGCGGCGATCCCGAGTTGATCCATCGCCTTGTCTGCACGCGTCGGTCCGAGGCTCGGAATGCTCATCAGAAGCTCGCGCACCCGAAGCGTCGCCTCGGGGCTCGTGGGCTCGCCCGCCCAGGCCGATTCCGCGACATCCAGTGCCTTGCGCTCGCGGTTGGCAACGGCCTGCTTGACCTGGGCGCGGGCGCGGCGAGCTGCAACGGCGGCCCGCGCCGCTGCAACGCGGTCGACGTCGGGAGGAGCTACGCGCGGCATGCCGCCACCACCTGGGCCGCGGCGTCGTCGATCGCCGCCTCGATGCCGCCGGGACCGGCCGACAGGATGCTGCGCGATGCACTCACCAGAACATTCTGCGCCGCCGAACCGAAGAGTTCGCGAAGTTGGGCGATCTCGGCGCCCTGATGCCCGAATCCGGGGGCGAGTACCGGCGTTCGGGCGAACGAGCCGTCGTCGAGCCCGAAGTCCGCGAGAGCAATGGTGGCCCCCACGACGACGCCGACCGAGCCGAGGGATCCTGGCCAGGATGCCGCGTTCCAGGCGTCGACGTCGGCGACAACGCCCGCCGCAACAGATCGCCCGTCCGAGCGGGTGGCCGTCTGCGTCGCGAACGCCTCGGGATTCGAGGTGGCCGCCAGCACGAACACTCCCTTACCTGCTCCCCGAGCACGCTTCAGCACGCCGTCGAGCGACCCGAGACCCTGATACGCCACCGCCGTCATCGCGTCGGCTTCCAGCGGAGATCCCGGCGTCAGCCACGCTTCGCCGTAGGCCTCGACCGTACTACCCAGATCGCCGCGCTTCACATCGGCTATGACAAGCAGGCCCGCCGCTCTGGCAGCGACAAGCACGCCTTCGAGCGCCGCATAGCCGGCCGAGCCGTGTCGTTCGTAGAAGGCGATCTGTGGCTTCACGATCCCGACGCGTCCTGCACAGGCCTCGACCACTCGCAGGCCGAACTCGCGAACTCCCGCTGCCGAATCCGGCAGCCCCCACGCCTCGAGCAGGGCCTGGTGCGGGTCGATGCCGACGCAAAGCTGCCCGGTCGCCGCAAAGGTTCGCGTCAGCCGCGCTCCGAAGGCGTCGGTCATCGGGGCTCCACCGCGGCCAGCCGCGCCGCGCGATCCGCCGCGTAGGCCTGCAGGCTGCGCACCCGCATCTCGCCGCGCGGCACCTCGAACGCCGCGACGGCGGCACCCACCTGGGCGATCGTTGTGAACAACGGTTTGTCTGCCGCCACGGTCGCCGTGCGGATCTCGAAGCCGTCGGCGCGAGCGCTGCGGCCGCTCGGCGTGTTGATCACGATGTCGATCTTTCCCTCGTTGATCAGATCGACGACCGAGGGCTCCCCCTCGACAACGGTCTGCCCCATGAAGTACTTGCGCACTGTCGTGGCCGGGATGCCATTGCGCGCCAACACCTCTGCGGTGCCCTCGGTGGCCACGATGTCGAACCCGAGCTGCGACATGCGCAGCATCGGCAGCACGATGGCGCGCTTGTCGCGGTCGGCGACCGAGACAAAGACGGTGCCGCTGCTGGGCAGACCGCCGTATGCGGCATCCTGGCTCTTCGCGAAGGCGCGCGGGAAGTCGGCGTCGATGCCCATCACCTCGCCGGTCGAGCGCATCTCGGGGCCGAGCACCGAGTCGACAACGTTGCCCTCCTTCGTGCGGAAGCGGTTGAACGGCAGCACCGCCTCTTTGACCGAGATCGGTGAATCGAGGGGAACGTGCGCGCCGTCGATGGCCGGAAGCATCCCAGACGCCACCAGATCGCGGATGCTGCGCCCGACCATGATCAACGACGCCGCCTTGGCCAGCGGGATCCCCAGTGCCTTCGACACGAAGGGCACGGTGCGCGACGCCCGTGGATTCGCCTCGAGCACGTAGAGCACCCCAGCACCGATCGCGAACTGCACGTTCAGGAGCCCGCGCACGCCGACGCCCTCGGCAATCTTGCGAGTGGCGACGACGACCTGATCGATCACGTCGCGGCCGAGGGTGACTGGTGGCAGGGTGCATGCCGAGTCACCGGAGTGCACGCCAGCCTCCTCGATGTGCTCCATGATGCCGCCGACGTAGAGCTCATGACCGTCGTAGAGCGCGTCGACGTCGATCTCGAGCGCGTCGTCGAGGAAGCGATCGACGAGCAGCGGAGATCCCGGCCCGATGATGGCCTGATCGCGCACGCGGTCGAAGTAGTCCTCGAGGCCGGGGGTGTCATATACGATCTCCATGCCGCGTCCGCCGAGCACGTAGCTCGGTCGCACCAGCACCGGGTAACCGATCGCTTCGGCCACCGCGACTGCCGACGGCGCATCGGTGGCTGTCCCATTCTTGGGCGCGAGCAGCTTCGCCTCATCGAGGATCTTGGAGAACAGGCCGCGCTCCTCTGCCAGGTCGATCGCGCTCGGCGAGGTGCCAAGGATCGGGACCCCGGCCGCCTCGAGACCCTTGGCAAGTCCGAGGGCGGTCTGGCCGCCCAACTGCACGATCACGCCGACGAACTCGCCGGACTGAGATTCGGCGTGGATGACCTCCAGCACGTCTTCGAGCGTGAGTGGCTCGAAGTACAACCGGTCGCTGGTGTCGTAGTCCGTCGACACCGTCTCGGGATTGCAGTTGATCATGATGGTCTCGAACCCGGCATCGTGCAGTGCAAAGCTGGCGTGCACGCACGAGTAGTCGAACTCGACGCCCTGTCCGATCCGGTTGGGGCCCGATCCCAGGATGATGACCTTGCGCCCATCCGACGGCGCCACCTCGGTCTCGAGGTCATAGCTCGAGTAGTGGTACGGCGTGAGTGCGGGAAACTCGCCGGCGCAGGTGTCGACGGTCTTGTAGATCGGACGCACTCCCAGCTGCCAGCGCGCGTTGCGCACCTCGTGCTCGCTCAGGTTGCGCAGCTGCGCGATCTGGACGTCCGAGAAGCCGTGATCCTTGGCCAGCTGGAAGAGCGCACGATCGAAGGGGCGGAGAGCGGCGATCTCGGTCGCGACCTCGTTGATCAGCACGATCTGATCCAGAAACCAGGGATCGATCTTGGTCGCCTCGAACAGCTCGGCCACCGTCGCACCCTTGCGAAGCGCCTGCTGAACCGTCACGATCCGGCCGTCTGTCGGCACCTTCGCGACCTCGAGCAACTGCGCCTTGCTGCGTGGTTCATCAGCCCAGTGGAAGCTGCTCCCCCGCTTCTCGAGCGAGCGCAGTGCCTTCTGCAGCGCCGTCGAGTAGTTGCGCCCGATTGCCATCGCCTCGCCGACGCTCTTCATGGTGGTGGTGAGAGTGGCATCCGCCGACGGGAACTTCTCGAAGGCGAAACGCGGCACCTTGACGACGACGTAGTCGAGGGTCGGCTCGAAGCTGGCCGGGGTGACTCGCGTGATGTCGTTGGGGATCTCGTCGAGCCGGTAGCCGATCGCGAGCTTGGCGGCGATCTTGGCGATCGGGAATCCGGTGGCCTTCGACGCGAGTGCACTCGAGCGCGACACGCGCGGATTCATCTCGATGACGATGAGCCGACCATTCGCCGGATCCACTGCGAACTGGATGTTGCATCCCCCGGTGTCGACGCCGACAGCTCGGATGATGTCGATGCCGACGTCGCGCATCCGCTGATACTCGCGGTCGGTCAGCGTGAGGGCAGGCGCGACCGTGATCGAGTCGCCGGTGTGGACGCCGACCGGATCGACGTTCTCGATCGAGCACACCACCACCGTGTTGTCGGCGGTGTCGCGCATCAGCTCGAGCTCGTATTCCTTCCAGCCGAGGATCGACTCCTCGAGAAGCACCTCGTGGGTCGGGCTCTGGTGCAAGCCGTCGGTCACCATCCTGATCAGGTCGTCGCGGTCGTATGCAAAGCCCGATCCCAGCCCGCCCATCGTGAAGCTCGGGCGGATCACCAGCGGGTATCCGAGATCTTCGGCCTGATCGATGGCCTCGCCCACCGTGTGCGCGATGTGGCTGCGAGCCACCTCGGCGCCGCACTCGATGACCAACTCCTTGAAGACCTGGCGGTCTTCGCCCTTCTTGATGGCCTCGACCTTCGCGCCGATCAACTCGACGCCGTACTTCGCGAGGATGCCCGCCTCGTCGAGCCTGATGGCCGCGTTGAGCGCCGTCTGGCCTCCCAGGGTCGGCAGCACGGCATCCGGACGCTCGAGCGCGATGATCGCCTCGAGCGACTCGTTGGTGATCGGCTCGATGTAGGTGGCATCGGCGAAACCCGGATCGGTCATGATCGTCGCCGGGTTGGGGTTGACGAGGATGACCCGGACGCCCTCCTCGCGCAGCACCCGGCAGGCCTGGGTACCGGAGTAGTCGAACTCAGCCGCTTGCCCGATGACGATGGGACCTGAGCCGATGACGAGCACACTCTGGATGTCTTGGCGCTTGGGCACTAGTTGCTTTCCTTGCGTGCGGAAGTGGTTGTGACCAACTCGGCAAAGCGGTCGAAGAGGTAGTTGGCGTCATGCGGTCCGGCGGCCGCTTCGGGGTGGTACTGCACCGAGAACGCGGGGATGTCGAGCGCGTTCAGACCCTCGACCACGCCGTCGTTGAGTCCGACATGGCTGACCTCGAGCCGGCCATAGCCGTTCGGGCTCTCGATAACGCCCTCGGTCGGAGCATCGACCGCGAATCCGTGGTTGTGCGCGGTGATTTCGACGCGACCTGTTGCCTTGTCCAGCACCGGCTGATTAATCCCGCGATGCCCGAACGGCAGTTTGTAGGTACCCAGCCCGAGGGCACGCCCCAGCAACTGGTTGCCGAAGCAGATCCCGAAGAACGGAAGACCGGCATCGAGGATGCCGCGCAGCACGGCCACGTGGCCGTCCGAAGCCTCCGGGTCACCCGGCCCGTTCGAGTAGAAGGCGGCCACCGGCTGGATCGCGAGCACCTGCTCGAGGGTGGACTCCTGCGGAAGCACGTGCACCTCGAATCCGCGCCGAGCGAGATTGTCGATAGTCGACTGCTTCACCCCGAGGTCGAGCACGGCGAGCACGCCGAGCTTCTCGCCGCTCGGCGATGCGGCTGGTGTGACCGTCTCGGCGTCGACCGAGACTTGCGCCGAGAGGTTGAGTCCGGCCATCTCGGGGCTACTGCGCACGATCGCGAGTTGCTCATCGGGGGAAAGGGCGGCATCCGGGCCCGAGAACACGCCGGCGCGCATCGCACCCGCGTCGCGCAGGCGACGAGTGACGGCGCGGGTGTCGATGCCGCTGAGGCCGACGATGCCGTTCTCGATCAGGTCGTCATCCAGGCTGCGCGTCGCTCGGTAGTTGCTGACGACGCGAGAGGGATCGCGCACCACATAGCCCGAGACCCAGATGCGGCGGGATTCCGGGTCTTCGTCGTTCATGCCGGTGTTGCCGATGTGCGGCGCGGTCATGATGACGATCTGGCCGGCATAGCTGGGATCGGTCAGCGTCTCTTGGTAGCCCGTCATCCCGGTGGTGAACACCGCCTCTCCAACGGTGCGACCTCGCGCGCCATAGGCGCGGCCCGGATAGCGGGTGCCGTCTTCGAGAACAAGAACGGCTGGATCGGTGTGCATCACGCGGCGGCCTCACGGGGGGTCGGAATGAGTCGTTCGATGGCGGCGACCATGGCGGGCGGATCCGCCGAGCGGAAATAGCTGTCGAGCAGAGTGCCGGCTGGCGTGGCGCCGTCTGGCCTTGCGCCGTCGCTCCAGCGCACGAAGACCAGGCCGTCGTTCGAGATCGCGCGGTCGATGGTCCAGGTGGCGCGCCCGACCCCGTGCAGCGCGGCCGCCGGAATGAACCCGGGTTTGCCGCCTGCCAGATCGAGCCGGATGCCGGCGGTCGAGACCGCGAGCACGGCACGTGCCCGGAAGCCGAGCCCGTGCGCCGCGATCCGCTGCAAGGGCTGCTCGGCGCGAGTGGTGGCGACGTAGAGCAGATCCTCGGTGAGAATCGGCGCTCCTGCAGCGCTCGGCACCGGCGCAAGCCCGACAATATTGTCTTGCCGGCGGCGCAGGGCGCGCCATCCCCGGATCATCAGCAGGCCGACGACTGCCAGCGGGATCACGACCGAGGCCACGGTCAGCCACTCAGTCTCCGACACGTGCTGCCACCTCCTCCTGGGGGCGGAGTTCGCCGTCGAGAACGGTCGGAATACCGCGGTGCACGGTAGCCACGACGCGCCCAGGCAGCTCACGACCGAGGTATGGCGAGTTGTGGCTCTTGCCGTGCAGGTGCTCGACACCGAAGGTGCGACGCGCCGCCGGATCGATCAGGGTGAGATGCGCGGGCGCTCCGACCGCGAATGGAGCGTCATATCCGGCAAGTTGCCCGATCTCAGCGGGCTTGCTCGACAGCACCCGCGCGACGTCGCTCCACGTCAACTGGCCGCTGTCGACCACGGCGGCCTGCACGACGCTGAGCGCACTCTCGAGCCCGACCATGCCGAAGGCCGCCTCCTGCCACGCGCACTCCTTGGCCTCGACGGGATGCGGAGCGTGGTCGGTTGCGACGATGTCGATCACGCCCTCCGCCAGGGCCGCCCGCAGGGCGAGCACGTCTTCAGCGCGCCGGAGCGGCGGGTTCACCTTGAACCGCGCGTCGTAGCCGACGGCGAGTTGCTCGTCGAGCAGCAGGTGATGCGGTGTGACCTCGGCGGTCACCCTGATGCCGCGAGCCTTTGCCCAGCGGATCACCTCGACGCTGCCCGCCGTGGACAGGTGGCAGACGTGCAGACGGGCTCCCACGTGCTGAGCCAGCAGCACATCGCGCGCGATGATCGCCTCCTCGGCGACAGCTGGCCAGCCGGCCAGGCCCAGTTCCGAGCTCAGCGCGCCTTCGTTCAGCTGGGCACCCTCTGTGAGCCGCGGCTCCTGGGCGTGCTGAGCGATGACGCCGCCGAAGGTCTTCACGTATTCCAACGCTCGGCGCATGAGCAACGGATCGGAGACGCACCTTCCGTCGTCACTGAAGACTCGAACGGCGGCTCGGGACTGCGCCATCGCACCGATCTCGCTCAGGCGCTCCCCCGCCAGGCCGATCGACACCGCGCCGATCGGACGCACCGTCACGTAGCCGTGCTGCTCGCCGAGGGACGCCACCTGCTCCACCACGCCGGCGGTATCGGCGACCGGCGAGGTATTCGCCATGGCGTGCACCGCCGTGAACCCTCCGGCCGCCGCCGCGCGCGAGCCGCTCAGCACGGTCTCGCTCTGCTCGAAGCCCGGCTCACGCAGGTGGGTGTGCAGGTCGACCAATCCGGGAAGTGCCTGCAGCCCGTTCGCGTCGATCACGGTCGCACCCGCGCGCGACAGACCGGAGCCGACCTCGGCGATCACGCCGTTCTCGACCAGCAGATCGGTCGTCGACGCATCGGGCAGCGTCGCTCCGAGAATCAGGAGGGTCACGAGGCTTCCCCTCCGCTGCTCTCTTTGCTGCTCAGCAGCAAGTACAAGACCGCCATCCGGATCGACACCCCATTGGTGACCTGATCGAGCACGAGCGAACGCTCGGAGTCGGCGGCGGCCGACGAGATCTCGAGCCCACGATTCATCGGGCCCGGATGCATCACCATGGTACCCGGCGCGAGCCGGGCGAGCCGGGCGTCGTCGAGTCCCCACTGACGCGCGTACTCGCGCTCGTTGGGAAAGTAAGACGCCAGCATGCGCTCGCTCTGCACGCGGAGCATCATCACCACATCCGGCTTCTCGGCCAGGGCGTCGTCGAGGTCCGTTCCGCTGGTCACCGGCCAGCCCTCGACACCCTGCGGAAGCAACGTCTCGGGTCCAACCAGGTGCACACTTGCGCCCAGGGTCTGCAGCAACCAGACGTTCGATCGCGCAACCCGAGAGTGCAGGATGTCCCCCACGATCGTGACGCGCAGTCCCCCGAGGCTCGCGCCCCGAGCGCCGTCACCGTGCACGGCCTTGCGCATCGTGTAGGCGTCCAGGAGTCCCTGAGTCGGATGCTCGTGCGTTCCATCGCCCGCATTGATCACGGCCGCATCGATCCACGCACTGTCGGCGAGCACCCGAGCTGCGCCGCTCGCGTTGTGCCGCAGCACCACCGCGTCGATTCCCATGGCGGCGATGGTCTGCGCCGTATCTTTGAGCGACTCGCCCTTCGAGACGCTCGAGCCCTTCGCGCTCACCGTGATCACGTCGGCGCCCAACCGTTTGGCGGCGGCCTCGAAGCTCAGGCGAGTGCGGGTCGAATCCTCGAAGAACAGGTTTGCGACCGTGCGGCCACGCAGCGTGGGCAGCTTGGGCACGGCCCGGGTCGCGACATCCGCCATATCTTCAGCCAGATCCAGGATGCCGACCGCGGTCTCGCGATCGAGGTCACGCACCGAGAGCAGATGCTTCAGGTGCCTCATCCGTGGTCCTCTTCATCGAAGATCGCCACCAGGTCTTGGCCGTCGGTCTCGAGCAGTTTCACGTAGATGCGCTGGCTGTGCGAGGTGGGCAGGTTCTTGCCGACGAAGTCGGCGCGAATCGGAAGGTCGCGATGCCCACGATCGATCAGCACCGCAAGGCGCACAGCCCGCGGCCGGCCGAGATCATTCAAGGCGTCAAGCGCTGCGCGGATGGTCCGGCCGGAGTAGAGCACGTCATCCACCAGCACCACGGTCTTGCCGTCGATGCCCCCTGTCGGCACCGAGGTCGGGCTGGGCGTGCGGGTCGGGTGCTTCGCCAGATCGTCACGGTACATCGTCACGTCGAGGGCGCCGACCTGTGCCGCCCCAGGGGCAAGTTGCTCGAGGATGGCGCCGATCCGCTGAGCGAGCAGCACGCCTCGAGTGGGGATGCCGAGGATGACGAGAACCGAACCGTGATCGGATTCGAGGATCTCGTGCGAGATGCGGGTGAGCGCCCGGGTGATGTCAGCCTGGTGCAGCACGGTTCGTGCAGCCACTCTGACCCCCTTCCCCGCCTCTCCGGACGGACTTAAAGGATGTCGATGCCTTCAGCGTAGCAGCCGCGGCTCGAGCCCCTGATCGTGGTTGGGGGCTGACCCGGATCGCCTCTATCCTCGCTTCATGCCCGAGCTCGCGCCGTCGTCGATCGCCGAGCTGTCGCGCGGGCTCTCGTTTGCGATAGGTCGGGCCAATCGCCGCATGTTGGCCGCCGGTCAGGGACTCGGGCAGGGACACCTGAACGCGCTCGCGACGATCTTCCGATCCGGGCCGATCCGACCGGGCGATCTCGCTCAGCGCGAGTTCGTGAGCGCTCCCACGATGACGCGCACATTGCGCGACCTCGAGAAACTCGGCCTGGTCAGCAGGGAGCCCGATTCTCGCGACGGCCGTTCGATCCTGGTCAGTGTCACTCCGAAGGGCGAACATGAGGTGCTGCGGGCCCGGTCCACGCGGGCCGAACTGCTCGCCGAACTGCTCGCCCAGTTGGAACCCGAGCAGGTTGCAGCCCTCCGCGACGCCCTGCCCGCGCTGGAGCGCCTCGCCACGATCGACGCGGACTAGCCCTCGGAGCTGGCCTCGGAAACGGGCGCCGGATGCGCCTTGTCGCGTGCGATAGCGCCGAGCACCCCATTGAGAAACCCAGCGGAATCCTCAGTGCTCAGCAGGGCAGCAGACTCCACGGCCTCGGCGATGGCCACGGCGTCCGGGACCTCGTCGTTGTAGAGGATCTCCCAGGCGCCGATGCGGGCGATGGCACGGTCGAGCACCGGCATGCGCTCGAGGGGCCAGCCATCCGCGTGCGCTCGGATCGCGGCATCCAGTTCGCTCAGATGTGATTCCACGCCCTCGACGATGTCGCGGGCGTACGGCCACGACGACTCGCGCTGCGGGTTGGCCTCGGCGCGGGCGGCCTCCTCGTCGAGGAGACCGGCGATCGGCAGCTCACGCAGATCGGCACCGAACAGGATGTCGATGGCGCGTTTGCGCGACTTGGTGCGTCCGCTCACAGCGTGCGCTTAGATGCGACCGAGGTAGTCGCCCGTGCGGGTGTCCACCTTGATCTTGGTGCCGGTCTCGAGGAACAGCGGAACCTGAATCTCGGCTCCGGTCTCGAGCGTGGCCGGCTTGGTGCCCGCGCTGCTGCGATCACCCTGCAGACCGGGCTCTGTGTAGGTCACCTCGAGGATGACCGATGCCGGCAGCTCGACGTAAAGTGGCTCGCCCTGGTTCGTCGCGATCGTCACGGCCTGGTTCTCGAGCATGTAGTTGGCGGCGTCGCCGACGATCTTGCTGGAAACGGTGACCTGGTCGTAGTCGGTGGCGTCCATGAACACGAAACCGTCGCCGTCGCGATACAGGTAGGTGAAGTCGCGGCGATCGACCGTGGCGAACTCGAGCTTGGTGCCCGCGTTGAAGGTGCGGTCAACGACTTTGCCGCTCATGATGTTCTTCGCCGTGGTGCGCACGAACGCACCGCCCTTGCCGGGTTTGACGTGCTGGAACTCGACGATCGTCCAGAGCTGACCGTCCAGGTTGAGGACGGCACCGTTCTTGATGTCGCTGGTGTCGGAAGCCATGGTTGTTCTCAATCGTTCGTGACTCGGTGGTCGACTAGCGGCGGAGCCGCGTCTCGAGACCTGGCGCTGAGCGCCTGTAGAAGTGTACGGGAGCCCTCAGGCTCCGGGCGCGACCACGCGCAGCGCCAACGCGTACGAGTCGAACCCGAAGCCAGCGATCACACCGGTCGCAACCGCCGAGATGACGCTCGTGTGCCGGAACTCTTCGCGAGCATGGGGGTTGCTGATGTGCACCTCGACGAGCGGGATGCCCGACGTGGTCACCAGGGCGACTGCGTCGCGCACGGCGTAGCTGTAGTGGGTGAAAGCCGCGGGATTGAGGATGACCGGCGTCGCGGCATCCACTGCCTCGTGCAGCCAATGAATCAGCTCGGCCTCGTCGTCGGTTTGACGCAGGTCGATCTCGACGTCTGCCCCCGCCTGCTCGACAAGCAGAACACGCAGCGCGCTCAGGTCTTGGGCGCCATAGACCTCGGGCTCGCGGCTTCCCAGCCGCCCCAGGTTCGGACCGTTGAGCACCAGCACGCGAGACATGATGCAACTCTAGGGACTCTTGCGGGTCGAGTAGCGCGAACCCTTGCTGGTCGAGTAGCGCGAATCCTTGCTGGTCGAGTAGCGCGAAGCGCGTATCGAGACCCTGCCTTGGTGGTCGAGTAGCGCGAAGCGCGTATCGAGACCCTGCCTTGGTGGTCGAGTAGCGCGAAGCGCGTATCGAGACCCTGTGGATCGTCAGCATGCCCGAGACACCACATCCGGCAATCTGTCGTCAATGATGGCCGCCTACATGCTCCGCTGCGCAGATGGCAGCTACTACGTGGGCAGCACACGGAACCTGGATCACCGGGTCGAGCAGCACTCTCTCGGTGCCGGCGCGAGGTACACCGCGCAACGGACCCCTATCGAACTGGTGTGGTTCGAAGAGTTTGACCGCATTGACGAGGCGTACGCACGCGAAAAGCAGGTTCAGGGCTGGTCTCGCGCGAAGCGTGAGGCGCTGATCCGCGGCGATGTCGCTCGACTGGTCGATCTCGCGAAGAAGAAGCGAAACCGGTAGGTCTCGATACGCCGCTGCGCGGCTACTCGAC
>JBDSSQ010000008.1:0-11283 GCA_039928695.1 Pseudolysinimonas sp. | reverse complement strand
TGGCGCAGCATCCCGACATCGTGTTCGTCACGATGGGACTGAACGACAACTTCAGCTACGCACGATCAGCCGCACAGATTCATCGCGCGATCATCGGCGACCTGGCGGGACTCAAGAAGCAGCTTCCGAATGCCAGATTCATCGTGGTCGAGCCGTTCTGGTACACCGATGCGCGGCCGAAGTCGCTGATCGTGATCATCAACTGGGTGCACGAGGAGGCGATTGCGATCGGTGCCGACTTCATCGCGGGCGCCTCGCACTGGATCGAGCATCATCCGGAGTGGATGGCCGTCGACGGTCTGCACCCGAATGACGCCGGCTACGCACACATGGCAGTCGAGATGGATGCTGCGCTGACCAAGCTCGGCCTCTGACCGCGCCTTAGACTGGATGACGTGTCTACACCCGTCGACGTCGCCCTGATCGGCGGCGGCATCATGAGCGCGACGCTGGGAGCTTTGCTCCATCAGTTGGAGCCCACCTGGACGATCACCATTCTTGAGGCCCTCGGCGACGTTGCCCTGGAGAGTTCGAACCCGTGGAACAACGCGGGCACCGGCCACTCGGCACTCTGCGAGCTCAACTACACGCCCGAGAAGGCCGATGGAACGATCGACATCTCGCAGGCGGTGAAGGTCAACGAACAGTTTCAGGTGACCCGCCAGTTCTGGTCGTTCCTGGTGAGCAAGGGGATGCTGCCCGAGCCCGACAGCTTCATCAACCCGGTGCCGCACATGAGCTTCGTGTGGGGGCAGGAGAACGTTGACTACCTGCGCCGCCGCTTCGAAGCGCTCAAGGATCACCCGCTGTTCGCCGGCATGGAGTTCAGTGACGACGCGGCGGTGATCCGCACCTGGGCCCCCATGCTCATCCCCGGGCGTCGCAAAGATCAGCCCATCGCCGCCACGCGCATCGCCGCGGGAACCGACGTCGACTTCGGCTCGCTCACTCATCTCCTTCTCGACGAGCTCGTGAAGTCGGGCGCAACGCTCAAGCTCGAGCACCGTGTCACCAGCCTCGCCAAGAAGCGCGACGGGCTGTGGCACCTCGGCATCCGACACGATGTGGGCGGCACTCCGCTCGCGCTCACGGCGCGGTTCGTGTTCGTCGGGGCCGGGGGCGCCGCGCTGCAGCTTCTGCAGAAGTCGGGAATCCGTGAGATCCGCGGCTACGGCGGCTTCCCGATCAGCGGCGAGTTCCTGCGCACCGACGATCCCGCGCTGGTCTCCCAGCATCAGGCCAAGGTGTACGGCAAGGCCGCGGTGGGGTCTCCGCCGATGTCGGTTCCGCACCTCGACACCCGCGTAGTCGACGGCACGGCGAGCCTGCTCTTCGGACCGTACGCCGGATTCACGCCCAGGTTCTTGAAGACCGGGTCGCTGTGGGATTTGTTCGGTTCGATCCGCTGGCACAACATCGGCACCATGATCGGTGCCGGCCTGACTAACCTCTCGCTCGTCTGGTACCTGGTCGGCCAGTTGCTGGCCAGCTCGAACGCGAAGCACCGTGCTCTCCAGCAGTTCGCGCCAAGGGCCAAGAAGGGCGACTGGCGCCTGATCACGGCCGGTCAGCGTGTGCAGATCATGAAGCGGGATGCCAACCGCAAGCCGGTCATCCAGTTCGGCACAGAGGTGGTCTCATCGGCCGACGGCTCGATAGCGGGCCTGCTGGGCGCATCGCCGGGAGCCTCGACCGCCGTGCCGATCATGCTCGACGTGCTGGCGAAGTGCTTTCCGGATCGGATTGAGGGCTGGAAGCCGCAGATCGAGAAGATGATCCCGAGCTACGGGACTGAGCTATCGAGCAACAAGGCCACCGCGAAGAAGACGTTGGCCGCGACGGCCCATGAGCTCGACCTGGCGGTCTAACGCTTTCGGGTCTGCGGATAGATGGTCTCGCCGCGCGCGAGCATGGCGACGTATTCGCCGATCTTTCGGGTCTTGGTCTCGGCCCGCTTGACGTTGCCGATGCGGAACAGGATGGCGAAGCGGTTCTGCGCACTGAGCGTCTCGAAGAAGGCGGCAGCCAGCGGTTCGGCGTCGAGCGCTGCCCGCAACTCGCCCGGGACTTCGATGGTCTTCGAGCCGCCGTATGCGGCATCCCATCGCCCGTCGGCTTGGGCGCGCTCGACCGCGGCCAGTCCAGCCGGTTGCATGCGCCCGGATTCGATGAGCGCGATTGCCTTGTTGCGATTGATCACCGACCAGATACTGCGGGCGCGCCGAGGACCGAAGCTCTGCAAGGAGTAATGCTCGTCGAGCGCCCACTTCTGGCCGTCGATCCACCCGACGCAGAGCGCCTCGTCGACCGCCTCTGCGTAGCTGACGCTGGAGTGGTCGCCGCCCTTCTTGGCGATCGCGAGCCGGACGCCGTCACTCTCGCCCGCATTCGCGGCGAGCCAGCCGCGCCACTCGGCGGCGTCTGCGCAGTGCAAGATCGGCTTCTCACCCACGCAATCAAAATACCTGCACCCGCCGACCCTTCGTCCACGCGGACTCCAGATCTCACGGACTGTCCGTGAGATCTGGAGTCCGCGTGGGAGATGACCGCACCGCCGAGGCCGGGCTTGACGAACATTCGAACATGTGTTCTATTTGCACCATGCGGTGGAGCGGGCAAGAAATCGAGGTGGAGCAGGGTGACGCCCTGCCCGGCCTGGTCAAACTCAGCTCACTCGTGCGCTCGGTGCAGACACCCGAGTTCGCCGGCATCACCTTTCACGAGGTCCTCGCCAAGAGTGCGCTCAACCACGTTCCTGCCGCCGCGGCCCTTCCATTCGGCTGGACGATTAACCCGTACCGGGGCTGCAGTCATGCCTGCAAGTTCTGCTTCGCCCGGCAGACGCACACCTACCTCGACCTGGATGCTGGCGCCGATTTCGATTCGGAGATCGTCGTCAAGGTCAATGTGGCCGAGGTGCTCGAAAAAGAACTCGCGAAGCAGAGCTGGGGTCACCATCCGGCCGCGCTGGGCACCAACACCGACCCGTATCAACGCGCCGAGGGCCGGTATCGGCTCATGCTGGGCATCATCGCGGCTCTGGCGGCATCCGGAACGCCGTTCAGCATCCTGACCAAGGGGAGCCTTCTCCGTCGAGATCTGCCGCTGCTTCAAGAGGCCGCCGAGCACGTGCCGGTCGATGTGGCCATGACCATCGCCATCCACGACCAGGATCTCGCCGACTCAGTCGAGCCCGGAGCCCCCACTGCGGCGGCGCGTCTCGCCACCGTCAGAGCCGCACGGGATGCTGGGCTGCCATGCGCGGTGTTCGTCAAGCCGGTGCTGCCGTATCTCACCGATTCGATCGCGCATCTCGACCGTGCCTTCGAGGCGATCGCGGATGCCGGGGCCACGTCGGTCGCGTACACAGCTCTGCACCTGCGAACCGGCGCGCGCGAGTGGTACCTGGCCTGGCTGGCGCGAGAACACCCCGAGCTGGTGGGCCGCTACGCCGAGATGTACCGGGCAAGCTCCTACGCGCCGAAGGAGTATCGCCGATGGCTCGCCGACCGCGTCCAGCCTCTGCTGCGCAAGCACGGTCTCGACCGACCGACGAGACGGGATCCCGCCACCGGCGTGGTGCGGGCGGCCGGCGCGATCCAGCTTCGCCGCGCGGGCGCCCGTGGCCTCATCGCGGCAGAACTGAGCCCGGCGGCCGCCGCCACAATCCAGCCGACCCTCTTCTGACCGGCCGTTTTCTGCACGCCAGCCTTCGGCCGTGTTGTACCCCGTTCACCCTAAACTGGCCGCATGAGCGTCACTGACCACCCCGCGACATCCACGTCGTGGACCCCCGGTGCGGACCAGGACCAACATCACGGGCCGACCCCGCCAACTCGCGTTCGTCTGGCGTTGCTCGACGACCACGAGGTGCTGCTCGACAGCCTCAGCAGCTGGATCGGGCAGCACGCTCTCGACTTCGACGTCGTTCTCTCGGCGGCGACCTGGCTGCAGCTCGTGCACAGTCCCGCGTTTCCGACAGAACTCGTCTTCATCGACTTCCAACTCAAAGAGGCCGTTTCCATCGAGGCCAGGGTGCGCACCTGCCGAGCAGCGGGTGCCAAGGTGATCGTGCTCTCCAGCGTCGACACCGACGAAGCACGCGAACGAGCACTCGCGGCGGGGGCCGCCGAATTCGTCTCCAAGTCGATCCCGATGGCCCAGGTGATGGATGCCGCACGACGCGTCATGGGAATGGCAAGCGACGGCGGACACCCGCACGCCTGGCGCCCGCTCCCGGCTGGCGCTGCTCCGCAGACCCGGCCCAAGCTGAGCCACGGCGAGCAGGAGGCGTTCAAACTCTACGTCTCCGGCTTGAGCACAGCTGAGGTCGCGGCCAACATGAACGTGCAATACGAGACGGCGAAGACCTATCTGCGGAGGGTGCGCGAGAAGTACGCCAAGGTCGGCCGACCAGCGAGCAAGAAGGCGGATCTGATCCGTCGCGCCGCCGAGGATGGGGTTCTCGAGTAGTGGGCGCCCTACTGATGCGGAGCTGTTGAGTGGCGAAGTTGTACTTCCGCTATGGGGCGATGAACAGCGGCAAGAGCACGGCGCTGCTGCAAGCCGCATACAACTATGAGGAACGCGATCAGCGGGTGCTGCTGGCAAAACCCGCGATCGACTCGCGAGGCGACAACGCGATCGTGTCCCGCTTGGGGGCGAGCCGACCGGTCGATTTCACGATCGCTCCCGAAGAGGATGTGCTCGCCCGATTCATGCGCGAGCGGGCCGGAGTGATTCGCGAATCGGCGAAAGACGTCAGCTGTTTTCTCGTCGATGAGGCGCAGTTTCTCAGCGAGTCGCAGGTCGACGACTTGCTGCGCATTGCGATCGAAGAAGACGTGCCTGTATTGGCATACGGCATCCGCACCGACTTTCAGACGGTGGCCTTTCCCGGAAGCCGGCGACTGCTCGAGATCGCGCACTCGCTCGAAGAGCTCAAGACGATCTGCCGGTGCGGCCGCAAGGCCATGTTCAACGCTCGCAAGGTCGACGGCATCTTCGTGTTCGACGGAGATCAGGTCGCCATCGACGGTGCGCGTGAGGTCAGCTACGAGCCGCTCTGCGGGGCGTGCTATCTCGAAGAGAGCGGCGGGGTACTCAACCGCGGCCGCAGGCCTCGGCTCGACTTCAGTTACGGCTCAGGGCCTGACGCCGACTTCAGCTGACCTGCTCGAACGGGAGCAGCAAGTAGAAAAACCACTGGTCGGGGTAACAGGATTTGAACCTGCGGCCTCGTCGTCCCGAACGACGCGCGCTACCAAACTGCGCCATACCCCGCAGCCGCCCGGAAACCCCGGCGGCAACTTAGTAATGGTAGCCCACCAGGCGGGGCGTGCCATTCAGGAGGTGCCGGTCAGGCCTCGCCGGCGACCAGCGTGAGCACGACCGCCTCGGGCGGACACGCGAAGCGCACCGGCGCATAGATCGACGTGCCGATACCGGCCGAGACCTCGAGGAACGCACTCGCGTGGGCGGTGCGCCAGACACTCAGCCCCTGAGCCTGATCGCGCGGGATGTCGCAGTTCGTGACGAGGGCTGGCAGCCCCGGGATTCGCACCTGTCCGCCATGGGTGTGGCCGGCGAAGATCACGTCCGCCCCTTGATTGACGAAGCTGTTCAACACCCGCTGGTACGGAGCGTGAGTGACGCCGATTCCGAGCACCTGTTCGTCGGTGCCCGCTGTCCACTCGACGTTCTCGCGCAGCTCGTCGATGGCGCCGGGAAGCGCGGCGAGCTTATCCCAGCCGCGGTGCGCATCGCCGGTGCCGTAGAACTCCACCCGAGTGCCGCGGATCTCGATGGCTCGTGCGCGATTGTTGAGATCAAGCCAGCCGAGTTCGTCTTCGAAGAACAACTCGAGTGCTGTGGTGTCGAGATCCGCGTAGTCAGCTCGCATGCGTCGCGATGGACCCCCGAAGTAGGCGAAGGGGTTCTTGAACTCCGGGCCGACGTAGTCGTTCGAGCCGTGAACGAAGACGCCCGGAACGCCCTCGAAGGGCTCGAGCGCCTCTTTGACGCCGATGAGTCCGTCTGCGTGTCCCAGGTTGTCGCCGGTGTCGACGATCAGGTCGGGCTCGTAGTGCACTAGCGAGCGGATGAAGCTCTGCTTTTCTTCTTGCCACGGCGCCATGTGCATGTCGCTCAGGTGCAGCACCGTCAGCGGACGCGCTCCCCGCGCGAGCACGGGCAGCAGTTCGTGGCGCACGGTGAAGCGGTTGCGCTCCACGAGAGCGCCCCAGGCGAGCGCGCCGAGGCTCGCCGCCGCGACGCCGGCGAGCACGCCGCCGACGACGCGGTTCGACGTACTCATGTAGTCGGCGTCACGGGCAGGCGGCCTTTCGCACGGTCAGGGTGACCGCCGTGTTCTTATTGACCACGGCGCCGGCAGACGGCACCTGACTGACGATGGTGTTGAGGGTGGCGGGCGGATCGCCTAGCGATGCGAGCTGACAGCCTTCGCTGATGTTCGTGAAGAAGGCGCTCTGGAAGGCGTTCTGGCCCTGGGGGTAGTGCATCCCGATCACATTGGGAGCGGAGGCACCCTGCCCATTGCTGGTGTAGATGTTGACCGTCGTGCCGCGCGGGATGGTGGATCCTTCACCAGGGTCGAGAGCCGCAACCAGGCCGACGGCCAGGTCGGAGTCGATCACCCCGGCGTCGACGGGTGTCAGTTCGGCGACGGTGATGGCATTCGTCGCGGCCTCGAGCGTCCCGCCGATCAGCCCCGGCGGCACCGTCGCGGGGCTGCCGGTGAGGAACTGCCCACCCGGTGCGGGGAAGCCCGCGCCCCCGCCATACGAGCCGTACGCGTCGATCGCCGCGGCGATCGGCTTGAAGATGGAGTGGCGAAGGGAGGAGGCCGCAATGCCATTGACCCTGACCTTGCGGAGGGCCTGCTTGCCCGAGACGTTTCCCACCCAGACGGCGGTCGAGGTCTGATGCGAGGCACCCACCGTCCAGGTGTGCACCGAGGCGTCGGTGGTCCCGGTCTTGCCGAGGTATGTGGTGCCGTCGTGCGGGTTCGAGGACGTTGCCGTCCCGCCGCCGACCATGACACCGGCCATCGCGAAGGCGGCGGCGTCGGCGACGTCCGGCGGCACTTGGTCGGACTGACCGCAGTTCGGGTTCTCGCCCGCGATGGTATCGCCCTCGGGGCTGACCATTCTGTCGATCATGGTCGGGTGACAGTAGTACCCGTGGTCGGCAATGGCCGCGAATGCTGCAGCCTGGGTCAGCGGGGCGATCGTGTTGTCGCAGCCGCCGATGACGCACGAGGGATTGGTGAGCAGGTCCGAGCCGTCCAGGGCGCCGTCGGCCCGATGCACCCCAAGCGAGACCGCGATTTTCTGGGTATCGCACTGATCGACCTTGGTGCCCATCTGCAAGAAGATCGCGTTCACCGACCGCGAGGTGGCGCGCATGATCGTGTATGGCCCCTGCTCGTTCTCGTCGTTCCTGAACTTGTATGGAGGGCCGCCCCAGCCACCGTTGGCATCTGCACAACTATCTGCGAACGCGGCAAGGGGGAGCTGGCGCACGCCGGCGTTGAAGGTCTCGTTGAGCCCGTGACCGGACTTGAGAAAGTTCAGCAGGGTGTACGGCTTGTACGTCGACCCGGGCTGGAATCCGATCGAGCCGCCGTAGGCCTTGTCGTCGGCGAAGTTCACCGAGGTGGTGCTGACCTGGACGTTCTTCGGGTCGTTGTTGTAGTTCTTGTTCTGCGCCATGACGATGATCCGGCCGGTGCCGACCTCAGTGGTCACCGCGGTCGCGCCGAGGGCGGTGAAGGCCGCGAAGTCCGGCGGTGCGTACTGCTTGACGATGGTGTTGGCGTTGTCTTGCAGGGGGGGAACGATCGAGACGTAGACCTTGTAGCCGCCCGCGTTCCACTTGGCGATGCCATCGGCCTTGTTCGAGCCGAGCCCTGCGACGTTGCCGTGCAGGATGCGGTTGACGGTGTCGTCGCAGACGAACTGGTATCCGGGTGCGGCGTTCAGGCATCCCTGCGTCGGCTTGGACAGGTGCAAGAACTTGTCGTCGACTTTGGTGGCGTCAGCCGCCTGGTATTGCGCGTCGGTGATGTAATGCTCCGTACGCATGAAGTTGAGGATCACGTGGCGGCGCGCCTGGTTAGCCGCGTAGTTCTTGGGCGTGAAGAGGCCGTTCTTGGTCGGGTTCTGCACGATGGCGATGAGGCTGGCGGCCTGGGCGACCGTCAGCTTGTCGGCCGTGGTTCTGAAGTACTCCTGCGCGGCGGCCTGGACACCATAGGTGTTGCCCCCCATGCCGACGATGTTCAGGTAGGCGGCGAGGACGGTCTGCTTGGTGTACTTCTTCTCCAAACCGATCGCGTACTTCATCTCTTGCAGCTTGCGCCCGAGGTCTGGGTAGGTGGCCGCGGCGATGTCTTTCCTGCGCTGCTTGTCGCTGACCGGGGTGCCATCGGGGTTGGTCTCATTGAAGGCCTGCTGCACCCGGATGTTGCGCACCAGCTGCATAGTGATCGTCGAGGCCCCGCTGCCCGAGGTCTTGGTGAGCTGGCCGAGCGCCGCGCGGGCGACCGAGGGGATGTCGATGCCGCCGTGGTTGTAGAAGCGACGGTCTTCGCCGGCGACCGCAGCGTTCTTCAGGTTGTCGCTCATCTGATCCAGCGACACCTCTTCGCGGTTCTGCTCGTAGACCGACGCGATGTGGAAGTCGGTGCCGTCGGCATTCTTGGCGAGGATTTCGTTCTGCTGATGCTGGTTGTCGATCGTCAGATATTCGGGAAGAGACTCGAAGATGCCGATGGTGTTGTTGGCCGTGATGCCAGTCACCGCGAGACCTGGCGCGATCATGACGGTCACCAGGAGTCCGGCGAGGGCACTGAATCCGAGGGTGCCAAGCACGGCTGTAAACAGACTGCTGGCCGTCTTTTTCTGAGCGGGCATAGGCTACAGGGTACGTTATCCGCCCTCGAAGCTAGCTGAACGGATGCCCGCGATGCCCACCTGGGAGTATCTGACCACCCCCCTGATGATTCACAACACGGCGGCGATCCTGAACAACTGGGGAGCCCAGGGCTGGGAACTCGTGCAGGTCATCACCGGCCCAGAGGGCGGGCTTGTCGCCTACCTCAAGCGCCAGAAGAACACAGAAGAGAGTGCAGCATGACCGCCGTCGCAGATCGTCTCGCCGAGTTGGGCCTCGAGCTCCCGCCGGTCACCAAGCCGGTTGCGGCCTACGTGCCGGCCGTCGTCACCGGCAACCTGGTCTTCACGGCGGGTCAGTTACCGTTCGTGAGTGGCACGCTTGCCGCCACCGGCAAGTTCGGGGCCGCCCTCGGGGCAGACGACGGCGCCGCGCTTGCGCGAATCTGCGCCCTGAACGCGCTCGCCGCCGCCGAGAGCGTGATCGGCTCGCTCGATCGGGTCACGCGCGTCGTGAAGGTGGTGGCCTTCGTGGCATCCACCCCCGACTTCACCGGTCAGCCGGGCGTAGCGAATGGGGCGTCTGAGTTGCTGGGTCAGATCTTCGGCGAGGCAGGCCAGCACGCTCGCAGCGCGGTTGGCGTGCCGGTGCTTCCGCTGGACGCGCCGGTCGAGGTGGAGCTGATTCTCGAGTTCGCCTAAGCGGCGTGGTGGTCATGTGGCCCATCGTGTCACCGAGCCTCCGACAGCGGAAGGTTCCGCGGCCCACGGTCAGTCGTGAGCTTCGGCGGCGCGGTATGCCTCGATGAGCGCGGCCGCCCCTGCCGTCCAGACCGGGCCGTGACCCGGGATGATCCACCGAACGTCGAGGTCGGCCAGCTTCTGCAGCGCGCGGGATGACGCGGGCTGATCGTCGGTGAAGGGAGCCGGCTGCGGTCCCTCGAGGCCGCTCAGCACGTTCCGGGTGGTCAGCTCGTCTCCGACGAATACGGCGCCAACCGATGGAACATGAATGGCGACGCTGCCGGGGGAGTGGCCCGGCATCCCGATGATGGTCGGCGAACCGGGCAGCGGCAGCACGTCGCCATCGCTCATCGGGACGAGCTCGGCGATGGCGGGAGTGCGCATCCCACCCTTGCGCAGCGCGTACAGGAAGAACCCGAGCATCGGCCCGAGCCGTTTGCGGTCTTTGGAGGTGGATGCAGGTGGCTTCTCGCCTTTCGCCCTGGCGGCGTCGCCGGCACCGACGTAGACGGGGATGCCGAGTTCGGAGCGCAGCCGCTCGGCGAATCCGGTGTGGTCGGTGTCGCCATGGGTGAGCACGATGCCCCGGATGTCAGAAAGTGGTCGCCCCATCGCGTCCAGTTCGCGGCGCAGGTCGGCATACTGGCCCAAGAGACCGGCGTCGATCAGGGTCATGCCGTCGTCGGTCACGATGAGATGGACGGCGACGATGTCGTTGCCGATGCGGTGAAGGCCGGGAGCGAGTTCCATGATGGCTATTCTAATTAGCTATCAGGGTCGTGTGCAAGACGAGGCCAGAGGATGAAGGAGGAGTGCCGATGCCGACACCCGACAAGACCTCGCGTGACGCGATCGTCGTTGCCAGCCGTGAACTAGTCGAACGCGACGGGATCGACGGCCTCACCATGGCAGCGGTCGCCGAGCGGGTCGGGGTACAGCCGCCATCGCTGTACAAGCGCGTGCGCAACCGCGGCGAGCTGATCTCGCTGGTGGTCGGGGCGAGCATCGACGACCTGTCCGCGCGGATGGAGGCGCAGCGCCAGCCGAACCCTCGCGCCCGGCTGGTGGCCCTAGCTGGCGTGCTCCGTTCGTTCGCTCATGAGCGACCGGTGGGCTATGCGCTGGTGTTCGGAACCCACAGTTCACCACCGCCCGAAGCTGGCGCTGTTCAGCGCAGCATCGCCCCGCTGCTCGACGCGGTGGCGGCGATCACCGGTCCGGAACACGCGCTCGACGGGGCACGTCTGCTCACCGCGTGGGCGACCGGTTACCTGACTCTCGAGCTCTCTGATCGCCTGCGCATGGGCGGCGATATCGACGCCGCGTGGAACTGGGGATTGGCACGGATCGTCGCCGCGTTGCAGTCGTGAAATAAAGCGTCACAAAGCCCCCAAAACGATGCGTCAAAGGCCCGAATTCGCCGGATTTCGCTGCCCTTTGGGGCCGGTGTGACTGCTGTGAAATACTCAGGGGACTCGCTGGGAGCCACCAGTTGCAGTGTCCTCCTTTAGGAGTACACTCGAAAAATCCGAGCGCAATCTCGGCTTGCAACGCCCGCGATTCCCCCCAATCCAGCGTTGCTGTGGCGGCGCCCGTTCCCCCCAATGGGCGCCGCCCCTCTCGT